>CP066685.1:0-762465 GCA_016432345.1 Candidatus Levyibacteriota bacterium | reverse complement strand
AAAATACATTACAAAAACTATCTCCAGAAGCTTATGATCAGCCATTTGTTTCCAAATACGATGGCCCAATAACACCAAGTGTATCATTTAATTTTGATTCTGAACCACCTAGCTCAAAGGCTGTTTATTAATATTTTCCTTATCTCCATTCCTAATAAATAAGTGTAAATCTTATTGCTTTTTCCTCCTCGATTTATTACCATAGAATTATAATTATGTATAAATCAAAATCTATTTTTTCTATTATCGTTTTTATACTATTAGCAATATCGTTATTTTTTTATTTTTTTGTTTACAAAAATCAATTTGATAAACAGCCAGGAACCTGTTTACTTCTACCAGAAAAATATTGTTCTCAAGCAAGAAGGATACAAATAACCATTAATGGTGTAAATTACACCTATCTTGTTATTGATCTCCCAGCAAGTGTTTCTATCTTTGCTCCAGAAGATGGGAAAGTATTAGATATAGTAGTACAAAGTGGTCCTCCTTTCNNNNGCTTTGATACCATGCCTACTGCAGAGATGCCACAACAGAAAGCGAACCCAAAAAAGGGTGACAAAATGGGAGTTAGCACTGGTGGTAAAATTTATGTAACAGAAAATATTATAACTTCTAATGGAACGAGAACGAATGAAACACTAATAAAAAGTCTTTTTAAGTTAAAATAAGTTAGCATTCATTATGAATCTAAAAAAAATCTTTCTTGTTTTTTTTTTCTTCTTCTATATATTCGCTTCACTTTATACAGCGAATAAAGTTTATGCATCCGTCACTCTTAATTTTAATTCCGCTGCGCCTGCAGGAAACAAAGTTTCAGATGCCTTTTGTGGTCTAGTAATACAACAATGCTGGAACAGTCAAAACATTGGAGTAACAGACTGCGGAACAGCATGTCCATCCGATAGCGATACTAGCGCATGGAGTAAATATGAATACAGTGGTTGTTATGAAGATCCTCTTGATCCTGGCGTTGGGTATTTTGCCTGGCTTCCAAAATCTTCCATCGCCTGTTCCACTGGTGATAAATATAACTCCAGTAACCCGCCTGTGATGGATGCTGGGAAATGCAGTGCCACTGCTGGGAGTTGTGATGTGGGGGGAGCCTACAAAACTTGTTGTAATGGTACCACCCCTGTTAGCGCCCGCAGTTTTCCAGTTGATCCATTTGAGCCTCTGGAAGCAGACTGCGGAAGCAATACAGAGGTAAGATGCGGCGCAGCAGGAGAACCTGCCTGCGGCCAGCCTGCTTGTGATACTTTAGCTCCTGCCAGAACCTGTGATTATAGTAGGTCTTACAATGAATGTTGTGGTGAAGGGTTGAGTCATAATGTAGACGAATATACTTGGTCTGATCAAAGTGGAGTATGTAACCATGTGGTAGGAGCATGTAATCAAAGTGATTCTGCTTGTGTTACTGCTGTTCCTACTGCTACTCCAACTCCCCTTCCCGCGCCTAACATTACTTCTTTTACCTGCAGTGGTAATCCAGGAACCCTTAATGTGGTGTGGAGTTCTGTTGTTGGAGCTGCGACCTATGCTCTTAGAATTGATGATAAAGCCAATGGTTGGGGTGGAGACAGTCCTTTGTCTGGAGATACGGTAGACAATAATGCTTCAAGTCCGTATAGTAGAGCAACCAGTGTTGGTCCTATCTACGAAGCCTGGGTGCATGCGGTGGATAGCAGGGGGGTATATAGCGCCTCCTCTAATCACGTAAATGTTGCCTGCTCGGGTCCAACACCTACTTCTATTCCAACCGCAACCCCAACCCCAACTCCTACCATCACTCCTACCCCATCACCCACCCCAACCCAGGGACCAAATAATATTAGTGTAATTCCCGACCCAAACAACCAAGCTCAAGACGGTACTTGGCAACAGGAAACTATAACAAGAAATACCAGTGTTTCAGGAACAACAGATATAGGGTTTTATAATCCAGGCGTATATTCAGGAAGTATTGGCGATATCCCCTCAACAGGGTGGACGCGACCAATATGCACGTTTTCAGACAGCGTTAGTCCTAGCTTCTGCACGTGGACACCAAGTCAAAGCGCAGCTATTTCACAAGGTTCTCACACTTTTGGTCTTTTTAATTCTACAGGAGCGCTTTTGGCTGTTACCAGCGTTGTTTTTAATCCATACAATGTTTCCCCCCCAGCCTCTGTTGGTTGCGCGCTTTCGGCTAGTCCTAGGACAGTTGTTCCAGGCGCTTCTATATCGGTAAGTCTTTCGGGGGATGCCGGTACATACGATTTAACATGTCCAGACGGAAACAGCAGAGTTGGCCAGCCTGGTGATCCATTTGGCTGTGCAGTCGGATCTAGCACAGGTACTTATCGAGTTAGCGCCACTAGAAGGGGCGGCGGCGCGTCGTGTTTTACCAATGTTTATGTAGAAAGGTCTTGTGATGATATATATCAACATTTTCCCCTAACCGTTACCGCCTTTAACGATCCCAACTTTGACCCCGGTTCCTGGCCTTCAGAGACGCCGTTTTATTTTACAGATACTCCCCAGCCTGGTATTCCTATTCATGTTACAGGCGAATGCGGCATTGACCAAACGCAAATTACCAACAGTTTTGGACAAGCGAGGTTTGACAATTTACCTTTTGCTATTGGCAATTATGATAGTTGGTCGAGATTAAACTACAAAGTTAGGGCGGATACGCCAGCAGCCTTTACATTTACCCGCGGCGTCTGGTGGGATACCAATATTAACGACACGATTGGACCAGGCGGCGCGCCGGAATTTTCCAATGTTAACTCCGGCCTTTATAACTGTGAAGATAGAAGTTGTTCTGTTTATAGCCAAAGTGTTTCTTTTGGTTTTGCGGGCGAGGCGGATAGGCCTTTTTGTCAAAGCCTAACTGCGCAGCCAGATAGGGGCGAGCGGCCGCTTGACGTTGTCTTTAACACCATTGCCGCTAATCCCAGCAATGTTGTTGCGAAGTGGAATCCTATGGCAGTTCCTCTTACATCACAAGAGATGGTTGGATACGCCACAGCCGCGGTTAATGGTTATGTTTATATTACAGGAGGATATTATTCTTCCGCCGTCTATGCCGCCAAGGTTAACGATGACGGCACTTTAGGCCAGTGGAGCACTGTTTCTTCTTTGCCCAAACAGCTTCATAATCATACTGCCACTGTGTATAATGGTTTTCTTTTTGTAGTCGGTGGTATGGCAAACGATGGTACAACGCAATCCGCCGTCTATGCCGCCAAGGTTAACGATGACGGCACTTTAGACCAGTGGACAACCCTTACGTCCCTGCCGCAGCCTCGATATACTCATGCTACTGTCGCAATTAAAGGATATTTGTTTGTAACAGGAGGTTTGTATGGAAGTTTCTCCAAAGATACAACTTACTCCGCCAAAATAACTATCAACGGAGACAGCGTTTCTTTAGGCGATTGGACAGAAACTACAAAACTTTCAATCCCATTGTATTATCATTCAGCCGCGGCCGCCAACGATTACATTTTTATAGCAGGGGGCAATGATAATAGCGGATGGATAAAAACAGTAAAATCAGCTTATGTAAATAGCGATGGTACTATAAACGCATGGCAGACCCTTACTGATTTATCTTATCCTGGTGTAATGAGTAATTCTGCGGTATCGGGTAATTATTTGTATGTTACCAGCGGTGGATTTACGCAATTTGCTCCTATAAACCAAAATAATGGCACTCTTAGAGAAGAAGGATGGCAGATGTCCGAAACGCCAACTTTTATTGGCGCATGGCCGCAATCTGCGGTTTTAGCAAACGGGTATATTGTTGTTGTAACAACCTCGCTTAATGCCAGTCTTGCCGCCAAAATCAACGCCAACGGCACACTGCAGTCTTTTGAAAACACTTATCAGTCTTATCCTCCTATTTGGTACTCAAAACCTGTAATGGTGAATAATTATCTTTTTATGGTTGGGGGGGCTTATGGCACAGCTTCTCTTGCTAATGTGCTTAGAGCGCAATATCAAACAGACGGCACTTTAGGCCCGTGGGTTAGCAAACCGGAATGGTCGCTGCCTAATCCCGGCACCAGCGCTGATCCTTCTTATACTTTAAATCCTGGTCAGCTTGTTGCAAACAGAGGCAATAATATCTATGTAATTGCCAATTACAATCATTATGGCGCTAATGTGTATAAGTTTTACAATGTTCAAGTTAATAGTAGCGATGGCAGTCTTGGTTCTTGGCTTTCCCGTGACCCAAATTTCCCTGCGGGGTTTACGCCTTATTCGATGACTAGTTATGGTAATAAATTAATTGTTTCGGGAACAAGAAGCGAAGCAGGCGCGGTAACAGCAAAAATTTTGCGCTCAACAGACAGTCTTAACTGGGAAGAATTACCTATGCCCCAGGTGGACTCTCCTTATGGAATAAAGGATCTGTTTGTAGCCAACGATTATCTTTATTTAATTGATTTCAATGGGACAACAACAAATGTTTTTGGAGCGCGGATAAGATCTGGGGGCGGGTCGTTAGATTCCTGGGCGCGGCTTACGGCCCCGCCAAATGGTCACTTTTCAAATGCTTTTGCGTCTAACGGCTACGCTTTTGTAACAGGACTGCGTTTTACAGAAAACGGCTTACAGACTAGCGTTGATTTTGTTTCGGCTGTTAATAGCAGCGACGGCACTTTAGGCCCGTGGCTGCCTTTAAAAAGGATACCGGGCGTAAGCCATATGATAGGCGGAGAACGGGATTATCTAATTACCCCGGCCGGAAGCTACCTTTTTGCCTTTGTTAGACCTTTGTTTTTGAGTGGATATTCAAACATAATAACAAGTCAATACTCGGCCAGCATTGATACCAGCCCCGCCCCGCCGCAGGCAATCAGCAGTTATTTCTACAATTTCGATGATCCTATAACCTCGCTTTTTCTTACTCCAGGCGGCTCGACCGCTACGCACAGATATGATTCTGCGGGTCAGTTTCACCCAAAATCCTATGCCAAAAACAGCAATGGTCTTTTTAGCAACTACTGCAGTACCGATGTTTCGTATTGGTGCAGCATCCTGCGGGTATCACCGGGATTAAATATAACCATGGAGCCTGGACAAACGCTCACCTTAACCGCCACTGGCTATAATGGAAATCCAGGTTTAATAGGCTGGTATACTAGTGATCCCGAGAGTCAAATAATTGGAATTTCTAGGGGAGTTCCTCAAGGAGCAATTATTACAGTTAATGCTATTAGTGAGGGAACAGCTACGCTAACAGTAAATGAGGATGCAGGGGTATCTAGCGATCCGCTGATAGCCCAACGTAATTGTATTCCACAATCTATTAGAGTTACTGTAAATGTTCGTACTTCGTCCTGGTTTCAGGGAGTGGGCGGGGATATGCGCATGGATAGCGGGTTTGTGGACTCAATTCCCCAGGGTAGAACGGGTATGGAGCCATACGCGTCTTTGCCTGGCAGAGGTGATGGCGGCGGCGGCCAAACACCTGGAGTAATCTTTTCCGGCGGATCCACCCCAAATTTTGGGGTAGCAGGCGGCCGGGCATCGAAAGACTACGATTGGCAAGCTGGTTCGGGATTGTGGAAAGAAACATTTACGCCTGTGAGCGGAGCAATTAGAACCTCCTACGATTATATGACCACCACCGCCAGGCAAAACGGGATTGTCCCAAATCCTTTTCCATCGGATATTAGTCAATTAACAAATGGTTTGTATAAATCAGAAGGCGATTTAACATTGTCTGGTACCGGATATACTTTCCCGAATGGTAAAAATTATGTCATACTGGTAAATGGCAACCTTAATATCAGCGAGAATATTATTGTACCGGTTGGTTCGACTGTTACCTTTTCGGTATCTGGGAAAATTACAGTTGATAAAGCAGTTACCAAATTGGAAGGATTTTACAGCAGTGATTCAGACATTGTATTGGAGGGAAACGATATTGCCGGCTGTCAAGCCAGCCCTCCAACACCAGATACCCAGCTTAGTATTGCCGGCGCTTTGGTAACTAATGCTAAATTGCAAGGAGGACAGATAATAAATCACAGAAACCTTTGCAGTAATAACAAAACCACGCCATCGTTTAAAGTTTTCGAGCGATTAGACTTTATTTTAAATGCTCCTGATTTTCTTAAATCCCCCAACTATATTTGGCAGGAGGTTGCTCCGTAGGGGCTTGACATAATTTTGGCGAATTGATACCTTATCATTAAGATGAAAAAGCGATTGTTATTTGCCGAGCGGGCTTTTACTCTGATTGAGCTTTTAGTAGTGATTGCTATTTTGGGGATTCTTGCTGCCGGACTGCTGACGATTATAAATCCGGTAGATTTACTTAAAAAGGCTCGGGATTCGCAGAGAAAACAGGAACTTTTGCAGGTACGCAATGCCCTGGAATCCTACTATGCAGATAACGGCAAATATCCTTCATCCTCCGAAGTCGTATGGGGCGAACCGTTTTCACCGTATCTTATGAAGATGCCAAAAGATCCAGGTGGTTCTTTTGAGTATTCGTATCAGCCTGCTACAGATGGGAGTTCTTATCGTCTTTTTGCCAAACTCGAGCGGTGCGATGACAATCAAGTTATTGACTCTGCAACATGTAGTACAACCACTTACAACTACAGCGTTACCTCCCCCAATTTAACGGTTGCTCCATGCGCGGATACAGCGCTTTGTCCAGTTGTGGTCCCAACTTCTACTCCTGCTCCAACCTCAACGCCAGAACCAACCGCAACTTCAACCCCCACTCCCACAGTTACACCAACATCTAAACCACTAAAATAATTTACCACCTGGGGTTTCTTGACATATATTTTCTTCGTTGCTACGATGGAAAGTAATTCAAAGTTCAAAATGCAAAATTTATTAAAAACTATACGCTATACGCTACCTGCTATACGCTTGCAGACTGGTTTTACCCTAATTGAGCTTTTGGTGGTGATTGCCATTCTTGGAATTTTAACGGCAGGGATTTTAGTGGTTGTTAATCCAATAGATCAGATACAAAGGGCCAGAGATACTCAAAGGAAACAGGAGCTGGCGCAAATTCAAAGGGCGCTTGAAGTGTATTACAATGATAACGGTACTTATCCTGACACCGTGCCATTTGGAGATTTATGGCCAGGATATATGGAAAAAGTGCCGCAGGATTCTAATATGCCTTATAAATATGGGCTTGATGCTGGCGGCTATCGTCTTTTTGCCAAACTTGATCACTGCGTAAACGACTCGCAAGTTGGCCCACAAGTTATTCCATGCAGCGATCCATACAATTACAGCGCTACATCCTCCAATTTAACGGTTGCTCCATGTCCAGCCACGCTTTGTCAAGGTCAAGTTGCATCTCCAACTTCTACTCCTGCTCCAACTTCAACGCCAGAACCAACCGCAACTTCTACTCCCGTTCCCACAGCTACACCAACTCTCACAAGTAAGTATGTTTTTGTGACCAGCCAAGTGTATAATGGTGATTTAAAAAGTGCTGGTAGTGGTACTAGCGGTTTGGATGGAGCAGATAAGATTTGCAAAAGTTTAGCAGATAATTCCACTGTTACTAATTTGCATGGGAGGACATGGATGACATGGCTTTCAGATAGTACAAACGGCCCTGGTACAAGGTTTACTAAAACATCATCATACAATCTTATTGATGATACGTTAGTTGCAAATAGCTGGAGTGATTTGATTACACAGAAATCAGACTCTTCCTATTTGAGGCATGGAATTAACGTAACAGAAAACGGGGATGTTTTGACTTCATCTGCCAGTTGTACAGTATGGACGCAAACTAATTCAAGTGGCAGCAGCGATGGTAATCCATGTAGTGATTGGTCAACGACATCTTTTTTATACAGTGCTGTAACAGGTGGCTATCTGGCAACAGATAATTCTTGGACAAGCTCTTGTGGTGGTGTTTATTGTAACGAATCAAAGAGATTATATTGTTTTGAGCAATAATTATGAAAAAAGAAGGATACCCCTCCCTGTAGGGCCGGCCTAGTCTAAAAAGAAAATAGGAATAAAGTATAGATTTGTGTTTTTAATTTGACGCGCCCCAAATTCTTTGTTGGTAGTAATAACTGCTGTTTTGGGAGAGTATTTATTGATAAAACTAAACAGACTTTTCCCCGCAACTTTTTGATTGATGGGAGCGTATTTTACTTCCACAGGGATAATTTCCCCTTCTCTAAAAACTATA
This sequence comes from Candidatus Levyibacteriota bacterium, assembly GCA_016432345.1. Lineage (GTDB taxonomy): Bacteria > Patescibacteriota > Microgenomatia > Levybacterales > UBA12049. Next base: position 754,283 of record CP066685.1, on the reverse strand, counting down.
AAATCAACCTCGGCCTGTGATTTTGTTCTCCAAAAATTTACCTTGTTTGAATCTATTATGTTGCCTCTAATTAGACTATTGAATATAAAATTTTCTGCTAATGCCCCCATATCCGACCTGTCTGACAAAGAAGAAAAATTGTCAATCACTTTATTTCTAAAACCGTTGTCCAAAAAGTATACTTTAGGGTTTTTAACTAGTTCTGTTCTTCTATTGCCAAAATATGGATAAACCAAATTAACAACAAAAGTCTGCTCAAGTATTTTGATGTGGTTTTTAACTTCTTTGTAAGGCATGCCGATAGTTGTAGATAACTCTGTGTAAGAGATTAAATTACCTGTTTGCAGACTTAAAAATCGGCTTAAATTTAACAACTGATTTTCCGTTGCCAAATGCAGTAAAGAACTAATATCCCGCAATAAATAATTATCTATGATGCTGGCAAGAACTTGTTTTCTTTCGTCGTCTGTTTTAGAAGTTACTACTCTAGGATAACCTCCAAATATCAAATACTGTTCGAAAAGATTTGTTAATTTAGCATTTAGGGCTTCGCTTTTTATGAAATTTGTGATTTTAGGTTCGTTTCCTGCTAAAAGATTTTTTACTATGTTAAAGCCTTTTTTGACAATATGATACAAAGCAGGATTTGTTACTTCCAAGTATTCCTCAAAAGAAAATGAATGTAAATCAAAAGTAAACACTCTGCCTACCAGGTATTTACCTGCTTCTTTTATCTGCAGCGAAGCAGAACCACTAATAAAAAACTTCACTTTGGTAGTATCATACAGATATTTTAGTTTTTGCCCGGCATCTTTAGCATATTGAAACTCATCTATAAAAATTATTTCGTAATCCAAACAATACAGTTTTTTAAAGTTTTCAATATCTGTGTCAAATATTTCTAAATCAGAACGATTTTCAAAAGTTAAAAATAAACATTTATGTTTTTTTGATAAATGATCAAAAATAATTTTTAGAAGGGTAGTTTTACCCACTTGTCTCGCGCCAACTATGGCGATAATCTCCCTAAGTTTATAAAAGGGTTCTATTTTACTTAGCAGTTTTCTTGGGTAGTAATTCATTTTAGCAGGGTTATTTTGAATAATATCTAAATTTTAGCAGGGTTATTTAAGGAAGTCAATGGTTGACTAGGTTGTACCCTTTCTACCTTGCCAAATAACGTTTAACAAAATAATTTAAGGATCAATACTCCATAAATTTTGACAAATTTGTGGAGTTGTGATAGCATATTTTTATGCTTATACCTAGAATATATGATATTGGAAAGCTGTTAAAACCACAAAAAGTGCTGGTAATTTATGGGCCAAGACGTGTAGGCAAAACTACTATGCTGCAGGATTATTTAAACAGCACTCAATTAAAATATAAGCTGGATATAGGAGATAATATCCGTACTCAACAAATTTTAGGATCGCAGGATTTTTCCCAAATTTTGGAGTATGCCCAAGGGTATGAATTGATCGCAATTGATGAAGCGCAACAAATTCCTAATATAGGCATGGGTTTAAAGATTATTATAGATCAAATACCAAATATTAAGGTGATTGCCACAGGATCATCGTCTTTTGACCTTTCCCACCAGATTGGCGAACCTTTAACCGGTAGAAAAAATACTGTTACGTTATTTCCTATTTCTCAACTTGAGCTTTCAGAGATTTATAATAAGCACGAGCTTAGAGAAAGATTAAATGAATTTTTAATTTTTGGCGTTTATCCAGAAGTATTAACCGCTAAAACCAAGCAAGAAAAAGTAAGTATTATTGAAGAAATAGTTAATTCTTATTTGTTAAAGGATGTACTGTCATTAGAAAAAATCAAAGGATCAAAAGTATTACTGGATTTGTTAAAATTATTGGCATTTCAATTGGGCAGCGAAGTATCTTTAAATGAGTTATCAATGAAACTTGGCATTGATATTAAAACAGTTGCCAGATATCTTGATTTGTTGGAGAAATCTTTTGTAATCCTATCATTAGGAGGATTAAGCAGAAATCTGCGTTCTGAAATTACTAGTAAAAATAAATATTTTTTTCTGGACAACGGGATACGTAATGGAATAATAGCGCAATTTAACGGCCTTGATATGAGGGATGATGGTGGAAAATTGTGGGAGAATTTTGTAGTGGTTGAGAGGCTTAAAAAACGTTCATATAAAGGAATTTATAGCAACCAGTATTTTTGGCGCACATATAGTCAGCAGGAGATAGATTTGGTGGAGGACCGCGACGGTAAGTTATTTGGGTATGAATGCAAGTGGTCTAACAAGAAAAAAGTGGTTGCGCCAAAGGATTGGATAACTTCATATCCCCAAGCGGCTTTTGCGGCAGTTACGCCTAAAAACTACCTAAATTTTATTGCATAATTGTAAACTTTTATTTTAAGGATTGTTTTCCTTGACATATATTTTCTTCGTTGCTACGATGGAAAGTAATTCAAAGTTCAAAATGCAAAATTTATTAAAAACTATACGCTATACGCTACCTGCTATACGCTTGCAGACTGGTTTTACCCTAATTGAGCTTTTGGCGGCGATGGCTGTGATTGGTGTTTTGGGGATAAGCGCATTTGTTTACTTTGATCCCCTGGCGCAAATGCAAAAAGCAAATGATAATATAAGAAAATCCGACCTTGAACAAATGCAAAAAGCTTTGGAGCAGTACCATAAAGATAATAGTAGTTATCCACTAAGCACAGCAAAAGAGGACAAGCTTCCCTATAGAATAAAAGGATTTAAAGCAGATCACCAAATTATAGATTGGGGTGAGGAATGGTCGCCCTACATGGCTGTTTTGCCTAAAGACACAGATACTAGAAGGTACGTATATTATGCCAGCAGCAATGGACAAGCCTATTGGTTGTATGCTAGTTTAGAAAGAGGAGGAGCAAATCCGCAAGCAAGTTTAAAGTTTAACAATATAGATTCGTCTGCCTGCGGAAAAATTTGCAACTATGCAGTGTCAAGCCCGAACGTGAGCCCATGAAAAAAGGATTTACTTTAATTGAGCTTTTGGTGGTGATTGTTATTATTGGTATTTTAACAACGCTTTTGATGGCAAATTTTATAGGGATTAGACAGCGGGCTCGCGATGGACAAAGAAAGTCAAACTTGCGTCAAATTCAAGCAGCTTTAGAGATTTATCGAGCTGACCTTGGCAGTTATCCAAGTTCATTGCCCGCTTGTAATAATGCGTTTGTAGGGGGAAGTCCGCCAGCAACTTACATACAAAAAATTCCCTGCGATCCGTTAAATACTGGCAAATATGTGTATACCTATGTTCAAGCTGGAAGTGGAACGGGATACAATTTGTATGCTTGTTTGGAGAATGTTAATGATAACGATAAGGATCTAAATAATAATACTACATACTGTGATGGTTCAACAAATTGGTCTATTACCTTCACAAACCCGTAAATGATAAATGATAAAGGTTTTACGCTGATTGAGCTTATTATTGTGATAGCTATTACGGCAGTCCTATCGGTGGTTGGCATTGCGGCATTTGTAAATTACAGTAGAGCGCAAACACTTTCTGCTGCTACTTCAGAGGTGGCAACCATGCTGCAGTTGGCTAAATCTAGGGCGCAGTCGCAGGTAAAGCCAACGCAGTGCAGCGATACGCAGCAGCTTAATGCATATAGAGTGGAGATTTGCGACGGATCATGTCGCGGCGCTACCGATCCCGATCTTAAAGACTATGAGTTTAGGGTTTCCTGTGGTGGTAGTTTTTATACTTTGGATACTAAAAAATTACCGGCAAATATCAGTTTTGATAAAACTTCTATAGCGGTTGTTGAATTTAACACAATTTCAGGGGGTATTTCGGGGTCGGGTGGCGAAATAAAAGTAACAGGGTATGGCAATTGTAAAAAAATATCGGTTAATAGCGCAAGCAACATAAGCATAGGAGGAGGGTGCTAATGAAAAATGAGGACGGGCAAACGCTGATTGAGGTTTTGGCGGCTTTTGGCATAGCTGTGGTTTTGGTTTCGGCCATTACAATTGTGGTAATTTCTGCTCTTTACAACGCCCAGTTTAGCAAAAATCAAAATTTAGCCACTCAATATTCTCAGCAAGGAATGGAGATAGTAAGAAAAATAAGAGATAGTAATTTTACGCAGTTTAATTTATTTCCTCCCAATAACTGTTTGGATAAAGATAAGAGCAGTCTTACACCAAAAGGTACTGGATGTGGACAAAATGTTGATGTTTTTGTTCGGGAAGTAACCATAAATAAAGAGTTGTCGTCATCATGCTCAAGCGGGGCAGAAGTTACGGTGTCAACATCGTGGTCGGACAGCAAGTGTACAAACCCAGGCAATCTTTATTGCCACAGCGCCAAGCAGGTGTCGTGTTTGTCCTCGGCTGCTGTCCCAACTCCTGGGACAAACCGCGTCCCCCCAGCGCTGTCGTATAATGATGATCCTAATAATCCTAATTTGTCCTGGACTTCTGTGGATGGAGCGGCAGGATATATAATCTATTACTGTTCTGGTTATCAATGTACGCCTGGAGGTATCTTAGTTAGATTTGCTCCTGGTACAACTAGTTTTAATACTTATAGCTATATAACTAGTACCTGTGATGCTATTATATACAGATTTGCTGGTAGTACCGATTATGGAGGGGGTATAACTAGCGGCTTATCTGATATTGTAGAGGTTGTTTTAGGTGGTAGTTGTGGGGGTGAGTAATAAAAATGAAAGATAAAGGTTTTACCTTAATCGAGCTGTTGGTAGTGATGGTTGTTTTGATTGCGGTAGGAGCAATTATTGGCGCTATTTTGTTTTCTTCGCTTAGGGGAGCCAACAAGACAAATGCTATCACGCTGGTTAGACAAAACGGCAACTATGCCATTTCGCAAATGGCCAAAACCATCCGCAACGCCGAGGGTTTTTATGGTGTAAGCAACAATGGCACAGATTTTATTAGTGTTTGTCCAGCAGAGCCAGAAACATATAACTATGTGCGATTAACAGCTTATGATAAAAAGACATATACTACTTTTGCTTTTTCATGCGCATCTTCTCCACCTACCATTTATACAAATGGCATTTCTTTTTTAGACTCTGCTGTAACTTTGGCTTGCGATGATCCAAGTAATTTACCCGCATTCACCTGTATGCAGGCTAGCGCGACTGACGCGCCTGTTATTGGAATTAATTTTGCTCTTACCACCCGCAGTGGTTTGCTTTTAGAAAATGCGGCCAAAGTTCCTTTCCAAACAACTGTTACCATGAGAAACGCGCCAAGGTAGCATTGACAGTTTATGTGATAAACTGATACGCTAATCGTATAGAAAGATGAAGACAATTTTCAATTCGGAAAGCGGACAAACACTTTTAATTGTGATTTTGATAGTGGTAGTTTCTTTAACTGTTGGTTTGTCGCTTGCTTCGCGCTCGATAGTTAATTTGCGCATCAGCACAGAGGAGGATAACTCGCAGCGAGCGTTTTCGGCAGCAGAAGCAGGAGTTGAGGAGGCGCTTAAAACAGGTGAAGAGGTAGAATTATCGCTTGGAAATAATGCTGTCGTTAAGGCTAATAAGCCGACAACAGTTGGAGGAAATGAATTTATAGTTAATTGCGGCGCTGATGCAAGTTTGTGCCAAAACATTGCGCCAGTTGCCAAAGACGATGGAGTTGATGTTTGGCTGGTTGATCATATGACAGACGGCACGCTTAATTATAATAGCGGTTGGCAGACAACAGCGGGTAGCGCAGGCATTACTGTTTACTGGGGTTTGACAAGCGATAAATGCAATACTGATTCCATTATAAATACTATGGCGGCAGTCGAAATAATTGTGATATCGGGTAGGCCGCAGTCGCCAGTGTCCACGCGGTATGCCGTTGATCCCTGTTCGGATAGAAGATTAGTTAATAAGTTTTCTTCGGAAGATGGCGGCGTTGGATCGGTGGCGGGCAAAACTTTTGCTTATAGAAAATCAATTTATATTGCCGATTCATCAAGAGGTATAGTTGTTAGGGTTGTTCCTTTGTATGCGAATACGCAAATTGGAATTAAGGGTACAAGAGCATTTCCTTCCCAGGGTAAAAGCATAAATTCAACCGGTAAATCGGGAGACACTGCCAGAAAAATAACTTATTATCAGGGGTTTCCCAAACTTCCAAATGAGTTTTTTCAGTATATTCTTTTTTCGTCTCAACAATGAAAACAAAACCTTTCGGGCTTGATATCGGGCCAATTTTAACCAGAGCAATTTGGCTTGCTGAAGATAAAGAAAAATTTAATGTTGCGGCGATTGCGCAAATGCCTACCTCGTCTAAGGGTATGCTGTCTGATTCGCCCTTCGATCAGGAGGCAATGGCGCAAAGCATTAAACAAATGCTGATGCAGGGGAAAATTACCACGCCATATGTAAATATCGCCTTGCCTGATAGCCAGGTTTACACCAGGGTAATAGATTTACCGATTTTATCCGATCAGGAGTTGTCGTCTGCTATTTATTGGGAAGCGGAACAGTATATTCCTTTGCCGTTAAAAAACGTTACTCTGGATTGGACGGTACTGCAAAAGCCGCAAAAGCCGATCCAGGGACAAAAAATGCAAGTGCTTCTTGTGGGTACTCCCACCATGCTTTTGGATAGGTATCAAAAAATTCTCGATTTGGCAGGATTAAGTATTAATGTGGTTGAAACCGAGATATTATCTACCATAAGGCCTCTTATTAGAAATCAAGTGCCAAGCATCCTTGTTGTGTATATCGGGGATTTAAGCACCTCCTTTGCCATTATCAAAAACGGAGTAATTGTTTTTTCTTATACTATAGCCACCGGCAGTATTGCCATTACGCGAGCCATAGCAGGCGATCTTGGATTAAACATTGCTCAAGCGCAGGAGTATAAAAAAGTGCATGGTATTTTGCAGCAAGGGCAGAATGTAAAGATTGGCAAAGCCACAGAACCAATTTTAATGTCTATTATTAACGAAGTTAAAAAAGCGATGGAATTTTATTCCCAGAAGTATCAAAGCGAATTGCCGATTCAACAAATTATTTTGTCCGGGGGAAGCGCCCGTTTGCCCGGGATTGATTTATTTTTTGCCCAAAATTGCAGCATAGAAACAGTGGTTGCTAATCCTTTTAAAGAGCTTGGTATAGACGTGTCTTTGCTGCCAAAAGAAATTGCCGATGATGCGGCTAATTTTACTGTGGTATGCGGGTTGGCAATGCGGGAATATGAATGACAAAATTAATCTCTTAAAAGGCAGCAAGGCCAAACGTTTTCGGCAGGAAAAGATATTAAAGATAATTAGAATTTCTTCTGTTGTTTCTTTGACTTTGGTGGTTTTAACTTCTTTGATTTTTTTCTTTCTTAAATTTAGACTGGGGGTAGAATCGCTTAAAGAAAAAGAAAATGCCGCTATTTCTCAAATTACCGCTGTAAGCAAAAAAGCCGGGAAACTGCTTTATGCGGAAAGTCGGATAAAAGATATTTCGGATATCTTAAAAAAGCGGTCCACGTTTGACGGGGTAATTACAGAGACTGTAAATGTGATTCCGTCTAATATTACCGTACAGTCTTTAAATTTGGATAAAAAAAATTTATCAATGACTATAACATCGTCTTCTCTTTTGTCTATTGATAAGCTTTTAAACGGCTTTGAAAATTTATCGGAAAATAAAAAAATTTTTGCCAAAATTACCCTGGAAGGGTTGACTGTTGATCCAAAAACCGGGAAATATACTATTTCTTTAACTGGTAATTTGCCATGAATACAGGTATCGTAAAAGACGTATTTGATCAGAATACTTTTAGACTACTTTATTACAAAAATAAGGTATATCTGCTGCCGTTTTTACTTATTGCGCTGGCGATTGCGCTGGTGTATTTGGCGGTTATGCCCCAGATAAACGATTATTTTTCGTATTTAGACGAGGAAAAAAATATTAAAGAAAGAGTAAATGTAGTTAAAAGCAATACCAATACCCTTTTAGCTGTAGACGAAACAAATTTAGATGAAAAATTAAAAGTTGTTTCATCGGCTTTGCCAGCGGAAAAAGATTTTGGCGGGATTTTACGGGCTATTGCCCAGGCGGCGACAGAGGCAAATGTTGTTTTGGGAGATTTTTCTTTTCAGATTGGAGAATTGTCTGCTAGTAAAACCAAGGTTACAAACGCTTATCCTATCGAGATATCGCTTAGCATTAACGGCGATATTGTAAGCAGTAAACAGTTTTTGCGCATGCTGATGGAGAGGTTTCCTTTGTCAGAGGCGACAAATATAAATGTTAGCGAATCTACCTCGACAATTAAAGTTTTATTTTATTACAAACCGTACGACTCGGTTAATTTTGATCCAGGCAGACAGATACAGCCTTTATCACAAGATCAGTTATCGCTTTTGAATCAACTTGCCGCTTTCAAGCTGCAATAAATCCGGCCTTTTCTTTTTTGTTTTTTTTAGCGCTTCTTGATTTCTCCACCCTGCTATTTTTTGATGATCTCCTTTGGTAAGAATAATTGGAACTTTTTTGCCATTAAAAATCGGCGGACGGGTGTATTGGGAGTACTCTAATAGCGTATAGCGTTTAGCGTCTAGCGTATGGTTGGAAAAAGATTCGTTTTTTGGCGATTCTTCTTTAATTACATCTGGCAGCAATCTACAAACAGCATCAGTAATAACCATGGCGGGAATTTCTCCGCCTGTTAAGACATAGTCGCCGATCGAAATTTCCTCGTCAACAAATTTTCGCACCCGTTCGTCCACTCCCTCGTAGCGGCCGCAAATTAAGATCAGATGATCGTATTTTGATAATTCTTGCGCTTTTTTTTGAGTGAATTTTTCTCCCTGCGGATCAAGAAGAATTCGGCGTGTGGCGTGTGGCGTGTGGCGTGTGGCGTGTGCGAGAGCGTTTGCAATCACATCTACTCTAATCACCATGCCTGCTCCCCCGCCATAGGGTGTGTCATCAACGATGCGGTGTTTGCCGATACCAAAATCGCGGATGTTAACGTACGAAATACTAAGAATTTTTTTTTCTTGCGCTTTTTTTATGATTGAATGATCAAAAGCGCCCCCAAACATTTCGGGGAAAAGCGTTAGAATGGAGATTTTCATTGAGGGGTTTCGCTTAATGAAATATTTATTTTTTCGTTGTGTTTCATGGCTAAAATTTTCATGACATTTCGGATGCTTCGGATAACTTTACCTTCTTTACCTATTATCTTACCCATATCTTCTGGATTTACTGTTATAATAAGTTGTGTCATTTCATCCTGTTTCTGCTCTGCTATTTTTGCGTCTTTTGGATTATCAACAATTGAAGAAACAATATATTGTAAAGCCTTTTTCATACAGTCAAAAGTTTGGTAACTGTGGCGGTTGGTTTGGCTCCCTTTTGCAGCCAATACTCAAAACGCTCCCGATCTATATTTTTTATTACCTTATCTGTTCGTTTTTCGTACCAGCCTAAAGATTCTACTGGTTTGCCGTCCCTGCGGCTTCGTTTTTCTTTTACCACAACACGAAACTTTCGCTCGCCTTTTTTACCCATTTGTGTTAGCCGAATAACAACACTCATAATACAGCGTTTAGCGTCTAGTAAATTAGCGTATAGTTTTTTTAACTAAACGCTAGATGCTAGTATCTATACGCTAATTGTTATTTTATCATTTTTTCTGCAGCTTCTCAAGTGCTACGTTAGCTGCGTATTCTTCTGCTTGCTGTTTGGATTTGCCAATACCTTTTCCTTGTAAAATATTATCTATATATGCTCCTACCGTAAATGTTTTGGCGTGGGCAGGACCTTCTTCATTTATTACTTTATACACCGGAGATTTTTGTTTTTGAGATTGAACATATTCCTGCAGCAAGCTTTTGGGATCTTTTAATGATTTTTTGGTAATAATATCTTTTATCTTCTCCAAAATAGTTTGCAAAATAAACGTATTTACAGCTTCAAGTCCTTGGTCTAAAAATAGCGCCCCGATGTATGCTTCAAAACAATCTGCTAAAAGACTTTGGTTTTGTCGTCCTTTTGATTCTTCCTCGCCTTTAGAAAGCCGTAGCATATCTCCAAATTTAAGCTGTCTTGCGCTTTCGGCTAAGCTTTTGGTATTGACCAGCAAAGAGCGCAAGTTGGTAAGCGTTCCTTCATCAAACTTGGGATATGTTTCATATAAATAGTTGGAAACGACAAAAGATAAAATGCTGTCGCCTAAAAATTCAAGGCGTTCATTAGACTCTATATTTTCTCTTGTTTCGTTAAGATACGAGCGATGAGTAAACGCCTGTTGTAATAATTGTTTATTATTAAATTTAGGAAGCTGCATAAGAAATAATTTTGCCTAAAGCGCCGTTAATAAAACTCGGGCTTAAATCCCCGCCGTATTCTTTGGCCAGTTCTATTGCTTCGTCAATAATAACTTTTTTGGGCTGGGTTTTTTCGAGTAATAATTCATAGACAGCCAACCGCAAGATTGCCAGATCAATTTTATTGATTTTATCTATGGGAAATTCTGTTGCGGCTTTTTGAATCACCGCATCTATTTCTTGTTTTTGAGAAAATATACTTTTGGTCTTTTCTGATGATTTTTGATTATTAAAATCCATCGCAAACAATTCTTCGATAAGTTTTTGCCGCGTTTTATGACGGGGATCAAGAGCGGTTTTCATTTTTATTCTTTTTTATTGCCAAAACTTGTCGTCCATCATAGTATCCGCATTGTTTACATACGGTATGAGGCAATGTAATGTTACTGCAATTTGCGCACGCTGCGCCTTTTGGTATTTGTAAATGAATACTTGCTCTTCTTTTTCCTTGTCTTTGTCTTGAATGGCGTTTTTTTGGCTCCTGCGGCATACGTTGTATTATATCTTGTTTTTTCTTTAACCGCAAGGTTATTTTAATCTGGAGAGACTTCTTGAATAATTATACTATGTAATTTTTCTTGCAGATTTGGATATTGAGAAAGTTTTGGAAAAATACTTTCTGTCGCTCTTCTTGTTTTTTCGATCAGTGGAAAATCAGAAAATGAAGCAACTTTAAGTTGTTTTGCGCCGTGCTGCATGGTGCCATACATTTCTCCAGGCCCGCGAAGGCGTAAGTCCAGTTCTGCAAGTTCTGCTCCGACATGCATGGTTTCTAAGGCTTTTAGTCTTTCCAGAGTTTGTGGGCTTTTTGATTCTGTAAATAGTAAACAATATGATTGTTTGTCTCCCCTGCCTACCCGACCTCGCAGTTGATGAAGCTGTGCTAGTCCAAAACGTTCGGATGCTTCAATAAGCATAATGGTGGCGTTTTGGATATCTATACCTACTTCAACTACTGGTGTAGCAACGAGTATATCAAATTTTTTCTCTTTAAATTGCCGCAGCACTTCGTCTTTTTCTTTGGATTTTAGTTTGCCATGAAGCAAGCCAATTTTTAAGTTTGGGAAAACTTCTTTTTGCAGGCGCTCAAATTCAATTGCCGCTGCTTTAACGGTTTGCATGCTTTCCGACTGTTCAATAAATGGACAAATAATAAAAACTTGATCCCTATTTTCTTGAATTTGCTTATTTATCCATTTGTAAGCGTTTTCTCGTTTTTGTGGAGGGACAAGCCAGGTTTTTATTTTTTGTCTGCCTTTTGGCATTTCGTCAAGATAAGATAAATCTAAATCTCCATAGAGTGTTAATGCCACAGTTCGCGGGATTGGAGTTGCTGTCATTGTTAAGACATGCGGGTTTTTGCCTTTTTGCCGAATAATGCTTCGTTGCTCAACACCAAACCGCTGTTGTTCGTCAATCACCACCAGACCTAATTTATCTAAATTAATCTTATCCGAAAGAATAGCATGAGTGCCAACAAGAATATCAAATGCGCGTGTGGCTCGCGGCTTTTTGCTGCTTGTTACGAGGTCAACCTTGACTCCCAATGAAGATAAAAGATTAGAGATCGTTGCCAAATGTTGTTGTGCGAGTATCTCTGTTGGCGCCATAAGAACTGATTGAAAGCCATTAAGATATGCAACATACATAGCAATTGCAGAAACAACTGTCTTTCCGCTTCCTACGTCTCCCTCTAGTAGTCTGTTCATTGGTTTTTTTGAAGCAAGGTCGGCAAAAATATCTTTGACTGCTCTTTTTTGGGCGTCAGTTAGTGTAAATGGCAGTCTTTTCCAAAACTCCCCTATTTGTTTTTGAAATGTGGAAATAGAAAACGGATGTCCAACAAGTTGTTTTTCCCAAGCGTTTCTTCTTTGTAAAGATGCAAGCTGCAGCAAAAAGAGTTCGTCAAATGCCAAACGGTCTTTGGCTCTTTTTGCATTTTCTATATTTTTGGGAAAATGTATTTGTTGTATTGCATCTGTAATGTTGGTAAGAGAATTATTTATAATAATTGAATCAGGAATGTACTCGAGTACATTTTGTTCTTGTAGAATTTTATATACTTGGCGGCGCAGCCACTTGGAAGAAACACCTCTTGTTTCTGGATAAATCGGCACAATTCTGCCAGTATGAATTGGTTCTGAATTATCGTACATAATTTCGTATTCTGGCGAAGCAATAGTTAATTTACGGGAGAACCAATCAACTTTGCCCGACAAAGAAACTTTTGTCCCTTTTTTGATAATTTTAGTAATGTATTGTTGATTAAACCAAACAACATCTATTGTTCCGCTGTTATCTTCTATTGTTGCTTTTTGTAATTTTTTATAGTTTTTAGCGTACTCGTTTTCTATTGCAGCAACAGTTCCTTGAATAGTAACAATTTCTCCAGCTTGCAAATGTCGTATAGAAGAAATAATAGAATAGTCTTCGTAGCGGGACGGAACATGATATAAGAAATCTTCTAGTTTTATTATGCCCAGCTTTTCCAGGCGCGAGGCATACATTTTATACGGTCTATCCGCATTGGCAATTGGCGTTTTAAGATTCATACGGTATTAACGCGGTAGGAAAGGAAGCACAGATGTTGCGATAAGCGCCAAAGAAGAAACAACAACGATTATTTTCCAAATCCACTGGTGTTTTCGAAATGTGTCCATATATCTATAATACCATATTTTAGTGCCAAAACGCGCGGCGGTGGGTAAAGACCATCGCAATTCCTGCTTTGTTTGCCGCATCAATGGATGATTGGTCATTGATTGATCCGCCTTGTTGGACTATTGCTGAAATACCCTTGTTTGCCGCAAGTGCCACAGAGTCGCCAAATGGGAAAAAGCTGTCGCTGGCAAGTATTGCATTTTTGATATGATCCCCTGCCTGTTCAAGCGCAATTTTTACTGCTCTAACTCTTGATGTTTGGCCTGTGCCAATGCCTCGTGTCATTGGCAAATCTTTGTCAACAACAATGACAGCATTTGATTTAATTCTAGTAATAAATTTCCAGGCAATCTGCATTTGCTGTAGTTGTTGCTCGGTTGGTTTTTTCTGCGTAACTACTTCCCAACCAGAAAATCCATTCAAAACATCATCTGCGGTTTGGAGAATAAAACCGCCTTCGATATGTTTGATATCCATTGGATCTGTTATTTTTGGTATAGCGCCAAATACATAAATTCCCATACTTTTTCGAAGTTTCGATAGAACAGCAAAGGCTTCTTTATCTATTTCTGGCGCTGCTAGTATATCTACATTACTTTTTTTTTCATCTTTAAACATTGTGATAACGCTTGCAGTTGCTGTATTGATTGGCTTGTTTAATACCATAACTCCGCCGAAGGCAGATTCGGGATCTGCTGCAATTGCCAGCTTTAGGGCTTCGGCTGCATTTTTGCCAAGAGCAATACCGCATGGGTTGTTATGCTTTATTACAGCTGCTGCGGGTTCGTTAAACATTTTTACTGATGCCAGACCTGCGTTTATATCGGTAACATTTAGCAGGGATAGTTCTCTGCCCCATAGTCGTTCTAGTTTTTTGAGTGGAGAATTGGTATTTGGAAAAAAATAAAGGCTTGCTTGTTGATGAGGGTTTTCTCCATAGCGAAGGTCTTTTGCTTTTCTACCTGGAATAGTAACTTCATTCGGAAAAAGTTCAGATGTGAGATATTTTGCAATTTGACTGTCATAAAGAGATAAATGCGCAAACGCTTTGGCGGCAAGTTTTTTTCTTAATTCAGGCGTGGGTTTTTTGAGTTCATTTGCAACTTTTTCATAATCATTAGGATCAACGGCAACAATTACGTTTTTAAAATTCTTAGCTGCTGCCCTAATCATAGTCGGGCCGCCCACGTCAATATTTTCGATTGTTTGCTCTTTTTCAAATGGATAGAGATTACAGATAACAAGGTCAATCGGTTTTATTTTTAGTGCTTCAGCTTGCTTAACGTGTTTTAAATTTGACCGATCGAATAAAATTCCAGACTCAATTTGAAAACTAATTGTTTTCATTCTGCCGTCAAAGCTTTCGGGGCTGCCTGTTATATCTTGAATGGGGATAATTTGTACTCCATTTTCTTGGAGGGTTTTTGCAGTACCGCCAGTTGAAATAATTTTGTATCCAAAATTTACAATTTGTTTTGCAAAATCGGCAATTCCAGTTTTATCAAAAACACTAATTAAAGCGTATTTATTTTGCATGTTACTTTATAGAGACTCTAATAAATTTTCTTTTTCCAACTCGTACGATAGAGTCATCTGTTCCCGAAAACGGCGCGTTGGAATCGGTTATTATTTCTTCATCAATTGCCACTCCGCCTTGTTCGATTAAGCGTTTGGCATCAGTTTTGCTTGTTGCGAGTTTTGATTCAGTAAGAAAATCTACCAAAGACTTTCCGGTAGACCACGAAAATTCCTTGATATCGCTTGGTATTTCTTTTTTCTGAACTGTTTTTTCAAAATATCTTTCGGCCTCTTTTGCCGCGCTTTCATTATTAAGTTGTTTAACAATTTCATATGCCAGCCTTTTTTTATTTTTCATAAAATCATTGTTCATTGAATTAATTTCATCCATTGGCACGTCGGTAAGATATTCAAAGCCCTTTTGCATAACATCATCTGGGAGTGTCATTATTTTCCCAAACAAATCTTCGGGTTTGTCGGTAAGAGCAATCGAATTGCCTTCGGTTTTACCTATTTTTACTCCTTGTGAATCTGTGAGAAGAGGTGTAGTCATAACGAATTTGTTTTTTCTTTTTATTTTATGCATAAGGTCGCGTCCTGTCATCATGTTAAACATTTGATCACTTCCTCCGACTTCCACATCAACATTCATCGCAACAGAGTCGTATCCTTGCATAAGCGGATAAAAAATTTCTGTCATAGAGATATCCATATTATTCGCAATTCTTTTTTGAAACATATCTCTTTTTATTATCTGGTTAAGAGATAAATGATAAGCTAAATTTGCAAATTCCAATACAGACATTTTTGCCAGCCAATCGCTGTTATATTTGATAACGGTTGGATTTTTTCCACTAAAATTAAGAATTTTCGATGCCTGTTCTTTGTATGTTTTTGCATTTTCTAAAACCTGCTCTCGAGTTAAAGGAATTCGGGTTTTATCTTTTCCTGTTGGGTCGCCTGTCATAGCGGTAAAATCTCCAATAAGAAAGATTACTTCATGTCCCAAATTTTGCCATTGAGAAAGTTTACGTAGTCCTACCATATGTCCAATATGAAACTGTGGGGAAGTTGGGTCGAATCCCTGGTAGACTCGTAGTTTTTGCCCTTCTCGAAGCACTTTTTCGAGTTCAACCTTATCGGGATAGATGGTATCAACGCCTCGCGTTAATAATTCCGTGATTGCATCCATGCCTAAAGTATAACAAGAAAAACTGAAATTTGCTATACTATGCGTATAATCATGTTAGGATTTAGAAGTCGAAGACGCGATCGAGTTTATAGATCTAAAAACCTTTTGTTAATTAGCGGTTTGGTGAAACTGGTTTTTTTTGGGACAATTGGACTTGTTTTATTTGTGATAGCGCTTTTTTTCTGGTATGGCCGCGATTTGCCAACTCCTGGCAAGTTGTCAGCCAGCAACTTGTCGCAATCAACAAAGATTTTCGACAGAAATGAGGTTTTACTATACGATATTTTTGAAGATCAAAATAGAACGTATGTGGAATTAAAAGATATTCCTAAAAGTATAAAACTCGCAACAATTGCCATTGAAGACAAAGATTTTTACACAAATCAAGGATTTTCTCCCATGGCATACTTGCGGGTTTTTCGTGATGCGCTTTTATTTCGCCGCGTTACCGGAGGATCAACACTGACGCAGCAGTTGGTAAAAAATACGCTTTTAACATCAGAGCGTTCTTTGCCTCGAAAAATAAAAGAGCTTATTTTAGCAATTCAAGTAGATAAAAAGTATAAAAAAGATCAGATTCTGGAACTTTATCTTAATATCGCGCCATATGGAGGAACTATGGTTGGTGTTGAGGCGGCAAGTGAGGGGTATTTTGGCAAAAAAGCCAAAGATTTAACTCTTGCAGAATCGGCAATTTTAGCTGGGTTTCCCCAGCTTCCTTCTTATTATTCTCCTTATGGGTTAAATAAAAAAGCATATATTAATCGTACAAAAGACGTCTTGCGGCGAATGCAGGAGGATGGCTATATTACAGAAAAACAAGAAAAAGAAGCGGTAAAATCTTTAGACAAAGTTGAATTTTTATCTAAAAGTCAATCTATAAAAGCGCCGCATTTTTCTTTTTATGTAAAAGATCTACTTATTAAAAAATTTGGAGAAAATATGGTTGAACAAGGGGGTTTACAGGTAACAACAACCATTGATTATAAACTACAACAAAAAGCAGAAGAGATTGTAAAAGAAGAAGTTGATGCTGCGGCTTCTCTTAAGGTTGGTAACGGAGCAAGCATTGTGATAAATCCTAAGAATGGAGAAATTTTAGCAATGGTGGGGAGTAAAGATTTCTTTGCCACAGAGTCGGGAACTTTAAAAAGAGTGTCTTTTGATGGACAATTTAATGTGGTAACTCAAGCATTAAGACAACCAGGTTCTTCTATAAAACCTGTAACATACGCCACCGCGCTTTTAAAAGGTTTTAGCGCATCGACACTTCTTATGGATACAAAAACAGTATTTCCAAATCAGGGAGGAAAAGATTACGAGCCAAAGAATTACGATGGTAAATTTCATGGGCCGGTACAGATGCGTTTTGCGCTTGGATCCTCGCTTAATATTCCGGCTGTAAAGATGCTAGCGCAAGTTGGTGTAAAAAATATGTTAACAACCGCATATAGTATGGGTATTTCCACTTTTGAACCATCAGATGATAATGTGAAACATTTTGGTTTGTCTATAACACTTGGCGGCGGCGAGGTACACATGATGGAATTGGCATCGGCATACAGCGCGTTTGCCAATGGCGGGTATCATGTTGAACCGATTGCGATTCTTAAAGTAACCGATAGAAAAGGAAAAGTTTTGTACGAAAATAAGGAAGCATCGCCAAAAAGAGTATTAAGTTCCGAGGTGGCGTTTATTGTTTCTCATATATTATTTGATAATAATGCCAGACTGATTACTTTTGGAGAAAACAGTTATTTAAATATTACTGGACGAGAAATTGCTGTAAAAACAGGAACAACTGATGATAAAAGAGATAACTGGACAATTGGATGGACGCCAAGTATTTTGGTGGCGACTTGGGTTGGGAATAACGACAACAGTCCAATGGGGAATGTGGCGTCAGGCGTAACAGGCGCCGCGCCAATTTGGAGGAGAATTATTTTAGAAGCGCTAAAAAATAAACCAAATGAAGAATTTAATAAACCAGATAATGTAACAGCAGTAACTATAGATAGTTTGGGCGGAGGGTTACCAGTGGACGGACAAAAAACCAGAGCAGAATATTATATTAAAGGGACACAGCCGCAAGGACCGTCAGCAATATATAAGGAGTTTAAAGTTTCCAAAGCAGATAATAATAAGCTTGCCAGCGATTCAGAAATTGCGCATAACGAGTACGATACCAAAAAATTTATTAATTTTGCGGAAGAAGATCCATTTTCGGGTGATGGAAAAAACAGATGGCAAGATGGTATTAATGAATGGATAAACGAGCATTATAAAGATGATCCTTTTTATCACCCTCCAACCGAAAAATCAACGCGGGTTGTTTCAGATACTCCTACTCCAACGCCAACCAATACCTCTATTCCAACACCGACGTCAACACTTTGACTAAGTTTCTCCTGTTATCATTTTCCACCTTAGAGGTGGAACAGATACGCCACCTCTGGTAATACCTAATTCTCTGTGGTTAGATGTTTTATTAGACCTAATGATCGTTGGTAGTCTGCTTGGTCAAAAACGAATTGTTTATAAGATTCTATATTTTTGTAGTTAGCTAAAACAATGTCCTTAGTACAAAAATTTGATTTTACTTTGTTAATGAATTCTGGAAAAGAAGAATAGGGATAAGTTTCAAGGTCTTTAAGTGTTTTTGCAACAAAAGAAGTATATGGATTCAAATGGATATATCTTGAAACGTGGAGAAGTTGTTCTTGTGTTTCAATCCTTACAGATTTAAACTTTCCTGTAAAAAGCGGCCCTGTTCTTTCTCGTTTTGTATTGAAAAAGCGGGTATAACTATTTGTAAAGTTACTTATAAACTTTGCAATACCACCATCTTTTATTTGTCTCAACAGAAAATGAAAGTGATTAGGCATAAGGCAGTACGAAATGATTTCTACTAGAAAATTTTTCTGTTTTGCTAAATTTTCGAATAACTCAGTTCTATCTTCTGTAGATAAAGATAGGAAACGAGAGTATTTTATTGGAGGAATGCTATTTTGATAGTAGAAAATTGTTTCTAAAGCTCTGTCATAGTCTCTTTTATTGAGAAATGTTGGTTGCGATGCGACACCTCTATTAAAGATGTGGTATATTTCGTTATTTACCAGTGGCGTTTTTCTTCCCGGCATATTGCTAGAGTAAACGAAAATACCCAAGGTGTCAATAGCATTCCACCTCTAAGGTGGAAAAGTAGTTTATTCTTTTATTTTTGCACAGAAGGTTTCTTTAATTGCTTTGAGGATTTTTTCCCGGATGGGTGCA
Organism: Candidatus Levyibacteriota bacterium; assembly: GCA_016432345.1. Lineage (GTDB taxonomy): Bacteria > Patescibacteriota > Microgenomatia > Levybacterales > UBA12049. The sequence continues at coordinate 735,281 of CP066685.1, read as the reverse complement.
ACATCCTCTGAAGTAAGATTTTTTTCTCTATGTTGGTAAATAATATGAAATGTTTTTGTATGCTCATAAGCATCTAATAGGGAAACTTCTTTAATAAGAGGATCTTGGCTTTTTATTTCTGAAATAACATCTCCAACTGTAATTGGTTTTTCAAAAATAAAAGCGATGTCCTCAATAATTGGCGGATATTTGCCAATTGGGGTATAGACTTTTTTGTTGTTTACGAAAGACAATAACTTTACAAAATTTATTTCAAAGTTAATTAAAGTTTCTTCCAGGATTTCAACTTCTCCAATAACAGAGTTATTGCAGTGGATATGTATTTTTTCTATCCCCTCTTTATTTTTTTTGAATTGGATATTTGATATTCCTACATCGGCAAAAAGCTGTTCCAGTATTCCCTTGACGTCGAAAAATGTTACATCTTGTTTTTTTACAATGCCGGCCAGCATTGGGATTTCGTTAGGAAGATGTTTGTCATCTGTTTTTTCGTAAATATTGGCAATTTCAAAAATCATCATAGACTCTCGGTTTTTATTTTCTCTTACCGTCTGCAAAAGACTGGGAATTAGTGTTTTTCGTAGATATAACATATCTTCTGTTAATGGGTTTGATAGCTTGACTGCATTTTCTACCGGTCCATCAAACAAGTCTTCTGAAACCAACGAATATGTATACATTTCGGTAAATCCCCAGTACTTAAGGATATTTTTAATTCGTTCCTCCCAATAAAAACTGTTTTTTTCAACAGAGTAATGTTGGATACTTGAAAGTGGAGGAAGCAAAGTCGGCAAGTTATGGTACCCGTAAAGGCGGGCGACTTCTTCACAAATATCCTCTTCTATCGTAACGTCGTTTGTCCTAAAACTGGGTACAGAAACTACCAATTGGTCGTTTTTTTTACTTACTACTTCAAATTCTAGGCTTTTAAGGATTTGTATAACAGTTGATAGGTTTATGTTGATGCCCAAAAGGGTTTGAATTTTTTTGAGTGTTACAGATACTATTTTTGGTTTTACTTTATTTGGGTAGATATCTATGATGTTGGAGAGCATTTTTCCATCTGTCGATTCCTTGTATAACTCGATTCCGGCAAGCAGCGAAGTCATAGCAAGTGTTGGATCGATATTTTTTTCGTTTATTACAGCAGCATCTGTTCGAATGCCTAAAGACATAGATGTTTTTCTAATGCGAACAGGATCGTTGTTGTCGATAAAGAAGAGTATTCTTTTTGTATTGTTGGTTACCACACTGTTTTTTGTGCCCATAATCCCCAGCAAATCTATAATTTCTCCTTTTCCGTTATCTGCCACAATATCTCCGCCTAGAAGTGTATGCGTTTTGTTATCAAGGGTAGTAACTTTTTCTCCTTTTTTAGACTCTCGAATGATAAGGGTAGATTCTAGTAATCTATCGTAATCAAAGACATGGGTTGGATGACCAATTTCCAGCATGACATAATTTGTTATATCAATAAGATTATTGAGTGATCGAATGCCTGATGCTTCGATTCTTTTTGTAATAATATCCGGAGTTGGTTTTATGTTCACATCCATTACAACAGCACAAATTCTATTTACCAGTCTTGCATCATTTTTAATAATAACTTTGGTATTACTTTTTACTTTTTCGAGCCCTTTTGGTAGATAAGGAATATATGTTGCATCGATTCCGGACTGTTTTAAGGCTGCTGCAGTTTCTCGTGCCAGCCCAATAACAGACATAATGTCTGGCCTGTTTGTTGTTACTTCGATATCATAGATAAAATCATTGTCGATTTTTTCAATTCTTTCAACAGATACAGAAGTAAGAGATAAAATTTCGGCAATTTTTTCCGGCGTGGCTTTTGTTTTTATGTGTTGACGAAGCCAACTGTCTAAAATTTTTATATTCATATATTTAGCGTATAGCGTTTAGAAATTAGCGTTTAGTTAAATCTAAAACTATACGCTAGACGCTATTAACTATACGCTGATACTAGAATTGCTCTAAGAAATCTAAATTATTGGAATATAATAATCGCAGATCGTCTATCTCTATTCCTTCTTTCATCATCAACACTCGTTCGACTCCCCAACCAAAAGCAAATCCAGAGTACTCTTTAGAATTAATTCCCCCAAATTTTAGAACATTTGGATGGACCATGCCTGCTCCTCCCATTTCCAACCATCCTGCTTTACAAAGTTTACATCCTCGGCCAAGACAAATGCCACAGGAAACATCAACTTCAAATGACGGTTCGGTAAACTGAAAATGGTATGGTCTAATTCGAGATTTTCTGTTGGCGCCAAAGTATGATTTAACAAAATAATCAAGCGTTCCTTTTAGATGTGTGATTGAAATATTTTTGTCTACTACTAATCCTTCAAATTGGTGAAACATTGGTGAATGAGAAACGTCAGATTGTCTTCGGTAGCATTTGGCGATGTTAAGCATTCTAATTGGAGGAGTTTTTACCCGTTCCATTTCTCTAATCTGCCCGGAAGAAGTATGAGGGGTTAAAATAACCGGGCCTTTTTTAGGATCTGGTTTTTGTTTGATAAAAAATGTTTCCCAGTCGTCTCGGGCTGGGTGATCTTTAGGAAAATTCAATCCTTCAAAGGCGTACCAATCCCATTCGACCTCTGGGTATTTGACGCGGGTAAAACCAATTTTTTCAAATATAGCAGTAATCTCTGAAATTGCTTGGGTAATAAGATGATGGTGTCCAAGCGGCGGTTTGTGGCCAGGCATGGTAACATCAAGAACATCTTTTTGCTGTTTTGGTTTTTCGGTTTTTAGTTTTAAGTTTTGTCTATCAATTGCGTCAGAGATCGTTATTTTGACACTATTAGCTAGTTGTCCAACGGCAGGCCTTTTTTCTTTTGGGATTTTTGGAAGGTCTTTTAATATTAAAGTAAATGTGCCGTTTCTTCCTAAAAATTGTAATTTTATTTCCTCGAGTTCTGCCTTATCTTTTGCATCAAGAATTAAAGAAAGCGCGGCATTTTTAATATCGATTAGTTGCTCTTCCATGTTTATAGCTCTACTTTTGTGATAAATTTTCTATATTTTGGATAATCTCCATGAACAAGTTTAAAATATAAATCTTTTACATCTGCTGTTATTTTGCCAATTTTACCGTTGCTAATTATTCTTCCATCGATTTCTACAACTGGCGTAACTTCTGCGGCAGTTCCTACCACAAAAACTTCGTCGGTTTGATAAAGCTCTGCTCTATCAATACTCCTTTCAATAACTGTGATTCCCAAATCATTTTTTAAAAGAGTCATCACGGTAAGTCTTGTGATGCCAATTAAAATATCGTCTGATTCTGGCGGGGTTATAACAATGCCGTCTCTAACAATAAAAATATTTTCTCCAGTGCCTTCCATGACGTGTCCTTGATTATCTAAGAATAGCGCTTCTTCATATCCGGCTAACAAACTTTCTGTTTTGGCCAAAGAACTATTTACATAACCGCCGGTAATTTTGGCTCTAGCAGGAATAACATTGTCAGGAATTCTTCGCCAGGAGCTAACGTTTGCTCTAATACCTTTGTCGGTGTTAAGGTAGCGGCCAAAGGCAATTGTATAAATTGCCAAGCCGTTTTTAAGGAATTTTAAATTAAAATTCCCGACAGCCCGATCGGCTTTGTAAGCCAGCGGTCGAATGTATAAATCAATTTTTTCAAAGTTTTTTTGAATAAGTTTAGTTGTTATCTCACATAATTTATCAACCGATTCTTCAGGGGTTGTCATTAAGATTTTACACGATTGCAAAAATCTTTTGTAATGATCCTGCATGCGAAATACTAATAAGGCATTTTCTTTTTCCGAATAGTAAGCTCTTATTCCTTCAAAACAGCCAGTGCCATAATGCAAAGCATGAGTATTGATTGGTACTAAAGCTTGGTTTTCGGGAATAAATTTGCCGTTAAAATATACTGTTGGCATAAGATATTATATTTCCAGTTTATAACTTTCTGCAAAAATTGTTTGCCAGATATTTTGGATAAATTCTTTTGACATGTTAAACATATTGCCAGTTTTGATTAAAGCATTTATTTTTTCTTCTTCCCTATTTTTATTTACAATCAACATATTATTATTTTTTTTATACACTCCAATTTTTTTAACAAGAGAAAACCGTTTTACTAAAAGAGTTAAAATATCGTTGTCAATCTGGTCTATATTTTTTCGTAATATTTCTAGTTGATCCATATATTTAGTATATCATGTTTTTCCCAAGGTTCGAATGATTGGGCAGTATGGCTTAAGTTCGCTAAACAGTTGTGAGAGGGAAACATTTTTTTGATTCTTTTCAAATTCAATAAAAAAGTGATAGTCCCAAACATGTTTGCCGCCGCTTGGTCTTGATTCTAATTTTGTTAAATTTATTTGATGGGTTGCAAAAACGTTTAGAATGTCGCGAAGGATTCCTACTCTATTATGCACTGTAGCAAAGATCAATGTTTTGTTATTGCTTATGCCATCAATTTTTATTTTTTTTCTGGCTACAATATAGAATTTTGTCCTGTTGTTTGGGTTATCTTCTATGTCTTTTACAAGGATAGACATATGGTATTGCTTTGCAGCAAGTTTTGACGCAATGTAGGCGTAGCCTTTTTGGGGATTTTGTAAGGCGTTTGTAGTGCTTGATGTTGAAATTGTTTTGGCGTTTGGCACATGCTTTTTAATCCAGTTTCTGCATTGGGCAAGGGCTTGAGGATGTGATGCGACAGTGTGAATATTTGTTAAATTTTTTTCTTTCGAGAGAAACTGTTGATGAATAGGAAGTTCGAAAGAACCAATAACCATTAAAGAAAAATCAATAAGATAATCTAATGTTTCTTTAACTGTTCCCTCTATTGAGTTTTCTGCGGGGATAATGCCTAATTTAATATCTCCATTTTGTACGGCGTTAAAAATATCATATATAGTTTCGTAGGAAACTTTTGTATTATGAGGCATAGCAGTTAAAACTGCCAGATGAGAAAATGTTCCTTCCGGTCCTAAATATGCAACATCTGCATTTTTTGACAAATCAATTTCCGAAATTTTAGATGGAATTGTTACTGTAACATTGTTGACTTGCAGCAGCAGCTTATTTGTTTGTAATGTGGAAAAACTGGCAAAATTTTTTGTCAACGCTTGTTCTTCGGAAAACATTTCGACAAATGCTTTTTCATCTTCTTTTTCAATAATAGTTTCTAACTTTTTTGCCTGAGTAACAAATGCTTCTAGTACGGGCAAAAAATAGGGATTATATAATTGTAAATCACTGGTTAATTTTATATCCTGGTTTAAAACTCTACCCATAATAAGTGATTGTAAAGTAAAAATAGGTGTATGCAGTTTGTTTTCTAGCACGTTTTTATGCTCAAAAATAATTTTGGCATATAGTAAATTTATAGCATTGGTGAATGCTTGAATGTAAGCCATTTGGTAGTCGTGTTCTTCGGCAGATATTTCAATTATTTCAATGCCTGATTTTGTAAAAAGATCTTCTAAAAAAGTAACATGAGAATTATTTTTTTGTTTGCAAAAAACTATTTTTAATTTTTGATCAAGCGTTGCGCTTGGTCCAAAAAGCGGATGCATGCCTAACGTTCCAGATTCTGCCTCTTTCATTGTTTCCATGGGCATTACTTTGAATGATGTTAAGTCTGTTAGAAGTTTGTCTTTTGATATATGCGGAATAATTTTTTTAAGTGTTTTTTGCGTTTCGGAGATGGGAACAGAAACTATAATGATGTTTGCTTTTTTGGCAAGAGATTCTATCGAAAGAGCTGTTTTTCTCGAAGCAGTGAGTACCAATAGCTCATGATCCTGGAAAAACTGGGTGAACCACTGCCCCATTTTTCCAGTTCCGCCAATAATGCCAATTAATGGTTGATTATTTTTCATACGCGTTTAATCGGCAGTAATTTAATGTATGCGTCAAAATTTCTTTTTGTTTCTTGTAATGAATCTCCGCCAAATTTTTCTAACATTGCTTGAGCAAGTGTATATGCAATCATGCTTTCTGATACAACCCCAGCGCGAGGCGCCACGCATACATCCGATCTTTCAATAGCTGCAACAGTTTTTTCTTTTGTTTTTATATCAACAGTTGGGAGAGGATCATAAATTGTCGAAAGAGGTTTATGGTAGACTCGACAGACAATATCTTCTCCATTGCTCATGCCGCCTTCAATGCCTCCCATATTATTGGTTTTTCGTTGTATAGAATTATTAGAAACAGTAATTGCATCTTGTATTTCTTTTCCTGTTTTGCCAGATGCTTCGATGCCATTGCCGATTTCTACAGCTTTTACCGATGGTACACTCATTAAAGCTTGTGCAATGTTGGCATCAAGTCTTTTGTCAAAATGAACATAACTGCCAAGACCTACTGGAACATTATGAGCAATAATTTCTACAATTCCTCCCAAGGTATCTTTGTTAAGACGAGCATTTGTTATTTCTTGTTTCATTTTTTCTTGAGTGTTTTTGTCAATACAATGGACATCGGGATCTTTTATATAAATATCTTTTATTTCATCAAATGAATAATCAGTTTTTGTAATGGCAATTTTGCCGATACGAATTGTATGACTGGCAATTTCTATGCCAAATTCAGATAAAAACTTTTTACAAACAGCGCCAACTGCCACCCGCATCACTGTTTCTCGAGCCGATGCTCTTTCCAAAACATTTCGGACATCATCAAAGCCGTATTTTAAACTTCCCGCTAAATCTGCGTGTCCTGGACGGGGTTTGGTTATTTTATCTTCCCATTTAGCCTGGTCTTTGTTTTCTACAAGCAAGGCAATTGGGCTGCCGATGGTTTTTCCCTGTCTAACTCCGGAGAGAATTTTCGCCTCGTCAGTTTCTATTTCTGCCCGTCCTCCTCGTCCGTAGTCATGCATGCGCTTTTTTAATTCGCGATTTATGTCTTCATGGGAAATGAAAAGACCGGCCGGCATGCCTTCTAAAATAGCAATTTCTGCTTTACCGTGTGATTCGCCTGCTGTTAAGAATTTAAGCATAATAATAAAGCCTCCTCCATTATAGCAACTGGCGCTTTGTGATTGGTAAAAAGCTCAAACTGCGATACTGCCTGGTATAAGAGCATTTTATAACCATAGACAATTGCACATCCAGCTTCTTTTGCATATTTTAGTAATTTTGTTTCTTTTGGGTTATAGACAATATCGAAAACAATCAGGTTTTTATGAAGATATTTTTTGGGTATTAACGATTCTTCTGTTTTTGGATGCATGCCAATAGGCGTGGCATTGATTAGTATATCTGCTTTCTTAATTTCTGCTAAAACTTTTGTCTTTTCTATTGCTCTGTTAACGATAAAGACTGATGCATTTTTTTCTTTAAGCCCAAAGGCAATTGCTTTTCCTGCTCCACCTTTACCGAGTAATACAACGTGTTTTCCGGTAAGCGTTGTTTTTTCTTCAAGAGCTCGTATGGCGCCTTTATAATCGGTATTAAAACCTTTTAGTTTTCCGTTGTTGTTTATAATAGTATTCACTGCGCCAATTTCTTTTGCTGATTTATCAATTTCATCAAGTAGCGGCATAACAGTGATTTTATGAGGAATTGTAATACTTATTCCTTTTATTCCGAGGGCTCTAATTCCCGCAATGGCATTTTTTACATCAGTTACCCGAAATGACAGGTAAACAAAATTTAGTCCTAAATTATCATAAGCTGCATTATGAATTGTTGGCGAAAGAGAATGTTCTACTGGATTACCGATAATGCAGCAAAGTTGTGTTTGTGAATTTATTTCCATAATGAATCAATTATTTTTTGCGCCACTTCTTTTTTAGTTAGTTTTTCTGTATCAATACTAACATTGCTTGCGTTTTTATATAGTGTATATCGTTTTTTTAGCGTTTCTTCCATATCCTCTTTTTGCGGCTTACCAGTGAGTGATGGTCGGTTTTGGTCGTGTCCGATTCTGTTAAGAAGCGTTGCAACACTAACTTGCAGCCAAAAAATTTTCCCATTTTGTTTTAACAAATCTATATTTTTTGGTCTTATTACAACGCCCCCGCCGCAGGAAATAATTACATTATCTTTTTTTGAAATATCGGCAATTACTTCCGTTTCAACATCGCGAAAATAATCCCAACCCTTCATTAAAACAATTTCGGCAATAGTCATACCTGCCTTTTTTGCAATAAAGTCATCTGTTTCCAAAACTTCTTTTTGCAGTTTTTTAGACAACAGTTTTGCCACAGTTGTTTTACCAGCTCCCCTCATACCAATTAAAACAATGTTCATATAACTTCTATTTTTGCTCCAAGATTTTGCAAATCTTTCCAAAAATTGGGATACGATTTGTTAACTACTTCTGCATTTTGAATAATCGTTTCACCCATTGCGGCAAGACCAGCAACAGCAAAACTCATGGCCATTCTGTGATCGTTATATGTGTTAATTACTGCTCCTTTTGGTATTCCCCCCTGTATAATGAGTTTGTCATTTGTTGCTTTTACTGCAATTCCCATTTTCCTAAGCTCCTTTGCAGTCGCAGAAATACGATTTGTTTCTTTGTCTTTTAAATGATTTATATTTGTAATAGTGGTTTTTCCTTTGGTAAAGGCAGCAACAACAGCCAGTGTTTGAACAATATCAGGATAATCATTCATATCAACAGTGCTTCCTATTTTTTGCAGGAGGTTAAGAAAATTCTTGTCTCCCTGCGCAGAATTCTTATTAAGATTTTTTACTGTTATTTTGCCTTTTGTTATTGCGGCCGCTGCAAAAAAGTATGCCGCAGAGGAAAAATCTCCTTCAACCGTATATTTTCTACCTTTATATTTTTGGTTTTTTTCCAAAGGTGTCAATAGGTTTCCACCTCTAAGGTGGAAAGAAACGCCGAATGATTTCATTACATCAAGAGTTAATAGAACATATGGTTTTGAACGAAGATCCCCTTTAATAATAATTTCCAAAGTGTTTTTTGCAAATGGAGCAATAAGCAGCAGTGCGGTAATATACTGTGAGCTTTTCGATCCATCAATTGTAATTATACTTGTATTGATTTGTTTTAACGCGTCAAGAAGATCTTGGATGGGGCGTTTTTGCAGTCGTTTTTCTCCTGTAATTATTGTTTCACCTTTTGCTAATGACGCAATAGCAGTGATCATGCGAAGTGTTGACCCGGAGTTGCCTACATATAGCGGTTTTTTGGGAGCAATAAGTTTTCCACCAGTTCCATAAATAGTTAGTGTTGTTTTGTTTTGTTCTATTTCTACACCTAGTTGTTGTAGCGCATGAATTGTGTATTTTGTGTCATCGGAAAAAAGCACGTTTTTTATTACAGAGGTTCCATGCGCTAAAGCAGCGGCAATAATAGCTCGGTGTGTTATACTTTTGGATGGCGGCGCATTTATGACTCCTGATATTTTAGATGGATAGATCTTAATATTCATTTTTTAATATGTTTAATTAGTTTTTCCAGTCCTTCTTCGTAACTTTTTTCTTTTTTTCCCATTACTCTTTCAATTACAATTCCATCAAATACATCTATTTTTCTAAAGTCTTCCCGTTTTGTGATGTCAGAAAGGTGCACTTCGACAATTGGTAATTTTGTATCAACTAGTGCATCGTGAAGTGAATACCCATAATGAGTCAGCGCTCCAGGATTTATCAGTATGCCATCTGCGCTTTTTGCGTGTTTTTGAATAAAATCAATAAGTCTTCCTTCATGATTTGATTGAAAAAATAAAAGTTGGCAGTCATATTTTTTTGCAGCGTCTTTTAGAATGATATTGATATTATCAAGTGTAGATATTCCATAAAACTCTTTTTTTCGTTTTCCCAAGATATTAAGATTTGGCCCGTTAAGAACTAAAATTTTCATATCAATATCTCGTCTAAAGTCTGCTCAATAATATCTCTTTGGACATGGCAGCCAGATTTTGTTTTTCCTATGCCTTCAAGGAGTACAAAAGTTGGCATGCCGTCTATTGCTTTTTTGTCTTTTTTCATTTGTGTATAAATTGTGTCTTTGGCAATTGATTTTTTTGAAATAGTTGTAGGAAGTTTGTAAACTTTTAAAAGTTCAATTGATTTTTTTGCGTCCTCTTTTTTAAGCATATTTAATTTTTCGCTAACAATAATTGCAAAAGTCATGCCAATACTAATTGCTTCTCCATGAGAAAGATGCGCATAGAGTTCAATGGCGTGCCCCAAGGTATGGCCAAAATTTAGCTGTTGCCTTTTTCCACTTTTTTCATGTGGGTCTTTTTGCACGATGTTCGTTTTCAGCTCAACACAGCGATTAATAATTGGAAGAAGTGATGTATGTTTTGTTTGTTTTTCTAAAAGTTCAAAAAGTTTTTTATCCATGGCAATTGCATATTTTAAAACTTCCCCTATTCCTGACTTGTATTGTTTTTCTGGCAGTTTTGTTAAAAGCATTGGATCGATAAGAATAAAAGAGGGTTGTTTAATAACTCCAATGATATTTTTGTAATGACGCACATTTACAGCGCCTTTTCCTCCAATTGCCGCATCGACTTGGGCAAGCAGTGTTGTTGGGATTTGAATACAGTCAATTCCCCGCAAAAATACACCCGCGGCGATTGTCGCAATATCTCCAATAACTCCCCCGCCAAGCGCGATAACAGCGCTTTTTCGATCAAATCCTTTTTCAACCATGTGTTCAAGAATTCGAAAAAGATTTATAGTATTTTTACTGTCTTCTCCTGGAGTGAGACTATGTATTTCAATGGGTTTACCAAGTTTTTTTAGAGATTCTAAGACTTTGTTTATAAAAAGTTTTTTTGTTGTATCGTCACAAAGAAGCAAAAACATACTATAACTGTTTTCTTTAAGAATAGAATCAATATCTTTAAGAATATAATTATTTATAATAATAGTAGTTGTTTCTGTTGTATCAATGATGTAGGTTTTTTGCGTCATACTAATTTTAGTAATTCATCGAATTGTTTCCAGGTAAGCTGTTGTTTGGCATCGGTTTTGGCGTTTTTTGGATTTGGATGCACTTCGATAATTAAACCATCGAATGAATGTTTTGCAGCTTCTTTGACGATTCTAAATACATTATCAACACTTCCTCCTGTGTGAGATGGATCAAAAAGCACAGGAAGTTTTGTTTTATTTTTTATTTTCATGGTCATTTCGTAATCTGGGACATTTCGGTATCCATAAGGATTTGCATGTCCGTTTGGACTAAAGCCGCGATGGCAAATAAGCAGACGGTTTTTACTAATACCACCATGAAGTACATGTTCAATAATTCCCTCCCAATGTTCTAAGCTTGGCCAGGGTTGATTTTTGACCATTAAGTATGCTCTTTTTTCGTTTCCCATAGCTCGGGCAATTTCTTGCTGAATATAATGATTTTGGTTTCGAGCTCCAATCCAGAGAAGTACCTTTGCGGTTGGTACAGCTGTTAAAACAGTGTCTATAACTTTTTCTGCATGGGATGGAATAATAACTTCGGTAGCTGGATTTACGCCCATTTTTGCCACTTTTACCAAAAGCTCGATACCTTTTTCTCCTAAACCGTCAAAGCCGGGTTTGGTGCGGGGTTTCCACAAACTAACCCGTAAAAAGTCAACCTGCCTTTTTTTTGCTTCTTTTGCCGATAGAAGAATTTGTTCTTCCGATTCGGCAGCGCATGGTCCTGTTATAATAATTGTTTTATTTGTCATAAATACAAAAAATCCCCCTTTGGGGGATCTTATTTGCAACACGCAAATAGTCCCCGCTTTAGGAGGTAAAATAAAACCAAAAAGTAATTTTTCTATTGTTGAATTGTTTCATTGGTAGATTGATCTTATCAGATATTTTTAACAGAGTCAATTACTTGTTTAAAAGCAGCAGTATCATTTACAACAAGTTCGCTTAGAATTTTTCTGTCAAGTAAAATATTTGCTTTTTTTAACTTATTCATAAAAACACTGTAAGAAATTCCCATCTGTTTGGATGCTTCGCCAATACGTGTAATCCAAAGTTGGCGTATGTCTCGTTTGCGAAGTTTTCTTCCATGAAACGCGTACGCGCCCGCATGAAGGATTGCTTCTTTTGCCACCTTTGTAAGGCGGCTTTTGGTACCTCTATATCCCTTGGTAAGAGAATGAAGTTTGTTATGTTTTCGTCTAGAAACTGTACCTCGTTTTACTCTCATAATTACTCAAGAATTTTTGTTAGTCTTTTAGCAAATGCGCCACTAAGCTGTCCTGGTTCTTTTTGTCTACGTTGTCTTTTTGCGCCCTTTTTACGCATTAAGTGCCCAGTATACTGATGGGAAAACATAACTTTTCCTTTTTTCGTTATTTTAAACCGTTTTAAGGCTGACTTTCGTGTTTTCTTCTTCATGTTTATTTCTTTTCTTTTCTGGCGATAGTATTGTTATTAAATTTTTTCCTTCAAATTTCATCTCTCTTTCAATTTTTGATATATCAGAAAGATGATCAATTGATTTTTTTGTTATGTCTTTTCCAAACTCAGGATGTGTTATTTGTCTTCCGACAAATTTAACAACTAATTTTACTTTATCTCCATTTTCCAAAAACGTTCGTGCTCGTCTTACCATAACATCTAAGTCATGGTTATTCATAAAAGGCCCTAACCTAATTTCTTTGGTTTCAGGCACCTTGGCTTTTTTCTTCTCTTCCTTTTTCTTTTTCGCCTCTTGATATAAAAATTTTTTAAAATCAACTATTTTAGCAACAGGCGGTTTTGCGCTTGGTGCAATCTCTACTAAATCTAGTCCTGCATTTCTGGCCTTTTGTAGTGCTTCAAAACGATTTAGTATGCCTATTTGTTTTCCTTCACTATCTAAAACGCGAAGACTTACAGCAAAGATGCGTTCGTTTATCCTGAATACTTGTTGTCTTTGATTATGTTTTTTAAACCTTCGTATCAATTTCTTCTTTTACCCTTTGTAAAAACATTGGGAAAGCTAATTGTCCTAGATCTTTTCCCTCTCGTGTTCTTACAGACAAAAGAAACTCGCCCGATTTTTCGGTTTCTTTATCTCCTATTATACCCATATATGGCACTTTTTGTAAAGTGGCATCTCTAATTTTAGATTGCATCGTCTCTTTTCGATCATCAATTTCTACTCTAATACCTTCATTTTGTAACTTTTTGAAGATTTTTTCTGCCTTCTCTTTGTGTCGATCAGCAATTGGAACAAGTATTATTTGCACAGGAGAAAGCCACAGCGGAAATTTACCTTGATAGTGTTCTGTTAGAATACCAATAAATCTTTCAAATGAACCAAAGATTGCCCTGTGAATCATAACAGGTCTTTGCGACTCGCCATTTTCATCTATATATTTTAAATTAAACGCTTCTGGTTGGTGGAAGTCCAGTTGAACTGTTGCAAGTTGCCATTCTCTTTTTTGGGAATCTTTAATGTGCAAGTCTATTTTTGGTCCATAAAATGCTCCGTCTCCCATTTTGTCCCCTGCTTTAATTTTTTTCTTTTTTAAAGCTTGATATAGCGCGTTTTCCGCTTTGTCCCACATTTTATCATTTCCTGCTCTGGATTCTGGTCTGGTGGCAAATCGGAATTCATACTCAAAACCAAAACTTTCGTAAAAATGTATCATCATGTCCAAAATATTAGAAACCTCATCAAAAATTTGCTCTTCAGTAGCATAAATATGCGCATCGTCCATAGTTAACTGTCTAACTCGAAGCAGTCCGTTTACTTCCCCTGATTTTTCTCTTCTATGAAGCCTGCCAATTTCGGACAGTCTTAAGGGTAATTCTCTATACGATCTGGGTCTAAATCTATAAATTATGGTTGATTCGGGACAGTTCATTGGTTTTAGGGAATAACTAACTGGTTTAGAATCATCATTTTCATCTGAAAGTTGTAAATTATACATATTATGCGCGCCAAATTTTTCCCAGTGTCCAGATTGCTTAAACAGCTCAGATTTTACCATTATGGGGGTTGATGTTTCTAAATATCCGGCATTTTCTGTTAGTTCTCTAATATATTTTTCAAGTTGTTTAAAGATAATCAGGCCGCGAGGAAGCCAAAATGGAGCGCCAGGAGCTATGTCATGAGTAAAAAATAATTCAAGCTCTTGGCCAATTTGCTTGTGATCTTTTAGATTTTTTGTATCCTTCATGGTTATTACTATAGCAAAAAAATACCGCTATGCAAAGCTTTTATATAAGATAATTATAGATAAGATCATTAGAAGTTATTATTTTGTATATAATACCAAAGTTATTCATTTGGTGTATGAGTTTATCGTAATCTTCTTTTTTTTCCTGCTCGATGCCAACCAATGCCGGACCTGTTTCTTTGGCGCTTTTTTTGATGTATTCAAAGCGCACAATGTCATCGGTTGGACCAAGCGCCTTATCCACAAACTGTCTAAGCTGTCCAGGTTTTTGCGCAAACTCAATAAGAAAATAGTGTTTTCTTCCAAGATATATAAGACTTCTTTCCATAATTTCTGGGTATCTTAAAATGTCGTTATTGCCGCCGCTTAAAATGCAAACAACAGTTTTTCCTTTTATTTTTTCTGCCATAAAGTCAAGAGCAGAGATCGAAAGCGCGCCTGCTGGTTCTGCGACAATCCCTTCATTTTGATAAAGATCAATCATAGTAGTGCAAACTTTGCCTTCTGGAACTAAAATAATCTCACTTACTACAGTTTTTGCAATATCAAATGTTTTTTGGCCTACTGTTTTTACTGCCGCCCCATCGACAAAGGTATCGATAGCATCGAGTGTAATAACTTTTCTTTTTTTTAATGCCTCGTACATACTTGGCGCTCCCTTTGGTTCTGTTCCTATCACCTTTATTTTTTTTATTTTTTGAGTAAGATATGTTCCCACTCCAGAAATTAATCCTCCTCCGCCAATTGTACAAATTATATAGTCAATATTTTGGCCTAACTCGTCGTAAATTTCTTTGGCAATGGTGCCTGCTCCCGATATTACGCGAGGATCATCGAAGGGATGAACAAGGGTGGCTTTTTTATCTTTGCAATACTTTAAAGCCTCTTTATAACTTTCATCATAGGTATTGCCAACCAGGTGGATTTTTATCCATGCTCCTCCGAAATGCTTGACTCGGTTTATTTTCTGCAGCGGTGTTTTAACCGGCATAAAAATGTCGGCATGTATTTTAAGCGCTGCCGCGCTGTAGGCTACTCCTTGCGCGTGGTTGCCCGCGCTGGCGCAGACAACGCCGTTTGCTTTTTCCTTGTCCAAAAGCGACTTCATCAGATTATAGGAGCCTCGAATTTTGTAAGAACGCACTCGTTGAAGGTCTTCGCGTTTTAAAAAGATGGTGGCTTCAAAAAGTTCGGAAAGTCTTTTGGCATGCTGCAGTGGTGTATTTTTGGCTATGCCATTGATTCGTTTAGAAGCCTCTTCGATTGTTTTAATTGTAACAGTATTGTTCATGGTTAAAATAAAAAACCTCCCTTTATGGGAGGTATTTCTTACAAAAACACACCTCCCTTAGGAAGGAATGGTGGTAATTGTGATAATTTGATTTTTATTCATTGTATGTATACTAGCAGACAAATTTATTATTGTCAATCAAATTAATTTGCGTGTAAAAGACTGTCGAGTTTTCCTTCCAATCGTTCTACATCTTTTTTATCGGCTTTATCATCGAGTTGTGGAAGAATAGCTTGATCAATGAATTTTCCAACTTCGTTAATAATTCTTTTTTCAACCTTTTTTACTTCTTTACTTAATCTTTCTACGTCCGATTTTGTTAATTTGGTATTCATGTCTATAGCATGCACTTTAAGATCAATTCTTGCTATGCTCCCTTTTATTCCGTATACATCAACAGCTACTTCTTCGATTCTTTTGGTAAGAAGTTTAAGAATATCTGTGAGATTCTCGTTTTGAGGACTGGTTTTTGCTTTTTTCATAGAGTGATAAATAGAGTGATAAGTAGTCTAGCAAAAGTAATTTCGTGGGTGTCAACTGGGTCTTTTTATAATCCAATTAGATCACTTGTGGGCGCATCAGGATTCGAACCTGAGACC
Organism: Candidatus Levyibacteriota bacterium; assembly: GCA_016432345.1. Classification (GTDB taxonomy): domain Bacteria; phylum Patescibacteriota; class Microgenomatia; order Levybacterales; family UBA12049. Next base: position 719,281 of record CP066685.1, on the reverse strand, counting down.
TTTACAATGTCAATGTAACGCTCTAACCAACTGAGCTATGCGCCCAAAAAAGTTAATTTATTGTAGCAAATTGGCTAGATAAAGACAATTACAGTAGCTTTGGTGTTTAAGAAGATTTTTGTCAGCGAAGGATGTAATGTTTATTATTTTTCTTGAAAAACAGAATAGAATTTTCCCTCAGTGGTGTTTTTGGCAACCTCATCTGGGGTAAATACTCGGCTGTTCATTAACATCTATTATATCAAAGATGCGATTTTGGTGCCTAGTTCTGAAGTACCAAGTGGATTATTTGAAACGATGTCTTTTGTGCCGAAACCAAGATTGATTGCTTTTTCGACGGCGTTTTCTATTGATTTTGCTTCTTTTATAAGTCCAAAACTATATTCGAGCATCATTGCTGCAGAAAGGATTGTCCCAATAGGATTTGCAGTATTTAATCCTTTGGCTTTTGGATATGAGCCATGAATTGGTTCATACAGCGAGGTTTTTGCGCCGATTGATGCAGAGGGCAACATACCAATTGAACCAGTGATGACCGAGGCTTCATCCGTGAGAATGTCTCCAAACATATTTTCGGTTAAAATTACATCGAAACTACTTGGTTTTTTAATAATCTGCATTGCCGCGTTGTCGACAAACATGAATTCGATTGTTACATTGTTATATTGTTTCGATTGTTCTTGAATTGTTTCTCTCCAAAGGCGCGAAGTTTCCAATACATTGGCTTTATCAACAACTGTGATATGTTTCTTCCGAGTCAGCACAAGCTCAAAGGCGAATTTTGCTACTCTTTCAATTTCTGCTTTTGAATATGTGGAGGTATCGTAGGCTACTGTTCCGTTTTTTCTTCTTCCCCGCTTTCCAAAATAAATCCCTCCTATAAGTTCTCGTACTACCACAAAATCAACACCTTCTAAAATTTCTCCTTTCAAAGGAGATTTGCTTTTTAGTTTTTCAAATACCCGAATTGGGCGGACGTTGACATAAAGGTCTAGGGATTTTCGAAGTTTTAAAAGCCCTTGTTCGGGTCTAATTTTTGCGCTTGGATCATTGTCGTATTTTGGATCGCCGATTGCGCCGAATAAAATAGCGTCTGTTGACTTACATAGTTTAAGCGTTTCATTTGGTAAAGGGTTTCCAGTTTTATCTATTGCTATAGCACCTATTAGTCCATATTCGAACACAAATTCGTGATTAAATTTTGTACCCACAATTTTGAGCACTTTTATTGCTTGTTCTATAATTTCTGGGCCTATCCCATCACCTGGCAAAATTGCTATTGTTTTTCTCATACTCTTTAATTTTGTCTTTTATTGACAAAAGGTATTCTATATCGTTATATCCATATATTAAGCACGTTTTTTTATATGGGTTAATATCAAACTTTTCTTTTTGAGAGTTAAAAGATATGATTTGTTTTTCAAGGTCAATAGTTGCTTTTGTTTTTGGATCTTTTTCTATTGCTTTAAAAAGTTTTTGCAGGAATGATTCGCTGATTTGGACTGGAAGAAGGTTGTTGTTGAGTGCGTTGTTTTTAAATATGTCCGCAAAAAAGCTGGAAACTACAGCTTTAAAGCCATAATCTTTTATAGCCCAGGCGGCGTGTTCGCGGCTGGAGCCGCAGCCAAAATTTTTCCCGGCAACTAAAATTTTGCCAAAGTATGCTGGATTGTTAAGAACAAAATTATCCTTTGCGCGCCAGTCCCGAAATAAGTTTTCACCAAAACCTTCTCGGGTTGTGGCTTTAAGAAACCTGGCCGGAATAATTTGGTCGGTGTCAATATTTTCTATTGGTAATGGTACGCAGGTTGAAATTATAGTTTTCATAATATTGTTCTGACATCTGTAATTCTACCTGTAATTGCCGCCGCCGCGGCTGTTAGTGGACTTGCTAAAAAAGTTCTGGCACCTGGGCCTTGGCGGCCTTCAAAGTTGCGATTTGATGTTGAGATGCAGTATTTTCCAGCAGGAATTTTGTCTTCATTCATTCCCAAACAGGCCGAACATCCTGGTTCCCTTAGTTCGAAACCAGCATTTTTAAGAGTTTTATCTATCCCCTCTTTTTTGGCCTGTTTTTCTACTTGCTTGGAACCTGGGATAACAAAAACATCAACATTTTTTGCTTTCTTTTTCCCCTTAACAATACTGGCAACTAAACGCAGGTCTTCAATCCTGGAATTCGTACAGCTTCCCAAGAAAACATAATCTATCTTTAATCCAATCATGGGAGTTCCAGCTTTTAAATTCATATAGGTAAGGGCTTTTTCGGCTGTTGGAACGTTTGGGATTTTTTCTGTGATTTTTACTCCCATGCCGGGATTGGTGCCATAGGTAATCATTGGTTCTATGTCTGTTGCATCGAAATGTAGCTCTTTGTCGTATATAGCGTCTTTGTCGGATGGTAAGGTTTTCCAATATGCGATTATTTTATCCCATTCTTTGTTTTTTGGCATAAACTTTCGGTTTTTCATGTAGGCAAATGTTGTTTTATCTGGCGCAATTAGGCCACCTCGGGCTCCTATTTCGATACTCATGTTGCAGATAGTCATTCTGGCTTCCATGGAAAGATTTTGAATGGTTGACCCGGCATACTCAACAAAGTAGCCTGTTGCGCCGCTTGTTGATATTTTTGAAATAATGTAAAGAATAATATCTTTTGCAACAACACCTTTTTTTAACTTTCCATCAACAGTTATCAGCATAGTTTTGGGTTTGTATTGCAAGATAGTTTGGGTCGCTAAAACCTGTTCGACTTCACTTGTACCAATGCCAAAAGAAATATTGCCAAACGCGCCGTGAGTGGAAGTGTGGCTATCACCACAAACTATCGTCATTCCAGGTTTGGTAATGCCAAGCTCCGGGCCAATAATATGGACGATGCCTTGATATGGATGGCCAAGGCCATAGAGGCGAATACCAAACTCTTTGCAATTTTTGGTAAGCATTTCAACTTGTTTTCTTGAGAGTATTTCTTTGATTGGTTTGTCTTGATTTTTGGTTGGGACATTGTGGTCGGCTGTGGCCCAGGTGCGAATGCTGCGAAAAACCGGGAGATTTCTTTTGCGTAGACCATCAAAGGCTTGGGGGCTGGTAACTTCGTGGATTAAGTGGGCGTCGATATATAAAACATCAGGATAGTTCTTTTTTTGATACACCACGTGGCTATCCCAAATTTTTTCAAATAGTGTTTTTGGTTTCATTTGAGGGCTATCGCGTCTATCTCGACTAGTGCATTTTTAGGGAGATTTGATGCTTCGATTGTGGAGCGGGTTGGTTTATGTTTGTCGAAAAAAGAAGCAAACACATTGTTCATCTTTGGAAAATCATTTATATTTTTGAGAAATACTGTTGTCTTTACCACACTTGCAAGGTCTAACCTTGCGGCTTTGAGCACTGCTTGAAGATTTGTGATTACTTGTTTGGTTTGGTCTTCGATTCCTTCAACCAGGTTACCTGTTGTTGGATTGATACCAATCTGACCAGAACAGAAAACAAAATCTCCTGCTACAATTGCTTGTGAGTATGGTCCGATCGCAGCTGGCGCTTTTTTGGTTTTGATTATTTTCATGATGTTACCGCTCCTTTACTTGCGCTTGAGACTAATTTTGCGTACTTTGCCAAAACGCCCCTGGTGTATTGCGCTTTTGGCGCTTTCCATTTTGTCAGCCGTTTTTTAATTTCGACATTCGAAAGTTCGACATCAACTGTCCGTTTTGCAAGATCAATTGTTATTGTATCACCCTCTTTTATAGTTGCAATTGGTCCGCCTCTTTCTGCTTCTGGCGCAATGTGGCCAACCATGATGCCGTGTGTGCCGCCAGAAAAACGTCCATCGGTAATTAAAGCTACATCTTTGCCAAGTCCCGCGCCCATTAAAGCGCTGGATGGCGAAAGCATTTCCCGCATGCCCGGGCCGCCTTTTGGCCCCTCGTAGCGAATTACAACACAATCGCCTTTTTTTATTTTTCCCTGCAGAATTGCGTCCAAAGCTTCTTCTTCGCAGTTAAAAACCCGGGCAGGACCAGAATGAAACTTCATTTCTTTTCCGCTTAGTTTTAACACTGCGCCATCAGGCGCAAGGTTGCCTCTTAAAATAATAATATGATGTTGTGGAGGAGATAATGGTTTTTCGAGACTATAAATAACGTTTTGGTTGGTTTCCCGTTTTGGGGCATTTTTAAGATTTTCGGACACGGTTTTTCCAGTGACTGTTAGGCAATCTCCATATAGATGTCCTGCATCAAGGAGCATTTTCATTACCATTGGTACGCCGCCAATATTATCTAAATCTTCCATTACATAGTCGCCAAAGGGTTTAAAATTGCCAATTAAAGGAATTTTTTTGCCAATGCGAGTAAAATCGTCAATTGTTAGATTTATTTCTGCTTCATGAGCAAGAGCAATAAGATGAAGTACTGCATTTGTGGAACCGCCCAATGCCAAAACAACTGTGATAGCGTTTTCAAAGGCCTTTTTAGTTATAATATCCCGCGCTCGGATATTCTTTTCCAGAAGCATAAAGAGTGCGGTTATTGATTTTTTAATATCTTGTACTTTTTTTACTGAAATTTTATTATGCTTATCAACTGCCGGGTGGGATGCGCTGCCCGGAATACTCATTCCTAAAGCCTCAATCGCCGAAGCCATGGTATTGGCCGTATACATGCCTCCGCAAGCGCCGTTGCCTGGACAAGAATGACACTCTATTTGATGAAGTTCGTCATCTGATATTTTTCCAGCAATATAACTTCCTACTGCTTCAAAGGTACTAACAATAGTTAAATCTTTGCCTTTATATTTTCCTGGGCGAATTGTTCCGCCATAAAGTGTTAGTCCAACATTGTTATTTCGTGCCAGTGGCATAAGAGCTGCTGGGATAGTTTTGTCGCATCCTGATAGTGTAAAAGCAGCATCGGCTGAATACGCTTCGTGCATGGTTTCGATGCAATCGGCAATAAGTTCGCGGCTAACAAGAGAATACTTCATGCCTTCCATGCCCATTGTTTCGCCATCTGTGACAACAGGGGTACCAAAAATAAATCCTTTGCCACCCTTTTTTTCTATTTCAGACAGGGCTATGTTGCCTAAATCCTGGATATGGGCATTGCAGGGGGTGGCATTGGTATAAGGACAGGCCACAGTTATAATTGGTTTCCCAAAATCTTTATCTGTAAACCCAACTGCCCGCAGCATTGCCCTGGCAGGCGCGCGTTTAATTCCTTTAGTTAAGGCATCGCTTCTTTTCATATTTAATTACTCATTAGATATTTTAAATCATTGTCGCCTAAATCTTTTTTCTGGTCTGCCAGCATTAAAAATTTTTGATAAGTACTATTAATTTGGGTTTGGGAAAGTTTTTTGTAACCCAAGCGTTCTAAATGGTACCTTAAAGCTGATCGTCCTGATCTGGCTGTAAGAACAAGCGAAGATTTAGCACCAACATCTTCCGGGTTAATAATTTCGTAGGTAAATCGGTTTTTTAAGACGCCGTTTTGATGGATACCTGACGAGTGGGCAAAGGCATTTTTGCCAACGATGGCTTTGTTTGGCTGAACAGGCATGTGCATAAGTTTGGAAACAAGTTGAGATGTTTGACAAATTAATTTGGTATTAATGCTGGTTGTAGCGTTTAAATCAACTCTTGTTTTTAAGATCATCACTGCTTCTTCAAGCGAGGTGTTGCCTGCCCTCTCGCCTACACCATTGACAGTTACTTCTATTTGCCGCGCGCCATTTTGGACAGCGGCAATGGTATTAGCGGTAGCTAGTCCTAGGTCGTTATGGCAGTGGACGCTGACAATTACTTTATCAATTCCCTTGACATTTTCGAATAAGTATTTAATTTTTTCACCAAACTCATCGGGTAAACAATAACCTGTAGTGTCGGGAATGTTAACAGTAGTGGCTCCGGCTTTGATTGTATTTTCGATAAATTTTGCTAAAAATGCGTTGTCAGATCGGCCTGCGTCCATGGCCGAAAATTCCACATCCTGGGTAAACTTTTTGGCATATTTTACAGCCTCAATGCCTTGCTGCATAATTTTTTCGCGGGTGGATTTAAACTGATATTTAATTTGTACATCGGAAGAGCTTATAAATGTGTGTATTCGTTTATGCTTGGCAAATTTTAGACTTTCTGCGGCCGCATCAATATCTTCTTTAATAGCGCGGGATAAGGAGCAAATGGTAGGCCGAGTTACGACTTTGGAAAGTTCAATAATAGATTTTAAATCTCCTGGGCTGGAGATTGGAAAGCCCGCTTCGATAATGTCAATTCCAAGCTCGTCTAAGGCTTTTGCCACCTGAATTTTTTCAATAGTATTTAACTGACAGCCGGGTACTTGCTCGCCATCCCTTAAAGTTGTGTCAAAAATAAAAATCTGTTTTTTCATAAAAAAAATCTCCCTTGCTTGGGAGATTGTTATTATCTAAAAATTATTTCTCCCAAACCATTAGATCTCCGTAAGGAGGAGATCAATAGTAAGGAGAATGTTTTGATTTGTCTTCATTAATCGTAGTATAAGAGGTTGTGTCTTATTTGTCAAACGCTTACTTTTGTCGTTCGGGGCGAAGGGAGCGGACGGTGGTTCCTGTTTTCCACATTTCGGAATTTTTGATGGTGTCTAATTCTTTTTGCAAACCAACTTTATAATTTTTCTTGCTATTTGCTTTAATGGTAACCTGCGCTTCGTAACCTGATTTTACTTTTTTGTATAAATCATTAAATATCGGTTCGACAGCTTTTCTAAATTTTCCTTTCCAATCTAGCGCTCCGCGCTGTGCCGTGGTTGAACAATTGGCAAACATCCAGTCCATGCCGTTTTCGGAAATTAAAGGAATAAGACTTTGGGTGGCTTCTTCGACCGTTTCGTTAAATGCTTCCGATGGCGTGTGCCCCTTTTTGCGAAGCAAATTATACTGCGCTTCCATAACCCCGGCAATGGCGCCCATTAAAACGCCTCTTTCTCCTGTTAGGTCGCTAAAAACCTCTTTTTCAAACGTTGTTTCAAATAAATAACCCGATCCTATGGCTATGCCTATTGCAAGTATTCGTTCTTTTGCTTTTTTTGTGGCGTCCTGGAAAATGGCAAAACTGCTGTTAATGCCTTTACCTTCGGTAAAGAGTTTGCGGACAGTGCGTCCCGAGCCTTTGGGGGCCACCAAAATAACATCAACATTTTTTGGCGGTACAATCTTGGTATGTTTTTTGTAAGTTATACCAAAGCCGTGAGAAAAATATAAGGCTTTGCCAGGTGTTAGATGTTTTTTAATAATCGGCCAGGATTGAATTTGCCCGGCATCGGAAAGAAGGTAACAAATAATGGTTCCCCGTTTTGCCGCTTCTTCTATATCGAAAAGGTTTTTTCCCTCTTTCCAGCCGTCTTTTTGGGCTTTTTCAAATGACTGACCACCTTTTCGTTGTCCCACAATCACACTAAAGCCGTTATCCCGCAAGTTTAATGCCTGGGCTGGTCCTTGCACGCCATAACCAATTACTGCAATTACCTCGTCTTTAAGCACTTGCTTTGCTTTTGTCAATGGAAATTCTTTTCGGGTGACCACGTCTTCGATGACACCGCCAAAATTTATTTTCATATAAGAGGCAGTTTAGAGTTTTTGTAGGTTATTATTATTTTGTTTCATTTTTTGATTACGGCATTAACGTCGGTTACTTCCACAATTTTTTTAATGCTTTCAATAACTCTTTTTGCGTTGTATGGTGTAATATTAGCAATAATTGAAAATTTTGACAAGCCCTTAGTTTTTGTTTCGGCAACAGACAAACTTTCAACATTAATTTTTCGCCGCACAAAAATACCGGCGATACGGTAGAGTACTCCTGGTTTATTTTCGGATTCAACTGTTATGGTATAGGTTTGAATGTTCATATTATTCCAGTCTTATCTCCTCCACCGAAGCGCCGGTTGGCATCATGGGAAAAACATTTCCTTCCTTTTCGACATGCACTTCCAAAAGAAATGGTGTTTTTGCTAAAAGCATTTTATCTACTCCCTTTGCCAAATCTTTTCGTTTTTCCACTTTTAAGCCTGGAATGCGAAATCCTTTTGCCACTTGGATAAAATCCGGATTATCTAAATCGACAAAAGAATACCTTCTGTCAAAAAATAACTCTTGCCATTGTCGCACCATACCTAAATAGTTATTATTCAATAGTATTATTTTAACAGGTAATTTTTCCTGGGTAATTGTTGCCAGTTCTTGAATAGTCATTTGAAAACTGCCATCGCCAATAACAGCAATTACATTTCGTTTTGGACTGGCGAGTTTGACACCAATACTTGCCGGTAAAGCAAAACCCATAGTGCCAAGTCCGCCGGATGTGATAAAGCTTTTCGGTTTTTGAAATTTATAATAACGCGCTGCCATCATTTGATGTTGTCCCACATCGGCAACAATAATAGATTGGCCGTTTGTTTTTTTTGACAGCATGGCGATAACTTCTGCCATCTTGATAAGAGGGGTTGTTGGCGCCATTTCGGGGCGAACGGCTTTTTCATATTCTATTGCATCACATTTTCTAAACTCTTTTATCCACTCTGCGTGAGAGTTTTTCTTAATAAGGGGGATAAGTTTTCGCAAAACTTCTTTTGCGTCGCCAACTATTGCCAAAGCGGTTTTTATAATTTTATTGTGCTCGCTTTGATCAATGTCAACATGAACAATTTTGGCTTGAGGCGCATAGTCTTTTATTCTTCCTGTTACCCTATCGTCAAATCGCATGCCGATGGCAATAATCACATCTGCTTTGTTTGTTAGGATGTTAGATCCGTAATTGCCGTGCATACCAAGCATGCCAACATAAAGAGGATGATTGGCGGGAAGAGAAGATAATCCGTGGATGGTTGCGGCAGTCGGAAATCCGCCTTTTTCTACAAACTGTAAAAGCTCTTTTTCGGCATATGAAATTTGCACTCCATGACCAATAAGTACATAAGGCCGTTTGGCATTATTTAGAAGGTCTGCTGCTTTTTTAATATTATTCTTTTGTGTAATAAGCGAGAGATATGTTTTTTTAATCTGGTATGGTTTGTAGGAAAAACTGCCTGTATCAATTTGGGCGTCTTTGGTAATATCAATTAAAACAGGTCCAGGTCTGCCTGATTTGGCAATACTAAATGCTTTGGCAATGACGTTAACGATTTCATAGGCTTTGGTAATTTGGTAATTCCATTTAGTAATTGGTGTAGTCATGCCAACGATGTCTGCTTCCTGAAAAGCATCTGTTCCAACCAAATGGGAAGCAACTTGTCCTGTAATACAGACTAAAGGCACAGAGTCCATTAAGGCATCGGTAATGCCGGTAATAAGATTGGTGGCGCCGGGACCAGAAGTGGCCAAGCAAACACCTGGTTTGCCAGTTATGCGGGCATATCCTTCTGCGGCGTGGGATGCGCCTTGCTCGTGGCGGACTAAGATATGGCGGATTTTTCCTCGGTAATCATACAGGGCATTATATACAGGCATAATAGCGCCCCCTGGATAGCCAAAAATTAAATCCACACCTTCTTTTAAGAAAGTTTCCATCAGCATATGCCCACCCGACATTTGTTTCATAAAAAAATCCCGCTTATGAGCGGGAGTATGTTTTTCTACAGTCAGCCCCGCTCGTTTATGCGAGATCAATAAGGACGACAGTAAGAATGCAAAATTGTTTCACCTTTAGAATTGTATAGAATTTTCCGAGTAAAATCAACTGTTGATTTTTTGGCATTGACGAAAAAGCAGAAATGTGATATAAATAATGCAAATCAGAGCTGAAAACTGTCCGTTATGGCATGTGTCTCTCAAAAGACTAGGCTCCTCCACCCCTTAGTGGGTGGTTTTTTTATGGAGAAACTTCAATAAGCATACTATCCCGCTTTGCTTTTCGAAATAATGCTTTTATCTCTTCCGATGTGCCATCCACTGCGTCAAGTACAAAGCCAGCAATAGCATCAGCAAGACGAGTTAAAGTATTACTTTCGTCTTTCGCAATTCCTTGTACTTTTCTAACAGATAGTCCCAAATGACGAAGTTTTGCTCCATATTCATGCCGTTTTGTTTTTCTAAGTCCATCAATATATAAGCGTAGTATACTTGCTACTCGGTTTTTCCCATTTTATTGATGCAACAATACCTTTAATAGTTGCCGTATCGTAATCGATTGTTTGACGAAACACTTCGTAGCGTAAACAGCCCCTAAAACGGTCATCTGCAAAAATATGATGAAGATAACGCATTCGTTCTTCATGATCAGCTTCGCCCCATTTATCCTTCCGCTTACCACTAACTTGTTCTAATTGTTCACAAATCTTTATAAGTTCTTCCCGTTTTTGACCTGTTACAACCACAGAAACGACAAATACTTTTCCTTTTGTATTTTGACCGCTTTCATCTACATAACAGTAAAGCTTCGTAATCATCATAACGATTGTACCATTTTTCCTTATGTGTCAAGCTACCACACACCTGGTGTGTTGAGGAAGACAAAGCTGATTTTACTCGGGATAACAATGCGTCCGGTTCTAAATGAATTTCTGGATGACCACCTATTTGTACTCCTTTTTCCTCATATAAATGTCTAACTAAACTAGTTAGATCTTCACAATTAGTGTCTCCCGGAAGCATATTAATTTCTACAACTGTGCTGCTAGCTTCACTTCCAAAAAAAGTATGTCTTAAAATCCAAGATTGATCAATACCGCCTTCTGGGACTTCCACATCAGCGTGAAGACTGTACCCGTCATGCCTGAGCAAATAGAGATATACAGCATCACCAAGATCTCCTTTTTCTCCTGTGAACGTAGCACAAGGCATAGGTGTTAGCCTAATATGTCCATCATTTTCTAAAATACTGAGTGCCCTTTCTGCTATAATTCTTTGATAAGGAAGATAACCTAAGTTAACAAAAGGAGTATCATCCTTAAAAAGTTGAACATATAAATCTCTTCCATACTCAAATTCTGGAAAGCGGGAGGTTTCGGGATTACCAGCGGTGGGTAACTCATTCATATTAATAACCCTTTTATTTTACCCTGTTTGGGTGGAAACGACGCGTTCGTTGGAGAGGCCAAAAGTGGTGCCCTCTTTTTTAAATCTTTCCCAGTAATTTTGTGATTGTTTTTTACCTTTTTTGCCTTTCATGGCAGAAAGCCAGGCGCCAGCATCTTCTATTCGCAGGCGGGCAGTTTTAATAATTATTAGCATCCATTCAAAAAAACCCTGGTGATATTTGCCGGGTTTAACCACATTTTGGGTAACAATTACATCTTTGAATTCAATTTCCAATTCTTTTGAAGATGCGCTCAAGCGTTTAAGTTCAAGAACTATCATTTCTATTTGTTGAATAAGAGCCTGGTTTTCTTCGGAGGCTATTTTTTCTGAACCATGAATTATTTCTCGTCTGTAATCAATTCCTGGTTCAATTGATAAATTAAGATCTTGTCCTTCCTGAAGTTCGCCACTTTTTTGAGGTTGTTTCTTTTCTTTCTCACCAAGTAGTTGTTCCCAAAAATCATTAGTCCACTCGGTACCACCACCGATACTGCGAATTGCTTCGACCGGGTTTTGATCAACAAATTGCCCTAAAGAGTTTTTCTGCTTTTTTTGCGTTGTAATTTGCATAGCGCTTCCCCATTTCGGGTTTACCTTATCACAGGTTGCGCAGAAAATCAAGAGTCTTTTGTTGTCGCAGGATTGAAGCTAGAAGATATTTGTTTGCCTCCAGGTTTTTTCGTTCTGTTTCATCCTTGGCTTTTTGGATTGCTTCTTGTATTTCTTTTTCTTCAACAACGATTTTTTCTGCTTCGGCAATTTTTTGTAAAACAAACTCCAATTTTATGTCGGTTTCTGCCTTTTTTTGATACTCTTCTCGAAGGTTTTGCGGTGTTCTTTTTGTAGCATTTAAGTACTGCTCAAGTGTCATGCCAAGCCGCTTTACTTCGTCAAGCGTTTGGCTTAAAAGCCTATCTACTTCGTGTTCGATAAGCATTGATGGAATAATTGCTGTTGTGGCTGCAAGCAGAGTTTTTACAATCTCATCAAAGTTTGGTTGCTGCGGCTCTTTACCAGGAATGATAATTTTTGATTTGGCAGTAATTTTTTGAATCTCGTCTTTATATTTACCAAGATTTACTTCTGGTGTTTCGCAAGTAAGGGCGGTAAATTCCCAATCTCCACCTTCTTCAAATTTTTCGACATGAATTTTTGGATTAACAATTGGGGTAATGTTGTGTTTTTTAACAGTTTCGATATAGGCTTGAGGAAGTAATTCTTTAAGAACCTCTTCACGTATTTTTTCGGTGTCAATTTGTTCTTCAATCAATTTTTTTGGCGCCTTGCCTTTACGAAAACCCGAAACTTTGGCGTTTTTTGATGTTTCCTCAACTACTTTTTCCCAGGTTTTTTTAACCATGTTACTGGGGATAGTAATAGTTAATTTAATTGTATTGTCTTTTAGCTTTTCGATTGTTGATGTAATGTTCATAATTATTTACGGGTGGGTCGGAGAGGAATCGAACCTCCAACCCTTTCGGGATATGGTCCTAAACCATACGCGTATACCTAGTTCCGCCACCGACCCTTCTAAATGGCAATTATACCTTACTTAGAGTGAAATGGGAAGAGACTGCCCCGGATTTTTTAGGGCAAACGCGTTTATTTTTTCCATAAAGTAATTAACACGGGATGCCCATGTTGGTGAAGCAGCATAAAACCTTCCAATCTGATAGACATCTTTAGCTCCCCACTGATTTATATATTTTTGTCTAAGTTCGCCAGATATAGTTGCAATAGCTTCGTTCCAAGACGAAAATCTAATCATATTATCGCCATAAATTCCCCATCCCCACGCATTGTAGGAATTATTAGGAATTTGTTGTCCAAAGGTGGATTCGACACCAGATATAGCCACAAGCAATCTATAATCAATATTGTTTTTGTCAGCTTCCGCAACAAAGACACTAGCATAATTTACCAAAGGCGAATTGTATTTTTCAAGATATTTTTTAAGAATTTTTACTCTTGCGTCTTCTTCTTGTTCTGGAAGTGTGACAATAGACACAGCAGACGATCCTGCAGATTTCTGCGCAAAGACATTTGGAATAAAGTTTTGATAGATAATTGCCAGCACTGTAAAAAGAAGCACTCCTTTTTTTACCATTAAAAAATCCTAACGTATGGGGTTTTGAAGGCCATACCTTAGGATCTAAGGGGGAATTTTATCATGTAACTATAGGTTTGTCAAGGGGTTTACTATGGGTTACTGAAGCTGATTCATAAAGTGGGTTACTCCTCTAGCCCAACTGCCATTGCTTCCTGGGGTGTAGCGAGTCATAATTTGTTCTGGCGTTTCTAAGCCATTTTTCTTGTAGTTTGTAGCAAGGGTTTTGGTAACTTCATAAATCCCTTCTTTATAGTCTTTAAACATTCTTACCTTGCCGCCATATATGCCAAATCCCCAGCAGTTGTTGGAGTCAACTGGAGCTTTAAGACAAAGGTTAGATTCTTGCATGGCGATAGAGGGAATAAGCCGAAAATCAAGACCAAAATCATCGGCATAGTTAACAACCTCTTTTGCGTACGGTTCTAGCGGCGATTTATATTTGGCAAAGAATTGTTTTATCATTTCTACTCTGGCATCCTGCATGATTACTTCTTGTTCGATAATATCCTGTGCAGATGGCAAAGCGGCGTAAGCTACAGTTTGACTTTGGGAAAGATGCACGTGGTATGGATCTTGAAAAACTTTAAGATATGAGAGGTAAGAAATAGAAACAAAGAGTAATAAAAAAACAACGGGTGTTAAGCACAAAAAAATTGCAAGTCTAAAAAATTTGCCCATGGTATTTTATAGTTGCACATTTTTTGGTTTGTTGTCAAGTTTTACAGTGTTTGTTAGAATAGGTGTACTTGCCGAAGTGATGGAATGGTAGACATGCAGTGTTCAGAACGCTGTGAGCCTAAAGCTCGTGGAGGTTCGAATCCTCTCTTCGGCACAAAAAAGAGCAAGTAGTAAATGGTATACGCTAATTCTTGAGTATGCTACAATTTATCAGTGAGATGGAGTAGAGGTATAGCATACGCTGTAGGATTAATTACGACTGATGGAAGTCTTTCGATAGATGGAAGGCATATTAATTTAACGTCGAAAGATTTGGATCAAATTCAAACCTTTATAAAAATATTAAACTTAAAAAATAAGATCGGATTAAAGTATAGTTCTTACACGCACGAAAAAAAATACTACCAGGTTCAGTTTGGAAATGTAAAATTCTACAGGTTTTTATTATCCATTGGATTAACTCCACATAAGACCAAAACTTTAGGTAGTATAAAAATTCCGGATAGATATTTTGCGGATTTCTTAAGAGGTCATTTAGACGGTGATGGCTACACATATAGTTATTGGGATAAAAGATGGAAAAGTAGTTTTATGATGTATACTGGTTTTCTTTCTGCAAGCGAAAATCATATTGAATGGTTACAAAAGGAGATAAAGCGTTTCTTCGGATTATCTGGTGCTATTAAATTTGAAGGAAAATCAACATTTAGCTTAAAATTCGCAAAAAGGGAATCGTTGATTCTTGTTGGAAAGATGTATTACAACAAAAAAGTACCTTGCCTGAAAAGAAAGTACTTTAAAATTCAAGCCTGTTTAGATATAATTAGTAAACAAGCCGAGGTGGGGAAACTGGTATACCCGCTACCTTGAGGTGGTAGTGCTATAAAAAGCGTGCAGGTTCGACTCCTGTCCTCGGCACTAATCATAAAAATAGTCGGGCACTTAGCTCAGTGGTAGAGCGCTTCGTTTACATCGAAGATGCCGGGGGTTCAAATCCCTCAGTGCCCACATCTACAACTTTTTAATAACAACTCTATCGTCAACGTTTACTTTATATTTTTTTGCAAATTCACCGAGGTTGATCGCAATTTCCACTCTTCCATAATCGTCTTTGAGAATGAGGGGTTCTTGGGGTTTGACTTGGCCAAAAGTCTCTACTTGAGCGAGCCAAATTTATTAATCGTAATAACTTCTGCTTCAATGACGCCATTTTTAATGGTTGCTTCTTGATATGGCGCTGGTTCTAAAGTGTTAAATCTGATAACTGGACCAAATTGATCGATTGGTACACCATTTGATAAATGTGCAGCAACTGGTGAAAAAATATGTCGTCCATGAAAAATTGGTGAAATTGGTAAAAGCATAAAATCTTTATTTATTATTACAAAGACTTTCTTATCTCCTCCAAGCATTCTTACAGCAGGTAAAAGCACGCCATTATCCGGGCCAATTAAATAATCTCCCCGTTTTACTTCAATAATAACTGGCTTGCGAGCCATGCCAACATCAAGATCTACAATGCAGACATGAATACCAATATCATCAGAACCAAACAAGACAACTTATGTTAGCATTACTAAGAAAAACAAGATACAAAGAAGAACGCCGTAGATTTATCACTGAGTTAAAGAAAGATAGACCATGTATGGATTGTAGTAATTTATTTCCACCATATGTAATGGATTTTGATCATCGTGATGGAGAAACAAAAATAAGAAGTATTTCTTGGATGGCTGTTAACGATACATCAAATATAGAAAAAATAAAGAAAGAGATAATAAAATGTGACCTTGTTTGTGCGAATTGTCATAGGGTTAGAACTTATGCTAGAATACAAAAGCAGAAAGCCGAGATTGCCAACGTGGTCAAGGCGCCGCTCTGAAGAAGCGGTTATGCGGGTTCGATTCCTGCTCTCGGCACCCGTGCGGTGGTAATTCAGTGGTAGAATGCTTCCTTGCCAAGGAAGATGTCGCCGGTTCGAATCCGGTCCGCCGCTCAAATAAAAAAGCTGTCGTATCCTTACTTCTGCAGAGCGGATGCTTTGCTCTCGGTTGACAAATGTAGTAATTGCCGCTACGTGGTCAGCATCGATGGCATGACGCAGTCGCAGGTAAAGCCAAAGCTTAGAATAGTAAAAATAAGAGACATAGTTTTATGTAAAAAACTTCAATACTTGGCAGTATTAAAGTTTTGTTTGGTAGCTTTTATGGAAAACAAGAGAGGTATTTGAATTTTTTTATTTTTTAAGACATATTGGTTTTTTTCGTTTATCTTCATAAATCCGGGAAACTGATCGTACATGGTAAAAGGAAATTCATGGACATATTCTATTTTTAATCCTTGTTGGGTTAGCGCGTTTATAACATTACTTATGGTATAGCTCCAGACATATGTCGGGCTTTTTATCGGCGCATTCCAATCTGCATAGGTGCCTTCTGAATCATCAATGTCTGGGCCTTTATCAAAATAGTTGTAGGATATCTTAAAATCATAACTTAATATGTTGGTAAATGGATGAAGTTCGATAATATAAAAAGTGCCACCTTTTTTTAAAAAATGACTTATTATTTTTGCCCATTTATTAATGTCTGTTATCCAGCAAAGTACGCCATAAGACATAAAAATAATATCAAATTTTTTGTTGAGTGCTTTTGGCAATTTATTAAAATCCGAACATATAAAGGTTGATGGAATATGGGTTTCTTTACTTAATTCTTTTGCGAATTCAATTGCTTTATCTGATAAATCAACACCTGTTGTTATTGCGCCTTTTCTGGCCCACGATAATGTGTCCATACCAAAGTGGCACATGGGATGTAATAAGGTTTTTCCACGAACGTTATTGCCCAATTCTGTAATTTCTGTTTTTTCTAAACTGGTTTTTCCTTTTTTAAAAGAGGCGAGATTATAGAGTTTGGATTTTGCGTGAATTGGGGTAACATCATTCCACCATTTTTTATTTGCTTTCAGTATATCGTTTCTGCGCATTCGGTTCTAATATAACAGACAAAAAAAATTATTACAATAATTCTTTTGTTGCGAGGCGGAGTGTTTGTAAATATCGGGTATTTCCGATATCATGGTCGGTTTTTTGGATTTGTATTAGATACTTTTCTACTGAAGGAATGTAGCGAAATGTTTTTGTTTTGCCTTTACTTGCTTTGCTGGTAGGTTTGTGCCTAAATCCCGGGATGATAAATACGGATTTTTTTGGAAGCATCCGCGGATTATATCAAAATTGAGGCTAAAAGTCTAAGTCAGCTATTTTAGGTATTTATCGAAAAATTTAACTGAATTTTGCATGGCAGGGGTAAAATTTTGAGAAATGTTGTGGTCATCTCCTGGATATTCGAAATATTCAACGGTTTTTCCAGCCGTTTGCAATTTGTCTTTTAGAGACTTAGAAAAAGCCACCGGTACTTCTTCGTCGCTGCCGCCTGTGTCCAATTGAATGGGCGCTGTAATATCTTTTACAAAGTAGGTAGGGTCAAGCGAGTTCCAAAACTGCGGGTTTTTTCTTGGGTCCCCATATTTGTCTATTAATTGTTGTCTGGATGAATTTCGAAGTGTTAGTTCTCTTCCTGATGGACGATAAGTTACTTTTCGTTGCCAGTTATACATTAAGTCTTCGTACGAGCCAACAACCCCACCCCAAATTACAGCCGCTTTTATATCTTTTGTGTTTACAACCAAATCCCGAAGGGTAATATTGCCGCCCATTGAGTGGCCCCAAACGCCAATTCTTTGGGGGTTTGCGTCTTTATATTTTTTAATTGAGGAAATTGCATTTAAATCATCGGTTGCGTAAGCCGCAGAGTAATATGCGCCTTCGGGTTTTCCTTGGGAATTACCATTTCCTCTGTAATCTGGTTTAAAAACTATATAGCCGTTTCTGGCAAAAGCATCAATGTAAGCAACATACCTTTCGGTTGTCCGGTAAACTTCGGGCGGAATATAGCCATGATTAAAAACAATCACCGGCCAACCATTTTTGGGTTTTTGGCCAATAGGAACAGTTAACAGAGCGTAGATTTTTAGACCGTCCGATTGGTAGGAAGTAAGATACTGATTGTAATTACTGGTAGAAGGTAGAGTTTGTTCGATTATAATATCGCTGCCTGGATATGTTTTCTCGCGCATGGCTTCAATTGACAAAGGGTTAAGGTTTTGTTTGGTTTGCGGGTTTATTGTGTTTTTGTTTAAAGGAGTACTTATTGATTTATTCTTTGGAAGAAATACAATAAGAGTAGCGTTAATTAGGAGAAGTACAACAATAAGTATTTTATTTCGAAAAAAATTATTCATGATAAGTTTAATAAGGTGGTTAAGATTAATGAAATTTCCGATACTAAAGCCTAGGCTGCTGAGCCTGGATTCGAACCAGAATAAACGGATCCAAAGTCCGTTGTCCTACCATTAGACGACTCAGCAATGTTTATTATGATACAAGATTTGGAGTTTTTGTTCAAGAACAGACAGAGGGAGATTGATTTTAGGTTGTCGTATCAACATCTATAACGACAGTCGTTAAAAAGGTTGTTAAATCAATCCTTGGGAGCGTTTGCGGCGGGCTTCAACTTCGTCAAGTATGGCTTTCCTAATTCGAATATTTTTAGGTGTTACTTCAACAAGTTCGTCATCGGCAATAAATTCCAGCGCGTCTTCAAGCCCCATTTGTTTTGGTGTATTAAAATGTTCCATGCCGCCTTCGCCTTTGGAGCGCATGTTGGAGAGTTGTTTTTCTTTGCAGACATTAATTGTCATATCTTCTGATCTGGCATTTTCTCCAACAACTTGTCCTTTGTAAACATCTATGCCGGGTCCAACAAAAAGTATTCCTCTATCTTGGGCATTGGTAAGGCCATATAAATTGGTTATGCCATTTTCGTGAACAACAAGCGAACCTCTTTCCCTTTCGTGAGAATAACCATTGTCTTTATCGTATTTGTAAAATGAAGTGTTAATAATACCTAAACCCCGAGTATCTGTAACAAATTCGCTTCGATAGCCAAAAAGCCCGCGGGTGGAAATAATAAATTCCATATATGTTGTGCCGTTTTCTGACTTCATATCTTGTAATTCGCCGCGTCTTGCGCCTAATTTTTGCATAACAATACCGCTAAATTCATCTGGTATTTCTATAAATATGCGTTCGTACGGAGTAAGTTTTTCGCCGTTTATAACTTTATCAATAACTTGTGGTCTGCCAACTTGAAATTCGTATCCTTCCCGCCGCATCCGCTCAATTAAAATTGCAATATGCAGTTCTCCCCGTCCCGACACAACCCAACCTCCTAAAGCATCGTCTTGTACCCTAAGAGCCATGTCGGTTTCTAGTTCTTTATATAATCTATCCCTAACTTGGCGAGAGGTTTTAAATTCCCCTTCCCGTCCTGCAAAAGGAGAGCTGTTTACCATAAAAGTAACTCTAATCGTTGGTTCTTCGATATTAAGTACAGGCAGAGCGATTGATTCTGTAGGATCAGTAATTGTTTCGCCAATTTCAGGATTGGCAATACCAGAAACAGCCACAAGATCGCCGCTTTCTGTACTTTCTACTTCTGTTTTATCAAGCCCAACAAAGGTCATAAGAGAAGTTACTCTATAAGTATTTTTTGTTTGGTCCCTTTTTATTTGGACTATGTCTTGGCCGTTTTTAATTGTGCCATTGTATATTCGTCCAATCGCAATGCGTCCTTTATGCAGATCAGTAGAAAGGGTGGTAATAAGTATCTGAAGTGGCTTATTTTTGTCTCCAGCAGGGGATGGAATTTTTTCTAGAATCATGTTAAATATCGGTGATATATCGGTCATGGCTGTTAAATCTTCTGTGAGTCCTGCTTTTCCCATTTTTGCCGATGCATAAATAATGGGAAAATCGGCGGTTTCTTCATCGGCTCCTAATTCGAAAAACAAATCAAGAGTTTTACTAAGCACATAATGGATACGGGCGTCTTTTTTATCAATTTTATTAACAACCACAATAATTTTTAATTTCATCTCCAGCGCTTTTTTTAAAACAAAACGGGTCTGGGGCATTGGTCCTTCTTTGGCATCAATTAGCAGCAAGCATCCATCGGCCATTTTTAAAACTCTTTCTACTTCCCCGCCAAAATCTGCGTGTCCTGGGGTGTCAATAATATTTATTTTGGTTTCGCCAGCTGGCGAATGCCACAGCACCGAGGCGTTTTTGGAAAAAATAGTAATACCCCTTTCTTGCTCAAGCTCGTTGCTATCCATAATAAGCGAGCTAGCGCTGTCTTTATGCAGTTTTGTTTTTGATTGCTTTAACAGCGCGTCCACCAATGTTGTTTTTCCATGGTCAACATGGGCGATAATGGCCACATTACGAATATCCATAATTAAAAAAACCGCCTTATGCGGTGTATATATTATAGCAGAAAACGAGGTTATTTTGTTTCTTTCACTTTTGTAATAAGTTCTTGAGTAAGTATAACCGCATTTTTAAATGCTATTTCTCCGATAAAACGCTTCTCGCAGATTTTTTGTAAAGCCGCAATTTCTTCTGCTGCGGGTTTAATTGTTTGTGTGGTAAAGGGATACATAATAGCGTTTTCGTTTGGAATATGGTCAATGTCTAAGGCGTGGCCAAATTCATGCGCCAGTGTATGGACAAGCTCATCATGGTTGATGTCAAAAAAAATATCAATTTTTTGCTCCTTTGGTTTGTAGACTCCTTCTTCTGGTTTTTTCTGAAGTTCGTTTTTGAATGTACGAATTGTTGTGTTAAGAGTATTAACTTGGGTATTGTAATTTTGGGTGGAAAAGTTTAGTTTTTTGGCCAACGCATTTATTCGCTGCGCCTGCGTTTTTAATTCTTCTTCCTCTTTTTTTAGCTTGTCGTATTCATCTTTAGGCGCGCCGCCTTGACTATTCCAATAGCTAACCTGGGTGTTAAACGCCGAAAGTTTGCTTTCAAATGATTTCGCAAGGCTTTCGTATTCTGCAATTTCGGAATCTAGAGATGATTTTTGACTATTTAGCGTGCCTTCAAGCGAGTTTATTTGTGTATTTAATGATTGTCTTTGGTCGTAAACAAGATTAACTGTAAGTATTGCTTGCGGATCGTACAAAAGGAGATTTTTCTGAAGAGCTGTATTCCAAATTCGCGCCGCTTCTTTTGTTCTTTCTTGAAAATCACTTTTGGGCAGTTGAAAGCGTAAATCAACAATGCCAATTTTGTAGGTTTTTGGCGTGTCGCACGGTGATTGATATAAAACTTTATTGGCAATTGCAGAAAAAGGCGGATAGAAAAAGTAAAGAAACGCGATTGCCAACAAAAACAATGGAAAGAATGAGGTTTTTTTCATATCAAGGATTGTATTTTTTCGACATCTTTTTTTATTTGTTTTTTAAGTTCTTCAAATGACGAAAAGTCCATCACTCCCCGAATAAAATCCAAAATTTGAAATTCTATTTTTTTATCGTATATTTCATCTGAAAAATCAAACACATAAAGCTCCAGCGTATTATACGTCTCGCCAACCACAATCCGCGGGCCAAAAAAAAGCGCTGCTTTGTATGTTTTTCCTTTAAGTTTTACTATCGCCGCATAGACTCCTTCTTTTTGATCTTTTGGTAAAACCAAAGGATCAAGATTAAGAGTTGGGAAGCCAAGCAACCGACCTTGTTTTTTACCATGATAAACACGGCTTTGTCGCCAGGCGTTATTTTGCGATTTCATACAGATAAACTTTTTTTCTAAAAAAGAAATAGACGCAATTATTAAGGACGCCAAAAAAAATTACAAGCGTCATTAGTTCTTGGGAAGTAAATACATTATTACTGTCTTGGATAACTTTTCCGATATTAGTAAATACTTCCCATGAATTTGTGCGTTGTACCCGGCCAATCACAATGCCAAAGGCAATAATAAAATTGACCACAAAAATAGCGAAAGAAACATATAAAGGATGTTTTAGCTTTTTTATAAGTGTTTTTTCAAATGGATGCATAGCAAGTAAAAATGTAATTAATGTAGCCAGCAGTAAAATACTGTATTGCAAAATTAATATTGCTATATCTGTTGCGCTGGCATTAACTTTGTTAAATTGCTTTTGGAAGTGAATGAGATCAGTAACCATATACATAGTATTTGGAACAAAAAGCAGCCAGAGAAACCAAAGCGCTGGTTTTAGTTGTGTTTGTTTTATTTTCCACGCCAGCCAGCCAAAATCAACCGCCAATACGGCTAATAATATATTTGTGGCAATCCAAAACAGATTTAAAAAAAGTAAGCTCATTTTACTATGATACTAAAACAATTAGTCTCCGTCAATTTAGCGCTAATATATGTTTTTTGCTAAAATAATAAAATGCGGCATATTTGGTTTTCGTATATAGCAACAAGTATTTGTCTTTTTTTGCTTGCAGGATTAATTATGTGGTATATATCTCCAAATATTTTGGCAAAATCAAAAGTTGTTTCTCCTCTCCCCTCTTTTTTAAACCTATGGGAAAACAGCCAAGTTTCATCTATTGATCTTTGGTTTCCCAAAGAAAACATTATGCAAAGCTTAGCTTTGGAAAAGCCTCAGATTTCGGCAGAGGCCGCGATTGTGTACGATTTGACGTCTGATACTGCGCTTTATACCAAAAATGAGCATCGAAAACTTCCCATGGCGTCATTAACTAAAATAATGACCGCCATAATTGCTTTGGAAAACAAAAAAGAAGACGATAGGTATATCGTATCGAAAGAGAATTTGGTGGGAGAAGATAGTATGGGTTTGGGCGAAAACGAAATTCTGACTCAAGAAGAGCTTTTGTATGGGCTTATGCTGCCATCGGGTAATGATGCAGCCGAGGTTTTGGCCAGTAATTATCCTTTAGGACGCGAGGCGTTTATTTTAGCTATGAATAATAAGGCAAAATCATTTGGTCTTTTGGATACGCATTTTACTAACTCAAGCGGACTGCAGGGAGATGGCAAGCAGTATACAACCGTCTATGATTTACTTATTATCACAAAATACGCATTTGAGCATTTTCCTCTTTTCCAAAAAATAGTTGAAACGTCAGAGTACCAAATTCCCTATTCGCAAACGCACAAAGCGTTTTATTTAGAAAATGAAACAAATCTTCTGACAACTTATCCTGGAGTAAAAGGCGTTAAAACAGGCTATACGCCAGAGGCTGGTCTTTGTTTGGCAACATATTTAGATTACAATAATCATCAGATAATTGGCGTGCTTCTTAATAGTAATAACAGGCGTGAGGATATGAAGGAGCTTTTGGATTATTCGTTGAAAGTTTTAGGAATCACTCCACCTTCACATGGTTGATAGTATATGTTATATGCAGTAGAATAGAGTGGTAAAACGCCGCGGTGGTGGAATGGCAGACACGAAGGCCTTAAGAGCCTTTATCCTAAAAGGGTGTGAGAGTTCGACTCTCTCTCGCGGCACTCGGGGTGTAGTTCATCGGTAGAACGCTCGGTTTGGGACCGAGAAGCAGGAGGTCCAATTCCTCTCACCCCGACCAGATTTCTTTTTCCTCTTTTGCTATACTATTTGTATGGACGATTCCCAGGAAGATTCTCCAAGTAAAATCCAAGCATTTACGAGTAGCGCAGGGTATCTTTTTGAAAATAAAGCTACTGTATTTGTCCTTTTGGGTTTTATTTTTGTCCTTTTTATCAATGTGATTGTTGTTGATGTATTGTTTTTTTCTTCACGACAAAAAAGCTCTAACGACAACCTTATTTTACAGCGGATTTCGGGAATATGTCCCCAAAGCTGTGTGACAAAATTTTCTGATCTTACCACTCAACAGAGCGCTCAAAAAACAATAGAAACATCTTCCCAATCGGCGCAATTACCAAATACAATATCAACAGTTGCGTCAAGTCCTACGTTAACATTAACGTCTACACCCATTCCGACTGCAACGAGCATCCCTACACCTATCTCAACACTTCATGAATACTTTATTCCACTTGGGCAAGGAAGTGGTAGTTATACTGATTGGACCGTAGTACCTGGAATTGGAGCAAAAGTTAATATGAAGAGTTACGGAAATATTGAAAAAGTGTATTTTGAAGCAACGGTTAGGGTGCCTGCAGGGAGTCAAACTGTATATGTTCGTTTATACAATGCAAATAGTCTTCAAAGCATAGTTGATAGCGATCTTACTTTAGCAAGCAATACCTCAACGCTTCTTACATCCAAAGCGATATCGCTTACCGACACCAAAGATGAAAATCTTTATCAAGTGCAGCTTAAAACACAGCTAGGGTCAACCACATATATTGATCAAGCGAGGCTTCACATTTTGGCAAGATAATTACATAATTGAGGAAAAAAGGAAATATTGATATAATATTTTTGTTCTTTATTATATAAATAGTTGCGCGGTTACAGCGTTGGCATCAGGATCACCGCTGTCGCGCAACAAATTAGGAAGGATCGTTGGGAAGGAAACGTAGTTTCCGTCCCACGTTACACGCGCGGGTGTAGTTCAATGGTAGAACACAACTTTTCCAAAGTTGATACGGGAGTTCGATTCTCCTCACCCGCTCCATAGGATTTTTATCGAACTGGCAATTTCTATATCAAATCGTAGAGGTTTTTATATAGATAGCGAAAATCAAAATGTTTCATTTTTTAACTTTCTTTAATAATTTTTTTGCTAAACGGTCAAAGTCGGAGATGTAGTTTCTGTCTTGCACCTTTTTGTATTTTTTATATTCTGTTAAGGCAAGTTCTTCCGCAACTTCATGGCTAATTTTACCTGCATTGGTCAAAATTTCATATTCGCTAAATTTTAGAAATGCATTCAGTTTTTCTATCCAATCTTTCATGGTCATAGCTCGCCCGCGAGCCGCCTGCATCTCGGCATAGTCCAAATACATATTACCGATACGATTAAGATGAGTGAGTTCTTTTTTGTCTAAATAATTTTTGGCAATGGTTATATCGCTTGGCATAATTTTCCCTTGTGGAGAACGTCTCCAAGAAGTTAATCCCATTTTTTCTTTTTTACTGCTTACTCTTGTTGTAATGATCTCTGCCGCAGTTTTGCCTGTGATAGCAAAATGCAGTTTGTTTTGAACAGTTGCGAAAAATTGTTTGCTCTCGAATGCTTTTGGTGAATAATCAATAGCTGTGGCATAAATATCGGTAATTTTCTGGTAGATCATTCGTTCGCTGGTGCGAATGTCTTTGATTTCTTCGTAGAGTTCATCAAAATACCTGGTGCTGAAACGGGAACCATATTTCATTCTATTACTATCCAACGCATAACCCTTGTGTATATAATTCTTTAAAATTCCTGTTGCCCATTGGCGAAACTGTGTACCTCTTTCTGAATTAACCCTGTAACCCACAGCAATTATTGCTTCCAGTGAATAGAACGTAGTTTTTCTTTTTATTTCTCTTTCACCTTCTTTTTGAACTACCGAGAAATCCTCGGTAGTTGAACCTTGATCTAATTCTTTTTCTTTATAGATGTTTTTTAGATGAAGTGAAATATTGTCGGTTGAACAATCAAACAGCTCCGCCATTTTCTTTTGGGTAAGCCAGATATTCTCCCCGGCATACAAAACCTCAATATTCACCGAGCCACTGGGTGATTGATAGAAAACGATTTGATTGTCAGGTATTTTGTTAATTGACTTTTTTTTAAACATAGTAATTCTAATTTCGCCCTCGATAATTTAATCATTTCTTTAATTTCCTACTATCTTGTAAAAGATAATTTGACCTGCTGATGACTTTCTTTCCGGTTTCTGTTTCTATCCTTCTTCGGGCTACTCTCGCGACGCCACCACCCCGCCGGGCAACGTTCCTGTTTTTTTCAAAGGTATCGGGTTCTTCCTTTTGAGATATTTCGGTTGTACTAACTTCGGCCAGCATATTTAAAACCAGTTCAAGATTAGTCATATTATCCCGTAAATTTTGCATCTTTAACCCTTTATGGCGTTTATACCGTTTTGTTGTAAGACCGGCCCAGGCAAAAGTAATGTCGTCAGTAAGAATTGCAAATTCCAATCCCTCCTTTGCACCTCGTTTTTCCCATTCGTCAGTCAGACCTTTCCGTATCTCAATACTTTTAAGCCGTTGGTTGATCCACTCCCGTGAATAACCTTTCTTGAGATAGGTCTGCATAGCCCGGTTGATAGCTCTTTCCGGATCTTCAGTTTCCTCTACGCGCTCGTATCCCACGCGGGCAAGCCATAATTTAAACGGCTCGGCGTTTGGTGAAGGTATAGACTGGATAATTCGAAAAACTGTTTCCGTATCCGCTACATCCGTTAGGCGCATTTTGCCGTCAGCCGCCAACATTTTCAAACCGTTACATTTTGTAACGGTTTCACCTGAACCCTCATCAATTAAGCGTTTTTTTAACACACGCCAATAAACCTGCGGATTACTGCTATTGGTCAAAGCGGCAATAATATCCACCACTGAAAAATACCAGAGTTCTTTCTTTTCATCCCAGTGGCGGCGGATTTGTTTGCCTTCAAAAATTGCTAATTTAGTTTTCACCTGTGTACCCTTCTATTTTGCTTTTCGTAATACCTATCAACATATTTTAAACGCATTATTTTTCAATAACTGCTATTTCTTCTGGTGTGAGGCCGTAGAGCTTATAAACTAACTGGTCAATTTGATTATCTAGCTAATTTATTCTATCCATATACACCTCATTATTTCCTCTAAAAGTTTGGCAGTTTATTTTCCAGATTTTTCTCTATGGTCATCTATACATAACATCTGACAATTTTCAGTGATAGTTTTTCCGCCTTCGCTCCACAGCTTTATATGATCAGCTTCCATTTCTTCAAATTCATAAGTTTTTTTACATTTCGGGCAAATACTATTTTGTCTTTCATACGCTTCTCTTTTTTGTTTATCGGTAAAAGCACGGATGTTTAGGAATTTTTCATCTCGAGTTAAGACATAAGGATAAATTCCAGATTTTTTTGTTACATCTTCATCTTGCATCAACTCTTTGATTTCCCCTTCAAGTATGCCAGCGTTCAGTTTCGCGTCTTTGAATTGGTTATATAGCGCGCCCCATTGCACACTATTCATTTCGTGGCGATAATTCGGAAAAGTAGCCCGTACCCACGCAATTACATTTTGAAAATACTTCCATAACTCGTTGGCGTTCGAGTCATGCTGGTGCTTAGCCATATAATCTTCTATTTTGCCGCCATTTATCCAAAATAGCGCGGTTTCTAAATAGTCTTGTCTGATTGGCGAACCACTAACTAATTGTCCGCCGTCATTTGCCAACAGATACGCCGCACAATTTGATTTGCTAAATTTTAATTTCGCGTCCGAAAGCCAAGGGCCGGTATAAACTGCGTTGCGAATTTCTTGCTCATTCACCTTTTCTCCGTACGTATTTATAACCGTAAACCAATCAATTCGCTCTTTATCAGTGCCTTCGCAAAGATAAATCATCAATTCATAATCCAAAATTTTATCTTGCTCCTCTTTGGTTAAATTATGGAAAAAGCGGTTATCTAGAGAAAAATCGCCATTCACATATTGCCCAATGCTAATAGTACGCTGTTGGCCATCCAGCACTTCGTAGCCGCCATCATCTCTAATCATCCAATACATCACGTTTAACGGAAAACCTTTTTTAACAGTCTCTATCACGGCGTCGCGCTGTTTTTCCTTGTACACAAATTCGCGCTGATATTTCGGACGAATATCAAGCTTGCCACCATAGGCCACAACGCCTTCTTCGGCACTGTCTTTGTATCCGACTACTACTTTACGAATTGGAATTTTGTGCAGATCAATTTTCATATTATTTTTTCCGTTTAATCAAAATTCGATTGTATATTTTCTTGCCTTGTATTAAAGTAAGGCATTTATATCCAATCCATCTTGCAGAATTAGCTACACCCAATATTTCAAATTGTTTTGGGTTATATTTATCAACAAACGTAATTGGAACACCCATCACACCATTATAATTCATTGGTATGTCAGAAACCTTGTCAACGTTTATGACATCGTAGTTGTCATACTTGGGAAATTCTTCTGGCGTATATTTTTTATACAACACCATATTTTCGTGCCGTTTTGTGGTATCGAGATTTGTAAACCACAAAATTCTTCCCATGCTGAAATACTTCACACCATTTACGATTTTCTTTCTTGATTCTGTCGGTATATCGTAATCCATCGGAACTTGGAACCATTTTGTGCCGCCATTATCATAGCCAAGCCATAATCTATTTTCTTTGATGTAGCCAAAAGTTTCTTTATAGGTTATAGCGTTTTGATCGCCAAGAATTAAAAACTTTTTATTATATTCTATAAGCTGGGCGACATATTCACGAAATAATGAAAAAGGAGGATTGGTTACGACAATATCCGCCTCTTTGAGCAACTCGGTACATTCTTCACTGCGAAAATCACCGTTGCCTTTCAAGGGAGTTGAGTTTTTCTTATTATGTTTTAACAAAGATTTTACATCCTCAAGGTCAATTGCTCCATCATTATCAATATCTAGCACTTCTGTGATTTCGATTTTAAACGGCTCTTTACCCGATGGCTTCAACCCTTCTACCTCAAACAATGGTAATTGTCCGCCAGCAATCGGCGACTTAACATAACTTGTCGTGATGAGCTTCTTTAATCCAAGCGCGTTAAAATTGGCAGCAAAGTATTTGAAAAAATTACTCTCAAAAGGATCGTCGCAGTTGCAATAAACAACTTTGCCGCGAAACTGATCTTTGTAATGCTTGAGCTCTTTTTCAATATCAACAAGTTGAGTATAAAATTCGTCTGTTTTAGCAGTCCTTGCCGAATGTAAGTTTTTGTTTAAAGATTTTGTCTGCATAAAATTATCTCTTTGTTATCAGCTTAATAATATCCTCTCGGTGATAGCGTCTTTCGCCAACACCGCGTCTCGTGCCTACACGAATGGCCTTTAACTTTCCTTTCTTGTCCCACCGCCTAAGCGTAGTCGGGTGGACATTAAGGATTTTTGCCACCTGCGCAATAGTCAATAGTTCCGGCAACCTTTTATCGTCTTTTGGCATTTTTGGTCACTTTTTTATAAGAAATCCTATTATGCATAATTGTACAGGTAAAATGCTTAGTTAACAATAGTTAAAAGAAGATAAATTAGGGGTAAAAGTGGCCTATTTTGAGAAATTGGGAAATTTCAAGGTTAAATTAGGCTCCAATTCATATAAAAAATCTGGTAAAATAGGCGAGGAGTTAAATTCTTGGATAAATCTTGGCAGTCTGTGTAACAGTACGTCAGGAGCTCACGTGCGCCCATAGCTCAATGGATAGAGCAAGTCGGTTCTAACGATTAGGTTGGGGGTTCGAGTCCCTCTGGGCGCGCACACTCAAAAATACTTTATGGTGGCTGTAGCTCAGTGGTAGAGCACTAGCTTGTGGAGCTAGCCGTCGCGGGTTCAAATCCCGTCAGCCACCCAAAGTCTTTTAGCTTTGGTTAAATATATAAAACTATATAACCCTCGACCGTGTTCGAACTTCTGGTATACTTAAGCATATGTGGAAGTATAAGAATTTAACCCTTTTTTGCATATCGTTAATTATTGCCTTTTTTATCTCCCGATATGAGCCGTTCCATACATTTCTTCTAAATCTTGGTAATTTTGGTTATATTGGAGCTTTTCTTGGAGGGGTTTTGTTTGTTTCCACCTTTACTGTAGCAACAGGCGCAGTAATACTTTTGGTGCTTGCAGAAACGCTCTCACCAGTTGAAATAGGCATTATTGCAGGTTTAGGTGCAGTAGTAGGTGATTTTACTATTTTTCGTTTTATCAAAGACAATTTAGCATCAGAACTTAAAAGTATATACGATCATCTTGATGGAGATCATCATTTGACAAAATTACTTCATTCCAAATATTTTGGTTGGACATTACCCGTTATTGGCGCATTAATCATTGCTTCCCCCTTGCCAGATGAAATCGGCGTTAGTCTTATGGGTATTGCGAAAATGAAAACCTATCAATTTTTACTTCTTTCTTTTGTGCTAAATGTAGTAGGTATATTTCTTGTTGTGTCTACCTCATTGATTATAAAATCATAAACTCGCAAAAGCCGTTCTATAAGTTGAATAGTAAATATACTGGGGAGCGGCATTTTGGGGCGATCCACTTGAGCATAACTGACGTATCGAGTCCGCCTGAATAAAGTAAGACCACTTTTTTTACCTCTCCAATTTTCCCTTCGTAGGATGCGACTTTTATATAACTAGTTTTTGTTTGCATGTTTTACCTCCATATACGCTTCTCGAAATGGCACACCTTTTTTAACCAGCGCAAACGCTTTTTCTGTTGTAAAAAGATCATCGGTCATGGCTTTTTCTAAGACATGTTTATTTGGTGTTAGGTTTTGTAGTAGGATATTTGTTACATTAAGACTATCAATAGTTATTTCAAGACTTTCAATAAGGGGGCGCTTTATGTCTTGTAAATCTCGATTGTATCCAGAGATTAAATTACTAGATAGAGAAGCAATTTGGGCATAATTTCCTATGAGCAGGTGGACTTTGCTTCGCAAAAGTTCTGCCACATCGACATTTTTCTTCTGCGGCATCATGCTGCTGCCTGTTGTAACTTCATCTGAAACATTAAAAAAAGCAAATTCATTTGCGGTAAAAAGTAAAACGTCCGATGCGAACTTATTGATTGTCAAAAGAATTTGGACAAGAGTTGAAATAATAACAGCCTCTATTTTCCCCTTTGAATTTTGACAATAAAGAGGATTTTTTTGCACTTTTGTAAAACCCAATAATTTTGCAATGTACTCCCGATCCAACGGCAGTGTTGTGCTATATCCCGCTGCCGAGCCTAAGGGAGATTGATCGTTAAGTTTTATTGTCGTTTGAAGGATAATAAGATCGTCCTGCAGCGATTCAATAAAGCTTCCGGCCCATAACCCAATACTAGATGGCATGGCTTTTTGCATGTGGGTATAGCCTGGCATTGGCATTTTGCCGTATGTTTTATCAAATTTTTCAAAGCTTTTTATAAGCGCATTAAGACCTTTTTCAATTTGTTGAAGTTCTTTTTGGTTGAGAATACCTATTTTTTTAAGGCCCTTTGCGTGAGCTAACGATCCGATTACATCATATTTAATAAGTTTTTGATCCAACAAAAGATCCCCCTTTGTTTCAAAGGCCTCAATGTTTTTGTTTAATTTCGATGTATGTTTTTCCCAAAGTTTTTTCATAAAAAAATCCCCTCCTTCAATAGTCTTTAGACTATTAAAGCGACGGGATTATCCGTGGTGCCACGCTTTTTTGTACATCCATAAACCTGAATGTACCTTATGTATGTTTCCTACTTTTCTTTCGATTTTTTCGGAAACTTGCTCCGGAGCTCTAGCCTCGCCAGTTGGCGGGTTTCTCCATCAACGCATTTACTAAAATACCAGATATTTTTTTCTTTGTCAATGACTTATAATTATATGCAGCGGATGATTTTTCATATTGATTTTGACAGTTTTTTTGCCAGTTCATGATAAATTGCAGACGAAGGCGGCTTGGTCTAGAATATGTTTCTTTTTGTCCTCGGGCATATCAAGAAGATTTAGAATCTCTGGCTTTTTGCAAATATCGCGGCAGAGCACTATGCCGTTTTCAAGAAGTTTTTGGATGTCGTTTGTGGAAAATTCGGTAATACTGGTAATTGGGGCAAGGCCGGATTGCTCAATTAGATCGCGTAAATTACCCTTTTGCGGATATTCCCAACTTATAATTGTGATGTTTTGGCATTCCGAGTAAGCGATTGCATCGGTTGTGACTTTTGTATTGGTTACAATCCAGGCATTGGTAAAATTATTTTTCATTGCTATATCATCAAATCTAGCTTTTGTATAGAGCGCAACATGGACATTTGTTTTTATACCAGGCATGTTATGAAATTTTGCCTCGACCATTATTTTTTCTCCGCCAGCTGGCGGATTTTTTGTGGCAATTACATCAATTTCATGCGTGATACAGGTTCCTTGTAGTATAGTTCGCACATATGTGGTATATCCCTGGGTTCTCATAATTTCTGCCACAAAATCTTCAAAAGGGTATCCTGTTGGGCCAAGCCGCATAATTGCCTGTTTTAAACTGTATTTTGCTTTTGCATGAGGATTAGTTTTTCCTAAAAATTCTATAATATGTTTATAGATTTGCGCTGTTTTGATATTTTCGTAGAGTTTACTTTTAACATGCTCAAGAACTTGATTTTGTAAGTCGTTTGGAATACCGGCGCGTTTTATTGATTGTCGCACTTTTTCTTCGTTAAATTCCTGCTTGCTGCCATCTGCCTTAACAACATTAATCATACTTTTATCATACTACTTTTTTTGGAATGCAACAAAATCTCCTTTTTCAAAAAGCAGGATATAATGTTTATTCTTTTTTAAATCATCAACCATTTTTTTCTGAGCGGCAAGAGATGGTTGCGCAAATGGATCATTGAGAAGAAATACCAGTATGTCGGCGCGGTCAATACCCATTGGTATGGTGTAGACTAGTTGTCGGCGGGAAAGGTGCGAACCAAGATTATTGGTGGCGGCAACGCTGTAGCGTTTTTTAATACGAGCTAGATACGAGGTAATAATTTCCCTATCTTGCAGAGGAGTTGTAAACATGGCGATATTTGGGTTGTTTGATCCAGGGAAAGGCCCCAACTGGTAAGCGGCATAAATAGTTGCGGCCACAAGATAAAAAGGAATAAACCGAGCGATCTTTGGAAAACGTGTCTGGATATTTTTTACTCCATAGATGGATGAGATAAAAATAAATGGGGTGATAAGGGCGCTATAATGGTAGTAAATTTGTCTTAGTTGACTGTTGTTGCTTAATAAATTTATTGCAAAATCCGGCGCAGCAAAAAGAAGAAGCAAAGGAGAAAAAAAAGCCAGAAATCCTGTAGAAAAAAATAACTGGAATATGTATATCACTCTGTCCGGTTGCAGAATTGTCAGAATTGTTTTTAAGGGAGAAAAAAGAATGTTTGTGATAATAGAAGATGGACTGTTGCCAAAATCGGCATAGTAGGAAATGGCGAAGTGTTGTGTTCCCCTGGCATTGGGAATTGCAGTTGAGACGAGATAGTAAAAAAGCATCATTGAAACAACAAAAATTGTTGCGCCTAGATAACGTTCTCTATTTTTATTTGCTCGTATAAAAAGATATCCTCCAAGCAGACTAATAACAAGCCAAACATTTTCTTTTGTTAATCCGGCCAGGATAGAAGATAAAACAAAAAATACCAATTTCTTTTTTTGCAAAAAATAGAATGCTGAAAGTATTAAGGTTGTGGCAAGTGTTACTGCATGAAAGTCATAAAGATTTGCATGCTGGATGTGGGGATTAAATAAATAAAGAAAGGCAAAAAGAAGCCCAAACGATTTTTTAGAAAAAATTTGGGCCGCGATTAAATAAATTAATATTGCGCCGCAGGCAAGCACAGCCGTTTGCATAACAAGTAAAAGCCTGGGGTCTGACCATATTTTGTAGAAAGGGGCTAGAAAAATAAGAATAAAATCCGCATGGTATGCCAGACGGGAAACAATTTGTGTGCCATCAGGGTCGGTTAACTGGAATATTCTGCCCCGTGACGTATTCCAAACTGTTTGATCCATATTTCCCAGATCGAAACGGCCGGTATAAAAATTGTCATATCTGGCAATACTGGCGGATGAGAAATATAAAATATAGAAAAAAATTCCTATGATTAAAACGATAATATGCCAGTGTTTCTGTATGCTATTAATTATCTTTTTTGTGTAGTCATCTTTTGTTTTATAGAGAAAAAAAGAGAAACCAAAAAAGAGCACTTCGGCAAAAATTAGAATTACTCGTGTATAAACAGAAGCAATTGCGGCAGAAGATTCTGTAATAAAGCGGGAAAGGCCGATAGTCATTACTGTTTCTCTTACTCCCAGACCCATGGGGACAACAAACGAAAGGTAACCAACTATATAACAAAAGGAAAAAAACGATACAAAAGTAGTTATATAATAAGGTGAAAGAGAAATTATTGATGCAATAGAAAGGTAGGTGCCAAGACCAAAGCAAAAAAATGCCAAGATGCCATATCCAAGGAGTACCCAATTTTTTGGATTACGATAAAGATAAAAACCAGCTATTATTACTGTTGGAAAAAGAGGTAAAAGTGTTGAAAAAACAAATGAAAAAGAAAAAATAGAGATAATAAGGCTGCTTATAACTACAATTTTTGCCTCTTCAATAATGGAAAAGAAAATTTCTTTTTTGCCAATTTCTTTTTTGGAAAAGTGATGGATGCGGGCAATTGACGACCATATATTTCCCGGTACAAATCGTTTTATTTCTGAAGACGACCAATAAAAAGCAGTGGCAAGAAAAGGCGCGTGGTGATTTTTTAACGATAGTAAGCGCTGCCACAAAATAACTCTTAATGAAAAATATAAAAAGAAACAAAATATGCTTGTTGCAAGTAAAATAAAATTAATATCTGAAAAAGAAAATGAGAGAGTATTTGTTTTTTCAGAAAAAATGCGGTAGATAAAAAAGAAAGATAAAATAGTTATCGGCCAGCCTAAAAAAAGTTTAAACAAAATAAGTAGTTTATCTTTCATGTGGGCTAAGCGCGTCTGGCAGGAATTGAACCCGCAACCTAGTGGTTCGAAGCCACTTGCTCTATCCGTTGAGCTACAGACGCTTGTCTATATTATAACAGAATTTGAAGTTTTACAGCTTAAGTTGCTTTTATACACCCTTTCTGATTTAATGAAAGTAGATTTGTTTATGAAACTAAAAGCGCTCTTTGTTTTTGGTTTAGTTTTGTTTTTATCTCTTAGTCTTTTCCAATTAGTTTTTGCAGAAGATAAAAATACCCCGGGAGGAATCATTCCCAAACTTCCCAAGACTGTCGATGACCCCGAGCTTTTCGAAGGACACGTCTATCCTAATTGGGGACCACCATGTCAAAGATATACTTACTCTGTAATTTACCGCGACAAAGAAGGCAGGGAGCCGCAGTATATGAAAATTTACTTCAATGGACAGATGATTGATATGCAGAAAGAAAACTCAACTGACAATAATTACAAACAAGGAGTTAAATACACCTATAAGTATGTTCCTAACAAGATAGACTCAAACTTCTATTATTTCGAAGCTTCGAATGGTAAAGGCCGAGCCAGAGCTTCGATTATTGATTCCCCTGACAATGGTCCTGTTCTTTTTACGACCCCTTTTGATAAAAATGAGGTTTCTGTAGTAGATAAAAGCACAGGGCAAAAAATTTTAAACTTCCCGACAGGAAAGGAATGGATAGGAGGAGTAGCGTTGTCTGATAATGGACAGTATTTAGCAGTTAAGACTTCACAGCATGTTTATTTATTTGATACAGAGAAACCTAACAAACCTTTGTGGCAATTTAATTGTGAGCAATGCCGGATTGGTGATGACGTTAAAGGCGGAGCAGCTATCTCCGGCGATGGTTCAAAAATCATCGCAGCTTTTGGAGAAAGAGTAGCTTTATTTGACAAGTCTTCCAATAAACCTATCTGGATATACGAAAAAGCAGGTAATTCCTATAATGTGGCTATCTCCAAAGACGGAAGATATATGGCGGCAGCCACAGCAGGAAACGAGGAAGATACTAATTCCAACCTGATAATTTTATGGCAGGCTCAAAGCGAAAAACCCTTATGGCAATACCATGCTTTAGGCAATTTCCATGATGTATCGCTTTCACAAGACGGACAGTTTATTTCCGGTTCAACTGGCTGTCCCGATAGAAGATTTTATTTATTTTCCCGCGACTCCAATAAACCGATTATCCAAAGCGATCCTCTAACCCGTGATTCTCCTGTACATCGAGCCAAAATTTCTTCGGACGGCTCAACTATCGCAGTTGGTAGCGAATCCGATTCGGGAGCAGTATTTATGTTTGATAAAAAATCAAAAAGTCCTGTGTGGAAATTTTCTACCCCAAACAATAGTTCTGTCAGGGCTTTAAATTTTACACCTAATGGTAAATATATCGGGGCGGCAACTTTTGGAGGCGATGCCTATATTTTTGATGAAGGTAAAAATAGCCCGATTGCTTCTTGGAAAGTAAATGCCTCTTTAGGGGGAGCGGATATTGCAGATGACGGGAGCTTTATGGCAGTTGGCGGAACAGATAAAAAACTTTATATTTTGGATAAAACCTCAAAATCCAAAACAGAAATTCCCTTCAATGAATATCTTGAAGAGATTGACATTTCAGCCAATGGAAAGTATATAGCGGCAGGAACCGGCGGATCAGTTTACTTTTTTGAAACATATCTTTCCCAAGATAGAGAAAAAGTTTTTGATTGCTCATCTGTTGCCGAACCTGTTTCGGAAAGCGAAATGAGAACACAATTTGAGACAGTAAAACAAGGTAGTGTTGGACAGTTAAATTTATTAGAAATGATTTTGGATTTTATCAGGAATATATTTAAGTCAAAAATTGAAGTCTCCTCTGGTAAATCTGCTTGCGGCAATGATCTTTGCGAACCAGGACTTGGTGAAACAAGGCAAAATTGTCCTAAAGATTGTTCAGCAGGAGACTAAAATTTAAGAATCCCCCTTCGTCTAAAGAAGACAAGCAATGACCCACCGATAAAGACAAGTGCTATAACCAATAAACTCCCATATAGAAATCTATCAATCAAATATAAAAATGTCTTTTCGTAAAAGATATGTCTGATAGTTATCTTTAAACCATGAATGATCAAACTATATATAATCCCCAAGAAAAATAGATTGCCATAACCGAAATTTGATTTTTTAATTAACATATAAGCTGAAACGGTAATACAAATTTCCCAAATCCATTGGCTGATTCTTATTGACATAAAGTTATCATCAATCTTGAGGCCAAATAGGTACTGCCAGGCTACAGCCGTAATGGAAATAAGAATAAGATACCAGATAGGTCTAACGTATTCTCCTAAAGTTTTGCCAAAAATTTTAATTCTAAATATAATTAAGACGGAAAAAAAGATAATTATTACCAAAAGAATGGAGAAGAAAATTGGATCGCTGCGTTTCTCCAAGGAAGGAATCTGTGGTAAAAGATCGAGTTTATCGCCCGTAGAAGTAAATGCTTTATTACCCTGTGGACAATCAACTTTTTGATTCCCAACGAAACATTCTCTATTCCTTGTTTCGATTTTCCCTGAATAGTAAGCAATTGCTTTCATCGGAATCCGCTCAAACGGGGAAGAACTTGAGTTTTAACTAGAATAATTCCCAAAATAGTAAGAATAATTATAGCGAGAATATCAAGAAATAGCTTTTTATTCTTCATTTTCTATCTAATTTAGTATAAGCATGATTAAAAATATTTATCAAGTAGAACTTTCTGTGAGCCGCCTCGGAGTCGGACCGAGAACCTATTCCTTAAGAGGGAATTGCTCTGCCAATTGAGCTAGCGGCCCAAAAAATTTATTATTTAGTATACTATACAAATGTCATTGGAGGCAAGAAAAAGAATTTTTTAGGGGTACTGCACCAAGTAGTTTATTTTTGCCTGTTTTTGGATATCCGCAATCCATGCTTGAAACTTCTCGCTGACCTTTTGCCGTTTTAATTGATCTTTTACAGTTTCTTTAAGTTTTGCAGAATCAGAAGCCTCTGACAGATTGTCTTTATTTTTTTCTATAAAATCGTTTATTTCTTTATCGGTGATTTGTATGTCTTTGGCGATAAGTTTTTCGATAGTTTTTTCCAGTCGAATTTGCTCTTTTAAATTTTCTCTGGATATTCCTTGCATTGCTAAAATAGCATCAAGTTGCTGGCCCTGCTTTTTAACGCTGTCTTCGGCTTTGGCGATTTCGTTATCTACCTCCTTTTTATCAACCGTTATATTTTGTTTTTTTGCTTCCTGCAAAATAAGTGTTTTGGTAATTAATGAATCCAATGTGCGTTTTCCACCTTGTTTTTCCAACTCTTGAATAAGAGAAAATCTAAATATTGGTTGGCCATTTACTGTAGCGGCTACAAAAAAACCTTTAAAAAAATATATAAAAAGACCTAAGACAACAGCAATACCTATAAATAATGGCAGTTTTGATTTTTTAATAGTAGATATAGAATTATTTTGTTTTTCAACCTCAATGAGTTTTGGAGGGGACATTTTTTTGGTAGTTTTTTTAACAGCCATAATTATATTATATCATAACACACTTTATTTTTCTTTACCATCCCCTAATTCTAATGCTTCAAGCCCCTTTATTTGCGGCAGCAAATTCCCTAGTATCCCTTTTAAATCTCCATGCATGCCATAGGTATTGTCAATAACCTGTCTAATGTTTTTTTCATCCCTCGCCCATTTATTCGAAAAGTATCTTTTCTCTTTTTCTATTTCTGTCTGCATATTGGTAAACGCTTCCACAATTGCCTCGATCCGCAATCTAAATTCTGTGCTGGAAACGTAAGTGTATAAAACATCTTTTTTTTCTTTCTGCCCTTCTGATGCCCGTTTGGCCATGGCAATTTGAATAAGATTTAAACGCAGAGCATAGGCCAAGCTAATAGCAAAATTCCGCTTTGTCACCCACAAATTTTTGTAATATTTGGCCGTATCAACTTCACTTGGCGCAATATCGGTAGTAATAACAGCGTAATCGGCTTTCATTGCCCGTTGATCGGTTTTTAACTTATTTATCCATTCTTCTCTCCATGTTTTGCTATTTTTAAGCTCCCAAAGAATTGTTCCGCAGATGTTGCCGTTTCGATCCCAAACTTCCTGCACAATATCTCCTCCCCTAACGCCTTTTGCCACCTCTGCTATTTTGTCGTTGGGAAATTCTTTTTCCAGTATTTCCTGAAAGTGCAGTTCAAAAACCTCGCCCTGCATTTGCTGTGAGCCTTGCTGTAATTTACTCTTCATTTCTTCCACCTCTTTCATGGCATCTTGAATTTGCTTGTCTTTCTCGCGCATTTTGAGCATTTGTTCTTCCTCTACTTTTTTTCGGGCATCAAGGCGGATTTTATCTTCTTCCTCTGCCAGTTTTTTTTGCATCTCTAGTCCTGCTTCTTCTTTTTCTCTTTTTGTTTGGCGTAAGTCTCGCGTAATGTTTGTTACCTGCTCTAAAAGCTCCTTAATACGCTGATCTTTTTCTTGACTATCTTCTTTAATTTGTTTTAACTGCATGGCAAATTGTTCCTGCAGTTTTTTGGCAGCTTGCTCCTGGCTTTCCAACTTTACCTTTTCAAGCTCTTTATTAAACTTTATCCGTTCTTCTTGGAGTATTTTTTCTTCTATCTCGTGAGCAATAGCCTGTGTTATTTCAAATGATTTTTTGCAATGAGGACAAATAATTTGGTTCATAACGCATATCATTTTACTTTAAATGGTGGTTTGACACAAGATATAAATATCTGCTAGCATCAAATAACTTTGTATGAAATCAGTATTAAGAAATGTGGTTATTCAAGGAGGCGGTCTTTTTGCGACATCTATACTTGTGCCTGGTCTCAAAATTTCCGGTGGTATAGAAACCTACCTTTTTGGCGGTTTGATTCTTTCTGTTATATCTTTTTTCGTAAAACCGATACTTTCTCTTCTGACGCTTCCTTTTAACCTTGCTACTTTAGGCATGTTTTCGTTTTTAACAAATGCTTTGCTTTTGTATCTTTTAACAATTATTGTTACCCAAATTACGGTTGTGCCATTTGTTTTCCAAGGTTTTTCTTTTGCCGGTTTTATTATTCCAGAAATTGCTTTTAATCTATTTTTTTCCTATGTTGTTTGCGCTTTTGTTTTATCTTTTATTACATCGGCAATATGGTGGATAATAAAATAAAAAATAAGAAAATTGTCTGTTTGGGCGGCGGGATAGGAACGGTAAATTTAATAAAGGGAATTAAAGATTATTTTACCGATATTACTGTGGCAGTTTCGATGGCTGATGAAGGAGGATCTGCAGGACGCTTGAGACGGCTTTACAACATACCTCCGCCGGGAGACCTGGTTTCATGCATGGCGGCAATTGGCAGTAAAACCAACCCCGAAGTTTCAAAGCTTCTTACTTATAGATTTCCAGGCGATAGATATGCAAACGATAAAGAGCTTTCTGGGCATAAATTGGGCAGTCTTATTTTAGTTGCCATGCGTGATATTACTGGAGACTTTGAAAAAGCAATTGAGCTGCTTCAAAAAACATTTGATATACCAGGGGTATTTTTACCAGCCACAGAAGGCCAGGTTAGAATTTCTATCACTACTCATAACGGCCAGGAGATTACAGGCGAAGAAAATATAGATTTAGGTAAATATGATTGGAATGACGGAATAGATAAAGTTGCTCTTTATCCAAAAAATTGTAAAGCTAATTCAAAACTTATTGAAAAATTGCATCAAGCAGATGTTATTGTCGCAGGCCCTGGAGATTTATACACAACTACGCTTCCGGTATTAATTATTCCCGAGATTAGAAAAGCATTAACAGAAAGCACGGCCACAAAAATTTTTGTTGTCAATATAACCAATAAGCCATATGAGACGAGAAACTACAAAGTATCAGACTATATACGCGCAGTCGAAAAAAATATGGGTTTTTTCCCATTTACAAAAGTTATCGCTAACACTAATTACGCTCCTGTCATTCCACGGAAATATAACTATACGTATGTTAAGGTAGATAGAAAAATACAGACAGTAGTAGGCGATTTAATTGATAAGCATTTTCCTCTATATCACGATTCGGTTAAACTTGCAAAGGCCCTGCTTGAGTAGTTATAATGTGTTTATGCTTATAGTTGGATTTCAAATTATTATTGCGGTTATGCTTATTGCCGTAATACTTCTTCAGGCGCAGGGAAGTGGATTGTCAACTGCTTTTGGCGGCGGCGGAGAATTTTACAGAAGCAGACGAAGCGCGGAAAAAATACTTCTTTGGATAACCATCGCGCTTGCTGTCTTGTTTTGTATTTTGTCAATTGCGCTTCTTATCCCTCGATAAAGTAATACTATGATCGTATTTAGAAGGCGATTGCTATATTGGCTTATTCGTGAATACATTAGAAAATGGGGAAAAACCATTATTGTATCATTTGTTGTTGGACTGCTGGCATTTTTTGTTCTTTTGACGTTTTTGAAATACCTCATACCAAAAATCCCGATTGGGCGAAACGAGTCTATCGGGATAACAGGCGCGTACACCCTGGAGTCTTTGCCTTCGTATATTTTGGCCGATATTTCAAAAGGACTAACAGAAATATCGCAGGACAAAAAACCCATTCCCGCTATTGCTAAACAGTGGAAGATTGACAACGATGGTAAAAAGTATACTTTTTTTCTAAAAGATAACACACTCTTTAGTGATGGTACAAGGGTAAGTTCGGATGCTATCTCATATCGCTTTTCAGATGTAAAAGTATCAAGGCCAAGCAAACAAACGGTTATTTTCGAGTTAAAAGATGCCTATAGTCCGTTTTTAGTAAGCGTTTCACGGCCAATTTTTAAAAAAGGTTTTATTGGAATAGGACCTTATATTGTTAAAGATGTAAAAGTTAATGGAAACTTTATTCAAACAATTATTTTGGCTGTCAAAAACAATCCTTACAAAACAAAGACATATCAATTTTATCCTACTCTTGACGCTTTAAAAATAGCCTATATGCTAGGCGAGGTTTCTCAAATACGGGGATTGCCTAATGTTTCGTATAAAGATATGCAGCTTGATCGTTTTCCAAATACAAAAGCGACAAAAACTACTAATTATGAGCAGCTTGTTACTTTATTTTATAATACAAAAGATTCAGTGCTTTCGGATAAACGCTTACGTAGCGCGCTAAGTTATGCAATACCCGATGTTTTTTCTCAAGGAGAGCGGGCATATGGACCAATTTCCCCAAAATCATGGGCGTTTTCGGAAAATTTTACTTTATCTTATGATATAGAGCAGGCAAAAATTTTACTTTCTTCCTCTGATATTGGTACAAAAAGCGCTGATTTTAAGCTGGAAATAAAAACTCTGCCAAGATACGAACAGACGGCAAAAGATGTTTTAAGTGCTTGGAAAAAAATAGGTATTGAGTCAAAAATAGTAGTGGTTGATTCTATTCCGTCAAAGTTTCAAATATTTCTGGGTAACTTTTATTTACCAAAAGATCCTGATCAATATACGCTTTGGCATTCTAATCAAACAAATAATATTACACACTTCGAAAATAAAAGAATTGATAAGCTATTGGAAGATGGTAGAAAATTAGGCAATATAGAAGAAAGGGGAAAAATATATGCTGACTTTCAAAAATACCTGCTCGCCGACTCCCCTGCCACATTTCTCTATTTCCCTTATGAATATGAACTATTAAGAAAGTA
This sequence comes from Candidatus Levyibacteriota bacterium, assembly GCA_016432345.1. GTDB lineage: Bacteria > Patescibacteriota > Microgenomatia > Levybacterales > UBA12049. The sequence continues at coordinate 677,114 of CP066685.1, read as the reverse complement.
ATGTGAATTTTGATCTGAGTTTGCGGTGGTAGGTAATGGCAAAGCGGTGGGCTTCGTCTCGAATCCGCATCACAAGATGAAGAGCTTTTGAACTTTTTGGCAGTCGTATTTCTCTAAAATCCTGTGTAATAATAACTTCCTCTCTTTTAGCAAGTCCGATAACTGGAATTATTATGTTGGCATCTTTAAGTGCTTTGAGAGCAGAGGAAATTTGTCCTTTTCCCCCATCAACAATAATTAAATCTGGAAATTGCCATTCTGCATGTTTGAGTCTTCTTTGTATAACTTCTTGCATCATGACAAAATCATTTGGGCCGCTTGTCAATCTAATTTTAAACCTTCGATAGCTGCTCGGATCTTTTTCGCCATTGTTGAAAACTGCCATTGAACCAGTTGCGTTTGTGCCAGAGGTATTGGAAATATCAAAACACTCAATTTTTTGAATATTTCCGATTTTTAAATGTACCGACAGGTCTTGAAGTTCTTTTTGCCTTAAATCTTCCGACAAGTTAGGATTTATCTCGTATTCTATTGGTTTACGAATGGGACTTGTGATATAGATAATGGCGTCAATTTGTTTTTGAACTGCATTCGCTTGTTCGAATTGTTCTTTTTTAGAAAACATGCCTCTTTCTTTTTTGAGATTATTAATAACTTGCTGCGTCTTTCCTTGCAAAAATCGCACCAGATTATTTATGTTTTTTCTATATGTTTTTTTGTGTTCTGGTGAATTAAAAACCGGCGGACAAGGACATAATCCAAGATGATTAAAAAGACAAATTCGTTTTGGATGGTTTATAACAGATTGAAAAGGAAAGATTTTTCGCAAGCGTCGCAAAACCATCTTTACTGTTTTAGAGCTTGGGAAAGGACCAAAATAAATAGATTTGGGGTCGTCCGCTTGTCGAGCCAACAATACTTTGGGACGTTGATTCTTTGTTATTTTAATAAGCAAATAGTTTTTATCATCGGTTAAGATAATATTATATGGCGGATGATATTTTTTAATATAATATGCTTCCAGAAGCAGTGATTCAAGTTCGGAAGATACTTTGATAATTTTGATTTTGTCGATTTTTGCCACCAGCGCTTTTGTTTTTTCGCCACTTACTTGTTTGGAGAAATAAGAAGAAACTCTATTTTTAAGGTTTTTGGCCTTTCCCACGTAGAGTGCGTTACCGTTTTCGTCTAAAAAAAGGTAAATGCCAGAAACTTGGGGTAATAAATAATATGATGATCGTAAAAATTGCGCCAAATATACCTCCCATTATTAAAAAAATACCAATACTGCTTTCTTTTTCTTTAAGTTGAATTGTAATCGCTGACTTTTCATTTGTCAAAAACTTTGATGCAAACGAAACCTGCACATCTTTTATATTTTCCAGCCCTTTTATTTTGTAGCCGCCTGCGGGAATGGGATATTGACTGTTTGCGCCTTTAATTACAAATGCTAAATGATCAAAATCAAGCGTATGGAAATAATCAATGCCAGATGTGGTATTTCCCCAGGTTGGATCAACCATAATCCACATTTGTCTTTCTTCATCGTAATACTCTGGCCAGGCATGCAGGATATCTTTTATTTTCGATAACGGCCGCTGTTTTTGGTTTTGGGTATAGGCAAAACCATCAATTTCTCTTGCTGGTATGCCGGCGGCGCGGGAAAGAGCGACAAAAAGATCGGTAAATTCAAGACACACAGCAGATGTGCCATTATAGAAAACTTCTTTTGCGCCCAATCGCTTTAAATTATCACTGACTCTGGAAAAATCGTAAGTTAAATTATTTACAACGTAATTATAAATGTTTTTGGGAGTTTTAAGTTTTATTGCCTTATCTTTCATTTTCCAATCTATTTCCCAATAAGGTTTTTCCACAAGATATAAAGCTTTTAACTCTTGGTTGAGTTTTGATGGACTTGGAGAAAAAGATACCTCTGCTCTACCCTGCACAACAACGTCTATTTTTTTACCGGGGGTAAGCAAATATTGCGCCAGCCAATTGCCGTCTAAATCTTCTCTTACATTTATTGGTTTTGGGGCGATATCATCTATGATGACACGTTGATAATTAGTTGTTGGCGGTATGGCAATTTCTGAATAGGTTGGAAAAAGAAACTTGTTTTGCAAATGATATGTCAGTTTATAACTGTAGTATTGTTTATCCCCAAAACTTATGGAAATACCAGACTTTCCCAAAAGTTCTTTTGTAAAATATAAATCCTCCAAATAATTATTTGGCTTTATATAAGCAGGCGTGCCAAAACTTGACGGGACTTTTATTCGCACATTATAATCCTCAAAATTGTTTTGATGAGAAATTGGCGGTATGTTGACTTCCCATTTACGCCCATGTTTTTTGGCAACATCGGATGTTGTAAACGACAGCGAAAAAGGGAGTTTTTTATCTTTTCCAACAACTTTTTTATTAAAGATAAGTTCTATTGTTTGTCCGTCTTGGGTCTTTGTAATATGAGGTTTTATAATTCCATCTGGATCAAAAGCAGAGATGTTGTCTATCGAAGAAAACTCAACTTTTACTTTATAAGAAGTAGGGTAGTTTTGACTGGTGGTGTTAGTTAAAACAATTTGAAATAAAACATGGGTCAGTCCATCCTCTTTTACTGTATATGTTGTGTCGTAAGATATCTTATACAGTTCCAAAGCGGATGCAAGTTGAGAGTTAAAAGTTAAGAATTGAAAAATAAAAAAAAAGATAATAATTAGAAGAATTTTGTTCACTTTTTTATTGTAGAGTTTTTTTAAGAAATTGTCCTGTATAAGAAGTTTTAATATTCATAATAGCAGAAGGTTTGCCAACGCCAACAATGTTTCCGCCGCTGTCCCCGCCTTCGGGACCTAGGTCAATAATATAATCTGCGTTTCTAATCATATCTAAATTATGCTCAATAACTATGACAGTATTGCCAATATCAACCAGACGGCGCAGTACTTGGAGAAGTTTTTCTAAATCGGCAAAATGAAGACCAGTGGTTGGTTCATCTAAAAGATATATGGCATCTTTTCCTCTTTTTGCCAATTCTGATGCCAGTTTTACCCGTTGCGCTTCTCCGCCAGATAGGGTTGGCGCCGGTTGACCAAGTTTAATGTAGGACAAACCAACATCGTTTAGAATTTGTAATTTATGAGAAAGGTTTGGCACAAAAGAGAAAAAGGATAATGCTTCCTGTACGCTCATTGCTAACACATCGGCAATACTTTTGCCATTAAACAAAACGCTTAATGCTTCTTTGGTGTATTGTTTGCCATTGCAAACCTCGCAGGTGATATAGACATCTGGTAGAAACTGCATCTCTATTTTAATTTGACCTTCTCCCTCGCAAGCCTCGCATCTGCCACCTTTAACATTAAAAGAAAATCTTCCAGGTTCGTATCCTTTTAATTTTGCTTCTTTGGTGCTAGCAAACAAGTCTCGAATATACGAGAAACAGCCTGTATATGTTGTTGGATTGCTTCTGGGCGTTCTGCCAATTGGCGATTGGTCAATTAAAAAAACATTTCTAATATATTCATCACCTTGCATTTTTGCAAATGCTCCTGGTTTTTGCCTGTGATATGGATTTATTTTTTGCATCAGCGCGTGATACAAAATGTCATGAATTAACGTTGATTTACCACTGCCCGAAACACCTGTTATCACAATAAATTTACCAAGTGGAAATGAGACGTCAATGTTTTTTAGATTATGTTCTTTGGCGCCATAGATGGTTAATTGGTTGGTTGATTTATCCTTCATAGAATTTTTAACTTCTATCTTTTTCTTTTTGGATAGATATTTGCCAGTCAAAGACTTTTCATTTTTCATTATTTCCTCTGGTGTTCCTTGCGCAACAACAAATCCGCCGCCTTCGCCAGCGCCAGGACCAAAATCCACAATCATATCGCAAGATTGCATTGTTTCTTCGTCGTGTTCGACCACAATAACTGTATTTCCTAGATCCCGCAACTTTTTAAGTGTCTGGATAAGCTTTTCGTTATCTTTTTGATGAAGTCCAATTGATGGCTCGTCTAATACATACAACACTCCTGTTAATCCGCTGCCAATTTGCGAGGCAAGCCGTATGCGTTGAGCTTCTCCGCCGGAAAGTGTTTGCGCGCCGCGGGAAAGAGTTAAATAAGACAAGCCAACATCTCTTAAAAATTTAAGTCTCGTTTTAATTTCTTTAATAACAATTTTGCCGATTTCCTGCTCTTTTGTAGAAAGCAGATTGGTAAGATTATCAATAAAAATAAAGGCTTCATCAATTGGCATATCACATACTTGAACAATTGATTTACCATTGATCGCAACACCAAGCGCTTCTTTTTTTAGTCTATGTCCGTGGCATTCACCACATAATTCATAACGCATAAATTTTTCAATCTGTGATCTTAAAAATACCGATTCTGTCTCGTGGTGCCTTTGTTTTAATTCAAAAAGTATTCCTCGGAATGGTTCGTGAATAACTGTGTCATGCCCATGTCTATTTTTTCCCATAACCGCATATTCTTTTTCTCCTGTTCCATTAAAAACTAACTCTTTTTTTTCTTTGGGTAACAAAGAAAGACTAACAGACAAAGAAATGCCATTATCCTGGCAAAACGTTTTAAATGTTCTGGAAAACCAAGTGTCCTGTTCGTCTATATTTTGAAAAGGGAGTATGCCCCCTTCGTTGATAGAAAGGTTATTATTAAAAACCAAATCTTTATCCACGGTCAGAATTGTTCCCAGTCCATTACAAGTTGGACACGCGCCGTGCGGAGTATTAAAGGAAAAAATTCTGGGTGTTATTTCTGGGATGGAAATGTTGCAAACAGGACAGGCAAATTTTTCGGAAAATAGTATGTCTTCTATTTTTGTTGGTATTTCTGGTATGGAAAATCCTTTATCTTGTATTTTCCCCACAATCATTTCGCCGTTTCCATATCGAAGGGCTTGTTCAACGCCGCTTGCTATTCTATCTCTATCGGTAAGTTTACTTAAAACAACTGCATCAACAACAAGTTCTATAGTATGTTTATTGGTTTTAATAAGAGTAAATTTTTCATTGATATTGTAAATTACTTTATCAATCCTAACTTTTTTATATCCTTGTTTGCGTAAATCCAAAAAGAGTTGGGTGTATTCACCTTTTCGATCTTTAACCAGAGGAGCAAGAAGCAGTAATCGAATACCAGCTTTACTGGCAGCGTTTTTTGCTAAATCAAAAATGTTTTCTGTTATTTGCTCTTTTGAAAATTTGGAAATTTCCCGACCGCAGTTGGAACAATGCGGGTGTCCCACTCTGGCAAACAAAAGCCGCAAGTAATCGTAAATTTCGGTAATTGTGCCAACAGTAGACCGCGGATTGTGAGAGGTGCTTTTTTGATCTATCGAGATTGCCGGAGACAAACCGTCAATCACATCTACATCGGGCTTTTTCATCATTCCCAAAAACTGCCGAGCATAAGAAGAAAGGGATTCGACATAACGGCGTTGTCCTTCGGCGTAAATGGTGTCAAAAGCAAGCGATGATTTTCCACTGCCGGAAAGCCCGGTAAAAACCACAAACTTGTTTTTGGGAATTTCCAAATCAATGTTTTTTAGGTTGTGTTCCCGAGCGCCTTTAATAATTATTTTATCCATATAATTTTTGCGATCTTTTATTATATCATTCCTCTTGACTTTTGCAAAAAGCAGTGTTACTCTCAAGGCATAATGGATAAGGCTAAAATTTTGGTGGTGGAGGACGATGAATTTTTGCGGGAAGTATATGTAGAAACTTTAACCTCCGAAGGGTACAATATAGATATAGCTGTAGATGGAGAGGAAGCGTATCAAAAAATAAAACAGGGCGGGTATGATTTGGTTCTATTAGATATTATTTTACCCAAAAATGATGGTCTTTCTATAATGAAAAAAATTAAAACAGAAGGAACAATGACTCCTAATAAAAGATTAATTTTTTTAACAAATTTAGACAAGGATGAAGAAATAAAACAAGCGCTTGAATTAGGCGATGGATACCTTATTAAAAGTCAATTAACTCCTGGTGATTTAATTAAAGAAGTAGAAGTTTATTTGTCTAAGTAGCATATTTTAAGGTAAAGTAAAACGTTGTTCCTTTATCTATCCCCTCTGAATCTACCCAAATTTTTCCTCCATGAAGTTCGATAAGTGATTTGGATATATAAAGTCCTAAACCCGTTCCTTGAGTATCTTGTTTCACTAAATAATTATTGCCAAGCATGGCAAATTTTTGAAAAAGCTTAGGCACATCTTCTTTGGCAATTCCTTTGCCTGTATCTTTAACAGAGGTTAATATCATGCCGTTTTGCGGCAAAGCGGAAATAGTAATAATTCCTCCCTGTGGCGTAAATTTAAGAGAATTGCCAATGAGATTAATAAGCACCTCTTTTAATTTATCAGGATCGGCAGAAACATCCGATAAATTAACAGGCGAAAAAGCAATATGAATACCCAGTTCCTGCGCCCGGGGCGTAATCTCTGCTATCACCTCGTTTATTAAATCATTATATTTTACCTCTTTTAAAGATAAGATTATTCTTCCCGATTCGATCCGTGAAACATTAAGCATGTCATTGACCAACTTTATAAGCCGATCGGTTGATTTATACGCTCTGTCCAAATAAAATTTTAATTTTTCCGGCAACACTCCGCCTTTGCCAGAAAGGGCCATCCACAGATATGATTTGATAGCTGTCATCGGGGTCCGAAGTTCATGCGATGCCAAAGACACAAATTCGTCTTTTAATTTATCAAGCTGCTGCAGCATTTCATTTGCCTGCTGCAGTTCTTTGTATAAAAGAGCATTATCTATGGCAATGCCAACTACACCCGATAATCGTTCGATAAGATCCTGCTGATACTGAAACAAAAGCGCCTCGCTTTCGCCGATACAAATAATCATTGCCCCAATAACTTCGTCTCTCACAATAAAGGGGTAAATAAGAGAAGACTTTATTTGTAAAACAGTTTGAAGCTGATCTATTTGATTTTGGAAGGCATAAGGCTTTAGTACTTCCAAAAGATCGTGTGTTATTTCAATGTTTTTTCCTTTTATTGCTTTAATAACCAGATTTTCTTCTTCGATTAACGAAATATTTTCTGGAAAAAAAGGCCTGCCAAGCACGACTTCCGATTTGGCCAGCGGCTGTGTTTGCGACATTGCCAGGCGGGTTAAGACATTCTTATCTTTATCAATCATTAAAATAATCACAGCCTTAAACTCTGCCTCAGTGGCAACAGTGTTGGCAACTTGTTCGGCAATTTGTTTGGTATCGGTAACAGAACTTAAAATAATCTCGTGGATTTTTCGAAGGATGGAAAGCGCTTTATTACGTTCTACCAGTTCGAAATTTTTTTTATACATTTCCTGGGTAACGTGGGCCAATTCAACAGCCAATGCTGTGTTTGTAGGAGGGGGAATAGTTGGAACATCTGTAAAACCTTGGGCAGTATCGGAAATATCCATTGTTATTAATTATAGTATGTTTATGTTAGCGGAGTAAAGCGGGAATTTGGTTTTGAGGAACTTCAGAAATAATTCCCCGTACTGCCTCTTTGCAGGCTTCAACCGATGCTTGCCCAAAAAGCCCTTGATACTGCTCAACCAGATGTTCGACAATGTCTGTCTTGTTACCATCAAAAGCCACCTCATGCTTTTGCCAATCTACATTAAGCCCATGAACTTTACGAGCCTGTTCCAAAGCTACAGGCCCAATAATACTCTCCTGCTGCTCAATAATCTTTTCCGCCATTTGCCCAAAAATATCCATAATGAATTTACTCCTTTAGTTTTTTCAACACAGTTCCTAACTGAATCAAAGCAAGCGTCATAGTAAAATAAGCACTTAAGTACAACATGTTTCCATATCCTCCTGTTACCCACGTTTCTCTGCTTACCTGATAAAGAAAATTATAGTCGGATAAAAATTGAATAAGTAATGCAAAAAGAATAAACAATATCTTGCTTTTCATAATTCCGCCCAGAACTTCTTTTGAAAGAAGATATGTTAGAAGAGCAAGAGAGATATAAATTGCTTGAGTTAGAGGATAGCCAAAATCAAGAAATACTCTCAAGGGATTTGACCAGTCGAATTCATATCCTCGCAAAAATAGAACATAACCTATAGTCAACATTACGAGCGGAATGATAATAGCTTGCAGCTTATTCCCTAAACTCTTAAGTTTTATACTTGTGCCTGAAGCTTTTGCAAGAAGGTAAGTACCATAAATGTAACATGGAATGCTGCCAAAATAACCCAGATCGCCTAAAGATGGATAAGGAATTGCAATTTTCAAAATGAACGAATAATATGCATAAGCATTCTCTCCAAACACTTGTGCAAGTAATCCTAGTGAAAACATTAAAATTGCTTTTCCCATTAGGCTTTTATGGCCACCCCATTTTCTAGATACTGCAATTCCCCATATGCCACCCCAAAGAGGCATAATAAAGTAGATATTCGCAAAATCACCAATGATTCGTTCATGCTTCTGGCCCAGGACGATTGGATCAAGAATCCACCAGAGAGTAAGGAGGAGGTAGAGAACAATTGTGACTTTTGCCTGCCACTCATTTTTAATTGTTTCCCACATATTTTTATGGTCTATATCTTACGGTAGAGCATTATGAAAATAAAGTCAAGCATCTAAAGCACGTAAAACTTGTTGTGCTTTCCGCATAACTACTACGGTTTCATCCCACGTATCTGCCATGACGACTAGATCGAGCATTTTCCAAGGTAAAAGACCAGTATTGAAAGGAACTATTCCTCTTGCTCTTTTATCTTTTTTTTGTATTAAAATGCCTTCTTTGGATAATTTTTCAGCCAACTCTTCAAATGTTAGGGGAGATTTAAGCGTGAGGTGCTGCGCCCAAAAGCCTGATCCAATTTTACCTCGAACATTTTGGATAATTTCAAATGCAATTGCTGTCATTGGGATTCGTCCATTTAATTCAAGTAAGACAGCTGTATCTGGCGGCATTTGCGTTTCATCATCGGCTGTGATAAGAAAATCAGGACCGAAAGAACCGCAAGCGCCTTTGTCTTTCAACGCCCATGCTAGCTTGTTAACAGCAGATAAAAAGGACTTCATTGCTCTATCAGAAAGCGTAAGGGGACCGGCGCCTATACGCGAAATACCATCCACGTCAACTATTTGCTGCCAGCCTGTGCATATAACAGGATCCTGACCTTCAAGTATCTCAATATGGGCGCAGGGTGTAGCTTTGCTTTTTAGCCAACCCTCAACAACAACAGTGTCTTTGCCCTCGCGGAACTTTCTGCCGATTATTTCATCTAATAATTCTTTTATTTTTATTTTATTGGATGTTTCTACTCGTTTACTGAAATAACCTCCAAGTGAATAATCATATTTGATAACGATTCCCCTAAAGTATTTTTTGAGTTCATTAAAAGCTTTTTCGACGTCTCTTACACTTTTGCAAACAAAACCTGGAGCCATAGGGATCCCGTATTTTTTAGCAAGTCGCCGCGTTCCGCTTTTTGTGCCAAACCGCTCACCGATTTCCGGCTTGCCATGTAGAGGAATCCCAAGTTTGTCTGCCAACTTTTGCTCCAGGCGTGTGGGAGAAAAAACATGTAATCGGGATTTAGGATCCATATGATGCTTTATATCTTCGATAACTTTTGGATCATCCAAAATCGACTGCGTTAGATACGCTCCAGGATCTGTATGTGTTAAGTTTATAATATGGTGATCACCTATAAGATTCTTCCAGTAATCAATATATGTCTGTTCGAAATTACGAACGATGGCAACATCTCCTTCACCTGCAGCACCTAAATAATATCCTTCATAAGCTTGTTCTTTGGCAATCCCATGAAAGAGAGGGTGCGTTTGGGAGCCGATGTGAACTCCGGGTTTTGTTTTTAAACCTGGGGTAAAATATTTTTCCATCGAAATAGGATTTTTTTTCATACGATGTTTATCACAATATGGACTAAATTAGTTATAAATAAAATAAAGTCCCAGTATTATTATCATCATACACAGTACTTTTTTTAATTTATTCTCTTGAGTTGCTTCTCGAAAATAGTTTGGAAAGAATGGATAGAATACTATCGCATATAATAATACATAAAATGGCTGCATTCCTTCAACAACTTTGACGAGAGAGACTGGTCCTTTACTTATCGCCAAATTTGAAAAAAATACTGCTAGAATATTCAAAAGCTCCGAAAAGAGAAATATCCAGATGTATTTTCTAAATTTTCCTTGAAATTCCTTAAAAAACATTCTACCAGCTTTAAAAGAGATACTGAAAAAGAGCGCCCCCAACCCCATACCAATCGATATAAAAATAAACCCGCTCCAAAAATCAATATGTGTATAAATATATTTCTCTAGAATAGAAGTTATCGCAATAAATATAGAAGCTATAATCATAAAAAAGAATGTTTTTGAAAAAGTAAGTTTTTTAATATTTACTACAGAAAGTATCATTGAGGCTACAAGAATGATCACAAAACCTACGTATTGCTTAAATTGTAAAGTTTCTTGTAAAAATACAAAAGCTAAAAATGGAAGCATTGCTGCGGTTAGAGTCCACAAAGCAACAATGATAGAAGGAGAATCGCTCATAAGCGCTTTAAAATAAAACCAGTAGGCAGAAACAACCAGGAACCCGGCAAGAAAAGAAAAAATAATAACAGGCAAAGAGGGAATAGAGATGGGGATAAAAAATACGCTTAAAACAGGCAAGAGAGCAAAAAAACCAGAAATTATTGTACCAAAGTATGGGTTTCTATAAACCCCTCGAATAAGATTATCATCGATGATATTCACTAATGCCCAAATTGCAGGTGCAATAAGCGCAATATAAAACCAATCATTTACCATGATTCTGATTTATAGACGGCAAGAACTAGGCAAGATGCCGGTGAATCGGTAACTTTTATCACATTTATTTTCATTTTCATATCTTGTTCGGTGGTGTGAAAATTGCGGAATTTACAAAGGTCGCTTAAAGACATTTTTACCTCTTTTGTCAAGTTAGACTCGACAGCATTTTTTGTTTCGCCGATTTCTTCGTGTTCTACAAATACTCCTCTGCCATCTGGGAGTTGTACCCAACCGACTGCTGCGCCAATGAATTTTCCTGATTCACGGCTTCGCATTTCGGCTTTTACCACATAAAGCCTGTATCCATATTCTTGTGGATTTGATTCAAATTTTTTAACTTTTATTGTTGAACCGATGGGGATTATTGAAGAAAGTGTGACCAAATTAAAATTGTATACTCCTGCGTCTTTTAACGCGGCATCAAATGCAGAAAGTGGGGTTCTACCGTATCCAGTGCCAGTTGTTATGATAATTTCCATTTGTATATATTTAGCATCACATAAAACTGCTTTTCTGTCAAGTTTTCTGACTAATTTATCACATGAATAAACTATATATTCTTTATTTTTACCTGGAGTGATTTTAGATGTAAAAGTGCCAGTGTCATAACAAAATAAGATATTAAATAGATAAAATCCATATAGTTTCCTGAATAATATGTGCTTGATTTATATAAAAATATATAATCTGCAATAGACTGTATAATAAGGGCAACCAATAGTAAAAACGCTTTGGACTGCATAATTCCATCTAACACCGTCCTTGAAAAAATAAATGTGATTATTGCTGCTGAAACATAAACTGCATTACCTAATGGTTGAGCAATATCAAAAAACATTTTTATTGGGTTACTGAAATCATATTGATAATTTTGAAAAAAACTTAAATAGTAAAGTATAAGTACCAGGCCAGGAATGATTAAAGCTATTATTTTTTTTCGAAAAGATTGGATACCTAATTTTATCCCGGAAGATTTTGCAAGCAGGAATACTCCATACGTATAAAAAGGAATTGTTCCAAAAAATCCCAAATCTCCAACAGACGGATAAGGAACCACAATATGTTTGAAAATAGCGTAATATGCGTAAGCCACCTGTCCAAAAACCTGCATAAACAATCCCATGGAAAACATAAAAGTAGCTTTGCCCAACAGAGTTTTTAAACCTCCCCATTTAAAAGATGTATGTATGCCATAAATCCCACCATAAATTGCCATCATACAATAAGTAGTTGCAAAAATTTGATACATGATGTTGGGTTTATCTACAAATAGCTGTAAATAAATCCACCAAATAGTAAAAAAAATAAAAATGATGGTAGCAATCAATACAAGATACGATGATCGAGGATAATCTAATTTATCTCTAACAAAATCCCGTATTGCAGGATGTATTCTGTATTTACCTTTCGTTGAATGTTCGATAAGAGAAAAATCGGTAAGATTTTGTAATATCTCTGTTGTCGCAGATATTGCAAGACCATTAATATACGCAATTGATTTTATTGAAAAATCTTTCCCTTTAAATATAGATATAGAGAGAAGTATAGATTGCATCTTGTTATCTAGTTTTTTGTAGCTCATGGCAATAGCAGAATAGAGATTTTTGTTAGTTTCTTGATGGAGAGCTTTTGATAGTTGAGCCAGGGGTACTTTCGAATGTAGAAGTTGTCTTGCAAGAATATGCAAAGCCAAGGGAAGATTTCCAAATGTTTTTGCAATTTTTAAAATACTTTCTTGGTTATTTCGAGGATATTTATCTTTTAAGACTTCTTTAAAGAGAAATAATATCTCCTTATCTGTAAAAGCTTCAAGCCTAATATCAATATAGCGTATTGGAGTTTTAAGGGAATTTTTTTGTGAAGTAATAATCATTGTACAAAATTGAGAATTAGGTACTAATAAATGAATGTCATTAGACAATTCTGCGCTATCTAAAAATAATAATACATTTTTACTTGTAAGTATTGATCTGACAACAGTTGCTCTGACTTGTTTATCATTAATGCTACTTATATCTTCTCCAAATATTCGGGCAATTGAGAGAAAAATATCCATGATATTGTCTTTTTCAATTTTGTACCATAAAACCCCGTCTTTGTATCTATCCTTAAGTAAATGTCCTAGTTTTATTGCCAATGCGCTCTTTCCTACTCCCGCAGCACCGTGAATTAAAAGAATGTTTCCTAGGTCAATTTCTTTTGTTATTCTCTTAATGAGAACTTCTCTGCCGGTAAAGTTATCTATTTGACTTGGCACTTGAAATGGAACATTTCCCGATGCGCTAAATTGTATTTTTTCTCTTTCTTTTTCGGTAAGGTAGCCCTCTCCAACTGATTCTAAAAAACCGTTGGCTTCACCAAGTGTATTTATACTCTGCCTTTCTACAAAAATTTCAATGAGCTTAATAATCGTGGGTCTATTTGGAGACCTATCCCCCTTTTGCCAGTGGGAAAAGATGCTGTTTTCGTAGATTAAACCTTTCTCTGCAAGCGCCATTCCCAATTCAGAAAAAGTGGCAAACTCCGCGCGCAGCCGGTATTTCTTAAACAGTGTTGGAAACTGGTTGGTTTCTCTAATCACTGAAATGATTCTATCACAGCTTTTGTCAGCTTTCCTGACAGAATTGTCATCGACATATTAAGACCTGAATATTAGTGTAGAAGTTGTATTTTGCATTATGGGAGGTGTTCACGAAAAGTTTTTAGAATCTGCAAATAAAGGGTTAGCAGAAACCATTCGTATACCAAGGCAGGTGCGTGTTCCTCTTGTTGTTGGTGGTCTTGGGCCATTAGCCCATATCCCGCTTCTCGAGGCGCTGCTTACAGCAAACCCATCTGCAACAAAAGATCAGGATCATCCAGGTTATGGGCTTGTAAGCGCGACATCAATTACCGATAGAACAGACGCCCTAAAAAAACAGGCAGCTGGCAACCCAAACAGCTATTACGAAGTAGGCGGAAGAATATTGGCAATTGCGCAACAAGCAGATAAAGAGGGTTTTGATTTTTTTGTTGTCATTTGCAATACCGCTCATGCATGGCGGGAGGATTTAGAGCCTTATTTGCCAATCCCATGGGTGCCGCTTATGGGATCTGCCGTCGCGGAAATAAAGGAAAAACATCCGAATGCAGAACGTGTTGGCATTTTGGGGACCGATGGTACAATGATGACAGGTTTGTACACAAAAGCAGTAACAGATGCTGGGATTTTCCCAATAAATCTTGATTTAGGATCACCAGAACAAAATGCTGTAATGTCGGCAATATACGACACTGGCTTTGGGGTTAAGGCAACTGGCACAACTGTTTCTAATACATCAATACATCTGCTAACAGAAGCTGCGGATTATCTTGTTTCAGCAAGAGGAGCAGAGGTAATTATTGGAGGCTGCACCGAAATTCCACCTGCGTTAAAAGGTCGTTACAAGACAGTTCCTTTTATTGATCCTGTTGATTCTTTAGCACAAGCGGTACTAAAACTTGCAATGAATAAAAATGTTGATCCTAAAACTTTTTAGCTTCAAAAACCCATTTTCTAACAAAGCTGTCATGGGAATTGGTGTTGTGATTGATCTAAAATTAAATAGAAGAAGCAAAAATATGAGTAAGGTATCGTCGTATGTTACATTGACAAAATCAAAGAAGAATGGTTATCTTATTAAGATTGACGATTCCATAACAGGTTTATATAGTTTAACAACAGCAACTAGCGATGAACTTAAAAAATTATGGTTGCTAATCGGAAAGGAGCTAAAAAAAATGAAAGAAACATAATCTAATGAGAGCTCTGGCGATTTACGAAAAAATAGCGCCGTTCACCTTATAAAAAAGGGCTTGTCAAAATTCACAATTATTGATAGTATCTAATTACGAATAACAAACAGCAGAAGTACAAGTAACATGAAACAAACAGACAAAAAAAAGACGCATGGTTTAAAAGGAGTTTCCTCTGTGGTTTCTTCAATCGAGGTTTCGGCTATCAAACGAGTGCAGAATTTGGCAAGCTCCTTAAAAGACGTTGTTTCTCTTGCTCAAGGCACACCTTCTTTTTTTACCCCAGATTACATTAAAAACGCTATCAAAGATGCAATGGATAAAAACCTCACCGATAAATATACCATTGGGTTTGGCATTGATCCACTGCGCGCTGCAATTGTTAATAAACTCAAAAAAGATAATGGCATCGTGGTCGAGAAAGAGCAAATAATTGTTACGCATGGTGGCATAGAGGGGCTTATGGCAGTTTTTATGACGTTATTGGATCCAGATGATGAAATGATTGTTTTAACCCCAGATTACGCTTCGCATATTACCCAAGTAAAAATTGCGCTGGGCGGAAAATCACCAACTTTTGTTCCATTACAAGAAACATCAAAAGGCTGGGTGCTCGATCCTGCACGCATAGAAAAAGCAATAAATAGACACACCAAAGCGATTCTTTTTTGCAACCCCTGCAATCCAACCGGAAAAGTGTTTACCAAGGCCGAGCTTAAAGAGATTGTCCGTATTGCCCTAAAACATAATTTGTATATTATAAGTGATGAAATATATGAATATTTTCTCTACGATGGACGGGAACATTTTAGCACTGCCAGTTTTCCGGAAGTTGCAGATCGGACAATTTCTGTTTTTGGCGTATCAAAATCCTATTCGATGACAGGATGGAGAATTGGATATTTGGTTGCCAATAAAACACTTGCTTCCCAAATCTTTAAAATTCACGATTCGCTGGTAACGTGCCCCACTGCCGCTTCTCAATATGGAGCGATTGCGGCTATCAACGGCCCAAAGAATGAGATATTGCGCTTCAAAAAGGAATACGAAAAGAGAAGGCAAATTTGTATAGAAGAATTAAGTAAGACTGATAAATTAGAATTTTCTGCTCCAGAAGGCGCATACTATATTTTTCCAAAATTCAAAAAACCAATCGATGACTTTAAATTTTGCTTTGAAATGGTGGAAAAAGCAGGTGTTGCGCTTGTTCCGGGCAGCGCATTCGGAAAGAGAGGAGAAAATCATGTCCGCATTACCTACTGTTATGCAGAAGACACCCTCCGAGAGGGCTTGCATCGCTTCGTCAAATATATCAACAAACATCTCTAATTAGCCAAAAATTATGTTTGCTGAAGTTGGTGTTCTATTGCCTCAATCCTGCCAATAACATGTTTTTCGACCCCATTTATAATTGCCACTTCCCCTTCTGAAATATAATCAATGAGTTCTTTTTTCATTGCAGTAAGATCATCTTTGGTGGCATACTTTGCTAATTCGGTTTTAAGATCATCTTTGGTGGCCATAGTTTTCAGAATATTCTGAAGAATCTTTTCTATTTCTTTAAGCGCTGATGTATTCATATATTTAGTGTATAACAAAAAATCATGTATGATCAATAGGTAAAATTACCTTGCTAGTTTTTCTTTGAAGTAATCTACCCAGGGGACAAGACTGGGGTCTTGTTTATAAAGAATAGCCAAATAAAATGTAATATACCCGCCTAAAGAAAGAGCATATAATACCTGTTGCAGTTTATTGTTGCCTTGAATTGTAGCGCTTAAAACATCGACATTATTTTTGTGTAAAACTTCTTCTGTTAAGGAGATTCTTTTTTGAATCACTGAAGAATAAAGGAATGATCTAAAAACTAAAAAAGATAAGATTCTTTTTGTAGGATGCACCAGTCCTTCCATAAGATGATGATTTAATTCTGATACAAGTGAATATGTCGAAAAGTTTTTACTGGTTTCGTTGAATTGATTACGAATGGTATGGGCATTGGCGCTTAAATGTTCGGCAGCCACTATTACCGGGATTTTTTCTACCAATTTTTGTGATATTTCTTTTCCTAAATCATCAATTTCACTATTTTTTGATTCTAAAAATCCAATTGCCTCGTTTACTTTTTCTGTTGATAAGGGAATAAAACCAAGTTTGGCCAACAGTCCCAGATGACCAAATATCATATATCCCTGCCCAAGTCGTGGTTGCGATGATGGGTTATACAGAGGATTAAATATATATGCCGGCAAGTTGTTTTGTTTTACAAAATCAGCAAGTCTTAGACCACTGGTTACTGCCGTAACTTTAGTTTGTTTTGATAGAGCTTGTTTAGCGCAAGACAAAGTTTCTTCGGTTGAACCCGAATAACTTGAAAGTAATACCAGAGACTTATTATTTATATATGCCGGAATATCGTAACCATTAACTAATTCAAAAGGAACGTTTAAAGAACTACTAAAAAGTGCCTTGATAAAATAAGCAGCATAAGCAGAGCCGCCCATGCCGCAAAGACATATGTTCTGCGCGGTTTTATACTCGTTTGGCAACTCTAATGTTTGGGTATCTGTCCAAGCTTGCTTACACTGTTTAGCTAAATTAGAAATAGAAAAATATGAATCTGATTTGTCAATCGCCGAAATTGCCTCTTTGTTATTTAGATCAATCATAGAGTAATAATTCCCACTAGTTGGATGATAATCATTAGCAAATTTAAACTGTCAACTGCGGAGTTAGTATGAGCAAAAGTAAGCCAGAAGTTAATATTTAAAAAAGCTCCTCCCATCAGTCCTAATTTTAAAGCCAAAAGCGCGATTTTTTGTTTGGAATTTTTCCACAAAAGATAGAGGCAGGAAGAAATAATGGATACAGCCGTCAATAATTCTCCCCACATAACCATTTGCCCAAATAGATAGGAGTTGGGAATTGCTACTGTTTGCAGAAAGTTGCCAAAGGCGGGATACGGATTGTTTTGGGAGGCTTTGACTAAAACATCACCTAAATTATCAGCAAAGTTGCCTCTCGTAATTTTATCATAACTGCTTCTAGCCCAGATTAGGCCAACTGATAAAAATATTAAAAGCAGACTTTTGAAAATCATTTTACAGTTGTTTTTGAATTTCCTGTGTTAAATCCGAAAATTTTTGCAGTTTTAGTTTAACTCCGTTTAAAAAAACAGTGGGTGTGGCTGATACTTCCAGATTTATCCCCTCATCTTTGTGGCGGCTGATTAAGTTATTATATAAGGATTTTTCTATGGCTTCTCTGCTTTTTGTTTCATCAAGTCCAATCTCTTTCCCCAATTTGATAAAAAATTCAGTGGGGTCCTTTAAAGCAGACCATTGCTCCTGCGTTTCAAACAGTTTATCATGCATCTGCCAAAACTTGCCTTCAGTGGCAGCGTATTCGGCCATATTGGCAGCGGTTTTAGCATTAAGATGTTGCGGCAGCGGAAAGTGTTTGTAAACAAATAAAATGTCATTTTTATAATCCGTCAGAGCCTGTTTTAAGAAGGGTTCAAATCCTTTGCAGGCCGGGCATTGAAAATCAGAAAACTCCACCAGCTTGATTTTGGCAGAATCCGAACCTATTTTTTGTCCGTTTGAGTAATCTATTTTATAAGTTAGCTGGTTACCTTCACCTTGAGACATTGTTTTCTGGTCTCCGCTTAAAAAAAACACTGCCCCTGCTAAAAGGATCGCAATGAATATTAAAATGGAGGCCATTATTTTTGTTTCAGTTTTCATCTTTGCTTAAAATGCTTTTCCAGCTTAATACTGTAATTAGTATAGAAATTATAAACGAGGATACACACCAAAAGCAATAAGCTTTGATGATAAATGCTTCCAAGTAAGTTAGATAGATGCCAAAGACCAGCGCTAAAATGTTGATAAGAAACCTAAATTTGTCAAGCATTTTGTGATAATTATGGATTAGATAAATAGAAGATATAGCTGTGATAAGGTAATAGAGTATGCCTAAATGAGGTATGGAGATACCTAAAATACTTGAATACTGGCTGTTTCTAACAGTTTCGCAACCACTTCCCGTTATTGGACAGACAACTGAAGCAGGCTGCAGGTATTCATAGGCTAAAAAGGCAGATATTATCAGGCCTAAAATACTTAATACAAAGATCAAACGGTTAACATTTTTTGACACGAGATTATTATACCAGTGTAATTAACCTGTTAACAAGTTAATAAAATTGATTAGTTCGCTGCGCTTTTGTTCCATTATATTTTTGTCGTAGCTTTCCACATTTAATCTAAGTAGGTTTTCTGTGTTTGAAATTCGAAGCGAAAATCTCCAATTTTTGTAATTTATGGCGATGCCATCCATGGTATTTATGACTCCATCGTTATATTTCGTTTTTGCAGCTTCTAGTATGCTTTGGGCATGTGGTGTTTTGAAATTAATCTCACCAGATTCATAACTTCGGCGATATTCTTCCACAACTTTGGAAATTGGTTTATTTTTGTCGGTTAATACTTTGAGAATTGTTAAAATAACAGGCATTTGCGATTCGGCATTACCAGTATCTTTAAAATAATAGTGAGCCGATGATTCTCCAGCAAAAATACCGCCAGTTTCATTTAGAGTCTTTGTAATATAGGCATGCCCCACTTTTGTTAAAACGACTTTACCGCCATTTTCTTCTATGATTTTCTGTGGAGTAAAAATATAGCGGATGTCAACACATATTGTTTCGTTGGGGTGTTTCTTTAGAATTTCTTTTGCGACAATTGAGGTAATAATTGTTGGCGGAATAATAGAACCTTTTTCATCGATAAAAAATAATCTATCGCCATCGCCATCTGGCGCCAAACCTAAATCCGCTTTTTCTTCGACTACTTTTTTTTGCAAATCAACAAGGGTTTCTTTTTGCAAAGGATCGGGCTGATGGATAGGAAAAGCACCATCTAATGTAAAGTTCATTCTAACAAGATTTCCAGGTATTATTTTAAATAAGGCATCTATATATTGAGAACCCATGGCATTGGCAGCATCGGCCACAATTTTAAATTTCTTAATTTCGGGATATCCAACTATTTTTAGAGCATTTTCTACTTCATCCTCTAAAATTCCAGATTTTTTGGTTACAGTTCCGCCAGGCATAGAAGTTGCTGATTCTCCCGCGATTGCCAGTTGTTTAATTTCTTCAAGTCCTGTTGTTTTGCCGATTTTAATGAGTCCGGATTTTCCTTTTTTGACTATTTTTATCCCATTCCATTCTTTGGGATTATGGGAAGCTGTTATTTGAATACCGGCATCATAGCCATAGTGATATACGGCAAAGTAAAATGTTGGGGTCGAAACCATACCAATATCAATAACTTTTGCGCCAAGACCGACTAATGTTTCTATTGCGGCTTTTGTAAGACTTGGAGAAGAAATCCGCATATCTGTTCCAATAACAATAGTTTGGGGGCCAAGATGCGTATATATTGCTTTTATCACTAAAACAATATTTTTTTCGTTAAGTTCGTTAGGGTAAATGCCGCGAATATCATAACCCTTAAAAATAGCGGGATTAATTGTCATTGATTTATCTTATATTTCAAGTAAAAAAAAGTCAACCGCGTGTCGTAAAGGTAAAGAGAGGCTTCCTGTTTTTATTCCTAAATCAATTTCATAAAGCTTTTTATATATGGCAAGTAGCTCTTCTTTAGAAAAATAACTTGCTTGTTTTTGAAGTTTGCTTTTTTGCCAAGGAGCAAGCCGTTTTATTTCGTCAATTGAATCTGATTTGGTGTCTGAAAGCGCCAAAAGAAGCCGAAATTGACGTATTAACATAAAAAAAATGAGTTCTAATTCGGTGTTTTTTACTGTTTCATTAAAAAGTTCGATCAGTTTTTCTCCTGAATTGGGCTTTATAGCGTCGAGAAAAACAAACATTGTTTGAGGTAATTTATAAAGATTTACTATTGCGTCTATAAATAAACCAAGTTGTTTCTTTGTAAGCATATTCCCCTCCCAGATAGAAGCACGGATATGTTTTTGCTTCTTCTGCAAATAAGAAATAATCTGCTCTACCTCTTTATTTTTT
This sequence comes from Candidatus Levyibacteriota bacterium, assembly GCA_016432345.1. Lineage (GTDB taxonomy): Bacteria > Patescibacteriota > Microgenomatia > Levybacterales > UBA12049. The sequence goes on along the minus strand of CP066685.1, from coordinate 656,419 downwards.
TTATTTTTGCCAAAAAATTCTTCTATAAATATATTTTTTTCTTCAACAAAAAGCATACTTCCTTCTGTAATCTCTACAAGATCGGTTAGGGTTATTTTTTCTCCATCGAAAGAAAAAGGATTATTAGATTTTTCTTTCTCCCGCAAAAAATATTTTCTAGAAGTTACAATGTCGTCGCCGTGAAAAATAGTTATCATATCTTACTTTTGTATTTTTTAAACAATTCATTAACCATTTTTCCTATGCTTCGGCTTTTGGTGCGGTGGGGTAAAAGCGCGCCGGAGAAATTTTTGGGAATATGCAGCAGCTCGTGAATTAATACTTTTTTCTGCTCGTCAGTATTTAGCTTATCGTAGTATTTTGACAATACTTCGATAACATACGACGCTTCAATTTTTAAGGCATGCTGGAAGATTTTGGGAAAAGACCAAATGCGGGCGTAAGACCGCGATTTTGACCCGTTCGTTCGGTAACAAAAAATTCTGGTGGGATTGATATGGTAAAAATCAATTGTTTCCAGCAAATGCCTAATGTCTTTTTTAACATCTGTTGCCTCTTCCCACTCCAACTTCTTAACTTTTAACTTTTGATTTTTAACTTTTGATTTTTTTTTAGGTGTGTTTATCGGCCACATACGATGCTCCAAAAGCAAGGGGTTTTATTTTGGCGACAAAACCATTGCCCACTACCATCCCAACAACTTCTTTAATCATGTTCCGTGTTTCGCCATGTTCGCCAACATCAACATGAATTTCCAAATTATAGTTTGGGCTTTTGCCATTAAGCGATTTTTTAAGCATTGGCACAAAAAAGGTGGCAAAAGAAAGAGATGTCAGGGTTTCGGTATAAATTTTTTCCCGCAATGTTTTTGTTTTTGGCAGTATTTTTTTCTGCCAAAAATACTTTCCGCCAAACCCTTTTCGGTGCACCACCACTGCAGTAACAACAGTTAAAGAACCATTTTTTAGACTTTCTGTTTTCTCTTGAGAATCCGATCCGATAACTAAACTATATTGCGCATCTGGATTTTCTTCCAGAAAATATTTTATTTCCTTGATAACATCTTCCAGCCGCAGCACCCCGTGCGATAAGCTCTGAAATTCACTATAGGATAAATCCATACATTTCTAACCTCTATTTTACCACAAAAAGACTATATTTTCAGCAGCCAACGGGTTAGGATTTTGACCGACTGGGGAAGTTCAAAAATCATAGTTTCTTGGTATGTTTTTTTAGAAAAATCTTTTGCTCCTAAAACTTTTGCCGACGGTGTGCTTTCTTGCTGCTTATCCTCAAGAATAGGCTCACCTTTTACTTTTGGCAGTTTTTCAACAACATTATATATTTGATTGCCGCCGTTTTCGGATATAAAAGAAAATTTGTCAAATGGCGGAGTTCCCGCCCTTAATAAAAAGGGAGTAATGGCGACGATTGCAGAATCATTCCATATTGAAGAAAACGCTTCTTGGTAGTAATTTTCAATTTTAGGCTCTGGCACACTATCGCGGCTCCAACCTGTTTCTGTAATAAAGATAGGCAGCTGCCTGCCAGAAAGTGTTTTAACAAGATTTCGTTCGTACCTAAAGCTGGCGACACCTGTTAAGCCATTGTTTGTCGGAGACTGCGAGAAACCTGGGTTTGGATAGGAATGGCTTCCTAAACCATCAATGCTGTTAAACAAGGTTGGTTGAGCCTGGCGCATTTGTTGTAAATAATCGTATTCGTTGATAAAAACACCTCTCTCGTTTGGCGCGGCATTATCAAGACCTGACGAGATAATAAAAAAATCCGCACTTTTATTTTTAAAAACAGTTGAAGCATATAACAATAAATCCGCGTACTCTGCCGCGTTTGGAGAACCGCCCCACTCATCTCCCCTATTTACTTCGTTAAAAACGATAATATATTTATTTTTTGTCGGCCAGGAAAGAGATGATAAAAAATTTGCAAAGTCCAATACATCTTCTGCCGTTGGTTTTCTCCATAATTTGGTATTAAAATAGTCCCCTTCTGTGGCCAAACGAATAAGCGGAATTACATGCAAATCTCTGGCTTTATTCATAAATGTTTGCCATTTTTGCAAGTCTTTGTCTCCCGCTTGGATAGGAATTGTAACGTAGCCATAGTCTCCCCCGCTTGAATTAATAAGATTTGCCGCCTGTTCAACTTCTTCTGGAAAAAGTATATGAATGCCGTATTTATTGTTTGGAGTAGAGAGTGGATTTTCTACAGCAGCCGCCACGCCAACAGCTAACACCAAGTGTTGAATAGCTAGAAACATAAGGAATATCAGTTTCATTTTCATAATATAAAGCCTAAAAGCGACATTAAATCGTATGTTGGATACTTTTGCAATAATGCAAGCGCAAGCGGCGTATTAAAATCGTCATCAAGCGCTGCAGAGATTTTAGATAAATCAGAGTTATTAGTAGATTTACTAACAGTATTAAGCAGTTTCCGAACTTTTTTTTCTGCATTTTCTAATTCACTTTCTTTGTATTCCCATGAAGAGCGATAATGATGAGAAAGCAACAGATAGCGGATAGCGTTTGGGGAATACTTTTGTAATAAATCAGAAACCAATACCAGATTTCCAAGTGATTTTGACATTTTTTGGCCTTGATATTTTAGCATGGCTGTATGCAGCCAATATCTTACAAACGGAGATATACCAGTGAAAGATTCTGACTGGGCAGTTTCGCTTTCGTGATGAGGATAAATAAGATCATATCCGCCACCATGAATATCTATTTGTTTACCTAAATACTCAAAATTCATTGCACTGCATTCAATATGCCAGCCAGGACGGCCTTTTCCAAATGGACTTTTCCAATAAGGCTCGTCGTCTTTTGACTTTTGCCACAGCAAAAAATCTAATGGATTTTTTTTATGCGGATCATTGGGATCACCCCCTCTTTCTTTTAAAAGAATTATCATTTCTTTTTTTGAAAGCCTTGAAAGTTTTCCGTACTTTTTGTCCTTTTCAACTGAGAAATATACATTTTCATCTATTTGATACGCAAATCCTTTATTCATAAGCGCTTTAATGATACGTATTATCATCGTTATTGAATCTGTGGCTTTTATATAATGTGTTGGGGGCAAGACATTGAGCGATTTCATATCCGTTGTAAAGCGATTAGTCCAGAAATCACCCAATTCCTTCCAATTTTTGCCTACTTCTTGTGCTTTTTTCAAAATGTCGTCATCTATATCAGTAACATTTTGAGTGTATGTTACGTTGTAGCCTTGATAGGTAAGGTACCGATAGACAACATCAAAAAAAACATAGGTAAAAGCGTGGCCAAGATGAGTAGTATCGTAAGGTGTAATGCCGCAAACATATATTTTTACTAAACTCTTACTAAGAGAAACAAATGGTTCTTTTTTTTTGGTGAGGGAATTATAAATCTTCATGCTATAATTATACAATATGAAAGTACTTTGTGTTTTTGCCCATCCAGACGACGAGAGTTTTTCGTGTGGCGGCACAATTGCAAAACTGACGAAAAAAGGCGCAACGGTAAAGCTTATTACTGCAACCCGGGGTGAAGCAGGGTCTGTTGGGGATACTGCTCTTTGCACGCAAGAAGAACTTGGAAATGTGCGAGAAAAAGAGCTTCGCAGCGCTGCAAAAATTTTGGGAATATCACAAATTTTCTTTCTCGATTACAAAGATGGAAAGCTTGATAAAATTTCTGTTGCAGAACTTAGCGAAAAAATAGAAAAGATTATAGTTAAAGAACAACCGGATATTGTTATTACATTTAATAAAGAAGGAGGTTCCCGTCACCCCGATCATATGCAAATCAACAAAGCAGCAACACATGCGTTTGCATCGTATGTAAAGAAAACCGACGAACATGTTCGTCTTTATTATGCGGATATTCCCAAAAGCCTGCTTGCCAAACTTGAGCAGCTTGGAACGCTATATACCTCTTTTGGAAAGATAGAGGGTACGCACGAAAACGATATAACAACAGTTGTTAATATTTTAAAAACTACAGAAACGAAGCTACAGGCTTTTAAGTGCCACAAAACACAGGAAAAAGATTGGAAAAATTATATAAAAAGAAAAAACCTCCCCGAATTTACAAAAGAATTCTTTACTCTGGCACAAGAAAACGAGCTTGCTTAGGGTGACTGACTGCCTAAACATAATAGGTTGCTTTGCCTTTGCCTTTTCTGCTAATTAATTTATTACTAGCCAGTCAAATATAAATTTTATCCCGACTAAAAGAATAGCAATAAGAACTATCTTTCTAAATACCTCATATCTAAATCTTTTAACAATCTGCCTTCCAGTAAAAGAGCCTGCAATAGCCAGAATAAATAAAACAGGCAGATACCAGTAATATTTACTACTTAAAAACCCTTGGTTTAGATAAACTGGTATTCTTGTAATATCTACTGCTAAGGCAATTGCAGCAGCCGTGGCGATGTATTTTTCTTTTGGTAATCTAAAGCCAGTCAAGAAAGCTCCACGCAATGCTCCTCCTGTACCTATAAGCCCGGCAAGAAAGCCTGATAAGCCGCCACCTATCACTGCATTGGTCGTTGAGGCAGGTATTACAAAATCCTCTTTCCAAAGGGAGTAAATTGCAAATGAAACAAGGAATATACCTAAAATTCCTTTCAGTACATCTTGGGGTATGGACGACACAAGCAGTGCTCCTATAAGAGTAAGGACAACACTTGGAATACCAAACTCAACAATTAAACTCTTATCTAAGCCATGTCTAAAAAAGCTAATTCTTCCGATATTGCCGATGATATGAAAGAAAGCAACCAAGACCAAAGCGGTACGAAAATCAAAAAATAGTAATGTAAGAGGAAGAAATATAGTTGACGAACCAAAACCAGCTATTGTACCAATAACTTCTGCCAAAAATGCTGATATAAAGAATAAAACATCCACTTTTTTAGTGTATCACAATTTTCGGTACTGTAAACTAAATTGTGTAAACTCCTGATTAAGTTATACTAAAAAGGAAGGGAGGTGAACAATTTGAATAACCAAAATATTAACAAAGATGAATTATTAAAAAAGATGTTTAAATTAATGCTGGAATCATTAATGGAGGGAGAAAGGACAGCCATATTAGGTTATGACAAGCATAATTACTCAGGTTATGGGGAAAATGGTGAGAGGACAATTTAAAAGAAATTGTACAAGAAATAGCAGTACTAAACGAAAATAAGAATAAACAGGAAGATAAAAATATAGATATGACAATAGTTTTAGCAGTCGTTGGGGAATTTCTGGAAACACTAGTTTAGCGCCGTATTTCGAGCTAATCAATAAGTCTGATTCATCAGACCCCGCTACGGTGAGCGTTTATCGAAAAATCCGAACTCGTTTCCAATCGCAAAGGTAGGCGGCGCGCGCCTTTTCGCGTCGCCTCTTATCCGCTCGGCCTTCGGCCGAAGCTCTAAAAACTGTCGTCTCGAACGGGTTGCCTTAGCAACCCCAAAAAACGCGAAAATTTTTAAAGAACTTTTCCCCTATAGTTTTCCAACTCAAAAGGCGTAACCGGTGGACTCAACAAGAAATTGCTTTCTGTTGTCCGATTACGCCATTAAAAAAAGCAATTTCGTAAATTGTTGAGTCCATCAAGAATTTAGCAGTTAATGGCTCTTAATACAAGACTGATTATCTGATGCAAATTAAATCAAAAAGGGCACTTATCCCATCAAAACAAGGAATAGTTTGATTATTTTTGATGCCTTGATTTCTTAATGTTTTACTGCTAAACTTGCAGCAAGGCGACTGCAAGTTTTCATAAAACTACTCCTTGCATTTATATAGATTTTAAAATAAAGTTAAATTATGGTAAATAATACTGATCTTACACCTGATTTTGGTATAGAAATACAATTTGATAGTACTAAAGTAAATCCCTCAAAGGCTTTTAGAACATTATCGGAAATACTTGAGGCATTACATTCTGTTGATGAAGATTTGGTCAATTCAATTGATTCAAAAATTAAACCCATTACTGTACTGGAAGATTTAAAAAAAGGATCCATTAAGGGGTGGTTTAAAAATACTTTAGAAAGTATACCAGATGATGGATTAAAAGATTTGGATTGGAAAAAAGCTGTTGGATCTTATTTAGTAAAAGGTAAATACGCCATAATTAAATTTCTAGATGGAAAAACTGAGATTTCTTCACGAGAACAAATTAAAGAATTAGAGGATGGATTATATAAATTGGCGGAAGAAACAGATGTAAAAAGGATCCCTTCCTATTCACCTATTCCTACAGCGAAACTAATTGGTGGGATAAGAAGAATTTCTGATTCTCTAAAATATGTAGATGAGGGAGGAAAAGTTATTTTTGCTACTTCTGAGCAAAAAAGAGTTGATTTTAATTTAGAATTTAATTTTTCTCCTGAATCAATAGAGGATTTGCTGACAAAAGAGTCAATTTCAAATAAAACAGAAATGATACTTAAAGTTAAGAAACCAGATTACTTAGGCGATTCACAATGGGAGTTACGGCACGAAAAAATCCCTATTTATGCAAAAATCATTGACATAGAATGGCTAAGAAAATTCCAAGCAAGAGAAATAAATGTTAGACCAGGAGATTCACTAAAAGCAAATGTCAAAATAACGGTAAATTATGATTATAATAACGAAGTAATTGGGACACACTATGAAATATTAAAAGTAAAAGATATTATTCAAGCAGATAATAGCAATCAGCTAGAGATACCTATCAATGTCAATGGAACAACATAATAAACTAAAAAATAAATCGAAAAAGAAAGAAACCGATAAGAAGCTAAAAGCATTCATTAAGCAAGGTGGACGTAAAGGAGCTAAAAAGGATTTCCTTACTCTGCTAAAACGGGCTATTCAATTTTCAGGTTAGCCGATACTTTTAGCGGCCTTTCGAAGTGCTAAAAAAGCCTCTTTCAATTCTTCTCTAACCGCACTGTCGGGTTCTTTTAATAAAGCGACTTGATATTCGTCTAAGAATTTTGCCCTAAGTCTATAAAAAAGATGAAGGAAATGTCTTAGAAGTCCCAAACAATCAAGAATTGCAACCTCTATTCCGCCAGTTTTTTCGTATAATGGACTTGGTGTAGTCATTCACGACAGGATTTATGGGTTCTGTTGTAATAATAAGGTAACTATCCCTTCATGTTAGATAGATAAAACTACGGGGTACATATTTTTACTTTTCTTTTGCAAGGGATTTTATTTCCGACATGAATTCACTGATTGGGTGTAAAGACTTCTTTTGTTTTGTTAATTTGAAACTAGAGTTTTGTCCACGCCCCATTGACACAAGTTTTCCTGCTTTGCCCGTAACAAGATCGGCTTTGGACCATATGTCAAATATAATATCAGCGGGAGCGATTCCAACACACAATATCCAATCGTAAGTATAATCGTACCTTATGTGATTGAACTGGAAATTTCCACTAATATCTTCTGTTGCCATTTTGATTTCGAAGGTCATTCCATTTATTTTTGCGTCATAATCTCCAAGACGATTAGTTCTATCTACCACATCAAAACCCAACTCCTTGCTGTATTCAATAATAAAGGTTTCTACCAAGTCACCCTTAGTACTATTGGGCATGACCTTAATTAACTCCAATGGCTGACCACTCCATTTACCTAGTTTTGTTTTTTCTTTGGCGATTTCTAATAGTAAAGCTAATGGATCAATCATCTATCTATAAATCCTCTATCGGTCAATGCTGCACGGATGTGACCCATGCTTATATGTCTGCAATTATGACTTGCAAGATTACTGTAATGCTTCCAGTCAGCATTTCGTAATGCCTTAAGCACTTTTCTCCTGTCACGCTTGATTACAATACCATAGCCACACACGTATTTGACTTGGTCAAAGTTAGTAACTAACGATGGAGGTTTGGTATAAAAGGTGCGTTGTAAAAAGAAGTCTGCCTCATCAAGTCGTTTTTGCCCACATAGTCGCTCTTTTCTCATGTCTACTGTGAACAGGTCAATATACTGATTACATGTTTTGGGTGTGGTTACCTTCTTATTGTCTGATCGTGTCCATATCTGCCACAAGGCATTCACCTTCAAGATATTGCCATCGGCATCAACAAAACTATTAGATGGTAGTGGCGACGAATGAGCAAGATGAAGCCCTCTAACTCTATCTTGTACGTTACTTTTGCCCCTACTTTGAAATGCCATAGGAAGAATAAAACCAACATAATTGGAAAACTTAGCAGCGTGATTTAGGAAAGCCAAAGCCAGCCATGCTCTGTAACCGAAGGGGGGATTACCTACACAGGCATAACTGTAACCATTTTTTCTTGGTAACCATGTAAGAAAATCTTTTTGGATATATTCAGGACGAAACCGAACAACGTCAATTCCTATACAGCGATTCTTTGGCAACAGGTCATAAAACGCTCCAAGCCCTGCTCCTGGTTCAACAAATTTATAATGAGCTATATTGACACCATCTAATTGCATGTATTTGCAGAGGGAGTCCCAACATGCTTTTGCAATAGAAGGGTGAGTGAAAAACTGATCCAGTCCAATAGCATCTATATCGACCCAGGAGGGTATATACTCATTATTCGCCCATGATTTATTGCGAATTTCTATTGCGAAATTATTTACTGCTACATTCATATTACTCTTTTATTATCTTAACTTCTGTAACCTGTTTTAGCAAGATATCAAACATTCCACCGATATAATTCCTATTATTGTATCTCCAGGTGTATTCGTCAATATATGCCTGTAAGTATTTTTTACTGACTTTCCTATACACACCATAAACCCCACGTTTTATATGCGACCACAAGCCCTCTACATTATTCGTATGGAAAAGGTGGTGTCTAACGTATTCCCTGTTTGAATGGTTTACGCTGTAGTGTTTGTAGAATCCATGATCGTATAAATGTCTGTATGAAGCAAGATCATCGGTCATGACATGGGCTTTGGGATCAACATGTTGTTTTATTTGATTGATTAAAGTCCACTTTTTCGTATCAGGAATATGTTTTGCGTAAGCTGTGCCTTTCCTTTTGACAATGCCCATAATGATTTCTTTTTCCTCTACCCCACCATGCCACTGGTAGGCTCTGTTTTTTCCTTTACCACCAAAATATGTTTCGTCAATCTCCACAATTCCATCTAAAAGTGATGGAGACTGTACCATAAGCAATCTTATCTGCTTAAACATTCTCCAAGCTGTCTTGTATGTTACTCCTAACATTCTTTCAAGTTGTTTAGCCGATGTGCCACTTCTCGTTTGTGTCATAAGATACATAGCAAAGAACCATAAGTCTAAGGGAGTAGTAGATTTCTCAAAGATTGTTCCTGCTAGGGGATAGATGTGGTTTCCACAACTGTTGCAAGCATACGCTGTACGACCACTTACAGGGTAAAATTTCTGCATAGTATTGCATTTTGGGCAAGTAAAAGGATCGGGGAAACGAAGTTGCTTAATAGCTTCGAGGCAGTCTTGATGCGTACCATATTTTTGCTTGAATGAACGGAGGCTAAATTTTTCTGACATGAGGCTAGTGTAGCATAGTTAAGCCTTGTTGTCAAGGGATAAGTACCTCAAAAAGCATAAGTTAAAAACAATTAAAATTCTAATTGCAATAGAGCCATTTTTCTGAGATACTGATAATAATAATATGTGGTCAAAAATTCTTCGAACTTTACTAATTTATAGTGGATTATTAATTCTTGGTAACATTGCAGTTAGCCTATTTTTTGCTTATCTTTTTGGGAGCGGGAGTAGTCCTTTGATAGAAGTCCCTTTTAATCTACTTTTTGCATGGCTTGCAGGTTATTACGGAGTCAAATCTTTATCTAAAACACCAGAAGTAAATAAGGTTTTAGGCTCTCCTTTCTGGCAGGGAGTATCAATTACATTATTTGCCAGCTTACTAGGAGCTGTGGTTGTCTATCTTTTAACACAAGAAATTACTTTTGGGCAAGGACTAGCAATAACCCTTATTGGAGGATTTGGAGGAAAAAGAGCTGCTAGTGGTACAAACAAACCTCTTGGAAAAATAGGTAAAATTGTTACTTGGATTTTCTTAGGACTAGTTTCACTTGCGGTTCTTGTTGTTGTAGGAAATGTAGTTCTTTATAAACTAAATGATGTTAAGACAATTCAGCAGGGAGAAATGGTTCATTATGAAGATAAGAAATTTGGTTACTCTTTTGACTATCCAAAGTCTTGGAAAAGAAGTACTTATCCTTTTGCGCAAGGGCAAGTAACTATCACTTCCGATAAAGATACTGATACCAATTTATATTTCTGGTACAAGGATAGCGGTAAAGTTTCAAACATGAATGAACTGCTAGCTTTTGTTAAAGATGATGCTAAATATGGTGAGGATAAGCAAGGGGCAAAAACTGAATCCATAGAACAAAAAACTCTAAATGGTAAAGATGTTGCTGTGTGGACTTCTAAATATGAGGATGGAACACATTCCAAAGTATATTATTTTGCTGACTTTCAACCATTAGGCGACCAAGTAATTTATATTTGGATAGCTGCTGTTAATACTAAAAATAAGACAGAACCAACAGAAAAAGCCACGGTAGATTTAATACTTAACTCCTTTAAGTTTCTCCAATAAGTTAAATATAAATGAGCTTTAGTAGGGTTGACTAAGAAAACATTTGTGTTTTGTCTTGTCCCGCCTTGCGGGATTATAATATAAAAAATCGCGCGCATCTGTCTTTTGTGTTTGCAAAAAATACATGCTCCGATTTAGCAATCGGAGCAAAAACTGTCGGCTCGAACTTCTTTTTAACTGATCGGCGACTTGTGCCAGAATTCAAACGGGGCTTTGCAGAGCTCTGCGCGCCCGTTCCCGCGCAGAGCCAACCTTTGGACTCTTTTGGGATTTCCAATTCAGTGATCCCAACGATATATTGCACAGACTGCGTGAGTTTTTCAAATTATTCCTTCAGGACGGTCTAAACTCTGAGTTTGCCTACCAATTTGGCCTGAAAAATGTATAAGTATGTATAGTTTATTCTTCAATTACAGGTAGATCATACTTCTTAAGCACCCTTTTAGAGATTGGTTCCAGGCTCATGCAATTTAATTGAGAATCCTTCGGGTAGAAGTTTATTCAAATCATCTATTAGCATTCTCGCTACTGTTGGTTCATCGATAATATCTCGTCTCCAATGAAGGTAATCCCAGCCGAAATTTAACATAGCCTGATCTCTAATGTCTCTTGATTTAGTAGCCATTTCTTTTATTTTTTCTAAATCATTTGGGTATGTGAATTCCGTTATTCCTAATGAGTGAACGATAAATGATCTAGGATGAATTTCTGAAGTAGCTCTTTCAATGGTATCTGCAACCACAGAATAATCAGCCCTGCTTGGTGTAGAAGACAAAAACTTAGTAACATGATCTCTATATTCCCTGGATGGGAAATCATCGTAAGGATTTCTTAGCATTACTTCCAAATCTTCAGGATGGGTGTGAAACATATAGGGCTTTTCGCTAAGTTGAGAGGCGTCATAAGGAATAAAGTTATGCCTAACCCTATCTGGATGGACTTCTGTTTTACCACCTAACGAATACCAAGTGTCTCCATTGGGGTCAAAAATCCACATGCCCTCACCAACAGATTCCCATCTATGACTTCGAGCTCTAGCAATTTCTTCTAAGTCCCTTACTCCATCATTCAAACCACGCTGGGTTCTGTATGGTAAAGCAGCGAGTTCAAGATGTCCAGCCTTGGGAATAAAGTAGCTATCTCTTTCTTCACCTAGTTCATAAATTACCACTTCATTCTCGTTTGGAAGTTTTCTTTGTTCTTCACTAAGATATCTTTCTATAGCCGTTTCAATATCTTCACCCTCTTGTAGGTTTGCGAGTAGTCCCTGTAATACTTCCTGGGGATTTGTTCTATTTGAAGGACAGCCAAATGTAATCATTTCTTCGAGTGCCCTATATAAACCCTGTCTAAAATATGGTCTTCTTCCGCCTACACGAGCAAAAGTATCTTTGACAACTTCAGGGTCAACTTGTGCAATAGCTAAGGATGAGAGTGCCTCATTAAATGAACCAAAAGTATAACCAGCTAATGAACCATCTGCATCAGATAGGTGCATGACCATTGCTGTGCTATCTTGTATAGAAAGCCCAATTCTTCGGGCTGTTGTATAGCCGTAAATTGTGTGAGGGAGCACTCCATATTTACCTGCTATGGTAATCATTCTTCTTAGTCTACCGATATCTCTTTTGGTAAGTCTCTGATTAAGCTCGGCTTCCTGATTAAGTGAACGTTTAAGTAATGAGACATTAATTTCATTGCGTTCGAAGTCATATGGAGTAGAGTTTAGTAGGTGAGTAAGTAATCCTTCAGCTTGGTCTGGTGCTAATCCAGCATGTTCCGATGCTTCTGCATAACCTGGTAATTCTTGTAAGACCTGTCTTAAATGCCAGTTGTTATCAACCCTTTGCGTTCCATCCTTCTCTTGAACTGTTACGGGACCATTGAATCTTTGGAGTGCTTGAACAACTCTAACTAGAGGTTGCTCACCTAGAGCTTGGATATTCTGCGCTATAAGACCCTGCAAATGAGGGTCTCGAGATGTACTTAAGTCGTTTGGTTGGATTCTTTCACCCATAGAATATATATTATACCTTAAATGAAGCTACAAAGCAAACTATAGGTTGAGTTTTATGGTTAATAATTTTTGATTGTCTAAGGAGGTGATTATTAACGGTGCTACCTTTAGATGTAATTAGAAAATATTATCCGGATTCATCCGATGAAGATTTAAAGAAAATACAAGTATTTGTTTATCAATTATGCTGTGGGTTAATGCAGTATTTTTATGGACCTGATTGGGAAAAGGATAGTGATGGATGGGACTGGAAAAATGAAGAGGGTTGATAGAACAACCTAAACATTAGTTCGAATCCTGCTCGGTCTCTTGGTTATAGGCTTAAATTTGAGGAATTCTCCACAATTTCTTGAAGCTAAAACCTTACAAAATCACAAATATTATTGGGTGATCCTCACGAGATATTGCACAGACTGCGTGAGTTCTCGCAAGAATTCCTTACAATGAGTAGTTTACCAGATTTAATATGGTGGTTGCAACCGGAATTAGCCTTAAAAACCTATTTTTTATGCAAAATCATGTACAATAACAATTGTTAACTACTTTTAATTAGGATAAGATGGAGCGGTCAAAACTTCTTACAATTAACCAAGTTGCGAAAATACTAGGGGTTATGCCACCAACCCTTAGAAGATGGGATAAATCCGGAAAGTTAAAAGCAATTCGTGTAGGAAATAAAAAAGGAGTTGGGGAAAGAAGATACCGCAGGGAAGATATTATTAGATTGATAACAAAGCAGACAGATAGTTTATTAATTGAAAATTAAGAGTAATTTAAATCTAATATGAATAACATACCATTTAGAAAAGGCAATCTTAGTTACGTCTTTCAAAAAATTAAAGAGGAAATCATAAAAAGCATTGCTAATCTTGATCATATTATAGACTCTCAAGGTGCAAGCTTACAAAAGGAATTTCTTGAGAATTATATGCTTCCCTCATTTGAGCTAAATAAAGACCAGATAGATCGAGAACACTCAGAAATTAACAGAGATGGCTTTGGATCAAATGCAATGCGCACGACTTTCTTTGTGCCAATAAGTGGCGATACTAACTTACTTGAATACAACCCATCTACCTATAGACTACCCAAAGATTGTATGAGTATCGTTAATGGTGGGATTTCTTATGTATATACATCGTCTACCGATTACCCCGAGACAGTACAATCTATGTTTGAAAAGGATCTGGAGGATTTACAGTTTAATATCGAGAATTTAAATTATGATATAAAAGGATTTAATGTTCACCTTTCTAGTTTTATCAACAGTCAATTTTTGAATAGAGCTGCTCAAGTTGGAAAAAATAGACAGTTTGTTGAGTCGTTCAGATACCCCCTAAAGAGTGACTCAGTAGCAAAGAGATTTTACGAAATACCTGTGAGAAAAAAACAATTAAATATTAGTCAATCTACTGGCAGTAAATCCCAAAATCAGGAATACTTTTTAAGTGAAAGTGATTACGATTCGATACTAGATGCTATTCATCATATGACATTAGTATTTGAGAGAAGCCCTAAAGCTTTTCAGGATATGGAGGAAGAAACATTGCGCTTCCTACTTTTAGTGCCTCTGAATGGACTTTTCCCGGGTGGCGCAACAGGAGAAACTTTTAACTACAACGGCAAGACGGATATATTAATCCGCTACAAAGAGAAAAATATCTTTATTGCTGAATGTAAATTCTGGGAGGGACCAGAATATTTAGCCAAAGCCTTAGATCAGTTATTGGGTTATGCATCATGGAGGGATACAAAAACCGCACTAATAATTTTTAATCGAAATAAAAATCTATCTGCTGTTTTAGAAAAAATTCCACCAACAATTAAAGAACACCCAAATTATAAAAGAGACATGGAGTTTAAATCCGAAACTGGATTTCGTTATTTATTAAATCACAAAGATGATCCTAACCGCGAGTTAATTTTAACTGTTCTGGTTTTTGATGTACCAGGTGATTAGCCTTTTCAAAGTCTTATTTATGGTGTGTAAAGCGAATGATTCTGCGTTGAGGGCTTACATCAGTTTTTAAGGTCATTCTGTAAGGAGGTTCTCCTTCTCTCAAAACTTTAATAGTTTCCCAATTAGCTCTATCACTGATAACAGCTCTTAGCTGTCCCATATCTACATCTGCACCAAATTTTGAGCGGTAAATTGTTGATTGTGAATTATCAGGAGCACATTCAAATAAGTATAATTCTCTTGTGCCATCTGGTTTATTTTGTGATATTGAACCAGGAGGATCCCCGGGTTTCACTTCGCCTACTTGAACCCATTTACTTAAATCGCTTCTGTATGCTTCTATTCTTAGGGGTGACATAATTAAAACCAAAGTATATCTTCTTTTATAAAATCTGCAAGCATTGCTGGAGAAGCCAACCTTCCGACAGGGGCACGGAGAGTAGTAGACCAAGGAACTAAGCTATTAGCACTCTTTAAGATTACAGTACCATCACCTTTTCTTCCTCTCACTATCTCGTTACCCCATCCTTTTCTTTCTCCCAAATCTCCTTTTAGCCAAGCTATATCTTCATAACCTTCTTTGTATAAATCCTCGGGTACCATTGAATAACCATAATCGATGTTTACAGCTTTTGGACCGCCCATTATAAAAACTATTTCAGCAGCCAATCTAATAAATCTATCTCTATATTTTTGGATTGCTTCGGGATCAGCAGTTGGCCCTTCTGGGGCATACTGGTTATAAAAACTAAATTGTTCGGTATAAATTCCATTAGATCTATCATGACCATAATATAAAGATTGAAGTTGCCCTTGCTCATCTATATATGGGAAGTGCATACCATTAGAATGAAAACCAGAATAATCAACCCAAACTCTACCGCCTGTTGGCTCCATTGGACCATAAAATTTAGCCCATTGTCTCTCTCCGGCATCTTGATAGCCTACAATTTGTCCTGCTCTATTTTGCTCTAATGGCTTTTCTGGGTCTGCAAACTCACCACGATAATTTGGATCATTTACCGCAGTAGCATTAACCTGTTTTACAGGTTTTGCTCTTTCAACACCTAAAGTTTGTATTACTAATTCATCAGTTACAGGAATAAATGGAATATCACGAAATGGAACTCTATGTAATCTTAAAGCCTCTCTTAATTCAGGATCAGACATTTCTTCTAATTGACCTCTAGCGCCTTGATAATCAAGCAGTTTTCGTTGCCACCAAGGGGCGTTTGGTGATAATTGATTTATTCTAAGATGATTTCCTAGACTAATAACAGTTTGTGTGTCAACCGAATCCATAACACGACTTGTTGATTTAGGAAATCCTAGATAGAATTGATTTCCCAACCAGCAACTCCAAAGTCCAACCATACCTTGAGGAGTGTCTATAGCCAATTCCCAACCCATATCATGAGTTTTTCTTTCTCTTGGTTTTGCACCCTCCGCTTGAGCCCTAGCTTCTTTAAGATTTTCATTAGCAAGGCGCATTAAATCTCCTTTTAATGGATAAGTTTCATACGCTTCGGAAATTTCTCTAGGTGAAATAGTGGGGTACTCACCCTCTTTTCCTTTATCAAGTTTAGAGAAGTCCACCCCTTCAAGAGCTTGATCCCAGATGTTCTTTTCAGGTCTTTGTTCTTGAGACATGAGGAGAATATTACCATATTTGTAACTTTGTGTCAAACTATGGGACATGTATATTATTCTTAATTACTATCTAAGTAGATAGTCCTTTCATCCTTAAATAAAGGAGGTGATTTTTTACGATGCTGCCATTGGATGTAATACGAAAATATTATCCTGACTTGTCAGATGAAGATTTAAAGAGAATACAAGTGTTTGTTTATAAATTATGTTGTGGGTTAATGCAATATTTTTATGGAGATAACTGGGAAGGGGATATTGGTGATCCGTACTTTGAAAATGAAAAAGGTTGATAGAACAATCTAATCAGCAGTTCGAATCCTGCTCGGTCTCTTGGTTATAGGCTTAATTTTGAAGAAATATCTGCAATTTCTTGAGGCTAAAAGACTCCAAAAACACAAATATCATTTAGTGAGCCATACCGGGGATGGGTGGAAACAAATTTTTGATTCTTTGATCCAAACATACCACAAGCTCACTGATCTTGGCTTTACCTATTATAACGGAAAAGTCGTCATTATTGAAGTATCTGAGGAGGAATCTAATGTTTAGCTTCAGGAAACCTCCAGTTTTCTCCTCTACCCTCTTTGATGAAAACGGATTTTATCAAGCTTTTCTAAAGGATTTAAAAAATTGCCAGAAAGAGCTTGTTGTTGAAAGTCCATACTTGACCGCCTCACGCATGGAATCGTTGTATCCAATCTTTGAAAAACTTATCCAAAATGGGGTAAAAGTAGCGATTATTACTAGAGATCCTATTGACCATGAAGATGAATATATGAGGCATCAGGCAACAAATGAAATACTAAACTGTCAAGAAATAGGCATAAATATGGTATTATTAAAAGGATTTCATCACAGGAAACTGGCGATAATTGACAGAAATATACTATACGAGGGCAGTTTAAATATTTTGTCTCAAACAAAGAGTCTAGAAGTAATGAGAAGGATAGAAGACAGGAGTTTAGCTTTGGAAATGCTCAATTTTTTAAAACTAGGCAAGATTTTATAAAAAAGTGCTATAATCGCAGAAGAATTACTATGGATAAAAATTATACGGAAGAACAAATACAGGCAATGATTGAAAAGATCAAAAAAATTAATCCTGCCTGGGCAACCAGAGAAAGAGCAATCAGAATCTTAAATATGCTGCCGGAAGTTTCTGGTGATATTGCCAAAGCATTAAAAGAATTGGTTGAAGAGTCAGAGAAAAAACTTACAAATTAAACAAAAACTACTTCTGAAGGATCTAAACCTAACACATTGGCAATTTTATTCATGAGTAAAGACCCAGGATTAGTTACTTTTCCTTGTTCTATCTGAGCGTACCAGTTGGAAGAGCAATCTATCTTTTTAGCCATATCAACCTGTCTTAATCCCTTTTCTTTTCTTACCTTTTTGAGCTTTTTTCCAACTCTCTGTTGTGCATTCATATCCTCATTATACAAAAATTTAGCTGTTTTAGCCAAATTATTAATTTTACAGCTTCGCTGTCGCTTTTTAAAGAATTTCATTAATAAAATACTTAAGTATCTTCTGAACAATTTTTCTGATAAAATTTATATAAACCTGCCTAGGTTTTATGGATAATAATCAGCCAGGATACAGATATCCTTCAATTGAAATGAGAAAGTCATCTGATAGAAGAATATTGTATGTAATTGGAGTATTAATTTTAATTACTTTAGTTATATTTCTAGTTTCTAAGAATAAACAAACTAACCCTCAAGTTACTCAGCCAACACCTACACCAATTAGTAACCAACAAGGAGCATCACCATCTGCTACACCTAGTTTAACAATTGGTAAAAGAATTAAAACTACCGGATGTATATCTACTAATGGATTACCAGATAAGGCATGTACTCCAGGAGATATTGATCCAAAAGTTACTCAGGATAATATTCAATCAACAATTTGTGTTTCTGGTTATACAAAAACCGTTAGGCCATCTGTAACTTACACTAACAATTTGAAAATTCAACAAATTCAGGAATATGGTTATTCTGATACTAATCCTAAAGATTATGAAGAAGATCATTTAATTTCCTTAGAACTAGGCGGTAGCCCAACCTCTGAAGCTAATCTTTGGCCAGAACCATATAATGCTAATTTAAATGCTAGAGAAAAAGATAAAGTAGAAAATTATTTACGTAGCCAAGTATGTACTGGAAAAATAATCTTACAACAAGCACAATTACAGATAGCTAATAATTGGGAAGAGGTGTATCAAAAGATTACTCACTAATTTATGAGCTAGCTTTTGAAGCTGATTTAAACTAAGCTCCTGACGTATTACGAATCTACCCTATAGTTGTAAATTAAATTTTATTTTGCTATACTTCTTTTCATGGAACGACGAAAATATGGTTTTGGACTATACCATGCCGATCAACATAACCCTTCTTCACTTATTGTTGTACATGGAAATGTTGAATCCTCTTGGCAAGTCAGACCCCTAAGCCATGATCGAAGAGTAGATAGGGTTATTAGACCTGGTTCAAAAAATGTCACTTTAGAAAGAATTATAGAAGAAAGACCCGATAACGGTCCATTTAGGGATTTTTCGAGATATGCGGAAGAAAATATTTTCCCAACAAGAGTTAAGATTACGCGAGAGATGGCTTCAAGTCCTTTCTTGTCAAGGGAAATTTTAGAAGTTCGTAGTGTGCCTGTATTGGGAACTCAAAGAAAAGAAAGCACGGTCTTTTTTACCATGCAAAAACAAAAGGGAGATTTCGTATTTGCGACAAGAGTTGAATATGATGAGAAAGACCCAACACGTATTAAGAAGTTTGCGGTAAGAAAACGTAAAGGTGGGGAATTAGGGAGGTTGGACTATTTGATAAATTGTCTTCCACATTTTGACCCAAGAACTAATAGTTTTGATAATAGAGTCCGTCTCACTTTTATTCCGCCCGAAAGAGGAGTTACTAGTGGTCTTTCGATTGAGAAAACAGATGTTGTTTTAGGAGGTGGAGGGTATAGATATGACGGTAGAGTATATTCTATTAGTATTGATCCCTACAGAAGAGATGCTATTATTGTTTCTATTAAATCTAATTTACCGAGAGAAGATGAGCTGATACAGTTTTTATTTAGAGCAAGAAATATCCCGATGCAACAAGTAGTCGATACAGCAGAGACACCTACTTATACAGGATGGGAAGAAGCTCTTGCATTAGTAAGCTAAGAAAGAGGTACAAAAAATTTCTCCAAAAATTTACTGCGTGAATTTGAGGGCGGAGAGAATTTGATTTAAAATTTTCTCTAATTGAGAGTTTTCTTTTGGATGATGGGATATTCTTAAAGCATAGCGTCTCATGTTTTTCAGGAGATCAATGTCCTGGATTTTATAAACAGTATTTTCTATAGACATATCAAAAGTTACATATTTTTTAAACCTTGGTTATATAGGTGGATCGTCTGCTCCTAAAAATGTATGTGGATTAACTGGTATTCAGAATCCTCTCTATTTAAACAAATAAATCCTATTTCCTTTTTGTTTTGTAACTTTATCATTTTCAATTAAATAATAACTTTCTGTATTGTTATTTAATTCGCTTTTAAAGGAGGCAAAATATGGTTTTCCATTCATCTCATAGATTGTAGATATAATGTTAGGAACGCCAATAGGCTCTTTATCTACTAAAATATGGTTTTTGTGGGTATGGGTATCAATTTCGCCTAAATATATTTTGTCATTAATCACCTTTACATCAGAAAGAATGCCTCTGGAAACATACAAATCCCTGTTTTTTAAGGTTTTGAGATTAATAGTAATTAACATATTTTGTACTGCATTAACATCATATTTTGTTAAGCAAAGCACATCATCAGTGCTTTTAATAAAGCCTTTCTCACAAAGTACTCCTAAATCTTGGTTATTTAGAAATGTTGTTTTGCCTTTGGTATATAACTGACCAATAGTTGAATAATCCAGTAATACTTCTTTGACCTCTTTTTCCTTTTTCTTTTGTTCAAGATTGTAAATATACGTTGTCTGGATACCAGGCTTAATCACTAAAAAGTATGGATAATGAAGCGACATCCGATCCGGATACTCAAAGGAATAAGCATCGTCAAATACCTTCAATTTATCATCTTGTAAATACACGGTGGTATTTTTTAATGTAGGTTGCTCTTCTTTTTTCTGATTAAAGAAGAAAAAGCCAATCATAAAAAGCACCAGAAGAATAAATACTCCTAGCTGAAATACTCGTCTTTGTTTTTTTGTTAGTGTATTTTTGTCATTCTCCATACGTTTATTGTATATAATTTAACGGATTTGTTGCTATCCAGTTATTACCATCTTTGGTTTGTATCTCATAATGCAGATGTTCACCTGTAGCAAAGCCTGTTTCTCCCATAATGCCAATTGGTGTTCCGGGTACTACACTGCCAGATTCTACTAAGACTATACTAAAGTGAACATATAACACCTTAACTGAATTGTCAGTGTTAGTAATTTCCACTGTTTCACCGCCATATTGATCTACATAATGCCTCACACGCCCATTCATGGTAGCAAAAATCACAACCTTTTGGGTATTTTTGTAAGTTTGACTGCTTTTAAAGTATTCATCCGAAGGGATAAAATCAATACCCATATGATTTTTACCAAATTTAAGATAGTAATCTGGATCCATAAAATAGGCTGTGGTAGTAGTGTATGACATACCTGATCCACCAAAAGGGTTTTGTTTTGGCACATTGGTTGCTACAAAACTGGTGTCTGGTGGGATATGTAAAGGATTATCACCAGGAAGGTTTGGTGAAAAGATTTGTGAGAAAAATCCAGTGGAGGCAATAATGGGTAAAGTAACAATAGTGCCAACTACGGTAATCATAAAAATAGCCAGCAGCACTAGTGATGCTAATAACCCAAGGAGTGGTGCTTTGAATTGAGAGATAAATTCAGAAACAAGCGTTCCAGCTAGTGGAATAGGGATAAACAAATTAACAATAATGGCAATAAGGCTATCAAGAATAAAGCCAATGGGGTCGTTTTTAAGTTGTCTAGCTTTGTTGGCAACGGAGAGAACTTTCATACATATTACTCAAGGTTAGAAAATACCAGAGGTTTTTCAAACGGCAGCACTAACACATTGAGCCGAATATGCTCTCCTTCCCGAAATAGAAATACCTCACCTATTTCTAGATGTCCTAGTTGAGATCTTTCCTCATCAGTCATCGGATAAATGGTGCCGATTTCAGATAATGCAGCATAAGATTGTTTCAAAAGTATCTTTGTTTCGGAGTTGGTGATAATGGCTTTACCATATTCATTATGCAAAAAGTCTTCCACATCCTGGGTGACTGATACAACTCCCACATTTCTTTTTCTGGCCTGCTTTACTAATTCTCGGTAAAATATCGCTACTTCTGGATCAACTAACAGTTTGTGAGCTTCATCAATAAATAACATCCGTTTTCTGTCATTGTTTTTGTTGACTAAGTTCCAGATCAAAGAAGTGAGTAAATACATGGCCGGATCACGTTTCTCGTCTTTTTTCAAATCATGTAAATCTAAAACAATGATGTCTGAATCCAGTTCTAATTTTCTATTGGAGTTAAAGACTCCCCGCAAACTTCCAGTTGAGAGCACGCTTAAATCCTGTTTCATTGGGCTTTTCCTTAAAAGTTTTAAAAGATTATCAAAATGCGGTGTGCCATTGTCGTACAGTTCAATTAATTTTTCATCCAACAACGATCCATCATAATGGGACGGTGGAATAAAGAATTTAAAAAAGGTTTTAAGCGTTGAAATATGGTCTAAGATATCATTTTCTTTGGAAGATTGGATATAGAATGGATTAATGCCATTCTCTCTGGAGAATTGAATGACTTCACCGCCTAAAGCTTTGGCAAGTGACACATATTCACCTTCTGGGTCAATCACAATAATCTGAACTCCCCGCATATATAATCTGTTCATCAGTATTTTAGCGGTGACACTTTTTCCAGATCCTGAAACTCCAAAGATATTAACGTTGTTATTCCGAGAGGTAAAAGGATCAAGGAAGACTAAGGAATTATTGTAGGTATTTACTCCCATAAAAATTCCTTTTGGATCTTGAAGCTGTTTTGAGACAAAGGGCAGCATGTAGGAAACTGCTGTTGATTGTAAAATCCTGTTTTCCTGCAAATGATCCTGGGTAAAGGGCAGAAAGTTTTTAAATGCTCTTTTTTGGGCAAAGGTGTATTGGTTAAAAGTTACATCCATTGAACTGGTTAAGTTTTGCAGTTGTTTATGAAGGTTGGCTAATTCTTTTTCATCTTGTGCTTCAAGCTGCAAGTAGAGCGAATACACCACACCTTTTTCTGCTTCATGGATGAGTTCATCAATAAAAGCAGTGACTTCCTCAATATTTTTATCAATCTGCTGATCTCTAATTTTGCCACTCCTCACCCGTTCGTTTTGCTGGACTTCTAACACAGATTGCCTTTGTCTGGCTTTTTTAAGCAGCTCACTGCTTGGGGATGGCTCGATAAAGATACTCAAGGTAAAAGGCAAGGATGAAGTTAAAAGCCGAAAGAAAATATATGGGGATAAGTAGGCTGGAATGTCAGCCAGATAATAAAACCGCTTGAGTTTTTCTCCAACTTCAATATATGCATTACGTTCTTTAATGTATTCGCTTTTGTATGATTTGCCGGAATCGTTATCAAGATGTATTCCTTCACCATTTTTCTCTAAAGTTAAATGGAATGGTACTTGGGAAGAATTTAACACTGCTTTTTCATAGTCTTTTAATTCTTTCTGGAATTTAAAGAAGTTTTTGACTAACTTAATAGGATGCCTGGTTTTAATAAAACTGGGTTTTTGCAGAAGTGGAACCCTGGTAGTCATAAACGGCTCTTTTTTAATGATTTCCTCCTGAGTAGTAACAATGCCCATCAGTCTTTTAATCTCCTGTTTTAGGACATTTGTAATGGCATTATGAGGGATTTTCGATTCTCCGTTGAAGAAGTGCTTTTCAATGGTTTCTAGTCCTTCATTCCTCTTTTTAATCAGCTCATATTCCCGCTTGAGTTTTAAGAGTTCATTTTCTTCGTAACTTTTTTGATGTTCTAAAAGCTGTACTTGTTCTTTTAATACCCCGGTCATCCGAAAAGAATTAAAGTTTTCGACTACTTCTTTGGTAATTGGTGTTCGTTTACGAATAACAGATTGAGTTACTGGTTGGTCAGTTTTGCGTGGTCTGCCTCTGCCTCTTTTTACTGGTAGGTTTGTTGTTTGTGTTTTGCTCATCGCAGCGTCTCCTTCATAAAGTGTTTTAACTGCTCATTTTCCAAAGCCTGGATAGAAATATTACAAAGAGCTAGGGATTGAGCAAAACGAAGTGAAAGATCATTAAGTCTTTTGACTCCCTGGACTAAGCTATTTGGCTTTGTTGGGTCACAAGGGATTGATAAGACTGCGAAGTGACGTGTCATCATAAAGTGATTTTCATCAATAATAGTAGTTAGGTCTTCAAGGTATTGATTAATCAGTTGCTCCCGCTTCTTGGAGGAACTTTCATAGAGGGAGAAAAAGTGATTTGAGTAATCTGTCGTTTTTGCCTGGTCTTTTTTAACAATCAGTTGAATCTGGGAAGACAGAATGTGAATAGCCTGTTTTAATTTGACATAAAAATGTTCTCTATCTTGCTCATTCAAAAGAGCTACATCAAATGGTTCTATCTCATAGACCCCAATAATGGTGTTGTCTCGCACAATCAAGTTATCTTTGATCGTAAAATCAACAAAATAATCTTCTAAATCAGCGAAGCGTTGATTTTTCTTCCCTGTAGTAAACCTGATTGCTCTTGGCACTACTTTAAATATTGGCTGATTATCAATTCGTTGGGTAATAAAAAGGATAAAACAAAGAACGCCTAAAAATAGCGAGGAAATATAGTAGCCCCAATTAAAAGAATGGAAAACATAGACGAATAAAAAGTACAGTAGTGCTCCAATCACAATACTGCCTATAACCACTAATGCTGTATCGGTAAAAAACAAACTTCGTAGAATATGGGTTCTAATATCATCTTTATAAATTCGCACACTTTTCATGATTTTCCTCCTTTGTTATCTTGGGAATACATCCTAATTACTGGATCAGAACCTTTGGCTGCTTGGCGTTCTACAATTACTCCCTGGATACCATAAGCGGAGTTTCTTTCCTTTGCCATGTCTAAAAAGTTTCTTACTTTTTGTGGAGGACTGGACTTGTTAATAAAGGCATAGTTTAATTCTTTGCCTTTTTTCTTGGATTCCTGCATGGCATTAAAATTATGGGGATTAGGATTAAACTTGCCAAAAGAGGATAGATCAATAAACTGGGCATCCTGCAAATTTACTTTTTCTAATTTCTTGTCTGGTACGCCATCTTGGATTGCCTCTGTTCTGGTTGGATAATATGAAGTCATGCCTGTTTTGTTATCCTGATACTTAAATGCTTCACCTGTTACACTGACAACTCCTTGTTTTTGATTAATTGGTTCAACGCGTAATCCTTTGTTAGCCAGTTTTTGAGAAAACACCGGAACACTTAATCCCTCTTTTGTTGGATGGGCGTATTTACTACCGCCTGATTGATTGTTGTTTGAGGAAACGTAAGAATTAGGTATAGAAGAAGGCTGGTTAGAACCTGTTCCACCAGAACTAGTATCCTCTTCTTTCTTTTTAGTTCCACTGGCAAATCCTCTCACTTGTCTACCAACCAAGCTTGAGACACTTCCTCCCAGCAAGCCTTTTTTGAAATCTCCAAAGGTTGATGAAATTGGTTGTGTCACAGTCCTGGCAGAAATAGCTGCTACCATATTGGTTGATGCTGCTGTCCACACATCGCCAAAAATTCTGGCAACCAACATATTAACACCTCCTAAGAAAAACAAGAATCCTGTGTAGAAAAATAACATTCCAACACTTGGGCCTTTGGCATTTAGGATGGCGCTAAAAATATCTGTGGCAATGGCAAAACCTAACACAAAAGCAGGCTGTTGAATAAGAAAGGTAAACCAGGTTTTAAAGAAGGAGTAGACAATGGGTTGCGTTCGTTCAGATAGAGCAAAAGGTAAGATCACAGGGTAAATAATGCCTAAAAATAACAGAGTGGCAAAACGAATAATAAATAGAAATCCTAAATAGACAAAGCCACACAGGAGGAATAAAAATGTGAGGGCAAATAAGAATATTTGGACAATAAACGTGCCGAGGGATTTAAAAATACCGCTTTTTAAAGAAAGATCAAATGAGGGAATACCAAAGCTTTCAGAACTCTCACCCGCTGTTATTTTCTCCTGAGATTTATCAAAATAGTCATCTAAAAAGACGGTAAACTTTTGGGTATCTGATATTTTAGCAACAAGCAGATTATTAAACTGGATGCTGTAGGAAAGAACGAGTGGCACTGTTAAAAACAAAGCTATAACAATTAAAAATCTGATGGCAAAGGCCTTTAATTCATGAGTGTTATCCATGCCAATTTTTGCCATCGCAATCCCGGCAATAATGATTGCCAGGATAGGAATTGCTATTTGATAGAAAATATCTCGGTATTTACCAACGCCTGGTATTTCTGAGTCATCTTTTAATTTAATGGTCGAAGCCAATGGATCAGGAGTATAAAAGATAAAGCCTCCTAAAAAAGAGTCAAAGCCTTCAATAAAATTTTTCAGTAAAGAGATAACAGAGGATGGTTCATTTTGGACAGTAAATTCATTTGTCCATTGGATAACAGGAGCTGGTTGTGGCGTAGGAGTAGGACTGGCTGTTTGGGCATAGGCAAAAGAAGGAAAGAATAAAGATATGACAATAAAGCCCGCAAAAGCAACAATTTTCATAAGTTGAAAACAAGGTCATTAAAACGGTTAGTTTTAGGCTGCACCACCCAAGAATTGTTTGAGTATTGATGCCAACGTTGTTGCGCCAAATACCAACAAACCACCAATCAAAATGTTAAAGATCCAACCACGAAGCTTGGATTTTCTTTCGGTATCATCTCCACTAGCAATGAGTGCAATGCCTAGTACTGCAATTGATAAAGCCATGACTGGAAGTGAATAATACTGTAAAGTTTTAACAACACCCCACAGGAGAGCATCAAGATTTTGAAATTGTATTGGTTGAGCTGAGTTGTATCCTGGAATATTATTTCCCATGTTTCCTTCCTCCTTTCATATAGGTTTGGGCAGGAATAAAGACAACAAAAAAAGCTGCCTTTTTATGGGCAGCAGTTTATACTTGCAATCTAGCAGAGGGATATGCAAAAGTCAACGGCTCACTTGATAGTGTGCAAAAGATAACTTGCTTAAGTCTATCTTAAATGTAAGGATTTTACCATGGTGCTCAGCCAACTGAAGTGCTATCTAAAAACAGAACTTTTTGCTTTGACGCTGCTCTTGTCGAAGGATTCCTCTCTCTTCTGCTATACTAGGTGTCATGAATCAAATCACGGGAACATTGACTTCTCTATTTAAAATGGATAGTGAAAAAGGTAAGGAAATTGGTGGAGGCTTCACATATCTTTGCCATGAATTTAATAAATTTCTTGAATTACCGGAAGACAAAAAAGGTGAAATTATTGAACCTATTATCTCAGTAATGAAGAAATTAGGTAAAGTCGCAGAAGCTGTAGACCGCTATGAGTCACTTGAGGAGGTAAAGATGAGTGCTCTCATAAAAAGAGCAGAGAAAGATAAAAGTAGTATTCACCTTACTCATCAGGACAAATCTGTTGAGTTGGAAGGAGCCGTAGAAGAAGTGGTAAGCAATTCAAAGGCTGCATTAGATTCAGCCGTAAAAATACTTAGACCACTCTGGGGAATTGATTTACCTACATATAAAAATGCTGGTAAAAATGTAGCTGCTTCCTTAAGAAACGTTCCTATTCCATCTCAGCCGAGAGTAGCAAAATTAATTGCTCTTATTGAAAATAGTGAGCCATGGATGAGAAAATTGCGAGATCAAAGAACAAAGTCCGAACATCACGGGGTCTCGACAGTCTCTCCGCTATCAGTGACGATTGTAAGAGGTAAACCTGTAAAAGAATACCCAACTGTAGGAGAAAATATGTCTGCTAGGGAATTCATCAACATCGTATATGACAACATCTTTTGTTTTTTACAGGAATTTATTATTTTAGCTTTGGCATCGAAGTCTTTTGAGGGACTTATCCCAGTTGTTACCAATGGTGAATCTGGGAGAAAACGTAGGTTTGGTTTTAGAATAGAAAAGCTTAATTCTGAGAATTAGCTGGTATTTTGATTTATAATTTTTGACAGATGTTTTTGCTAAATTTGTATAACCTTCAAGATGCTAACAAAAATAAAGCCTAAGACCATACAGCTTTTCGGGATAGTTTGATATAAAGTTGGTATCTTGCGTATCAAAGTATTATTGTTCTATTCTTAATATTGTTGGTTGCTTTCCTTACTTATAAACCTGATACTATTAAAGTATACATTTCTTTTGAAAGCTTGAAAATATGAAATTTATTGACCTATTTGCTGGCCTAGGCGGTTTTCATCAAGCATTGAACGACCTCGGGCATACTTGTGTTTTTGCAAGCGAAATAGATCATCAACTTATACAACTCTACGAAAAAAACTTTGGAATTAAACCTACGGGTGATATACGGAACGTAGCGATTAAAAGTATTCCTCAACACGACATTTTGTGTGCTGGTTTCCCTTGTCAGCCATTTTCTAAAGCTGGAGATCAGCAAGGATTTGATTGTCCAAGAAATGGTGATCTTTTTGAGTATGTCCTAAAAATTATCAAATACCATAAGCCATCCTATATAATGCTAGAAAATGTTGCAAACATTCAGACACACAATAATGGTAGTACTTGGAAGTTAATCAAAAAACAGCTAGAGAATATTGGCTACATTATAGACGCTAAGCAACTATCCCCTCATAGGTTTAACATACCTCAAATTCGCGAGAGATTTTTTATTGTGGGCAGTAGAAAAGGACTTCTCCATTTCTCATGGCCTAAAGAAGAAACTAACAAAAAATTATCAATCAGATCAATTTTGAATTACAAACCTTCGAATGCTAGAACCTTGTCAAAACAGGTAAAAGATTGTCTTAACACTTGGCAAAAATTTTTAGATCTGGTTCCAACTGATGTAAAAGTTCCATCTCCTTTATGGTCAATGGAATTTGGGGCTACCTATCCTTTTCAGGATACAACACCCCATGTAATGGGAATAAGTGAACTGAAAAAATATAAAGGAAGCCACGGCCAAGATTTAAGTAATCTACCAGATGACCAGATCATGAGCGCTCTACCTTCTCATGCGAGAACCGAACAGGAGAAATTTCCTGATTGGAAAATTGATTTTATAAGACAGAATAGGGATTTTTACAAAAAACACAAAGAGTGGATTGATAAATGGATGCCTGAAATTTTGCGGTTTCCCTCCAGCTTGCAGAAACTGGAGTGGAACTGTGTAGATGGAAAAAGGAATATCTGGAAGTACGTAATCCAATTTAGGGCATCTGGTGTCAGAGTTAAAAGACCAACAACTTCTCCAACCCTTGTATCTATGACTTCTACTCAAGTCCCAATAATTGGTTGGGAAAAGAGATATATGACACCTAAAGAATGCTCAAGATTGCAAAGTATGCAAGATCTATCTTATTTGCCAGACAACCAAACTAAAGCCTTTGAGGCGCTAGGTAACGCGGTAAATGTTAAGATAGTAGAAAGTATCGCTGGCTCTCTGCTGCAGGATGATGATTTAGCAAATAAACGAATCGGCCATGATGAATATTATATCCCTCGTTTCGCTTCTATTGATCGGACAGCCTAGTATCATTTTTCATCTGGTTTTACTATAATAATCCTGGCAAAAGCAAAATATGGACTCTGCATCGATTGATAGCATAAATATCCGCCCAGGTGTCAGCATTTTATCTGTGCTTAAGCATCTGAACTACAAACCTTGGTTTGCTTTAGCTGAATTTGTTGATAATGCTATCCAAAGTTACCTAGAGCATTCAACAGAACTTCAGATACTAGAAGGTTCTGATTTCAAATTGATAGTTAGTATAGATATCGATCCGACTGATGATGGAAAAATTACAATTAGTGATAATGCAGCAGGTATCTATAGGGGTGACTATGCTAGAGCATTTCGCCCCGCTGCCGTCCCTCCTGAAACCTCGGGTCTTAATGAATTTGGAATGGGAATGAAGAGTGCAGCGTGCTGGTTCGCAGAAAAATTTACTGTAAGAACAGGTGCATTGGGAGAAGAGGTTGCCCGAGAAGTCTATTTTGACGTTAATAAAATTATTCAAGATTCGTTGGAAGAGTTGACAATTAAAACAACTCCTAAAGATAAAGATATCCATTTTACACGAGTTACATTGTCAGGTTTGCATAGACCCCTTCATGGAAAAACAATATCTAAAATCAAAGAACACCTAGCTAGTATTTATAGAGATTTTTTTCGAAAAGGGATATTAGAACTTACTTTTGATGGTGATCCCCTGTCTTACTCAGAACCAGAAATATTAAAAGCTTCTTACTATAAAGATGAACTTGGACCACAAATTGAGTGGAGAAAAGAAATAAATTTTGATCTAGGAGGAGGACTAAGCGCGTCAGGGTTTGCTGCAATTAGAGAAACAGCTAACATATCAAAAGCCGGATTCGCCTTATTTCGTCGATCAAGAGTGATTCAAGGAAGTGGTGATGAAGGATATAGACCAGAATTTATTTTCAAAAAGCCAAATAGTTTTCTTTATCAACGATTATATGGTGAATTGCATTTAGAAGGGTTTGATGTAAGCCATACAAAAGATGGTTTTAGGTGGGAAGATAACGAAGAGGCGTTTTTGGAACTACTTGAGGAACACTTAGATGCAGAACCTATTCCTCTTTTGAAACAAGCCGAGGGTCATAGAGTCAATCCTCGTCCGGGTGAACTTCGTCGTGCAGCTGAATCAGCAACAAAGCATACAGCAGAGGTTATAGAAAGAGAAATGCCCCAAGTTATTGGATCCCAACTAGATTCACCCATAGACGAAAGTACTCCCCCAATTGAATTATCTAAAGCAACTCAAGCATCTAAACGAATAATTAAACTTGAGATAAATAACACCCCTTGGGAAATAACATTAGATTTGTCTATTGACCCTTCAATTGATGATTGGGTAGATATTTCCAACCAACCCAGCTTAGATCAAGATGTATGGAAAGTTGGAATAAGGATGTCGCTAGTACATCCATTTATGGTGCAATTTTCAGGTGCAGACCCAGAAAAAGTAGAGGCACTTCTACGCGTTGCAACTGCTATTGTTTTGGCAGAAGTTACAGCGGCGCAAAGTGGAATTAGAGGATTAAGTACCCTGCGAAGAAATATTAATCAATATCTCAAAGATGCCCTGTCCAAACCTTAAGAAATTATGAAAAAAGATAACTTAATACAACCAGATAATTCAGAAACAATAGAAATTGTTACTGAGCAAAATTTTAATCAAATAATTTGGGAACCTACGGTTGGAAATGAATTTCTTGACTTACTTAAATTCAAAGATATACCAGAAGAAAGTAAGGCTAGCCTTACAGAGGAAACTCGAAGAATTCTAGGCAAATGTGTATCTCCAGCACTTGATTCAGGAGCAGGAACAGGATTAGTAATTGGATACGTACAAAGCGGTAAGACATTGTCATTTACAGGAGTGTCTGCAATGGCAAGAGATAATGGGTATCCAATTCTTATTGTAATATCTGGTACTTCTGTTCCATTGTCTGGTCAGTCAAAAACACGTTTGCAGGAGGACTTACGTTTTAATGAGCGTTCTGATCGAGCATGGATATCATTTAATAATCCAAAGGGTTGGAGCGATGAAGATGCAATTAGAAGAGTAATTGAAGATTGGCGTGATCCTCTCGTTGCTAATAAAAATTGCCAAACTATTTTGATTACGGTTATGAAAAATCACACCCATCTAAATAATCTAGCAAAAGTTTTAGGTGATTTGGATATTTCAGAGTTACCTGTATTAGTTATTGATGACGAGGCTGATCAAGCTAGCATGAACACTCAAGTGAAAAAGGGGAAAACAAGCACAACATACGGCTGTATTCTAGGGATTCGTAAACAATTACCAAATCATACTTTTTTACAATATACTGCTACACCTCAAGCACCCTTACTTATAAGTATAATCGATATCCTTTCTCCTGATTTTGCAGAAATTTTAACACCAGGCCCAGATTATGTAGGAGGAAAACAGTTCTTTCGAGATCATAATGATCTTGTTCATACTATTCCGGATAGCGAGAAACCTGATTTGAACAATCTTATACCCCCAGAAACTCTTGTGTCATCTTTGAGGGTGTTTTTCTTAGGGGTAGCAACAGCTATTGTTCTTGGGCAAGATCGTAAAGGAAATCGTTCAATGCTTATTCATCCATCGCAGGCGACAATTGGTCATCGTCAATTCATTCAATGGGTATACGAAATTCAGAAAAGATTTCAAAACGAATTATCTCTTGCCGATAACGAACCCGATAAACAGGCTTTAATAGGCGAGTTTAAAGAGAGTTATAAAGATTTATCAAAAACAGTTGATGGTCTTCCTCCCTTTGAAAATTTGCTTGAATATCTTCCTTTAGCAATCAGGAGGACACGAGTTCAAGAGGTAAATGCTAGTAGAGGTCAAACACCTCTAATAGATTGGAAAGGTAGTTATTCATATATTCTCGTTGGTGGTCAAGCAATGGATCGAGGATTCACAGTTGAAGGATTAACAGTTACCTACATGCCTAGAAGCACAGGTATTGGGAATGCTGATACTTTACAGCAAAGAGCTCGATTTTTCGGATATAAAAAGAGTTATTTAGGATATTGTAGAGTCTATCTTGAGCACAAAATGCGACAAGCACTTGAAAGTTATATAGATCATGAAGAAGATATACAAAACCAATTAAGGGAATATCGCGATACGGGAAAGCCACTATCTGAATGGAAACGTGTCTTTCAGATACCTGATCAATTGCATCCAACTAGAGGGAGTGTTTTGAAAGATGGATATACTCGAGGTAATTTCAGTGATGAATGGTTTGCACCTTATATTATCCCGGGAGCCGATGAGATGGAGAATAATAATCGAACTTTGACTGACTCTTTTATTACTGGAATAAATTTGGCCAGTGATAAAGGGCATATTAAAAGAACCTCAACGCAAAAGCATTTAGTAAATGAAAATATAAGTCTGAAGAATGTTTATGAAAATTTATTAAGATCATTTGCTGTCAAAGATAGAAATAGTCAGGAACGTTACGAGGGATTGTTACTTCAATTGAGAAAACATTTAGAGAAAAACCCAGAAGAGACTTGTAGTATTTATGTAATGAGTCGTGAATCGACTGAGAACGAGTGGCTTATTAGAGAACGATCTATTGGTGGACAACTATTTCAAGGAGCAAATCCTGATAAATCAGGAGAGTTTTATCCTGGTGATAGAAATATAGGAGATCAATCAAAAGTTGTAGTTCAGCTTCACAAATTAAAGATACTGGGACCAGATAATTCTGAATTAGGAAATGATATAAGGTTTATTGCAATTAGAATTCCTGAGAAGATGTCAGTTTCTTGGTTAGCCCAAGTACAAGAAGGTGAAAGCCATGTTAAATCTAATTAATTTATTCAAACAGCTAAAAATTCCAAGTAGTATCAATTCTAAAAATCAACCGCGATTCTCGGCGTTACCTATTCCGGGTTATTCAAATCATCGACTCGCTAAAGATGTAAATGGCTACCCCAGTTTACTTATTTCTACAAAAGAATCTCCGGCAATTAATCGTCCAGCTCCAATTAAGTTGGAACATTTAGAAGTAATATACGACATTGATTGTCGAATTTCTCATAAAGAAACTTTAGAAAATAGCAAATTCACTGTTATCTCCTGTATAGATCAAGATATATTCTTGCAAGAATACTTTCTACGTATTGGAAATGCTGTGATAGCGGTCATTGGAAATTCACCTTCTCATGGACAAGTGGCTAAAGCTGTTGGGGACTTAGTGGAGTTATTCAGAGTTATGAATGAAGCTCCTCGAAAATCAGTACAAGGATTGTGGGCTGAATTATTATTAATATCTTTAGCTACAGATCCCATTTCATTGGTAAGAGCGTGGCATAGAAATCCAGGTGATAAATTTGACTTCGGTTCTGGAAATCAACGTGTAGAAATTAAAAGTGCCACATCTCGATTAAGAGAGCATCATTTTTCCTTAGATCAATTAAAACCACCATCTGTCGTTGACATATTAATCGCGTCTGTATTTGTGGAAAGAGTAGGAACTGGAACATCACTAACTGAACTTGCGGAATCAGTACGCTTAAAAATAAACAAAGAGCCTGAATTATTACTTTACTTAGATCAAGTTATGGGCAATACTTTGGGCAACGATTGGAGGTCAGTTGCAAAAGACAAGTTTGATTTAAAATTAGCAAAGAAGTCTTTAATGTTCTTTCTACCTGAGAATATTCCTTGTATTGATTCTGACTTACCTAAAGGAGTTAGTGATGTGCACTTTAAAGTGGATCTATCAGATATCCAAAGTATCAATAAGAAGTCAGAAAAATTAAAAGACGGAATATTTAAAGCAGCCTTTCCTAAATAGGATATATTTGTACTTAAATTTATCATTGCATTAATCCATCTTATAACTTGTTCTGGAGTGGAGTAACCGTTTCTTTTAAGAATATCTACTATATCGATATCCATCATTCTTACGATCTCAACCGCACATTTTTCGAACGCAAAAGGGTCGTCTTTAAAATGATTGTGGATAGCATTAATAATTTTTATATCACTATTGTTGCTTGGAATTTGTTCTTCTTTAGATCGGTATTCAACAATTCTGTTAAAATTAACATCAGTTAGTTTATAAACTCTACGGCCTAACACCAGAGGAGATTAAAATTATCGAGAGCAAAAATCATTTCAGATGAATTGATAATCTACTCGGAGTTTGATACTACCTCAAAAACACTTTTTTCAGCTGATTTTTCACCCCGTAATTGTAATAATGTTCTAAGTGTTTCTACTGAAGTTTGAGTTTCTTTTGGCAACTCTGGTTGAGATGTGGCTACTCGGTCTTCATAGTCTAATGATATTGAGAGCTTAGAAAGTTTTTCTTCATCAGTAAACATTGCTGCTGTAATTTCATCTATAAGCTTACCCAATGTTTTACCTGAGGTTGTTTTAATCTTCTTAATTTCCTGATCCGTAGTTACCCCCTCCTTTAGCTTCCTAACTTCTTCCTTAATAAGATATTCTGCAGTGGCTTTGATTGACTCTCTTAGGCTATTCTGATTGGTAAAGATATCCTCAGTCGACTTATCCTTAGGTAGTTTATAAATCTGAAACTTTTTATCTTTGAGTTCTTTTTCGCAGACTTTTTTGAGCTTTTTTTCGGTGTCATCACCAGATTTGTCTCCATCAAGCAATGCCACAATTTCTCTACCCTCCAAGAGCATCAATTTTGCCATAGCGATGTAGTTATCTGGACTGCCAGCGTCTACGATACTCAAATCATTTAAGTCTATATCTACTTTCTGTAATGCTTTCATCTGCTTTATAGCACTAAGAATGTAAATTACATCGGATGGACCCTCCGTAAGTAGGGTTTTTTCTGCGATCAGAAAGTTATTACTTAACAGGATACCCAGAGAGTCTCTTACTGATTTCCAATTTTTTAGAAATGGTTTTTGATCAATTTTTGTACCTTCATCAGTTTTGCTTATGACCTTATTTCTATTCGGATAGTTCTTACTAATGAGGAACAGTGAATGCGTTGTATATATAAGTTGAGTGTCGTCGGCGATAAGTTCAAATGAACGCTGTAGATCGAGTTGAGCGTGTGGATGGAGATAGGTTCCTGGTTCATCAAAAAGATAGATGAACTTACCTTTATTATTCTGAGTTCTAGCTAAGATAATCATCGAAATTAGGAAGTATGTCTGAAATCCTGATGATCGAAGTGATGGTCGGGTATATTGTCCCTTAACGGATGGGTCTTGAATTTTGATCTCGATATGGTCGCCGTTAGTACCAACATGAATGAGCTTCCATGTAAGGTTTTTTCCTTGATTCCATTTGTCGTTTAGGATTTTTGTGAGCTTATCAGAGGCTTCGTTGAGTAATTTTGATGTCTTATCACTCTCGAAAAACACCGTTTCCCGATTCTCCCATAAGCCCGCCAGCATGAAAATTCCCTGCATAAACTCAAACTCTGGGGTTATTAGTTGGGCAAGATTCACTCTATCGACTAAATTGGTTTTGGGTGCCTCAAAAATCTCTACTCTCGGTCTTAATTCTAGTAACTCCGTTTCTTTCTCTATAGATATCTTGATTGGGGTGTTAAGGACACGAACTTTACTTGTTTCACCCACACCCTCTCGATAAAAAATCAGTTCGCAATCGCTATTTGTAGCAAAATATGTGATTTCATGAGGAGTCTCTTCAGTTGCTGGTTCAGTTGTTGGGAGGTCTGAAGCTTTTTCTTCATCTAGTCCTTTTTCAGCTTCCTCTTTTCCTACTTCCTGCTCGTTCTGTGGATACTTGTCAAGAAAATCCTGATCAACTTTAAAATGCCACTGTACCTTGACTGCATCAGTGCTAGGTAGATCCCAATTCCTATCATCCTCTGTTATGGGACTATCTTCGTTTAGACACCTAATTGCGTACAAGATATTGGTTTTTCCGTGATCGTTTGCTCCAATTAAGATATTAATTTTGGGGTCAAGGATTACTTCCTCAGTTTTTTGAATAGATCGAAACCCAGTGATTATTACTTTTGATAATCTCATAGTTTTTAATTAAAGTTAAGCGCATTATACCAAAAAGCAGTTCGGCAATTCAGGCTCAATTTTGGTACAATTCAATCATATGGCAAACATTAACGCTCCTGATATTGAATATTTTGAAAGCTTTGTTGATGAAATAAAGGGTAAGTTTCAGAGAATAAAAACCTTAACCTCACATCGAGTTACATCCGGCGATTATCATGAGGAAATTTTAAGAACGATAATACGTAATTTTTTGACAAAAAGATATTCAGTTAAAAAGGGTTTCATTTATAAAGGCAAGGGTGATGTTAGTAATCAAATAGATATCATGATAGTGGATGAGACAATGCCAGCAGCTTATTTATTTCAGGAAGGAGATTTTGCCATAGTCATTCCCGAGGCTGTTATTGCAATTTTAGAGGTAAAAACCACACTTAACGCAGGCGATTTTGATAATGCGGTTGAAAATATAGCTTCAGCAAAACGTCTGTCTAAATTTAAAGTTAATCCATTTTCAATTATTTTTGGTTATAGTGGAACAACTCCAAGTGATAAAAATTTAAACAAATGGTTTAAGAGACCAAGCCCCACGAAACTTAAGGAAGATTTTGTTCTTGGTCCCAATGCAATAATGTTTTTTAAGGATGGCTGTTTGCTTACCAGGCATAAAGATAACGGCGGTTGGGATTCGAATGGAAAATATTATCATAAAGCGTTTCGGGATCCTCCGGTAAGTGATTCTGGTTGGCAGTTGTCAATAATTCTCGCTATGATTATTTCTGCATGTGAGACGGGAGAAATGAGAAGAACTCATTTTTTTCCAGCTAACATAGCTGGAAGACTCATTCAAGGAGAAGGTAGTAGTATTAGTCATAATAGATTTTCATTTGGTGAAGGTATATCAAAAAAGGCTTAATGCTATCCACGGCCGAGGTGGATTAGATTTGCACATAAGTATAGTACAGTAAAAATATAAATATACAAATTGCCACAAGCGGAGATATAACTGATTTTAAGGGTGATGTAATTATAATTCCGTGTGACTCTGAACTTAGTTATACTAAAACCATTTCTCCCAATCCTGATTACCGATTGTTTAAACATGAATCTAAACAAAGTTTAATTAAAAATATCTTTGAAAAAGCTGGTAAAGATTTAGTAAAAGAAGTGACAACAATAGGATATTGTGAGGTTGGTTATGCAGTTATGACTAAGGGATATGAGTTAAAAGCCAAGCATGTTATTTTTATGCCTATAGCAGATCATAACAATGAAGAATCCAGAATAAATTATGTAGGATTACATCAATCCTTGAGATCTGCTTTTACGCTTGCTGATCTGTATAATGCAAAATCTGTAGCAATAGCTGGTATCCGTAT
The DNA here is from genome assembly GCA_016432345.1 of Candidatus Levyibacteriota bacterium. Classification (GTDB taxonomy): domain Bacteria; phylum Patescibacteriota; class Microgenomatia; order Levybacterales; family UBA12049. The sequence goes on along the minus strand of CP066685.1, from coordinate 619,001 downwards.
TCCTGGTAAAAGAAAAGACTTCCTTAAGTCCTTATGGGATAAGTTTTTAGGTGATAGTAGTGAGATGAAGTCACTGGGTGGTGACGAAATCGAAGACATTATTATCACCACTTCTAAAAATCTTGAGAAGAATTCAATAAAAAATCTCTTTATTTATAAATATTCAAAGTAGGTTGCGCCCCCTCACATTTTGCAAGGGTATTTAATATTTACCTTCCTTCGGAAGGTCGCTATTTTCAATATTTTAATTCTAAGTAACATATATAATGCGGAAGAGTTAATTCATTTGATCGAATTTAAAAGATAGCTTACTTAGACTTTCTTAAATGCAAGAACTTTGCTAAAATTGAGCCATCCGTTTATATAGGCTCTACGGTCTGATCAAAGCTCAAATAAAAATTGTAGAAAGATTATAAATCAAATCATAATTATGCAAGAAATATCAACTGTTACGGTAAATAATTTTTTTACAACTATAAATATTACCTTCTTTATTGCCGGTGGTACATTGGGGGTATTTTTGACATTGATTACTAAATTTGGGAGTAAATTTATTGACGAATATTTTAATAAACGGGAGGCTGTTCAAAAGAAGAAGCGAGAGTTTGCAAAAGAGGTTATTGCTATTTGTACCGAAGGTTCAACTGTAGGCTACAATGCTATGCCTGGAAGCCAAAGACATATCCATTATATTGCCTCACAAGTAGAAGGATTAGATAAGTCAATAGCAGATGACATAAGAAGATACTTAGGTTTGTGGGTTTTATGCGCAATCAGACAAACACCTGGTCCCTATGAAAATAAAAACCCATCAAAAGATGATATTGAGTATTGTGCTAGTTTACAAAGACAAGCGGCAGTTTTGGATGACTCTATCTTGGAAAGAATTAGAAAATGGGGATAATAATAACATATTCAAATGATTGGAGAAAATAGAAATAAGAAAAAAATGAAAACTAACAAAAATATATCTTCTATCCATGAAGGCATGATCGTTTCTGCACTGTCTCAGTGTTTGGATCTAATTATTCTAATTTCTGAGAATCCAATCAGAAAAGAAGCACATATATTTGTTGAGCATTTAATTTTGTCTCTACGAGAGCTTAGTTATTACGTTGATAAATATTTTAGTAAAGATTTAGACGAAAAATCCCTAGCTTCTATGATAAGTGTTAAAGATATAAGAGATGCCATTTGCCATAGATCATCTCCCCAAAATCTACTAAACCCCCACCTATATCTTTCAAGAGGATTTAACTTCGAGAACGATGATATTGAAGTACAGTATGGAAAAACAAAGATATTTTTAAAAGAAGGTATGGTTGGATTATATCTTCAATTTCGAAAAACAATTACCGACTCTAAACACTTCGCTTATATGAAAAAACATCCTTCTTGGAGTATTGAAGAACGGAGATTAGAAGAAGTAAATAAAAAACTTGAAAAGGCACTATCTACAAACGATATCGTTAAAAAAATGAAAAAGGGACAGAATAAATAAGATGAAGCAGAAGACTTTAAAATCCAAATGGAAATTGATTGAAGAGATAGTGGCAATACTTGAAAAGTCGCTTACACCAGATGCAAAGGTAGAACATGATGTATGGCTACCTGTTATTGGTAGATCGGGAAAAAGACAATGTGATGTTGTTATTACGTATGGTAAACCGCCTCAACAATCTATTACGATAGTTGAAGTACAAAAACGTGGTACAAAGCCTGAAATTACTACATTTGATGGTTGGGTGATGAAAATGAGAAAGGTAGGGGCACAAAAACTTATTTGCGTATCTGCAGTGGGTTACCCTAAATCTATAATTGAAGATGTTGAATTGGAATATGGATCTACTGTCAAATTACTTACGTTAGAAGAGCTCAAAAAGATAAAAATAGAGAATATAATCTTTCCCTTCAATTCCGCTTTAGAATTAACACCTAAATTTTCTTTTCAATCAATTGGTTCGGTAAAATTTGATCATCCACCATTGGATAAAGCATTTAAACTTTCAAACCATGATAAAGTTTTCGAAATTGATAATGAGGTTAATTTGTTGAATCTTGATAATTTAATATCCAAATCTCTTGATGAAATATCAACAGTTGCTCGCTCAAAAGGTATACCAGACTTGGAATCTGGTACTGTAAAATTTATAGTAGGTTCCACCACAAAGAATTTATGGATTCATAACAATGGACAACGATTTAAGATATTAAGCTTGCCAATAGAGGTAGAAGTTACTATGCAACGATCTGAAATTCCTATTAACTATTATGAATATAAGCAAAAGGATATTAATAACCCTTTAGCATGGGCTGTATCGGTAGAGAATAAAGGTGTTGTTACTTTTTCATTAAGTAGTAAAGAATCTTTAAAAATGAAAAAAACTCAAACTCCGAATATTCATTTGTCTGGAATTGTACTAGAAGCTGAAATAAATTTAGCATCTGGTCTGAACCAGCAGATTATATGAAGAAACATTTCTTTTATCTTCAATTAAAATTACTCGCGTGTTTTTGTTTACAAACACCTTTTAATCTGTAATTATATAAGAAATGAAACTACCCAAAAGTATTTTAAAACTCATTTTTTCAATTGCTATCTGCCAAAGCGCAGGATTGATAGGCACTGTATTTACTGTCTCCTCAATTGAAAACTGGTATAACCTTCTAAACCAACCTTCCTTCAGACCACCTAACTGGCTTTTTGGACCTGTCTGGACAACCCTTTATACCCTGATGGGAATTTCCCTTTATTGGATATGGATTAAAGGGACTAAGAAAAAAGAAGTAAGGGAAGCCTTAAAACTTTTTGCTGTTCATTTGGTATTTAATGCCAGTTGGTCGATTGTTTTCTTTGGCATGAATAATATTCCTTTGTCTTTAGTTAATATAATTGTTTTATGGATTTTGATAATTATGGTAATGGTTAAATTTTACAAAATTGATAAAAAGGCATCATGGATATTATTGCCATATCTTGCATGGGTCAGTTTTGCCACGATCTTAAATTTCAGTATTTTCCTGTTAAACAGATAAAATAAAAGTACTCCTCAAATTCTCAAAATTTGTCTAAGTGTTCCTAGCTCTTTTTAGGGGTTGCACCCCTCATTTTGCAAGGGTAAAGTGCACTCCTCATTCTTCGTCGCCCTTGCAAAACTCACCCCGCTAAGCTTGCAGCATGTATTGGTAGCAGGCAGGCTGCTACCTAAAAATAATTATTTAGGAAGCAAAGGAAGGGGGTGATACATACATGATGCTTATACCAAAATACATAACAGAAAAGTTACCAGTACTTTATGCAATGGAAAACGCAAAAGATCCTATGGTTATCTGCAAATTCTTCTGTCCCTGGACTAAATGGACATGGTATGCCATTGAATTTGACGGAAATGATACTTTTTTCGGGTTTGTAGTGGGTGACTACAACGAACTCGGGTATTTTTCCTTGTCCGAGCTTTCGTGGGTAGAAGGACCATATGGACTTAGGGTTGAGCGAGATCTGCATTTTGAACCTCAACCTTTGTCAGTTATTAAAAAAATGCATGAGTAAGCTTTAACCTGCCGTTTGTCAGATCCAAGCGGCAGGTTTATTTTACTTCATGTAAAGTTCTGCTATTCATACCCTGGTATCGTATCTCTTCTTTTGTGCTTAAATAAAAAGCAACTCTTTTACCTTTTTCTTTATACATCTTTTGAATATATTCTTCCAAGTTATTTTTTGATATTGGTTTAGGGCAAACTAAAATCACTTTTGGAAAATCATGTTTCATATATAACTGCCAGGTTTGTTTATTGCAGTAATTAAGATATTGTTTGACTCTTTTTTCCATATCACCCCATCTGGTGTAATCATAAAACACATCAAGAAAGTAACGCTCAATAGCACCATCTTTATCCTCAATAGTAAAGTATGCATCCGGCAAAGGATAAATCATATGCTCGACCCCTTCTAAGTCAGCATTAGAAAAATAATGCAGTTTACCTTTTCCTTCATCAACTGATTTGACTAAATCAAGAAGAGAAAGATAAATATGTGCTAAAAACATACAGTGTTTTTTAAAACTTTCTGAATAACTATTTTCTTTCCAAACACGATCCAGTTTAGGATAATTGATATCCTGGATTTCAGCAGTCTTTAAAAAATATTTTCTCGCCATTGTCCCCAGTGAAAAGTAGGCTGATTCTATTTTGTATTTTGAGTCAATGTATTTTCTTAAGTATTTGTTACTTACTAAATAGTTAAGCCAGAGCATAATAGTGTGGTGATGTTTGTGGTTCATAAGTTTTTGTATTTGAGGTCTGGATAAGTAGCGGAATTTGTAAATAAAGATCAGTATTTGTTCTAGGAATGGATTTAATCGTTCTTGATGATTAGATAAAGGTTGTGTAGTTTTCTTTAGTTTTTCCATAAAGTTCTCTTTCCCTTAATATATTTATATATTAAGAGTATATAAGGAGTGAAATGTAACTTTTTAGCTTCATTTTTATTGTTTTCCAGTATCAAACGATTGATATTGAAATTCATCTATCAACCCAGGTATTTAGACGGTTTTACCACTATATTTTTAGGAGCGGTATTTTTTGGTTTAAAGGATTTATGGTTATTTGCAGGTGGTGTTTGAGGCGCAACAATAGGGGCAGGTTCTGGCTTTTTGTATTCTATTGCATAGTTTTTTCTTGAAGCTTCAATAAACCGCTCTACTTTTTCTTTATCTTCTTTTATCTCTACTGGATCGGTTATTCCAGAAAAAGGTGCTTCCGGCTCAACTGCACCTTTCTTCATATAAAAGTGATATCTTGGCAAATTAGGAATATGACCTTTTTCCGCATCAGGAGAAAATTGGGCAAGCATTAAGTCCTCATCAATAGGGTTAGCAGTTTTGAAAGTAATCACATTACCAGTATTAGCCAAAATAACATTTGTGAGAGTTCTATCTGCTTGTTGTGAGGTTGATTGTTCAACAATAATAATATTGATACCAAATTTCCCAAGTTCTGAAAGCATCTTTACAAATGAAGGAGTAGCAAAGTTTTGAAACTCATCAACATATAAATACAATGGCTTTCTATCTTTTGGATCCATTAAAGATCTTTTCTCCGCAGCTTGTCTCACTTTAGTAATAATTAACGTTCCCAAGACTTCACAATTATCTTCAGAAATATCACCTTTCGATAAATTACAGATGAGGATTTTTTCGTTGTTTAACAAATCATCAAAATTAATGGTAGATTTTTTCTGCTCTAAAACCCTTTTCATAATAGGAGAGAATAAAAATCTGCCAATACGAGCATTAACTGGAGTTACCATTTTTACCCGTTGCCAATCCCCAGAGTTGCCAAATTCTTCCCGCCAAAAATCCATCAGTCTTGGGTCAGTTATTTTTTGTAAAGCCTGGGATCTGATTTCTGGATTATTTAATAAATCAAAAATAGTAAAAAGTGTCGGATCTTTGGTTAAAAAAGCAGTGTGAATGGTGTTTCTTAAAATTGATTCAATTTTAAAGGCATTGGTTGAAGATTTATCGGTAAAGATTTTTCGTAAAATAGAAATCGCGCTTTCTGAAACAATATCTTTTTCCAGTTCCTTCTCATCCTCATCGTCAATATTGGAAAGCTGCAATAAGTTAATCCCCATCGGGTGTTTAATATCCCGTGGATTAAAATACATAAAATCATTGATTCGTTCTTCTGGAATAAAAGGAATTAGTTCCTTGGCTAAATCTCCATGAGGATCAACCAGTACCACCCCTCTCCCTTTTTGAATATCTTGAATAATCATTTGTTTGATCATGTTGGTTTTTCCACTTCTCGTTTGACCAATCACAAAAAAATGTCCAGTCCGTTCAAGCTTTGTTACTCCAATAGGGGTAACTACTCCTCCATAGGTGTTTTTGGCAAATACAATATCTAAGTTTGCGTTTTGCTTTAAAGAAAGCGGAGCTGGCAGCTCGTTGTAGAAATTTTTGGCAATATCTTCTGTTTTGGTGGTGATTGTATAGGGCAGATGATATAAAGAAGAAAGTTCTGAAGCAGATAGAATAACACTGTTAAAACTTAAGGGTAAACGGTCTTTGAGTAACATTAAATAAAACTTATTTAACCGTCTAATTTCTAGGAATGATCTAAGGTACATCCCTTTTTTCAGTTTTTGATAGTCAGACTGGGAGGTTTCAAAACCTGAAACCATGCCTCTTAATCTATCCTTAATAGTTTCTTTGTGAGGAGTATAGATAACAAACCGAACAGTGGTATCAAATAACGGTTGGGTAATTTTTTGGGAAACAGCTTGAAACTGCTTTTGTTTATGAGCCCCAAGTTCACTAATCTGTTTATGTTTTGGTTTTTTAGAGTGAGAATCTGATTTGTTCTCGATATTTAAAAATAGAGAAAGACATTGGTTTAATACGTACCCAGCAGCAGCTCCACCATGATCAACAATAATGGAGTTTATGAAATAATTAAAAAAACGCGTAATAGAGCTATATTTCGTTTTATTAATAAGATCTGAAATATCTAAATTATCCTCTAATCTTTTTTGTGCTTGACTGATTATGTCTGTAGCACTGCCATGAGTTGATTTGTGAATAGGTGTGGCGATAAATTGAGCTACTACTAATTCATTTTCTACCAGTTGTGTCATTTGTCCTGTGATATATGCAATAGGATCAACTTGTCCTAGCGAATCCTGGTTATCAAGAGGCAGAAGATAGGAGTTTGTCAGTCTCATCTCCTGCACTCCTACATGGTCAAAAGAATCAATATCAAAAAGCTTAAGTGAGAAATAATCATCAATTTGGTTAATCTCAACTCCAGGTAGATATGAATAAACATTTTTGGTAACTATCCCTGCTTCTTTTTGAGGAACTCTGACAATAAATCTGATCCCATCCTCTTTCGTAGAAGCTATTTCTAAACTAATGCTTTTGTGAGTGGTATATAAAAATCCTGATTCTCCTTCTACCAGAGAATGGAGTACTGTATACAACTGTGTAGTAGAAAGCGGAGATTTTAACGTTTTATTGGTTGGTTTGATTTCTAAAAGAGTGTATTTTTGATTATGAGCATTTCGAAGTTTTAAATATATCAGGTAAAGCCACCCAACAACAAAGGAGATAGCAATTCCTATTGAGATTCCAATGATAGCAACAACAGATAGGTGAAGTTGAGATAAAGGTTTTAAGTATGAAGGAAAAGCTTCAGAAAAATTAGTTTGCGCCATATACTTTTAGGACAGCATAGGCAGTAGATTAAATGAGCAGAATCTGACTTGGATTATATCATGACTTTGTTTTTAGGTTTTAAGTAAAGCTAAAGCCTTAATTATTACCGACCAAAACCATACAGCAGTTAAAATAGTATACTTAACCCCAGTATTCCGACATCTTGCAATAATAAAAATATTCTTACAAAGACTACATAATTATATTAACTTCTGCTGTTTGTACATATTGTTTTATGTTTGGCCTTTAAACTTCAACTCTAAATGATAACATTACATTACTCTTAACTTTTCTATTTCTTGAGTTAATTCATTAAAGTGTAATCCCTCAGGATAAAACTTAACTAAGGTATACAGATCGCTAATTAAATATCCATTTCTTCTATTTATAATCCCAAACTGATTTTCTCCATCTTGAAAAACAAATTTACCAGCTTCCCGATTTGGGTAATCGACTGTTGGTTTCTCTGTAGTCTTTAGATTATTACCATCTTCAACAGTTATTTGCTGCTGTGCTTTTTCTAAATGATATCCTGCCTTTTTTGTAAACTCCTCAGGTCTCAGTGGAGAACCTGAACCTGGATGGATACTCATAGAAGTAATTGAATCCGTAACGACGTTTCCACTTTCAAATAAATGCTCGAGAATGGTTCCTAACTTCTGATGCATTTGGGACCATTCTGCCTCAGTTAGGGGGTGATACGCAGGATGCAATACCCATCCATCTCCCAATACGTATGTGCCTGTTGTATCAAATTCCCCTTCAATCTTTATATTTAAAGAGTCATATGGAAAGTAGAAATTCTCAATCGGCCCATTGGGAGAAGCTAGAGTATCGGCACCAAAAGAGTGCGTTGCTCCGTCTCTAACAGTTAACCACAATGCTCTTACCCTGGATCCACCTACAGGTTTTTCTTCTTTTAAAGGTATTCTAATACCAGCAAATTTTCTGTCCGATACGTCAGTTGTTTTTTCTTGGGTGGGTAGAAAATCGGGAGTTGAATGATAAACTTCTGCCCCAGGAAATGTTTTATCTAAAGCTGCTAAAATTTCTTCTTGGGAAAATGAGTTAAGCGGAAACACAATTCTAAAATCTTGATTAGTCTTATCATTTCTTAACTGCGCTCCAATAATCCTTCCTTTATTTGTTTTTATCAGAACAGAGATATCATCCTGATAAGCTGGCTCTATTTCTTTATCTTCTGGACCCAAGTCTGGTTTAGGAACCAATGCTCTGGGTTGAGCAACCTCTCCCGTAAGTGTTCTCTGGACTCTATCTAAAATCCTTCTGTGGATCGGTTTTAAAGCCTCCTGCGTCTCTGAATTCACAACAGTTCTTAATGCTTCTAATTGTTGAGTAATATCTATTCCAGCAGCGTTTGCCCATTTTAGAGCTTTTCCTTCCCAGAGTTCAAACTGCCTTATCCTGGCTCTTGCACTATCTTTATCGTTAAATCCTAAAGGGGTGTAATCTCTAATTATTCTTAGTGCTTGCAAGGCAGCTCTACCAGCATAGCTTTTAACAATGTCTGGATGTTCCTCTCCCAAAAAATCATCTGATTCAATAATTCGGTCTACAAAAGGATCCATTCTTCTCATAACATCACCTCTTATTTTTGGTAACTGTGCAAAATCCAATTGTCTTCTTCTAAGATGATATGCTTGAAAAATATCATGTTCCAATTGAGGATCAATACTTATTCCGGCTTCTCTAGCATTTTCTTTTGCAGATTCTAAATCGCGGGGAATGCCCCATATCTCACCTTTAGATACAGCTTCTCTGATTTGGAAAAGAAAGGCTTCTGACACCCTTCTATGGTTAGCTGCTAAAATTTCAGGTAGTCTTTGTAATTCTTCAGGGGTCGGTTCAGCCACAACGGCTGCCTTTATTCTATTTGTAACCGGACGCAATTGGGGGTTTGTATATTCAGAGCTTTTCGGAAAATGAGAGAAAAATTCTACAGTATCTTCACCATAAGATTTAATTACTTCTTTTACTTGAAGATATGTTGCTGGACCTTGCCACTGAATAAAAAACCCATGATTTTTTGTCCACAGAATAAAAGTTGCATCTTCTTCGTTTCTCCAAATTTCTCCCGATACAGCATTTGGCATTCCTTCTTGAGCAAGTGTTTCTTGAAGGATAGCTTCAACGCGAGACATCCTAATAACATCCGCTTTTTGAGTGGCATTCAATCTTTCTGTAGGTTTTATTCCTGACTCAGGTAGGTTTGGCCTCCAAGGTTGAATATCGGGTACCATGGTGACTGCATTATACTCTTTTTTAGCTATTTAACAACTATAGGGTAGGCTTTATGAGCCAAAAGCATTACGGATTCTCTCAATATCATCTATTTTTGTCTGAATCTTTCCAGCAACTTCTGTCAGTCCTGCTTCCTTAGCAGCTTCTAAATCCTGAGCAAGCAATCATTTGTAGCTTCATCAAGATAATCTGGATCATTTAATTGTAAATAATCTGGACGGGTTATACTTTATGTTTTAAAAAGTATTTTTCTGATTGGAGATGTTGTACTTGATTTAGCCATTCTTTCACCATCCAAATCTTTGAGGTTTTCAAAATGGAGCATACTTGCTACTTTCTCATCTGCCACTTCTAATACACCATTATTTACACCAGGGGTATAATCTAAAGAATTTCTTGAAACGTCAGGATAAATTCCTCTAAAGCTTCCTGGCATTCTGGCTGTAAAATCTCCTCCCATTCCTTTATAAGCAGGAGATACCTGGACTAATAGTCCATTTTTTCTAATACCCACAACTTTAATCGTATAATCAGGAATATCTTTTACTTCTTCAAGGGTACGTCCGGTAAAAACCAGAATTTCACTGCCTCTTTTTACCTGATCAAAAGGCAAGACAGTTACTTCTTTATATTGATCTTCTAAACTTTCCCCTGAATTTTGTCGTTCTCCTTCTACTGACATATGGTTAATTATAGACCATTTTAAGTTTTTTTACCTTCCTCGGGAGAAGTTTGATCTGAAGTACCAATAGATCCTAGATTTTGTTGTTTTAGGTATTCCTGGTATCTTTCCCGAGCACTTTTACCTTCTCTAGATGGGACAGGAGCAGCTGTTGCCTTCTTTTTGGCTAATTCTTCTTCATATACTTGGACGGTTTCTTGATTTTTGTATATTTTGTAGCTTAGTGCAATTCCAGGGAAATGATAAATTGAACTGTGCAGTATCTGTTTTACTCTTGCTTGGTCAAATAGTTCTAATCTCCCCTCTGCAATAGCATCTATTAATTCTTTTGCTTTTTCATACTCCTCTGGCTCTGCCTGTTTCCAATCTTCAAGCTCTTTCCTATATCTTTCATTTTGTCTTCTAGCAATAAATGCATATTCAGAAGTTGATCCTGGACTACGTCCACCTACTTCCTCATGCCTACGTTGTTCTACAACAGTTAAAAGATGCACTCCTGCATGCATAACAGGATTTTCTACTCCCAATACTTGTTTTAGATTGTTATAAACTTGCTCATCCCAAAATTTATCTCTATCGAGACCACATAAAAGAGCATAAGAATCGTAAGCAAGAGCAGCCCTTGCTCCCTGAGGATCCGCTTGTAGATACTCTTTAAATGAATTAAATGGTTTAGTTTGTTCGTCAGCTTCCATTGGTTAAAATTTTAGCATATTATTGATTAATATTTTACTTGCCTTCGGCAAGTCGCTATTTTCAATAATTTTATTCTAAGTAACATATATAAGTACCAATGCAGCGTGGAAAAGTCAACCCTTCGTTGGCCATTGAACTCTTTGTTGTCCTTCTTCCTTTAAAAAATCGAAAACTTCAATAATCTGTTCTGGGGCAAGTCTATAAGAAGCACCCTTTCCTTCATAAAACCCATACCGTTCTATCATATCTGGCAATAAAAGGGATGCGCTTAATGATGTGTCTGTATCAAGATTGGTAATTTGTATGTCGGAATTGGTTGTTGTCCCATCATTAAAGGGAGAATCTTGAATTCCGCGCCATTGTTTAATGCTTACGCCATATCTTCTACCGTGATATGTAAATTCTAGGACGCCAAGTTTGAAATAAAGCTCCTCTGCATATCGTAGCTGATTAGCTAAATCCTGATGTGTTAGTCCCTGTGATTGGACATAATCATTGTCGGCAGCCATAACATCAAGTAATCGCTCTTGAGGACCTAAGAATCCAGCCATGGATATGCCACCTGTTGGACGAAGGTTAGAGTGTCTATCCATACTTAAAGCTGGCCTCATCCTTCGTTCTAACTCTTCAATTGATTGACCGTTAATAGTAGTTAGTCTTCTTATTGTATCTGTGGAATTTGCGCCTCCGATTCTAAATCCATCTGGTTGTTCTGTTTCTGGCAATGGAGTAATTCCTAATTCTTCAGGCGTTAATTCTCTCTTGAGTTTTACATTTAGTGTTCCTCCACCAGATCCTATATCAAATGTTAATGCATCATTTTCTGCTCTTAGGACAGGTGTTGTACGACCACCATACAATTCATTTTCCCCAACTCCTGTTATTTCATATCCCATCTTTTCAAGTAAGCTATCATCATATATTCTTTTCTCCTTTATTAATTTTTTAAATTTTCCGTCTTCAACAACAGCAATAACATTTACTGTATTTTCTCCGTTGCCGAATGTGCGTTGAAAAAGTCCCGCTCCTTGTTTATCATTAGTAAAACCAGCTTCGGTTAACTGTTGCTCCATGGTTTTGCCCGAGATATCACTAAAGTCTGGAACGTTTCCATTCCCGGGTGCTCCACTAATAGAGGATCCACTAATAGGATCATCCATAGATACGTGTTCTCCCCACTTTTCATGCATTCCAAGGACAGCTAACCAAGGAGCATTTGACGGTTGTGTTGTAGCAACTTTAATTCCAGTAATAGCTTCCATTGCTAGTCTAGATTGCATGTTCTGGTAAAATGAATATCTGCCATCGTTATTAACACCGATGGTAAAAGGGCCTCTTTCAAAAATATCGGATTGTCCCAATTTGCTAAATCCGACTTTGGTTAGTTCCTGTGCTTTTTCTGCTTGTCTTGGTGCACCTTCTGACTTTGGTTCCATAACTCAATTAAGTATGCTTCTTTTACCCATGATGTCAAATTGTTGGATTTTAATATCAATTATAAAGTCACTCTAGCCCAAGGGACTGCTTCAAGTAATCCATATAAACCTTATTCGCCTCTGCAAATAATGGCGGGTCTTCTTGTTTTAATTTCAAAATTTCACTGGATCAATTAGTTTATCTGGTCTGGAATAAAACATTCCTCTTATTGCTTCTCTAGTTTTTGTGTTGTCTTCCGGCACTGAGTCCACTAATTTATCAAACTCTCTACTATGGTCTAGCATATCATGATGATACTCATATTCCCTTTTATAATCTTGTTGGCCAGGTTTTTGCTCAGACTGAATAAAGTATAAAATGAAAAATCTAATAATGCAATCCATCGAATCATATGTAAAAGATAGCCTGCTTAGGCTATCTTAAATGTAAGAATTTTGCTAGATGAACTAGTATATAGAATAAATTACCTTGGTTCCATGAAGCGATCACCATTGTAGTGAATCATATGATCGGGATTTTCAGCAATCCATACCTCTGTTTCCCACGATATTCCACTTGTATGCTTTCTAAATTCTTCGAAATCAGGGAAAGCAGTTACAAAAACTTTCCCCATTTTACAGTTAGCAAACATGTCATTAAGAATTAACCCTTTTCTTACTTGACAATAAAAACCAGGCAGAGTATATTATAAGTATCCTTATAATATGAAGCTAAATTTATGAATACTCTCAACGCTTTAGAATATAAAAATCTACAACAAATCAATCCTAAAAAACCTGGTCCGAAAGTTACATCTGTAATAACTCCTAAATCTTCGGACGAGCTTTTAGACTCCTTGGCAGATATTCTTTTAGAAAGAATTGTTGAAGAAAGCCAGAAGGGGAATTTTCCAGTCCAGCCTAATGATGTAGAAAATAACCAATATGAATCCGTATAAAATTGAAAATGCAGTAGCAGCAATCAGAGTTTCCTCTACAAAGCAGGGATTACAGGGCGATTCTCCCCAAGCCCAGAAAGAACAGATAGAACAATTCGCCAAAGCCCACAATATAAACGTAAAAAAATTCTTCATTTTTATGGAATCAGCTTCTAAAGAGGAACAGCCTGTACAGGAAGCGATTGATTACTGTAAAAACCCTAAAAATGATATCCAACTTTTTATAATTAAATCGATTGATAGGTTTACCAGGGGCGGTTCTTACTTTTATGATCATATGAAAATGCAGCTCACCCATTATGGGGTAAGGCTAATTGATATTTATGGGATTATAGGTAATACAGAAGTTAATACCTTAGGGCATTTAGGTATTGAATTTCCGTGGAGTGTTTATTCTCCAACTAAAAAGTCAGAGATTTTAGAGGCAGAAAGAGCAAAAGATGAAATTAGAGATATTTTAAGCAGAATGATCGGGGCAGAAATTCGTTACGTCAGAATGGGTTATCGAGTTAGACCCTCTCCATATGGATATATGAACGTAAAAATAGATACTCCTAATGGAAAAAGAGTTATTCTTAAACCTCATCCGAAAGAAGCCCCGCTTATTATTAAAATGTTTGAGTTAAGGGCTAAAAAAACTATATCTGATGAACAAATTATAGAAGAGGTCAATAAAATGGGGTATAAATCCAGAGTAAATTTACTAAGAGATCCAAAAGATAAAACTGTAGTTATAGGAGAACGAGGAGGTATAAAACTTGCGGTAAAACGCTTTGTAGAATATATCCGTAAACCGATTTATGCAGGAATAAACGATGAAAAGTGGACTAATGATCAGCCTGTTAAAACAAAATTTGATGGCTTAATATCAATTGAGCTGTTTAATAAGGCAAACAGAGGTAAAGTTGTATTAACTGAAGAAAATGGCGGAATAACTATCTATAAAAACAAACCAGAAGAATGGAGGCTTAAAAAATGTGTCAAAAATCCTGATTATCCTTATAAAAGATATGTTTTGTGTCCAACCTGTAGATACCCTTTATATGGCAGTGCTTCAAGAGGAAGAAATGGTACACGTTATCCCGCCTATCACTGTAATAAAAGAAATCATTATTTTAGAATTCCAGCAGAAACCTTTGAGCAAACCATCAAAAATTTTGTTAGCAGAGTTAAAGTAACGCAAGAAGGCGTTGAGAAACTCAAGCAACGGGTTTTAAGCAAATGGCAGGATAATCTAACCATAGGCCAACGTGATGTCCAGACAATTGATGAAAAGATTGCTGAATTGGAAAGTCAAAAAAAACTAATAGGCAAACAAATGATGAAATTCTCGTCTGATGAAGCAATTAAGCTTGCAGAGGATAACTTAAAAGAAGTTGTACAAGAGATAGCAGTACTAAATGAAAATAAGAATAAACAGGAAGATAAAAACATAGATATGACGATAGTTTTAGCAGTCGTTGGGGAATTTCTGGAAACACTAGTTTAGCGCCGTATTTCGAGCTAATCAATAAGTCTGATTCATCAGACCCCGCTACTGTGAGTCGGACAGGGATCGAACCTGTGACCAAGAGCTTAAAAGGCTCCTGCTCTACCGCTGAGCTACCGACCCTAACTACATAATTATATCAATTTATCTTAACTCTTGACAAGTGTGTTTAAATATTATTAGACTGGTTTGGTGGGTGTAGCCGCCGAAAGGAGGTGATTATATGACAACAGACATAGGTCAAATTCTCCTTGCTTCACTTAATAGCGGGCTTTTGGCAATCGTTAGTTTTGTACCCAAATTTGTCGCAGGAGCCGTAATAATTTTAGTTGGTATTGTTGTTGCGTCAATTTTTAAGCAACTGCTTCTGGAAGTTTTTAAAGCGCTTAAAGTTGAATCGTTTTTACATAAATACGGTGTGCCAGAAATGCGGGAAGAATTTACATGGTCTAATATCTTAGCCGAAATTGTCCGATGGTTTGTGATTGTTATTTTTCTTATTCCAACAGCAGACGTTTGGGGTTTACCGCAAATTATAACGGTTTTAAATCAATTTTTACTTTATTTACCAAACGTTTTTGTCGCAGCAATTATTGCTCTTGTTGGTTTGTCGTTTGCCAAAATAGCGCACGATATTGTGCTAGCATCGGTGCACGGAGTTTCCAGCGAGACATCCCGTTCAATTGCATCTGTAACAAGATGGTCTATAACTATATTTGTGCTGTTGGCAGTACTTAACCAACTTGGTGTCGCATCAGATTTAGTAAGAATTCTCTTTACCGGGTTTGTGGCAATGCTGGCAATTTCTGGTGGAATTGCTTTTGGTCTTGGCGGACAAAATGCTGCCAAAGATGTTATTGATGATCTTCGAAAGAAGTTAAAATAAGATAGGCAAGGCGGTGCAATTTTGCTATAATAATTAGTGCAATAAAAGCCGCGTTCGTCTAGTGGCCTAGGACATTGGGTTTTCAGCCCAAGAATCAGGGGTTCGAATCCCCTACGCGGTACGAAGATAGTTTTTAAAAAAACCTGCCCGAAAGCAAACCAGCTAAGATAAGCAATAAAATAAAAAACGCGCTCAAAAGCCAGATAATCTTTGAGTTATTATTTTGCGAAGAAGTGGTTTGCCTAACGAATGGCTGTGAAGCAATTTTTGTTTGCGCAGTTTGTTCGTCTAGCGAAAAACCATTTTGTCTAAAAACTGCAATTTTTTGAAAAAGTAAATCAATTGACTCTTGAATCAAACCATTTTCATTTTCTACTACTTGAGATCCAACAATCAAGGCAGGTGTTATTGCTTCAAAAACAAATCCCTTTTCCCAAAAAGCTTGCCGAATACACAAACAAAGATCTTTGTTTGCAGCCACAACCTTAAAACCATTTTCTATCGGAAATGTTTTTTTAAGAACATTTTCAAACGGCACTGTATCGGCAAATGCCTGCGTTAGTATTTCCTGCTGGTCTAATGCTCCAATATAATCCTTTTCAAAATAGACATGCTCCGATAAAATCATAAAACACGACGCTTTAGCAATTTGATTTTTGTCAATAAACATTTCTATTGAATTAACCAACTCGGTTTTGTTTATCACATCTAAATCTTTTACCGATGTTTGAGGAAATGCAAACCACAAAACACGGCTGCTGCTATAGTAGCCAAACCCCTGGCGGGAAAGATAAATAATACTTTGCTGTAAGGCCATTTTTATAACACCTCTTTCCAGGATATCATACGCAAGATATTATTTGAATAATCAAGATTCACTTGAATTTTGCGAATAAAACCGTTAAGCCTTGCTTCGATGGTTGCCGCTTTAGTATTTGTACCTGAAACTTGAGTTATGATATTTGCCTCTCCCAAAGAAAAACTTTCTCCAGTATAATCTGGATTTCGCAACAATTTTAAAATAGCATCTTCTGCGCCATTTTCTGCCATAACATAAGCGTTGTTGGTAATTTCAAGCCTACTTGTGCTTTGCGTATTAACAAGCGTTACCACAACAGAGGCAGAAATAATTGTAATAGCAATAATCATAAAGAAAAGAAGCGTAATCAGCGATTGACCTTTTTGACAAAAAATAATTCTCATCTTAAACCAATACTTGTTTGGAAATTTTTTGATTCCGTTCCTGCAGTTCGGCTCGTTTTACTGTTTAACGTATACGAAACACGGATAACAGGTTTTCCGCCGGTATTTCCAAGATGCTGAAACAAAAGATTGCTCACTGTTGTGTCAAAACTGTTTAACATATTTATCCCATTGTTGTTTGTTAGTTTAAGCGACCCCTCATTTATAGCATAAGTATTATTTATTCCATCTATAGATATTTGCAGCGTATTAGAAGAAGCGCCAAGAGTAGGAGAAACAATGTTTTGCGCCCTTGGTATGTCGTACAAAAATCTGGCGTATAAAAACTTTCCATCCCGATCAACACTGGAGGTAGCAGTTGATTCAAGCTGTACGTCAAGACTTGCGGCAAATAAATCAACCATCACCACCAAAAGTATGGATAAAAGTCCCATATAGATAAGCATTTCAACAAGAGTAAAACCCTTTTGAAAGCGTATAGTGTATAGCTTATAGCGCATAGTTTTTACGGTGAATAATTAACCGTCATATCGTATAATGCTGGGCTTTGAGTTGGGTCAGATGTGGACAAAAACGACTTATATCGAAAACAACGAGCAGGATTTTTGTATTCGCCCGTTGTGTTTAGTGGAATTGCAGACGAGGTGGCAAAGTAGGTATTTGAGGTTAAATCTGGACCTACAAAACTAAATGTTATGTCTGTACAGTCCCCTGTTAATGGATTTACATCTGCGCCTGAAACTTGAAATGTAAGATTTGTCTGTTGGGGTTTATCGCCTGACACAATAAAACGATTAAATGTGACAGAATTTATCGCATCGAATGTGCTGGACTCAAAAGTGCCTGATGTGGCAAAAGATCCACCTGGCCCGCCTTCGATAATTTTAAGCTCCGCCGATGAATCTCCTGTAACTATGTAAGCAAAGGCATCGCCATCTGGTTCTATAACAGACGCGCTGTCAAAAATACCCGAATTAATCTGCAATCCTCCGCAACGCACTGGAGATGTCTCATTTTGTATATTAACTACCTGATATTCCTCTGCGTTTTCTCCTACAACAATAACCTTATTATTGGTAACCGCCTCAACCCCTTTTGGATTCATGCCATTTGTATCGTAGCTTCCTATAATCGGTCTATTTCCCGATTTTGTGGACACGTCAATTATAAAAAGCTCTCGTTGACTGCTCGACGACTTAGTTACTAAATATGCCCTTGTTGCACTGCTGTTTACAAAAATATCTTGCCCATCTTCTCCATTTACTATTGCCTGTCCAACCACAACCATGTTTGACAAATTACTTATATCAATTATCTGCATTTGTACACTGTTATCCTCTATAGCAACATATGCATAATTCCCAACCACGTATACGGCTTTGCCTTCTCCTGCCAGTGTTATCCCGTCTGCATCAACGGCTGGCCGCAAACCAGCTTTGCTCGAGAGATCAAAATTCCATAATTTATTCCCTTGAACAAGATACCCCGTATTTCCCGATACAAAAATGCTTTTCCCGTCCTCGCTTCCCGGAGCATTAAAATACCCAACTTCGGTAAATGGCTTATTGGCAGTACTGATAATAACAACTTCTTTTGCGTTTGTGTCAGTAGCAATATAGGCAAAACCTACCTCGCCAAAAACATCGTTTGTTTTATACCCGTCAAATGTAGTATTAATACTGGCAGCAGGCGGATGTGTATTAGATACAAAAATATCAACTAAAGACTCTCCTGATGAATCCTGGCCGGTACCGGCGAATGCTTCGCCATACACGGCTGTTATTGCTTTTGCAGCGCTGCTTTTAGGAAGATCCAAAGCCGCTATAGACAAATTAGGCGCGCACCAGTCGGCATTGCCGCCTGCCCCCAAAATAACCTCTCCGCCGCTTGTATTAGTAACTGTTACGCCTGTTTTTGTTCCAGCGTTAAAATCATTTGCGGTTGTGTGTATATAAACAGAATTATTTATATAACGGCTTAAATACATGGTTGATGCAACCGATGATGCGCGAGGAGTAGACCAGGAAACAGTGGCGACAACTTTTTTTATTGAAGAATCAGCGCCATCACTTACAACAAGATTTCGATTAAAATCATTAATACTTTCTGTGCCTGCAATAAATGACCAAGTGTTGCCAGAAACAACAGGATGGTACGTACCGTTTACCGAAAAAGTGTTCCAGTCTTTTTCTCTTACCATTCTTGCTGCTTCTTGGGCTTCTTTAAGAAGAGGTATGGCTAATAAACGCTTTGCTTCTTGGGCTTTACCATCCCGAGATGTCAAAAATCCAGTAAAAAGAACTGGAATAATAATTCCGGCAAAAGCAATTGCCAACAACAGCTCAACAAGAGATTGTCCTTTCATCAGTTCACCTGTGTTATAACCCCATACTTATTTATTTTTATTGTTTTTTGTTGATTATTTTCTGTATCTCTTATTACTATGCTATTTTGATTCTCATCAAATCCCAATACCTCACCTGAAATTTTAGAAAAAACAACGCTCTGCGAGGGAAGTAAAACAGATAAAAATTCAATATTGTCTCCTAGTTTTACCACAAAATTGTCTTGATCTGATGCTAAATACACATCTCCCTTAAATAGGGTATAGCTGTTTTGGGAGAAATAAATGCCTTGCGCATTTTGCGCCATGGCTTTTATTTGCTGGCCGGTGATATCCGCAAGAAACATATTTATTGTGCTTTGAAACGATGCCTTTGCTTTTGCTGTAAAAAGATTAAGCGCAACAACTCCAAAAAGTGTTGAAAAGATAGTAATAACAGTAACTAACTCAATAATTGTGGCGCCAACATTTTTTTTCTCCATAAAATGCTATCTTGCAGAAATTTGAGAAATTAAATTATAAATCGGAGCAATAATAGCCAGCATCATGCCGCCAATTAACAGACCAACCAAAACCAGCATAATTGGCTCAATAAGAGCAGTAACGGTTTTCAACCGTGTTGATACCTGATAATCAAGATATTCCGAAATGTCCTGCATGGATTTCTCAAGCGATCCGCTTCGTTCTCCTGCCTCGGTAATTTTAATCATAATACTGGGAAGAACATGCTTTGCGTCAGAAAAACCCTCTGACAATCTTTTTCCGCCAATAACTATTTCTTTACAATGAATAATTATTTTTTTCAGATCTTTTCTCGTAACAATATCTTCTGTTAATTCCAAAGCCGAAGTAATGGGAATACCGGCGTTAAGCAGTAAATAAAGGCTGCGAGAAAATTTAGTTAGATCAATTTGTTTTACGAGCTCGTTTATAATAGGAAAAGAGCTAAGTATGCGGATAAAAAAATCTCTCTTTTTTTTGTACGAATAAAAAAGAGAAAAAGTAAACAAAATTATTCCTATAATTGAAGCAACTTTATATTGTAAAATAGTCTGCGAAAGCAGAATTAAAATTTTTGTGGGAAGAGGAAGCACGACGTTAAGTTTTAAAAAAACCGCCGAAATTCTGGGAATAACAAAGGTCAGCATAAGAAGCATTACTCCTAGAAAAACCGCCGAAACAAAAAGCGGATATACCATGGCCGAATGAACTTTGTCGGTAAATTCTGTTTGTCTTTTAATATCTTGCTGTAAATCCCGCAATGTTGCTTCTAATGTTCCTGCTTCTTCCGAAGCGCGCACAATTTGTACTGTTACTTTGTCAAAAACCTTAGGAAATTTAGAAAACGTTGTATACAAATGTTGACCTTGCGAGATATCGTCCCGCAAAACTTGTAAAACAAGCCGATGCGAATTTTTTGCGCCATCAAGCAATGAGTCCACTACTTCAAGAATTGGAATACCTGCAGCAAGCATAGTTGCCAAATTAGCAATAAGGCCAATTTTCTCGTTTGCAGACAATGTTGTATTTTCTAATTTCTTCATAATCTAAAAGCTTATGCCATCTCCACTTTTGTTACTCTTAAAACTTCTTCTATTGTTGTTTGTCCTTTTAAAACTTTCTGCAGTCCATCTTCTATCATTGTTGTCATACCCTCGATATCCGCCTGTTTCATAATCACATCTGGCTCGCTTTTTTTAGCAATAAGCTCCCGTATAACCTTGCTTACCCCTAGCACCTCAAATAAACCGACTCTTCCCTGATACCCTGTATGATGACATACTTTACATCCTTGTCCTTTGTAAACTCTAATTTCGTCCTTGTCGCCAAAATGTTTTTGCATAAGGTTTTTTGGGATGTTTTGTTCGAGCTCGTCTTTTTTGGCAATATAAGACGTTTTGCACATGTCGCAAATTTTTCGCACCAATCTTTGCGCAACCACTAAAGTTATGGTTGAAGCAACCAAAAAAGGTTCAACATCCATATCAATAAGTCTAGGAATTGCCGATGCGGCATCGTTGGTGTGAAGAGTTGATAAAACCAAATGACCGGTTAGGGCTGCATTTACAGCAATTCCGGCGGTTTCATTGTCGCGTATTTCTCCCACAAAAATAATATTAGGGTCTTGGCGCAGAAGCGACCGCAGTCCATGCGCAAAAGTAAGATCGGTTTTGGTATTTACCTGTACCTGATTAACCCCGGCAATTCTATACTCAACAGGGTCTTCAACTGTGGTAATGTTTTTCTCACGGGTATTTAAAATTTTTAGGATGGCGTAAATACTGGTTGTTTTACCGCTTCCAGTTGGACCAGTTGATAAAATCATGCCGTAGGATTTTTTAAACCCGGCAGTTACTTTTTTAAGATCTTCTTTACTCATGCCAAGATCAATTAGCGAAAATTGCCGAAAATGAGAAGACAGCAAACGCAACACTGCTTTTTCACCCTCGACAATTGGAATAATTGACACCCTAATATCTAAATTTTCTTCTTCTAGCAAAATACGCATTTTGCCATCTTGAGCGCTTAGATGTTCGTCTGTGCGAAGTTTGGCTAGAATCTTTATTCTGGTAATAATGCGTTCATGAAGATTTTTGGGAAAATACAGCATATCATGCAAAATACCATCTATACGAAACCGAACAAGCGAATCTGTTTCTTTTGGCTCAATATGCAAGTCTGATGCTCTATCCTGGTACGCGTAATCAACCAGCATATCAACAACTTTTGCAATGGGGACCTCGTCTGGTTTCTCGATCACAAATTGCTCTCCTACAATTTTTACCAAATCATTAAACGCTTTTTGTAAATCTTTTCGGTAAATGCGAAGCGCATTATCTATGTCGCGTTCTGTGGCATAATAAGTGGTAACCCTTGCGCCTGTTTTTTTAGCAATTAAATCTCGTATTTCTATGTTTCGCGGGTCCGACATGGCAATTTTTATTCCACCATCTTCTCTGGCAAAAGCAATCACCTTACCTTTTCGGGCAATTTTTTGGGGAACTATTCTAAATACCTCTTCTGGTATGGAAATATTGGATAAAATTATAAAAGGTAATTTAAAATAGTCGGCAACCAACAGCCCCAAATTCTGATCGGTAATAACATCTCGTTCAATCAAAACATCCCCCAGCGTAGAAAATGAATTTTTGGCCAGATTTGCCAAGTCTTCAATCTTTTGCTGATCGAGAATACCTGTTTTTACAATAAGTGTTTTAAGTTCTGTATCGGATATAATCATTGTTTTTTATACATTGATATTTTTGCAACTAAAGAATCAAAATCATAAAACCCTTTATTTATATAGTCTTTGGCTCCAAGCGTTTTGGCCCTTTTAACATCTTGTTCTTGACCAAGAGACGAAAAAACAATCACTGGTATATCTTTGCTAATTGCGTCTTTAGAAAGCGCAGTCAGCACTTCAAAACCGTCCTTCTTGGGCATAATCAGATCTAATAAAATTAGGTCTGGTTTTGACTCTAAAACTTTTGCCAGTGTTTCCTCTCCATCCGATGCCGTAATTACTTCAAAGTCTTTTTCAGTTAGTTTGGTGCTGTAAAATTTTTGGAAAAATGCGTCATCTTCGGCAATTAAAATTTTCATATCTGAAACAGCAGCGTTTCAATTCGCGTTGTTTGATCTGTTAGTATTTTAAGTGTTTCCTGCGAAAGTACAGCTTTGTTGTTTTTTATATTGTAAAGAGTGTCTTCTATGACTTTGGCCAGATTTCCTATTTCTTGATATCCCATCACAAAACTTTTGCTTTTTAGCGTGTGAGCGTTTCTATAGGCAATTTCAATATCTCCCTTTTCCAAACCGTCTTTTAAAGCCTGCGCATTTTCTTTGGCAGTTTGCAGATAGAGGGATTGAAACGAGGATAAATCCGTTACTTTAGGCATTATATATACTATATGCTAAAAAATTCCCTCTTGTCAAAGACAAAAATCTTTTGCATAATATCGTGTAGATGAAGCAAAACAAGTATATACTTTGGTTCTCCGAAGTTGATAAGCATGATATAGAATTAGTGGGAGGAAAGGGCGCCAACTTAGGAGAAATGGTCAAAGCTTCCTTTCCGGTTCCCAACGGTTTTATTGTAACCTCCCACGCGTATTACACTTATCTTAAAGAAAACAATCTGGTCCAAAAAATTAAACACATCTTAAACACTGCCAACTTAGAAAAACCAGAATCTTTAATGCAGGTCTCCAAGCATATTAAAAAATACATCATGGACGGCAAACTTTCAGAAGAGCTTGTCAAGGAAATCTTTAACGCCTACAAATTACTTAGCGGTCCGTTGGAGGATGCGCTTGTTGCCGTTAGGTCGTCAGCCACAGCCGAAGATTTGCCTACAGCCAGTTTTGCCGGCCAGCAAGAAACATTTCTTAATGTCAAGGGAGAAGCTGTGCTAGTGCAAAAAATAAAAGAGGCGTGGGCGTCGCTATTTAACGAGCGGGCAATTTTTTATCGAGAAGAGCAAAAATTTTCCCACTTTAAAGTTGGCATCGCCATACCAGTGCAAAAAATGGTGCAGTCCGAAAAATCAGGTGTGATGTTTTCCATTGATCCAATTACCAACGACAAATCAAAAATTATTATTGAAGCAATTTATGGACTGGGCGAACTTATCGTGCAGGGTGCGGCTACCCCAGACCACTATGAAGTGTCAAAAAAAGATCTAAAAATTTTATCTAAGTCAACCGCCTATCAAAAAACCATGCTCAAAAAAGTCGGCACCGAAAACAAAGAAGTAAAATTATCCGAAAATGAAGGATCAAAACAAAAAATTACAGACAACAATATTATGGACCTTGCCCTTCTTGGCCGAAAACTTGAAAAACATTATTATTTTCCGCAAGACACAGAATGGGCAATCGAAAAAAATACTCTCTATTTAGTCCAAACGCGGCCGGTAACAACTCTTGGCAACAAAGCAAAAGATGAAAAGGTAAACGAAGAAGACGAAAAGTGGAAAAAAGCAAATTTGCTTCTTAAAGGCAGCCCCGCCAGTCCTGGTATGGTTTCCGGGCCTG
Source organism: Candidatus Levyibacteriota bacterium (assembly GCA_016432345.1). Lineage (GTDB taxonomy): Bacteria > Patescibacteriota > Microgenomatia > Levybacterales > UBA12049. Next base: position 594,809 of record CP066685.1, on the reverse strand, counting down.
CTCGAATAATAAAATCAGCCAAAGAAATTGGCAAAGTGTTGTCTGGTGAAGTACTTGTTGCGCCGCAAACCAACCCGGATTTTGTCCCGGCCATGAAAAAGGCAGTGGCAATTGTTACCGATGCCGGCGGACGAACTTCCCATGCGGCCATTGTGTCGCGGGAACTGGGAATTCCGGCGGTGGTTGGAGCAGAAAATGCCACCAAACAAATTAAAAATGGCATGGTTATCACAGTCAACGGAAGTTTAGGAGAAATCTATAAAGGATCGTATATTCAAAGTGAAGAAGCAAAAGGTTTTGCCAAGAGCGTGCTTCGAATAAAGACCAGAACAAATGTGTATGTTAATTTGGCGCAGCCAGATTTGGCCGAAAAAGTTGCTCAAAAAAATGCCGATGGCATTGGATTATTACGGGCCGAGTTTATGATTGCCAACATTGGCACGCATCCTAAAAAATTGATTAGAGATGGCAAGGGACACGTCTTTACCGAGAAGCTGACTGAAAGCCTTCTTAAATTTTGTAAGGCTTTTCACCCCCGCCCGGTAGTTTACCGGGCTTCTGATTTTAAGACCAACGAATACCGCAATTTAATCGGTGGAAAAGACTACGAACCGCACGAAGAAAACCCCATGCTTGGATATAGAGGCGCGTTTCGCTATGTTAGTGATCCAAATGTTTTTAATTTAGAACTTGAAGCCATAAAACGGGTTAGAAACAAACATCACTTAGACAATTTATGGCTGATGATTCCTTTTGTAAGGACTGTCGAAGAACTTAACGGTGTGATGAAACTGGTGGAAAAATCTGGATTAAAACGTTCTTCTTCGTTTAAACTGTGGGTGATGGTAGAAATACCATCAAATGTTATTTTGGTTGAAGATTTTATAAAATGCGGCATTGATGGGGTGTCTATTGGCTCAAATGATCTAACTATGCTAATTTTAGGCACAGACCGCGACAATAGCGAAGTAGCCCAAATTTACAACGAGCGCAATCCGGCAGTATTGTGGGCATTTGAAAAAATCATCACTACTTGCAAAAAACACCATATTACCTGCTCGATGTGCGGACAAGCTCCCTCTCAATATCCAGACCTTGTCGAAAAATTAGTGGAATGGGGTATCACATCTGTTTCTGTATCTCCAGACGCAATTGATGTAACACGGGAAAACATTGCAATTGTTGAAAAAAAATTAGATAAAAAATAATGGCAAAAATAAAACAAGTCTTTGCCCGCGAAATTTTGGACTCCAGAGGTAATCCTACAATTGAAACAACAGTTATTTTAGAGGACGGATCTGTAGGAACAGCTTCCTGTCCAAGCGGCGCCTCAACCGGGATGCACGAAGCAGTTGAACTTAGGGATAACGACAACAGCAGATACAATGGCAAAGGAGTTTTGCAGGCAGTTTCAAACATAGAAAATATTGTTGGCCCACAACTTATTGGTAAAGAAGCGGGAGTCCAAAAAGATATAGACGCAATACTAACTGCTTTAGACGGCACACCAAATAAGGCAAAATTAGGCGCTAACACCATACTTTCTGCTTCGATTGCCGTTGCCAAAGCGCAAAGTGTAAGCGAAAAAATTCCAATCTATAGATACATCCAAAGAATAACAGGTAATTTAAGTGTTGCGGTGCCTACTCCATTTTTTAATATTTTAAACGGCGGAAAACATGCCGGAGAAAACATAGACTTTCAGGAATTTATTGTTATTCCAAATCGTCAAACTCCCTTTTCAAAGGGGCTAGAACAAGCAGTTTCGGTATATTTTTCTCTTAAAAAACTTCTTGAACAAAATCATCTATCAATCTTGGTAGGCGATGAAGGAGGCTTTGGACCAGTGCTATCAAATAATAAGGCTGCTTTGTCCTTTATAAAGCAAGCCATCGAACAAACACAACTTGTTTTTGCTAAAGATATGTCTGTTGGTCTTGATGTGGCAGCATCAAGTTTTTATAAAGACGGAAAATATATTCTAAAAGAAAACCCAAATGGCGCAAGCGCCTCGGAACTTATTGCTTTGTACACACAACTAAATAACGAGTACCGATTTTTATTCCTTGAAGATGCGTTGGCTGAAGATGATTGGGATAATTGGACACAGCTTGCTTCCGCTCTTTCTGGCAAAGAAACAATTGTGGTAGGCGACGACCTGTTGGTAACCAATCCAGAAAGACTAAAATTGGCCATCGAAAAAAAGGCGGCAACAGGCATAATTATCAAACCAAATCAGATAGGAACAATTAGTGAAGCAATAGCTGTTGCGGCAATTGCCAAACAAGCAAATATCAAAACAGTTGTTTCCCATAGAAGCGGCGAAACAAACGACGATTTCATCGCCGACTTTGCAGTTGGAATAAATGCCGATTTTGTTAAATTCGGCGCCCCGGCCCGGGGAGAACGAGTGGCAAAATATAATAGGTTATTAAAGATTGAATCAGAACTAACAACAACATAATGGCTTATCTAATACTTGTTCGCCATGGTGAGTCGGAGTGGAATGCCAAAGGTTTATGGACCGGCTTAACCGACATTGGTCTTTCCCAAAAAGGCAAAGAAGAAGCAAAGCAAGCAGCCCAAATAATAAAAGATTTACCAATTGACGAAATGTTTACTTCTAAACTTTGTCGAGCAATAGATACAGGTACGATTATATTGGATATTATTGGAAAAGCAGGTATTCCTATATTTTATGATAAGGCTCTTAACGAACGAGATTATGGCGATTTTACCGGAAAAAATAAATGGGAGATTCAACAAAAAGTTGGAGAGAATAAGTTTCTGCAAATTAGACGCAGCTTCGATTTTCAAATTCCCAATGGCGAATCATTAAAACAGGTATACGAACGTGTTATTCCCTATTATAAAAGCTCAATACTGCCAAAACTAAAATCTGGAACAAACATACTTATTTCTGCCCACGGCAATTCTTTGCGGGCGCTAATTAAATATCTCGAAAACATTTCCGACATTGATATCCCAAAACTCGAGCTCCCAACCGGCGGTATATATGTCTACCAAATCGGTCAAAACGGCGAAGTTGCAAACAAGCAAATCCGCTAATATGATTACTGATACAAAATCTATAAAAAAAACAAAACAGCAAATAGAGAGGGCAAATATGCCTGATTACGAGAAAGCATGTAAAAACTTTTCTTGGGCTGATATCGAAAAGGAACTTGCTTCTTTTGCTCATCACAAACTCAATGCTGCATATATTGCAGTTGATGTAAACGCGCAGAATTTTAGGAAAAATAAAATTGCCCTGTATTACGAATCCGAGCAGGGAATAAAAGAACAATATACTTTTGCGCAGCTATCCGAAAGCTCTAATCAATTTGCAAATGTCCTTCATAATCACAATATTAAAAAGGGAGAGCGAGTGTTTATTTTTCTCCCCAGAATTCCCGAGCTCTTTATTGCATTTTTGGGAATCCTTAAAATCGGCGCAATTGCCGGAACGCTTTTTGCCGCATTTCAAGAACAAGCGCTTTTTGATCGGCTACAAAATAGCGAGGCGTCACTTTTAATTACCAATGCCGAGCTTTTTAAACGGGTTGAGAAAATTTGGAAAAAACTCCCCCACTTAAAACACATTATTATTGTTGAACGTGGAGCATTTGAATTTCCTCATCACGAACATCTGCTTTTTTTCCATAAAGAACTAAAAAAGGCAGACAAAGAATTTAGCGCAACACCCATGAAAAAAGACGATCCATCGTTTATGTTATATACTTCGGGCACTACTGGAAAGCCCAAAGGCGTTGTGCACAAACACGAGGCCATAATTCAAGAATATTCATCGGCAAAGTGGGTTTTAGATTTAAAAGAAGATGATGTCTACTGGTGTACGGCTGATCCTGGTTGGGTTACGGGAATTGCCTATGAAATATTAGGAACATGGGCCAATGGCGCATCATGTATTATTTTTGACGGCAGGTTTAATGCAGATCGCTGGTACGCCATTTTACAAGATTACAAAGTAACAGTTTGGTATACAGCCCCAACAGCCATTCGCATGCTCATGAGTGAAGGAACAGATAAAGTTAAAAAATACCATCTTTCAGCACTGCGGCATATGGCCAGTGTGGGCGAACCTCTTAATCCAGAAGCGCTTTTGTGGGGAATAAAGGCTTTCGGACTCCCCTTTCACGATAATTGGTGGCAAACAGAACTGGGGGCAATTTGTATTGCCAATTATCCCGCAATGGACATAAAAGTCGGCTCTATGGGTAAACCTATTCCTGGTGTTATTGCAGCAATTGTTGACGATCAAGGCAAAGTTATTCCCAACAAACAAGAAGGAAACTTAGCTCTAAAACCAAACTTTCCATCTCTGATGAAAGAAATCTGGAAAAATAAAAAAAAGTATAGCTCATATTTTGTTAACGGCTGGTATATTTCGGGTGATCGGGCATGGAAAGACGACGATAACTACTTTTGGTTTATAGGCAGAGCCGATGATGTCATAAAAACATCAGGAGAAAGGGTTGGACCTTTCGAAGTTGAATCAGCGCTTATCGAGCATTTGTCTGTTGCCGAAGCAGGTGTAATTGGCAAACCGGATAAACTGCGAGGTGAAATTATTAAGGCATTTGTGGTGCTAAAAAAAGGAATTACACCATCGGACGAACTTAAAGAAGTTTTACAAGAACATGTTAAAAGACATTTGGCAGGCCACGCGTACCCACGAGAGATTGAGTTTGTCAACAAACTACCCAAAACCAGAAGCGGTAAAATTATGAGAAGAATACTCAAAGCTAAAGAACTAGGCCTTCCCATCGGCGATACCTCAACTCTTGAAGAATACTAAAATACCTCTTGCTTTTTCCTATTTTTCAAGCATAATGCAAGCATGAACAAAGTAAACTGCGAAACATATAAACCTTCCCCTTTACAAGCTTTTCATCTGGATGGGCCAGGAATTAAAACACAAGCTTTTGTCCAAGGACCAGATGGGAATATCGCAAGGGACGTGCAAATAACAGCTATTGGTCAACCAAATCTGTCTCGTTTCGATACTATTGCAGGCGGAAAACCAATCGTTGGCTTTGATGCTCAAACATCACAAGATAAAACTATTGTTGATCTTATTCCTGCTAATAGCTACTATTTCAATGTCTGGGAAGGAAACGATGGAACAATTCATCATCTACATGGAGAAATTGCTCCAATAATTGATTCTCGGTTGCAGCAGATTTTGCAAACCGACATCAGCTTTCTACCTCCTAATATTTTTTCGCAGATTGCTGCCATTATCCAAAATACCACCCCTTTTTGTAGAATTCACGACGATGATAACTTACAACTTGTATTACCCAACGGTTTTACTCTTTTTACTCTTGATGAAACAGGAAATACGATTTTTCATCCACAATTAAAACCTGATATCGGCAAAAAAAACAAACTTGCGATCGAATATCCTATGGGTGAAATAGGTATTTTTGAAAAAGCAGAAGATTTTTTTCACGGAGGACATCTAAAAAAAGGGGTTCTTAGGGCGGGAATTATTTTTGATGACCTCAATCCTACACCGGCAACTATTACTCATAGACTTGCCCAAACTATTAGAAATGGTCATCTCTCCTTGCAGGAAGTAAGAAAAATTGTTTGTCCTTACCTTCGACTAGAAATTCCAAATCAACAATAAACTTTTAGCTACGTCCTTGTCTACACAACCACCAAGATTTAATAATCCCAAGCGAGGTAGTTGAAATTAAATAAGCAATAGCTGGTACAACTGCGGAAAAAAACGGTTTGTCTGCATCAATTGATACCAACAGAATAACAACCAAAACGTATGTTGAAACAGCAATAAAGATTTTTCGCGTCCAACTTGTTTCCCATGCTTTATCCATCTCCACTCGTCTATTTCTCTCTTTTATCTTCTCAATTTCCCATTTCAGCTCTTCAATTTCTTTCATAAGAAAATAGTATCACAAATTCCCCCCTAGGATTTGTTTTTTCGAAATGAATGATCGAGTCAGAGATTTTTTCCCGTCTGACTTCTTCGTGGATTTTTGTGAGCTCCCGAGCCACCACAACATCAATATTTCCAAAAATCTCCTGCATTTCCCCTAGTGTTTTTACCAATCGATGAGGTGCCTCAAAAAGAATAATCGTTGTTTTTATTGAAAGAGCAAGAAGATCGGTAATGAGTTTTTTTCTGTGGCCCTTTTTTTTGGGTGGATAACCAACAAACAAAAACTTATCGGTTGGTAGACCCGAACTTACTAATGCTGAAATAACAGACGATGGTCCAGGAATAGATTCCACCCGTACCTCTTCTTGAATACATAATCTAACTAATTTAAATCCTGGATCAGAAATTGTCGGCGTCCCTGCATCAGACACCAAAGCTACATTCATACCATTTTTTAAAAACGCCATAATCTCGGGTATTCTTTGCATCTCATTCTGCTCATAGTAAGAAATTAATCGCGGCTTTGGCTTGTTTGGGTTTTTTTGAAAATTGAAAATTGAAAATTGAAAATTAGTTAGAAGGTTTCCGGTTCTCCTGGTATCTTCACATACTATAACATCAACTGTTTGCAGAATTTCTATTGCCCGAAGCGTAATATCCTGTAAATTCCCAATTGGTGTAGCAACAATGTATAACGTGCCCATTAATACTTTCGAATCACTCCCACCACCCTGCCCTGCACTGTTAACGAGTTAGGATAAATTGGTTCCATCGAGGAGTTTGCGGGTTTTAAAACAACTTTGCCGTTTTCATTGTAGAAGCGTTTTAAGGTGGCTAGACTATCATCAACAATTGCCACCACAATATCGCCATTTTGGGCATCGTTTGCGCGTTCAATAACCACATAATCGCCATCTAAAATACCGTCTTCAACCATGGAATTTCCTTTTACCTGTAAGGTATAGGCAATTTTTTTCCCAGTTATCATAGAAGCAGATACATGAAAGGTGGCATTTGGATCGGTATGTGGTTCAAGCGGCTTTCCTGCGGCAATAAACCCCATCAGCGGAAGCTCTATTGTCGGCGGCAAACCAATCGCAGCATCTACAATTTTTTGATCTAAGATTTTCAGAACCCGTGTATTGCCTTCTACTTTTTGAATATATCCTTTTTGTACTAAAGAACGAATAATAGAATGAATTGTGGAAATACTTTTGTGTCCTGTGGCATGGGCAATTTCTGCTAATTTTGGCGAGTAGCTATATTGCTTTTGAAACTGCGCAATATACTCTAAAATCTCTCTCTCTTTTTTATATATAACTCCTGGCATACATATTTTATACGAAATATTCGAATAATTTGTCAATAAGACTAACAGATACAAAGTGGGTCAATTTTGTATGGTACAATACCAACATGAAATTTGAGCTTGTTTCGCCTTTTAAATCAACCGGAGACCAGCCACAAGCAATCGAAAAGCTTATCAAAAATCTTGAATCTGGCAAAAAAAATCAAGTGTTGCTTGGGGTTACAGGATCCGGAAAAACTTTTACCATGGCCAATGTGATAGCCCGTGTACAGCGGCCAACTCTGGTTATTTCGCACAACAAAACCCTGGCCGGGCAACTTTACCAGGAATTTAGAGATTTTTTTCCCAACAATGCAGTTTCGTATTTTGTCTCCTATTATGATTATTACCAACCAGAAGCTTATATCCCTCACACTGATACATATATCGAAAAAGAGGTGGAGATAAATGAGGAAATAGATAAATTAAGGTTATCTGCTACTACAAATTTATTAACCAGACCAGATACTTTAGTGGTGGCTTCGGTTTCCTGCATTTACAACTTAGGTTCGCCAGTTGAGTATGGAAAATTTGTGTTAGAGCTAAAACCTGGCATAAAAGTAAACCAAAAAAGCGTACTCGAACGTCTTACCGATTTACAATACGAACGAAACGACTATAGTTTCGAAAGGGGAACATTTCGCGTCCGCGGCGATAATATAAACATATTTCCTGCCTACGTTGACTATGGTATCGAAATAACTTTTGCTGACGATAAAATCGTTTCTCTTTCCCAATTTAATCCACTCACTGGTGAAACTCAGCAATTATTAACAAGCAGTGTTATTTATCCTGCTAAACACTATATGACAGATCCTAAAAACTACGACCATGTTTTTGCGCAAATAAGAAAAGATTTAGCAATAAGAGTAAAAGAATTAAAAAACAATAACAAGCTTATCGAAGCCCAACGATTATCACAGCGAACTAATTTTGATCTTGAAATGATAAAAGAAGTTGGTTATGTCAATGGTATCGAAAATTACTCCCGCTATTTTGATGGACGAAATCCTGGCGATCCGCCATATTCTCTTCTTGATTATTTCGATCAGGCTTCGCCTGACAAAAACTGGCTTTTAATTATTGATGAATCTCACATGACTATTCCCCAAATTAGAGGCATGTATAACGGGGACAGGGCCAGAAAAGAAACGCTGATTAATTATGGATTCCGCCTGCCTGCTGCGTACGACAACAGACCGCTTCGCTTCGACGAATTTATAAAGCGCACTCACCAAATTACCTATGTTTCTGCAACGCCAGACGAATACGAACTTTCTTTGGCAAAAGAAGAAAACAACGCAATTGTTGAACAACTTGTTAGGCCAACTGGCCTTATTGACCCTAAAGTTATTGTTAAAAAAACAAAAGGACAAATAGAAGACTTAATACAAGAAATTCAAAAACGAGTCTCGAAAGGGCAACGTGTACTTGTTACAACACTCACCAAACGCATGGCAGAAGAGTTATCTTCGTATCTCTTGGAAAGAGAACTAAAAGTAGCATACCTTCATTCAGATATAGAAACTCTTAGCCGCCAGGATGTTTTGGATAATTTACGCAGAGGCGAATACGATGTGCTTGTTGGTATAAATCTTCTTCGTGAGGGCCTTGATTTACCAGAAGTTTCGCTTGTAGCAATACTTGATGCCGATAAAGAAGGATTTTTAAGAAGCAAAACATCGCTTATCCAAACCATGGGCAGAGCAGCGCGACACATTGATGCCACAGTTATACTCTACGCCGACAATATGACTAAATCTATGAGTAAGGCAATAGCTGAAGTTAAACGAAGACGTAAAGTACAACTTGCATACAATAAAACTCACAATATTACTCCAAAAGGAATAGAAAAAACAATTCGCGCCAAACTTGCGCAACAACAAGAAGAAGAGAAAACATTAACTTATCTTGATCAAAAAGAAGTGCTTTTGCCAGACGAAAAAGAAAAACTGATTTCACTTTTGCGAAAAGAAATGAAACAAGCAGCCAAAGATTTAGATTTTGAGGGAGCGGCTAGACTTAGAGATAAGATAAAAACAATTAAACAAGGCTAGTTTAATTTTCGAAGATAATATAGTTTTGCCCGTCTAACTCTTTTTTTGGATTTTTCTTTAATTACAACTTTTTCCACACTTGGCGAAAAAATTGGCCAAATACGCTCCACAGCGATATCGCCAACTGTTTTTCTAATCGTAAAACTTTTATTTTCTCCCCGTCCTTTAATGCCCAAAACGACCCCTTCAAATATCTGGGTACGAGTCTTGGCATCTTCTTTAATTTTCTGATGAACCCTAACGGTATCCCCTGGCGCAAAATCAATTGTTGCTATCATATACTCGATTATATCTAATTGTCATTGCGAGCGCAAGCTTCTAAAAAACCCACAAAAAATGGATGGGGTCTAAGCGGCCTACTTTTATATTCAGGATGTCCTTGGGTACCAAAATAAAAAGGGTGCATGCTTTTTGGCAATTCAATAATTTCTACCAGGTTCTCGGTAACCGATCTGGCGCTAATAACAAGTCCTTTTTTCTCAAAATCGCTGGCAAATTTATTATTAAACTCGTACCTGTGCCGATGTCGCTCGCTGGTTAAACCTTTTTCTTTATCCAGCAATCCGCCATATTGTTGATAAAGCAAAAATGCCCGACTGTCCTTTTTTACCAAAGCATCCCAACTGCCTAACCTCATAGTTCCACCATAAGTTCTTCTTTCCATAAATTTCTTTTGCTGCGGCATTAAATCAATTACAGGGTAAGTTGTATTTTTGTTATTTTCTGTAGTATTTGCATCTTTAAATCCTAAAATATCGCGGGCAAAAGCCACCACTGCCAGTTGCATACCATAGCATAGCCCTAAATAGGGAATTTTCTCCCGTCTGGCGTAGGATGCTGCAGTAATCATCCCTTCAGATCCTCTTTTTCCCCAGCCAATCGGTACAATAATCCCATCAGGTTTTCCAATAATACTTTCTCCTTCCTTCTCAACTTTTTCAGCATCTATCCAATGTGTTTTAACCATAACACCAACTTCCCAGGCGGCATGATCGATGGCATCAAAAAGCGCCGCGTACGAATCGCGCAATTGGTAATCTCCTGTGCCAAAGTATTTTCCAATAATGGCCACTGTTGCTGTTTTTTGTTTTTTATTGGCAATTTTGCCTAACAGCTTTTTCCACGAAGAAAGATCTGGCGTGCGTACTGGCAAGTGCAGTTTTTCTAAAATCCGCTTATCTAATTCCTGCTTATGCAACACTTCTGGAATCTCGTAGATGCTTTCTAAATCTGGATTAGAAATAATATCCGATGGCAAAATATTACAAAACAAAGCAAACCTGTCTCTGCGTCTTTGATCCAAATATTTTTCTGACCTGGTGATAATAAAATCAGGCTGGATACCCATGGAATTAAGCGTTCGCACCGATAGCTGCGTTGGTTTTGTTTTAGGCTCTCCCAGATGGCGTGGCGTTGGCACATAACTAACATGAATATGGATTACATCATTAGGATTTTTAAGAGTTAGTATTCTTGAGGCCTCGTAATAAAAAAGGTTTTGATATTCCCCAGCTGTACCACCCAACTCGATAATTACAATATCTGCCGCTTTTTTTTGCCCTACATTTTTTATGCGATGAATAATCTCGTCGGTAATATGAGGGATAGCTTCTACATCTTCTCCTTTATACTCAAACCGTCGCTCACGATCAATAACTGTTTTATAAATCTGGCCCATGGTCACAAAATTGTCTTTGCCCATATCCTCATCTAAAAACTTTTCGTAGCTGCCAATATCCATGTCTGCTTCTGTGCCGTCTTCACAAAGAAACGGATCTCCGTGCTCGATGGGGTTAATGGTTCCCGCGTCTAAATTAAGATAATTTTCAAACTTAATGGGAGCAATTTTGTAACCCGCCGATTTAAGAAGAAAGGCGATTGAGGCCGCTGTGGTGCCTTTACCAATTCCCGAGATTACGCCTCCCGAAACAAAGATATATTTTAGTTTATGTTGTTGCACGATTTATCTTATCAAAAAGCAGGTGTCTTAGTCAACATGGAAACGTTGAAGGCTGGGGCAGAATGGGTAAGGCTACCGCTTGAGATAACATCTACTCCTGTGTCAGCCCACAAAAGAAGATTATCTTTTGTTACCTCGCCCGATGCTTCTATATAAACATGCTCGTAAAATGGGTGGTTTTTGAATTTATCCATAAATTCTAAAGCTATCTTTGGTGATACATTATCAAGCATTATAGCCGCCTCTTGATACTGCGCCTTTTCCAAAATATCTATAACTGCTTCTGCCTGCTGAATACTTCCCACTTCGATTTCAAAAAAATCACCCGAGGCCATCATTTTTTGCACTACCTTTTCAATGCTGCTATCAGAAGTAAAAAGATGCGTGTTTTTTACTAAGGCAAAGTCCGACAAAGAAAGCCTGTGTGTCCCTCCCCCACCATCACACACTGCTTTTTTATCCAGTAACATCCAGGGGGTTTTTCTGGTGGAAACAAGCAGTGGCGGATTGGGAATTTCTTTTATCTTCTGCAAAAAAAGATTAGTGTATGTAGCAATGCCCGACATTCTCCCAATGATATTAAGGATTATTCGCTCAAGCCCAAGAATTTCTTTAACATTACCGGAAAGACGAAGCAAAACATCTCCACTGACATGCTTATCAACTACTAGAGTGGTTTTTGAATCAAGGAGAAATGCAATTTCTTCAATCCCAGAAATTACCCCTGCCTGTTTACTAATAACTTCAGCCACACACTGTCCAGACAAACCAAGATATTTTGTAGTCAAATCGTCTGCCACGCCATCGCAAATTTTCATCCAGTCAAAAAGAGCAAGCAGCTGCTCTTTATAAAAACTGTTGCTAACAGTCAGCAAATGTTTTTTTTGAAAATGTTTGGCTACTTTTTCTTTTCTCGTCATTCTTTCTTACTAATTTCTAGCATCCTCTCTATTGGAATCCTGGCTTTCTCTGCAATATCACGCGGGACTTTTACTTCGTATTCTAAATTTATAAGACTATTAAGCAATTTTTCTGGTGTTATCATCTTCATATATTCACACACCATATCTTCCCGTAAGGGAATAAATTCTTTTGCGGGATTTTCTTTTTTTAATCGGTGCAAAATTCCTGTTTCGGTTGCTATCACAAACTGTTTTGATTTTGAATTTTTGGCATAATTCATCATGCCGCCGGTTGAAAAAATGTGGGTGGTTTTTTCTGGTATTTCCCCAACGGCGACATAATGCATACATTCGGACACACAACCGCATTCCGGATGAATTAAAAATTCCGCCCCCGGATATTTTCCCAATTTTGCAAAAATATCTTTTGGTCTAACTCTAGCATGTACATGACACTCCCCGGGATAGACATAAATTTTTCGCCCCGTCATTCGGGCCACATAGTCACCTAAAAATAAATCAGGGGTAAAAATAATTTCGCGGTCTTTAGGTATGAAATTTACAACCTGTATAGCATTTGTAGATGTGCAGCAATAATCAGACTCTGCTTTCACTTCGGCTGTGGTATTAACATAGCTTACCACCAATGCTTTTGGGTATCGTCTCTTCCATTTTCTAAGTTCTTCCGCGTCAATTGATGCGGCCAAACTACACCCGGCGTTTGAATCTGGAATTAAAACTGTTTTGTCAGGAGAAAAAATAGCCGCGCTTTCCGCCATAAAATGTACACCGCAAAACACAATTATTTTTTCTGGAGCTTGGGCTGCTTTTTGGGAAAGCTCAAGTGAATCCCCCACAAAATCTGCCACATCCTGAATACCGGGAATTTGGTAATTGTGAGCAATAATCAAAGCTCCCCGCTTTTTTTTCCATTTTTTAATTTCTTTAATAAGTGTCGTTTGATTTCTATTGTCCATAGGACTATTATACCAGATATGAGGCTAACTACTGATTTTATTGTAATTGGATCCGGTATTGCAGGGCTCAATGCTGCTCTGACGCTTGCAAATTTTGGAAACGTGACGATTATTACCAAACAAGCAATAGAAGATTCCTCGACAAACATTGCCCAAGGAGGGGTTGCGGCGGTAACAAATCCAAAAGATACTATCTTTTCTCATATTAACGATACACTAAAAGCAGGATCGTTCCACAATAAAAAATCTGCGGTTTCGTTTTTGGTCAAACATGGAAAAACCGCAATTATTAAACTTGCTGATTTTGGAGTTAATTTTGATAAAAAAACTACCCTAGAGGCAGCTCATTCTTTTCCCAGAATTCACCACGCCACAGATATCACCGGACACGAAATAGAAAAGGCGCTTGTTGCCGCAGTCTTAAAAAATCCAAATATTTCGGTGTGGAAACATACTTACGCAATTGATCTAATTGCAAAAAATAATATCTGTTTTGGTGTAACTGCGTTAAAAGATAAAAAAATTATACAAATTTTTAGCCGCGCTGTTGTTCTTGCCACAGGAGGAGCAGGACAACTGTACTCATATACCACAAATCCCAGCGTTGTTACAGGCGATGGAATTGCCATTTCCCATAGGGCAGGCGCAAAAACAAAAGATTTAGAATTTGTGCAATTTCATCCAACTGCCCTAAAAGGAAAAACCTCTCCCCTTTTTCTGCTATCCGAAGCGCTCCGCGGCGAAGGAGCATACCTTTTAGACATATATGGCAAAAGATTTATTAACGAACTTGCCCCGCGCGATGTCGTAGCAAGAGCAATATTCAAAAAGCAAAAAGAAGGAAATGTTTATTTAGATATTCGGCATAAAGGCAAACAGTTTTTAATAAAAAGATTTCCCAATATTTACAAGCAGCTGCAAAAAAGAGGTTTTGATTTGGCAAAAGATATTATTCCTGTTACTCCAGCCGCTCATTTTTTGTGCGGAGGCATAGTTACTGATCTTTATGGAAAAACATCTGTTAAAAATCTTTTTGCTTATGGCGAGGTAACATGTACTGGGGTACACGGCGCCAATCGCTTGGCATCTAATTCGCTTCTTGAAGGGATTGTTTTCTCAAACCAAATCGCAAAGTGTATTAAAAAATTACCCAAAAAAATTATCCAAATTAAAGAATATATCCCACAATATCAAGAAAAATTACCGGAAAAAATGTATAGAAAACAGGTGCAAAAAATTATGTGGAATTATGTTGGAATTATACGTTCTCCAAAAGGAGTATACTCTGCATTAAAAGAATTAAAAAAACTAGAAAGCGAAGCCAACGCTCTTGTAAAAAATGGAGTCAACGAACAAATCCTTGAGGCTCAAAATATAACTCAAGTTGCTATCCTTATTACCCAAGCCGCCCAAAAACGCAAAAAGAGCCTCGGCGCCCACTTTGTTGCTTGAAAAGTATTTGTTAGAGGTATAGCATAAAGGTAGTATGGAAAAGAAAAAAATTCTTATTGTTGAAGACGACCAATATACTCGCGACTTCTATGAAGAGCTTCTCGCACAGGAAGGATACGAAATAATTACCGCTGCAAACGGCAAAGAAGGACAAAATATCGCCATGCAACAAAATCCAGATTTGATTTTACTAGATATTATCTTGCCAGATGTCGACGGCATAACCATTTTTCAAAACCTAAAAGCAAAAAATATAACTATTCCTGTTATTTTTCTCACAAATGCAGGAGATACAAGTAATTTACTTCAAGCAGTCGAAGGCAAAGCCGCAGATTTTTTGATTAAGTCAAATGTTCAGCCCGAAGCGCTACTTAAAAGAATCAAAGAAGTCCTCAATTTATCTTAAATACCACACATCTGAGCTCGTTTACGAAAAAGTTAGAACCTCCTTTACGTTATTGCGGTAGTCGTCCGCTGCGGCGGAAGCCACGCCAGAGGCGGGCAGGCCGCCACCCGGAGACCCAAAAAAATCCTACAAAATTTGAAAACCCCACGGCATGATAGCGTTTAGCTTGATTTGACGACCTGTTCTCCGCAGTAGCCCGCAGCGATGAGAATATTGACTCTCGTTCTTGTATCCTGCCACAATTTTTTCTATCTTTTTAGCTACCTCATCCGTTTTTGATAGAATTTTAAATCTTGGTTGTTGTATAATACGGTGAGATAAAAAACATAAATACATGAATATTGGTAAGCTAGATCAGAACGCCACAAGGGCTTTTTCTATGATGCTTTCTAATTCAGATCAAGTGAGCTATTTTATTATTGACTTGGATATATTGGGAGCTATGTATGTTATGTGGCAAAATAGAAAAACATTGACAGAATTGTCGCAAGACAAAAATATTCCCAATTATGAAAAAGAAGATAAATTAAGAAAAATAAATCATTTTAAGAAGGTTGTGTTAGGAAATTTATATACAGATACTACGATATTCGGAATGAGAAAAGATGATAATTCTCCAATTGTAATTTCAGACGGTATTCATCGTGCGATTGGAATTCAAAGAGCATTTATGGAAAATCCAACAATAAAAGAGAAAATGACTTTAAAAATATTACTCTTTGAAGGTAATGGATTAGGGAAACTAGAAGATTATTATAAAAGTATATGAAGCAGGAATGTCCAATTTGCAAAAAGGAAAAAGAAAATGTTGGACCTAAAATTACTGGATCTAGAAAAATTGATGATCCGAGATCTGTTCAGAAGCAGTTCATGTAAGATCGAGCGGTAATATACGAGGATTGTTTAAAAGATTATAAGGAAGGGAAAATTATCATAAGACCAAAAAAGAAAACAACTTAAAAATTATGAAAAATTTTTTTAACCAACAATCTGTTTTCATAATCGTTGCCATTATTGTAGGTCTATTGTTAAACAATACTAATTGTAATCCAGATCCTAATTGCAATCCCGATCCCTTATATGGGGGATGTTCTTCAGGTTGCGAGCCAGGAACGGCTGCCCAATGGGCTACAAAAAGTTTAGGCATTTGGTTTCTTCTTAATTTTGGATCTTTTTTGGGAAAAGAGAATTTGAAAAAAGAGGAATATCTTAAAGAGTTCCTTGACCGTGAAGGTCTAAAATATACAGTCAGACAGATTAATGATAAATGGATTGTGGAAGATCAAAAAAGTAAGGAGGAAGTTAACAGATTAATAAGCTCCATGAAATCAAAGAAAATAACAACAGATAAAAAGCAATAAAAAGAACATAAAAATAAGTAATATATTATTAAGAATAACTAAGTAATCTTTAATGTTCAAAGATGTCGATAGATATAGGAGCACGCAAAAGCAATAACGGTTTTTATTTATATTATGATTTTACTACGAACTTAAATCTATTAGGGTCAAAATTGACAGATACACAAATGAGCATGGTAAATTTATACCCGTATGGTAATAGATATTTCATGAAATTGGCACGAAACAGCCCTAGATTACTTGCTTCATTTATATGAATAATTGGATTATTCCTTTTTCTAAACGAGGAAAATCAGAGGAATATGGTGTAAATTTTTTGTATAGAGATAAAAATATATACATTTCAGATAATCATCGTGTTGCGCTTTGGTGTTGGATGCAGAGATTAAATCTCACAAAAAAATATTCATTAATTCACATAGATGAACATTTCGATACGGGATCAATACATGAGTGGAAGCAACATACTCCTACTGCGGAAAAAATTAAACAAATGTCAATAAATGAATATCGTAGTTATACAAATGATTTAAACTGCCGAATTTTTAGATATGATAATTATTTATCATTCATGGGTGAATGTTATTATTATTTAATAGACAAATTTTATATAGGGCATCATGTTTCCTCATTTCCTCAAGAAAATCCAAAATTCATATATACTAATCTTGATATATTTTCCGTAAAAAGTCTTTTTGAAAAAATTAATTTTAATAAAGACAAATTTATTTTTAATCTAGATCTTGATTATTTCATAGGACCAAAAGCAAAAGATCAAAAATCACAATTTAAATCAGATGATATCAATAAATTTTTTACCGGAATTAAGAAAATGATAGACAAAGATAGAATTATAGTTCTAACAATAGCACTAAGTCCTGATGCTGATTGTTCTGGAAGCTGGAAAGATGCAGAAAAATTTTGTGAAAAATATATTCCTATTTTAGGTATAAAATTTAAGCTGCAAAAATTAATTCCCAAAAAAAATATGATAATGACTTTTAGTACGACAACTAAAAAATGACAAGACGAAAATATATATTCATTTTACTGGCATTTGTAATATTTGTTTTTTTGTTTCTGTTTTATAGAAGCTCCAACAAAAAACCAACCAGCACAGAAAAAGTAACATCAACTACTAGTGCCCAAGCAACGCCAACAGAAATAGTACAAGAACTACATTTTACTGAAGAACAACTAAAAAGTTATTACTCTTCGTATAATAACCCCTTTGTTTTACATATCAGAAAGGTACTAAATAATTACCTGACAGGAAATAACGATGGCATAGAACCGCTTGCAATCAAAGTCGATAAAGCAGAGGATGGAACGATAAGCGGATTAGATTCCTTTAGTAAGGATTACTATAAAAGCAAATTTATTGTTTTTGGAATAAACGATAGTATCGCGGGTGGAAAAGAGATAAACATCATCTTCCAAGATAAACAAGATAAGCTTTTTAATGTCTGGATATATAAACTAGGAACTGGCGATTACGAGTTAAGAGGATTTTGGCAAAACAAGAAATTCACAGAAAAAGACATGGAAAAGATCCAAAAACAATACAAGATTTTTCTTAATGATAGTAAACACGCATTATAAAAGTTTTTTGATTTATGACTGATATTATTGACGGATTAAAACAATTATTTATCGTTGCTACAACTAGTATCGCTGTGCTTAATCCTTTCAACGTCACTCTTCCAACAAAAAATGCAACAGAACTTCCCCAAACACCTGTAGAAAACACACCAACTATTGTGCTTAATACGCCAACCTCAATCCCATACACTCAACCAACTCGAAATAACACCCAGCAATCTGCTCAAAAATCTCAATCAACGATTGATTGTACTGGTTCAGATGGTAAGCATTTTCAGACAACACAACAAGAGTGTGATAAGTTCAATGCAGCATGGGGAACAACACAAAATCAGCAAAATCAAAATGGAGAACAGACTATTGATTGTGTTGGGCCGAAAGGAGAACATTATCAAGTTCCGTCTCGGGTGTGTGCGTTAGCATGGCAGGCAGCAAATCAAACATACAATAATTATCAACCTAATGCTGGTTATGTGATCCCTACTCACGCTCCATATCCTACATATGCTGTTCCAACCTATGCACCCATTCCCACATATTCCTATCAGCCCTATGCTACTCCAACACTCACAAATAGCCAAGCACAAGTGGTTATCGATCAACATAATTCCCAAGTACAGCAGTGCAGAGATAACGTAGCCTCTCAATATACTGGTTTAATTCAAAGCTGTACTCAATATGGTGGTTCGGCTTATAATGCCTGTAAATCAGTATATGAAAGTCAGAGACAAAGTGCGTATAATGCCTGTGGCACAATTTATTAAAATAATTTATCGTTTAATCCTGTTTAAAGGATAAATGTTGCTATGAAAAAATTAATTTTTGTTTTAATTGTTTTATTCCTGGCGTTCTCTTTTTCTTTAGTGACAGCGTCAAGTGTAGAGGCTTTACAAAAAGTAAAGGGTTATATAAAGAAGAATGGTACTTATGTTGCCCCACATTTTAAATCATCACCCAACAAATTAAAGTTTGACAACTTTTCTGCAAAAGGGAATATAAACCCTTTCAGTGGTAAAAAAGGTACTGTTGACCCTTTTAAAATTACGCCTAAAAAACACAAGTAAATTTATGATTATCTCTCTCCGTGTGATTTAGCTTTACGCCCACGTTTTTATTTATTTGACTTTGACATAACATCGGTTTTATGATTGATATATAATAGTAGTCCTACTATGACCAAGCAAACTATATTACCAACAAAAGAAAAATTTTTAAAAATCTATGCAAACCTTCCTTCCCTTGCGCGGGAGGAAATTATTTATGTTACAGAGGATAAGGATAAAAGACCATATACATGGAATGCAGTGTATGTCGAAATAAACAATAACACTTCATTATCAAAATCTATACTTTCCTATTTGGAAAAATTAAGTATAATTTAATGTATGTCTGATCAAAAGTTTGTAGAACAAATTAAAGAATTAGTGATTGCTCGTTTACAGGTACTGCCACCAGATGCAAGTATATCCATTGGATCTGAAGGCAGCTTTACACGTGATGAGCTAATTGTGCATGTTAAGAAGAACGATGAGTTAGGTAAAAAAATAACAGAGGTTGAGCTAGAATATTTAAAAATGTTAAAAGAAGGAATCTTCTATGCCCAAAACAATTCTAATTACTAAACCACAATACGATCCTGGAACCCACTATCTCTTTTATTGGTCAACTATCTACATAAAACATGCTAAAGATAAGGGACATCAAGTTTTGGAGTTAGATAGAAAGAGAGCAAATAAAAAAGAGCTAACAAGTGTTATTAAAAAGATGAAGCCTCAGCTTATTTGCTTTAATGGACACGGTAATTATGAGTTGATTGCAGGTAACAATGACGAATCTCTTGTAGTAACAAATGAGAATGAAGAAATATTAAAGGGTACAATTGTTAATATATTAGCATGCAGTAGTGGTAAACTTTTAGGCCCTTCTTGTATTCAAAAAGGGACGCTTGCGTTTATTGCATACAAAGAAGAATTTATTTTTTACTTCAATAATCAGAAGACCTCAAATCCACTAAGTGATGAAAGAGCAAAACTATTCTTAGAACCTGCAAATGAGGTTATACATTCTTTACTAAAAGGCCACACGGTAGGAGAAGCATATCAAAAATCTCAAAAGGTATATTTAGAAAATATTCAAAAAGTATTAGCAAGTAATTCTTCAGAAGGATATCTAGCAAGATATTTATTTTGGGATATGAGGAATCAAGTTTGTTTAGGAAATCAAAATTCCACATTATAATTTTGCTCCAAAAAGTATCTCATTGAACTACATTGTTCTCTTGTCAAAAATTAAGAAAAATTGATGTTTTTAAAACTGAGTCCACTTGTTGCGCCATTTGAAATTTTTCAAAAGTTCTTTCTCACGAATCGGCAGCTGGTTCCGGTTTTCAGACAGGGCTTTGAGACGCTCTGGCTGGGGGTGGGCAGCCAGAGCCAGCCCCAGGGTCTATCCCCGAAGTCTCATTCAGAGCGGGATACCAGAATCGAACTGGCTTCTCTACCTTGGGAAGGTAGCATACTACCGGTGTACTAATCCCGCGGCAGCTTGAGAACATTATCTGCGTGGATTAGACTTGGATTTTCCAGATTGTTCGCTTTTGCAATCTCTGGCCATTTAAATCCATCGCCATAAGCGCGTACTGCGATATCCCATAAATTATCACCGCGTTGTATAGTATATGTATCACTCGAGATTGCTTTCGCTTGCTTTGTCAAAGCCGCTTTTTCCGCCTGTATATTAGTACTTGTTGCGAGAATTTTTGTTTCTACAATATCTGGCAATGTTAACTTTGTTCCAATTTCAATAGTATCTGGATTAGTTATACTGTTTGCTTTGGCGATTTTTACCCATTCAAATCCAGAATTATAATTTTTTTCTGCAATGCTCCATAATGTATCGCCTTTTACAACAATTACACTAGAAAAAGTCTTTACTTCTGCCTGTTTTGTTTTAGGAAAATCCTGAACTATTATTTCTGATTGCAATACCCCTGTATTTTTTGGCGCTGCGCTTTTAACAAACGACATAAAAAGAATAGCCGAAAATATAACTACAACCACTCCTAAAAGTAAACTCATGTACGATTCGGACAAACTAAATTGCGGCATTTCCCATAAAATACCTGATTCTACTTTTTTTGATTTTGGTAAAGCTTTTTGAATACTTGCTCTTCTCATATATAGTAAATTTCCTGCCTTGATGGCGGGGCCGACGGGACTCGAACCCGCGACCTCCTCCGTGACAGGGAGGCGCTCTAGCCAAACTGAGCTACGACCCCAAAGCCAACCTATCCTAACAAATTATTGCGTTTGCGTCAATCCTTTGCTATGCTCCAAACGTATGACAAATACAGAAATTGCTACGCTGCTGCGTAATGTCGCCGCAGCATATACTATAAAAGATGAAAGAAAATTTCGCTTCCAAATTATTGCCTACCAGAAAGCTGCGGATGCAATCGAAAACTCAACTTCCGAAGTAAAAGATTTACTTTTAGAAAACAAACTCGAATTATTACCAGGAATTGGACATTCAATTCGTCAACATCTTGAAGAATTAATAAAAACAGGTAAAGTAAAACATTTTAATTGGGTAATGGACGGAATTCCAGCTTCGGTTTTTCCACTTTTGGATGTACCATCATTCGGCCCTAAAAAAGCCCATAAGCTTGTCGCAGAATTTAAGCTAAAAGATCCCAAAAATGTAATTTCTGATCTTGAAAAAATTGCCAAACAAAATAAAATCGCCTCGCTTGAAGGATTTGGCGCCAAATCACAAGAAGATATTCTTCAAGCAATTTCCGAATATAAAAAAGGCCGGGCTAAAACAAAACGCATGGTACTACCTTACGCCTCAGAACTTGCACAAAAAGTATTGGCATATCTAAAAACATCAAATGCAGTTATCCAAGCGCATCCACTTGGCAGCCTGCGGCGGATGGTTTCAACTGTTGGCGATATAGACTTTGCAGTTGCAACAAATTTCCCAGATGAGGTCATAAAACATTTCATTGATTATCCATACAAAGATAGAGTAATTGAGCAGGGATCGCAAACAGCATCAATTCTAATCTCTGGAGGTAAACAGATAGACCTTATGGTACAGCCACCAGACGCTTTTGGATCTCTTTTACAGCATTTTACCGGCAGCAAGCGCCATAATATTCATCTCCGTGAGTTTGCCCTTAAAAAGAGGCTTTCATTATCTGAATATGGCATCAAAAAAGCAAAACATAAAACTATACAAAAATACGACACGGAAGAAAAGTTTTATAAAGCCATAGGATTAGCATGGATTCCCCCAGAAATGCGGGAAGACAAAGGAGAAATCGAGCTGGCGGCGCAAAACAAATTGCCAAAACTAGTTGAACTTAAAGATATAATGGGAGATTTGCATATTCATTCGAATTACCCGATTGAGCCAAGCCATGATATGGGAAAAAACACAATGGAAGACATGCTTAAAAAGGCAGAATCCCTGGGCTACAATTACTTGGGCTTTTCCGAACATAACCCAAGTGTTTCAAAACATACATCATCACAAATATATTCAATACTATCAAGACGAAAAGATAAAATCGAACAACTTAATGAGAGTAATAAATATGTTCGAGTAATAAATTTACTAGAACTAGATATTTTAGCTTCTGGAAAAGTTGCAATCGATGAAAAATCACTTTCAGTAATAGACGCAGTCATTGTTTCTATTCACAGTAATTTTTCAATGAATAAAGAAGAAATGACCAAAAGGGTTTTAGAGGGATTATCTAACCCAAAAGCAAAAATACTTGCTCATCCCACAGGACGTTTATTAAATCAACGAGCAGGTTACGAACTTGATTTCGATAAAATTTTTGAGTTTTGTATAAAAAATAACAAGGCTTTAGAAATAAATGCCTGGCCAACCCGCTTAGATTTACCAGATTCGCTTGTTTTTGAAGCAATAAAAAAAGGTGTAAAATTTGTTATAAATACTGACAGTCACAGCACTTGGCAAATGGATATGATGAAATATGGCGTTTCTGTAGCACGCCGCGGCTGGGCTACAAAAAGTGACATCCTAAACAGCTTGCCGTATAATGAGTTTGTCAAATGGTTAAAATCCTGATATCTATCGGCAAAATTATTTCTCAAATTAGTCGCTCCCTAAACCTTGGTAATGGTTCAACATGGCCTGGACATATTGCTCTCAAAATTAATAAAAATTTTGTTCGCGATGCTCTAGCGACCAGCGACCAAAGACTAAAGACCATCATAGTTGCCGGCACAAATGGCAAAACAACCACAGGAAAACTAATCCAAGCAATTTTGGAAAAATCAGGCAATAAAGTTTTTCAAAACGAGGCAGGGGCAAACTTACTTAATGGCATTGCTTCTTCAATTATGATGCATTCCAAGAATGGAAAAATAACCAGCGATTTTGCTATCTTTGAAGTTGATGAAAACAGCCTCCCCCTTGTTTTACAACAAATTACGCCTGACTATTTGGTACTGCTTAATCTTTTTCGGGACCAACTCGACCGCTATGGCGAAGTGAATACAATCGCTGTCAAATGGAAAAAAGCAATTGAACAATTGAACAACCAAACAATTCTAATTCTCAACGCCGACGACCCACAAATTGCCTTTTTAGGTAAAAACAACAAAAATACAAAGTATTTTGGCCTTGAAGATAAATCTATTGCCATTAAAACACCCCAATACGCGGCAGATTCTACTTATTGTCCAAACTGCCACTACAAACTTACCTACAAAACAATCTACTTTTCTCACCTCGGCGACTGGTTCTGCCCCAACTGCAGCCTTGCAAGGGGACCCCTTGCAAAAATATCATCATACTACCCCCTTTCAGGCGTATATAATCGCTACAACACCCTTGCTGCGGTTCTTGTTGCTAAAGCTAACAATGTAAACAATGAAACAATTCAACAATCACTCAAATCATTCTCTCCAGCTTTTGGTCGGCAAGAAATTATAGAAATTAACGGCAAAAAAGTACAAATCTTTCTCTCGAAAAACCCCACCAGTTTTAACGAATCTCTACGAACAGTTAAAGAATTGAATGGTAAAAATCTGCTTCTTGTTTTAAATGACCGCATCCCCGACGGCCGGGATGTTTCCTGGATTTGGGATGTTGATTTTGAAGAGTTTATTGAAAAAAACATAAACATTACCGTCTCTGGAGACCGTTGCTACGACATTGGGTTAAGAATTAAATATATAGAACCCTTAATACATAATACAAAATACATAATACAAGAAAATTTAGGCAAAGCAATAAAGGTGGCTTTAAACAAAACTCCTAAAAATGACGTTCTTTATATCCTGCCAACCTATTCAGCAATGCTTGAAGTTAGAAAAATCTTAACGGGTCGCAGAATACTTTAAATACTTAATACATGATACATAATACTAAATACAAGTTGACAATCGGCTGGCTCTATCCAGAACTCATGAGCACCTATGGAGACCGCGGAAATATCATTGCGCTTTCAAAACGCTGTGAGTGGCGGGGGATAAAAGTTGAAGTCAAAAAACTCGATGTTGGTTTTGACCACAAGCTACTTGCTGCGTGTCATCTACTATTTATGGGAGGGGCGCAAGACAGGCAACAAGAGATAGTATCCAAAGATTTAAAATTAAAGAATAAAGATTTAAGAGAAATGATTGAAGATGGAATACCAGGACTCTATATCTGTGGCGCATACCAGTTTTTAGGCAAATACTACAAAGAAGCAGATGAAACTATTATCCCCGGCCTTGATATCCTCGATTTGTATACTGAAAACCCTGGAGAGAACCATGATCGTCTCATCGGAAACATCGTTGTTTCCCTAGGTGGCGTATCTATTCCACCTCTAAGGTGGAAAAATACAATGGTTGGGTTTGAAAATCATGGGGGAAGAACTTATTTAGGTAAAAATATAAAACCACTAGGAAAAGTCATCAAAGGATTTGGGAATAATGAAGAAGATGGTACAGAAGGCGCAATTTATAAAAATAGCTTTGGAACCTACCTCCACGGCCCAATCCTACCCAAAAATCCTCATTTTGCAGATTACATAATTAAACTAGCGCTTGAGAAAAAATATAAAAAAACAATTGCCCTCTCCCCACTCGACGACTCCCTCGAACTCCAAGCCCACGAAGTAATGATTAAAAAACTAAAATAAGCTATCAAAAAGTTACTCCTAAGCATTGCGGTTTTGGATTGATAGGCATATAATAAATTCATGAAAATTGATGTTGCACATGTGGCAAAATTGGCAAATTTACCCCTAACGGACGAGGAAAAAAAGAAATTCGAGAAGCAGCTTTCTTCAATTTTGGAATACATTGCAAAACTAAATGAGGTTGATACAAAAAATATAGAACCAACCAGCCAGGTGACAGGACTCGAAAATGTAACAAGGGAAGATATTACCGCCCCATCTTTCACACAAGATGAAGCATTATCAAATACTACTTCAAAACACAATGGATTATTCAAAGTACCTGCTATTTTAGAATCATGAACTTAAACCAACTTACAATCTCGGAAGCAAAAGAGGGATTAAAAGAAAAAAAGTTTTCGTCTGTTGAACTTACAAAAGCCTGTCTTTTGCAAATTGAAAAACATAATAAAGAATTAAACGCCTTTCTAACTATTTGCAAAGACAAAGCCCTTGCTGCTGCTAAAAAAGCAGATGAAAAACTAAAAAATGGAGATACTTCTCCACTTCTTGGAATTCCTTTTTCCATGAAAGATGTATATTCAACGAAAAACGTGAGGACAACTGCCGGATCAAAAGTTTTAGATAATTACATTCCCCCATACAATGCAACTGTATATCAAAAATTAGTTAATGCGGGCGCCATACTTTTAGGTAAAACCAATTGCGATGCCTGGGGACATGGTGGATCTACCGAAAATTCCGATTTTGGTGTTACAAAAAACCCCTGGAACAAAGACTATGTAGCGGGAGGATCAAGCGGTGGATCAACTGCGGCACTTGCATCGGACATGACAATTTTTGAAATTGGTGAAGACACTGGTGGGTCAATAAGACTTCCAGCATCATTTTGTTCAACCGTTGGACTAAAAGTTACCTATGGCCGGGTTTCCCGTTATGGCGCAATTGCCTACGCATCCTCCCTTGACACCATGGGACCAATTACAAAATCTGTAGAAGACGCAGCTTATCTTTTAGAAATTATTGCCGGCGGGGACGAAAAAGATGCCACAAGCTCTCCAAGGAATGTTCCACTGTACACAAAACACTTAACTAATAACATCAGGGGTCTTCGTATTGGCCTACCCAAAGAATTTTTTGGTAAAGGACTCGACATTGAAGTAAAACAAACAATTGACGAGGCTATCAAAACACTGACATCACAAGGAGCTGAAATTGTTGATGCTTCTATTCCTTCTGTTGAATACGGTATTGCCACCTACTATATTATTGCCCCAAGCGAAACAAGTTCTAATTTGGCTCGTTATGACGGCATTAGATACGGCAACAAACGGAGTAGTTTTGGAGACGAAGCAAAACGAAGAATTATGATTGGCACTTATGCTTTATCCGCCGGCTACTACGATGCATATTACAAAAAAGCTATGCAGGTTAGAACCATGATTAAAAATGATTTTACCAAAGCATTCGAAAAATGCGATGTTATTCTTTCCCCAGTTTCCCCCACACCTCCATTTAAAATTGGAGAAAAAACAGATGATCCATTACAAATGTATTTAGTTGATATTTATACGGTTCTAATTAATTTAGCTGGAGTACCATCTTTAGCGTTACCGTGTGGATTTTCCAAAAATAATCTACCAATCGGTATGCAGCTAATCGGCCCACAGTTTTCGGAAGATAAAATCTTAAATGCTGGATATCAATTTGAACAAGCAACAAAGTGGCACAAACAAAAACCTAACCTATGAAATACACGCCAGTTATCGGACTAGAAATCCATGTGGAGCTTAAAACAAAATCCAAAATGTTTTGTGGGTGCAGTGCCGACTATTTTGGCCAGAAACCAAACACCCATACCTGCCCTGTCTGTCTTGGACTACCAGGCGCTTTGCCAGTACCTAATCAACAAGCCATTGACTGGTGTGTCATGATTGGCATGGCGCTAAATTGCGAAATTCCCCTGTTTTCTAAGTTTGACCGCAAAAATTATTTTTATCCGGATCTCGCAAAAGGATACCAAATTAGCCAATATGACCAACCATTTTGTCTAAAAGGTTCTATAAAACTTTCAAACGGCAAAACAATAGGGATCACACGAGTCCACATGGAAGAAGATACAGCCAAATTGATGCACGAAGGAAAAGATAGTTTGGTCGATTTTAATAGATCGGGAGTGCCTTTGGTCGAAATAGTTACCGAGCCGGATTTTGATAATGCAGCAGATGTTAAAGAATACCTGCAAAAATTACAACAAATTGTGAGGTATTTGAATGTAGCCAATGCCGATATGGAAAAAGGCGACATGAGATTGGAACCGAATATTTCGCTCCGAAAAGAGGATGAAAAATATTTACCAAAATATAAAGTTGAAGTAAAAAATATTAACTCTTTTCGGTTTGTAGAAAAAACTATAGAGTATGAAATTACACGACAAACAGAAATATTGGACAGCGGAAAACTACCGGCGCAGGAAACCAGGGGATGGGACGAAAAAAAACAAATCACATATTCCCAACGAACAAAAGAAGAAGCAAATGAATATCGGTATTTCCCAGAGCCGGACATTCCACCTCTAAGGTGGAATAAATCATCAATCCGCCAGCTGGCGAAACAAATGCCGGAATTACCAGACGCAAAACTAAAAAGATTCCAAAAAGAATATGACTTACCAATCTATGATGCAGAAATTTTAACAAGAGAAAAATCAATGGCAGACTATTTTGAAGAATGTGTCAAAGTCTCAACCCTACAACCTAAATCTATTGCTAATTACATTATTAACAAAAAGATTAATATCGAAGAGGTTCTCCCGGCAATGCTTGTTAAACAAATTATTCAATCAACCCAAACCGCAACAGTAGACGATGAATCACTTGGAAAAATTATTGACGAAGTAATTTCCGAAAACCAAAAAGCAGTTGAGGACTTCAAAAATGGCAAAGAAACTGTCATAATGTTTTTAGTTGGACAAGTCATGAAAAAATCTAAACAAAAACTAGATGCAAATATAGTAAAAACACTATTGATTAAAAAACTAAATAGCTATGGCTGAACGTACAGAATTAAAACTAAGCAAAAATCCACAAATTACTGCCGCCATCTTAGAAAAAAGAGACGAACTAGAAAAGAGACAACCTAATGCTGATATTGCTTATCTCCATCAACGAGCAAGAGATAAAGTAGCAGCTGCTCTTGTTAGACAACGCCTTAGAGATGAACTACATAAGGCGCAAGAACTTTCTATGATTGATCCTCTAACAGGTCTTAAATCAAGAAGGTGGTTTGATGACGAGCTAGAAAGAAGAGTAAAAGAACGAGAAAGTGATAGAACAAAAAAACCATTATTTCTGATCATTATGGATTACGATAATTTTAAAATGGCAAATACCCAATATGGCCACCCGGGCGGAGACGCTATCTTACGATGCATGAAAACACTAAATGCTCGAGAAACAGATGAAATCGCGCGCATAGGAGGAGAAGAATTTGCTCAAATGATAGAAGGATCATTAACTCCAGCAAGAATAAAACAAATTTTAATAAGATACTCATACTCGCTCCAAGGAATAAGCGAAGATCTACTAAATAATAGAACTCCTATCAGTACTGTTCCAGATGATGAACTTATGAGGCGTATCACATGCAGTTTTGGAGTTGCGCAGTGGATTCCAGGAGATACTACAGAAAGTTTATTCAAGCGTGCTGATATCGCCCTTGATTTTGCAAAAAGAGGAGGAAAAAACAGAGGATACATAGCACAAAAAAATCGGAGAAACTTTTCTTTCAATGAAGTAATAATTCCCGAACGACCAAGAATATGACGGACTTTGCGCATCTTCATAACCACAGTGAGTACTCACTTTTAGATGGGCTTTCGAAAATAAAACCCATGGTAGAGCATGCCAAAAAGCTGGGCATGAAGACTTTGGCTATTACCGATCATGGCAATATGTATGGCACCATAAAATTTTATAAAACCTGCCTAGATGCAGGGATCAAACCAATCATAGGATGTGAAATTTATGTGGCCAAAAGAAAACTGACCGACAAAGAAGCAGGAGTAGACAACGATTATAACCATTTAATTCTTTTGGCAAAAAACAATACTGGCTACAAAAATTTAATGAAGATTGTTTCTATTTCTAACCTCGATGGTTTTTATTACAAGCCACGCACAGACATAGAACTACTTACAAAATACAACGAAGGCCTTATTTGCCTTTCCGCCTGTGTTAACGGCTATATTTCTGATCCACTTCTCCACAACGAAGAAACTGTAGCAATAGATCGCATGAAAAAATTGCAGGAAATCTATGGTGAGGGAAATTTTTATCTGGAACTACAAAAACATCTCAATATCCCTCCGCAAGAGCCGCTGAATGAAAAACTGATTGAGATTTCCCGAAAATATGGCGTGCCAATTGTGGCCACAAATGATAATCATTACACAGGTAAAGACGATGCCGAAGCGCAGGAAATTTTACTTTGCATTCAAACCCAAACAACTATCGAAAACAAAGAAAGAAAACTTTCCATGATTGGCTCGCCTGATTTTTATATTAAATCCCAAGAAGAAATGATAAATCTTTTTACCCTAACTCCTGATGCCATTGCAAATACAGTCAAAATAGCCGACATGTGTAATGTGGAAATTCCGCTAGGCAAATGGATTATGCCAAAATTTACTCCACCTAATAATATACCAACTTCTGATTATCTTAAATCTTTGGTAAATCAAGGTCTTAAAAATCGCTACCAAGATGTAACAGCGGAAATTATAGACAGAATTGAATACGAGCTGTCAGTTATTCTTAAAAAAGGTTACGAAACGTATTTTTTAATTGTGGCTGATTTTGTAAACTGGGCAAAGAAAAACGGCATCTCGGTTGGCCCCGGCCGCGGATCGGCTGCTGGATCGGTGGTGTCGTATGCTTTAGGCATAACAGATGTTGATCCTTTCTTTTTTAAACTGCCGTTTGAACGGTTTTTAAATCCCTTTAGACCATCCGCTCCGGATATAGACCTTGATTTTGCCGATATACGACGGGATGAGGTAATTGCTTATGTTACCGAAAAATACGGCGAGGATAAAGTGGCGCAAATTATTACTTTTGGTACTATGGAAGCCCGGGGGGCGGTTCGGGATGCTGGACGGGCGCTTGGCATGCCCTATTCTGGACCAGATAGGATTTCTAAAATGATTCCACCCGGCTGGCAGGGGCATGCCATGACAATTGAATCAGCTTTACAGCAAAGCCCAGATCTAAAACGGGCATACGAAACAGAAACAGACACCAAACGTTTGTTAGATGTTGCCAAAAAACTAGAAGGTGTGGCTCGCCATGCGTCGGTGCACGCCGCAGGCGTGGTAATTGCCGATAAACCCTTAATGGAATATGTGCCGCTGCAACGAGAAACAAACGGAGATAAAATAGTAACCCAGTACGACATGTACACAGTTGGTGAAGATGGCGTTGGTCTTTTAAAAATGGATTTTTTGGGACTGCGGAATTTAACCATTATAGAAGAGGCTATGCGCTTTATTAAACAAAATCAGGAAATGGAAATAGATCTTTCAGTTGTTCCGGTTGATGACAAAAAAACTTATACCTTGCTTGCCAGCGGCGAAACAACTGGCATTTTTCAACTTGAATCAGCTGGTATGCGCCGCTACATTAAAGAATTAAAACCAACCACTATTTTTGATCTTATGGCTATGGTGGCATTATACAGACCAGGACCAATGCAAAATATTCCCGATTTTATTGCCCGTAAACACAACCCAAAGCTTATTTCCTATCCGGACCCAAGACTAAAAGATATCCTATCACAGTCTTACGGCATTTTAACCTACCAGGACGATGTATTGCTAACCACTATGGCTATTGCTGGTTATACCTGGCTGGATGCGGATAAATTTAGAAAAGCCATGGGTAAAAAAATCCCGTCTGAAATGAAAAAACAAAAAGAAATATTTCTAAAAGGCGTTGTTGCTAATGGCTTGTCGCAAAAAAAGGCAGAAGAAATTTACGAACTTATAGCCCCTTTTGCCGGCTATGGATTTAACAAAGCCCATGCCGCCTGCTATGCCACAATTGCTTTTCGCACAGGCTACTTAAAAGCCCATTTTCCTGTAGAATTTATGACGGCAGTACTAACGGCTGAAAGCCGTGGCACCACCGGGCCGACTAAAAACGAAAAAATAGCTCAAGCAGTAGCCGAATGTAAAAGACTTAATATCGAAGTCTTGCCTCCAGACATTAATACTTCGGAAAACGACTTTACCATTGAAGATAAGAAAAAAATTCGCTTTGGCCTTTCGGCAATAAAAAATGTTGGAGAAGCTGCTATAGAAACAATCCTTTCTGCCCGCAGCAAAGGGCTATTTACCAACATCAATGATTTTTGTGAACGAGTGGATCTGGCAAAAGTAAACAAAAAAACCATGGAAAGCCTTATCAAAGCAGGCGCGTTTGATATATTTGGCAAAAGGGCAATGCTTCTGCTAACATTCCCAGACATTATCGAAATGATAAGTAAAAAAAAGAAGAAAGAATCTGGCCAGGCATCGCTTTTTGGTGACAGCGAACCAGAACTAATCCAAAAAACATCTAAAGTTATTGTTGACGATTTTTCTTTCGAAGAAAAACTTGGTTTTGAAAAAGAACTCTTGGGATTTTATTTAACTGCCCACCCGCAAATGGAACGCTTATTACAAATTCAATCAATTATTACCCACCAGCTCGATTTACTTTCCGAAGAAAAAGACGGCGCCACAGTTAAAATAGGCGGCATCATTGAAGCAATAAGAAGAATTTTTACCAAAAAAACAGGGGCAGAAATGGCGTTTTTAGCTGTAGGAAACGAAAAAGGAATCGCTATTGACTGCGTAGTGTTTCCAAAAGTGTTTGAACAATACAAAAGTTATTTGATAAAAGATAGCGTTATTGTTATCGAGGGACATCTTGATGCCAAAAACGAAAAGATTGCGATTATTGCAGAAAAAATTGTCGTCACAAATCACTTCGCATCTTGACTTAGCTACGTTCTCAATATAAAATAGTAAGAATAATTATGTCATCATTTGCACCTGAAGTTATTACGCATATTGGATCATTTCCTATCACAAACACCATCCTTAACACACTCCTTATTGACTCATTTTTAATTGGGACAACATATGCAGTTACCAAAAAAATAACCATGCTTCCATCTAAATTACAAAATGCCGGAGAAATGCTTTTAGAGACGTTTTATGATATGACTGCGTCAATTGCCGGAGAACGGACAAAACAAATTTTCCCTTACTTTATGACTTTTTTCCTTTTTATTTTAGTCGCCAATTGGAGCGGTCTTTTACCAGGTGTTTCCTCAATTGGGTTTTTTGAAGAATCACATGGAAAAAAAGAGCTCATACCACTTATAAGAGGCGCTACCAGCGATGTAAACACCACATTTGCATTGGCTATTATTTCGCTTGTCGCAACACACGTTATGAGCATCAAAACATTAGGGCTTAAAGGATATTTTAGTCATTTCTTTACATTTTCTCCTATCTACTTTGCGCCAATTTTTGTTTTTGTGGGACTACTTGAAGTTGTTTCTGAATTTACAAAAATGATCTCGCTTTCTTTTCGATTATTTGGTAATATATATGCAGGAGAAGTTGTTTTAGCAACAGTATCCAATATATTTTCTTTTTTGTTTCCGTTGCCATTTATGTTGCTTGAAGTAATTGTTGGATTTGTTCAGGCGCTGGTTTTCTCTATGCTAACATTTGTCTTTATGACTATTTTTACAACACCGCATCATGCAGAAGAGCATGCGAGGGAGGTGAATAATTAAATGGAATTTAGTGTTTCGGGAGGACTTATTGTGGCAATTGGAGGAATTGGTCCAGCAATTGGAATCGGACTTATTGGAGCAAAAGCAATGGAGGCGATTGGCAGAAATCCGGAGGCCTCTGGAAAAGTATTACCAGCCATGCTTTTAGGTATGGCATTTGCCGAAGCTATTGCAATTTACGCCTTAATCCTGGCTTTCACCAAATAAAATGGAGATATTAAATACATTCGGCGTTGATATAAAATTATTAATTGCGCAAGTAATTAATTTTTTAATTGTGTTATTTTTACTGCGCAAACTTTTGTATAAGCCGCTGCTTTCTGCTTTGGAAGATCGGAAAAATACCATTGCTAAAGGATTGCAGCAAGCAGAAGAAGGAAGATTGCTTTTAGAAAAAGCGGCTGAAAAAGAAAAAATCATGCTCCAAAAAGCCGAAAAGTTGGCAAAAAAACTATTGGATGAAACAAAAGAACAAAAATTACTTCTTATCAAACAAGCGGAAGAAGTTGCCAAAAACCAAGCAGACAGAATATTAAAAGAGGCCAGAACTCAAATTGTTTATGAAACAAAAGAAGCTAAAATTGCCTTATCTTCATATGTTAGCGAACTGGCAGTGCAATTTTTGCAAAAATCACTCACCGGACTTTTCTCGGAAAAAGAACAACACGAAATTGTTAAAACAGCAGCCAGAAAAATAAAACAGAAAAATAATTGATATGACCAAAAAAATTATTAAAGAATTAGTTTTAGCAAGTTATACTAAAGGCAATCTAGACCCGCAAAAAGTTGAAAAAATTGCCAAAATACTTAATAGAACAATGTTGAAACAATATATAAAAGGATTAAAACAAAGAGAATCTTATCTATCTGTCGCTATTGACTCTGCGCTTGAAGTTGACGACAAGCAAAAAGACGAACTGCAGGAAATTTTCCCGAATAAAAAAATTACTTATAATACTAACTCGCAACTTATTGCCGGGATAAAAATTACCAAAGATGATATTATTTATGAAATGACCATCAAAGGAGCATTAGATTTAATCTTTAACAGAATAAGAAACAATTATGATTGAAAGTAAAGATATTATTTCGCAATTGGAAAAAAGTTTAAGTCATTTTACAGCCGATTCAACCATACAAAATGTGGGAATTGTCCAAAAAAACAATGATGGTGTGATTGTGGCGTCTGGACTTTCCAAAAGCATGATCGGCGAACTGGTTGCCTTTGAAAACGACACTTTGGGAGTGGTATTAAACTTAGATGAAGATAATGTTTCGATTATTTTGCTAGGAAGTGGCATTACTATTAAAGAAGGAGACAAAGTTAAAACAACCGGAAAACTTTTAAGCATCGGCGCATCAGAAGACTTATTGGGAAGAGTGGTAAATCCTTTAGGACTTCCTCTTGACGGCAAACCAAAAATAAAAAAAACCAAAGACATGTTCATCGAACGAATTGCCGCAGGTGTGGTTGAACGCGAGCCTGTTAACACCCCACTCAAAACCGGCATCAAAGCCATTGATGCCATGATTCCAATTGGACGGGGACAAAGAGAACTTATTATCGGAGATCGAGGTTTGGGCAAAACAGCTATTGCCATTGACACTATTATTAATCAACGATCTACCCACGAAAAATCCACGAGCCACGCTCCACGCACCAAAGGTGTTATCTGCGTCTATGTGGCAATTGGTCAAAAGCAATCAACTGTTGCCCAAATTATCAACAGACTCAAAGAAGAAAACGCAGATTCATACACTATAATTGTGGCGGCCAATGCGCCTGATCCGGCGGCTTTGCAATACTTAGCTCCTTATGCTGGCGCAGCTATAGCCGAATACTTTATGGAAAAAGGCGAAGATGTGCTAGTGGTCTATGACGATCTTACCAAACACGCCTGGGCATATCGTCAATTGTCTTTAGTGCTACGTCGTCCCGCTGGCCGCGAGGCTTATCCTGGTGATATTTTTTACTTGCATAGTAGATTACTTGAACGCGCTGTAAGATTAAACAAAAAAAACGGCGATGGTTCGATTACCGCTCTTCCCATTATCGAAACCCAGGCTGGTGATATTTCAGCTTACATCCCAACCAATGTTATTTCCATTACCGACGGGCAGATTTTTTTGCAGGGAGATTTATTTAATATTGGTATTCGACCTGCTATTAATGTTGGTAATTCTGTTTCTCGGGTCGGCGGGGCCGCTCAATCTGGCACCATGAAATCTGTTTCTGGAAAAATGCGTCTCGAACTAGCTCAATACCGAGAATTAGCAGCCTTTGCTCAATTTGGCAGTGAATTAGATGCCGCCACTCAAAAACAACTGGAAAAAGGTAAACGGATGACTGAAATTTTAAAACAGCCGCAATACCAGCCACTTCCAGAAAGTTTAGAAGTATTAAGTCTTTGGGCTGTAAGTAATGGCTTTTTGGACGATGTGCCAGTTGAACAGGTGCAAAGATTCGAAAAAGAACTTCATGAATACACAAAAACACACAAAGCAAAAGTACTGGAAGAACTAAGCACAGGAAATAAAATTAACGAAGAAACAACTAAACTTTTAAAAAAAACGCTGGAGGATTTCAAAAAAGTATGGCAAGTATATTAATCTTAAAACGTCGAATTACAGCAGCGCAAAATGTATCAAAAACAACTAAAGCCATGCAAATGATTGCCGCATCCAAAATGAAACGAGCGCAAGATGCAACTTTAGCCTCCAGACCTTATGTGCAAAGCCTAACTGCCTTATCTGCTCAATTAGCAAAATACACAGGTTCTGACGAGACTAGCCATCCGTATTTAAAACAACGGTCATTAACTAACAAAACATTGGTAATTGTTTTGTCTCCAGATAAAGGTCTTTGCGGCGGCCTTATCACTAATTTACTTCGAGAGTTTTTGCGGTATGGTAAAACCCAACAAAATGTGGCTTTTATAACTGTTGGTAAAAAACTGGAAATGCAAGTTACCCACCAAAAAAAAGAAATCATTGCATCCTTCGTGTTTGGCAACACTACTCCAACTTTTGATATGGTCTTCCCTGTTACCCGCATTATCGAAAACTATTACCTCTCTGGCAAAGTTGACAATGTTAAAATTATTGGCACCCACTTTACCAGTATTTTTACCCAAACGCCAAAAATCACTACTATTCTACCTTTGCAGGTTCCGCAAGAGGAAAAAGAAGAAGCAAAAAACCCTTATATTTTCGAACCAGACCAAAAAACACTTATGACTCCCCTGTTAAATCACTATTTGGAAATGGCTGTGTATCAACATTTTTTAGAAAGTTTTGTGTCCGAACAAGCAGCTCGCATGATCTCTATGCAAAATGCCACAGACAACGCCAATAGTATTATAGAGGACTTAAAATTAGAGTATAATAAAACCCGACAAGCCAAAATTACTAACGAAATTTTGGATATTACTGGCGCCAACACTATGTAAAACCGCATATGCCAAAAAAACCAAACAATAAAAAAACATCAAGCAATAAAGATGGAATAATTGTCCGCGTCCAAGGACCTGTTGCGGATGTTTATTTTGAAAACGATCTGCCACAGCTTAATGAGCGGCTGATTGTTCCATTACCCAACAAACAAGAGCTTACACTGGAGGTGCAGTTTGCTATTGGCGACAAAGAAGTCAAAACAATTGCTTTTGGACCAACAGATGGTATTTCTCGCGGCATGAAGGTTATTAGAACAAATGAACCTATTTCAGTGCCAGTTGGGACTAAAACCCTAGGCCGCATTTTTAATGTTTTAGGTAAAACAATAGATGGTAAAAATTTTGACGATAAAGGTATAACTTACCATCCAATTCATAAGGATCCGCCAAAACTTACCGATCAGGAAACCAAACCTCAAGTATTAGAAACCGGTATTAAAGTTATTGACCTTATTGCGCCATTTACAAAAGGTGGAAAAATTGCGGTTTTTGGAGGAGCAGGCGTTGGTAAAACAGTTATTGTTAAAGAATTAATCCGCAACATTGCCGTTGAGCATAAAGGCCACTCTGTTTTTGCCGGTGTTGGCGAGCGAACCCGCGAAGGAACAGATCTTTGGCTAGAAATGCTGGAAGCAAAAGTTATGGACAAAACTGTCATGGTTTACGGCCAAATGAATGAGCCGCCAGGCAATAGGCTGCGAGTTGCTCTAACAGCCCTCACCATGGCCGAATACTTTAGGGACGACAAAAAAGAAGACGTGCTTTTATTTATTGACAACGTGTTTCGTTTTGCCCAAGCAGGATCCGAAGTGTCAGCGCTTTTGGGCCGCATGCCCTCCGCTGTAGGTTACCAACCAACACTGGCCACCGAAATTGGCAGTCTTCAGGAACGAATTACTTCCACCAAAAAAGGCTCGATTACCTCGGTCCAAGCAGTCTATGTACCTGCAGACGACTATACCGACCCAGCTCCGGCTACTATTTTTGCCCACCTAGACGCCACAATTACCCTGGAGAGATCTATTGCCGAGCAGGGTATTTATCCTGCTGTTGATCCATTATCTTCTACATCTAGAATTTTAGATCCAAACATAGTTGGACAAAAACACTACGAAACAGCACGGGGGGTACAAAAAGTTTTACAGCGCTACAAAGACTTGCAAGATATTATTGCTATTTTGGGAATTGATGAACTCTCTGACGAAGACAAACGCGCAGTGGCCAGAGCGCGAAAAATTCAAAGATTTTTGAGCCAGCCGATGTTTGTAGCCGAAGTCTTTACAGGCAGTCCGGGAAAATATGTTAAAATCGAAGATACAATTGATGGGTTTAAACAAATCTTAGACGGCAAACACGACGACCTGCCCGAACAAGCATTTTACATGACTGGTACAATTGATGAAGCTGTTAATAACGCCAAAAAATGACATTCTCCTTTGAAATAATTACTCCAGAAAAAATAGTCTTTAAAGAAGAAGTAAATGAGGTTATTGTTCCCACAGCAAGCGGACAAATTACTATCCTTCCTCACCACATTAACCTGCTTACCCAAATAGCAGAAGGAGAAATTATTGTTAAAAATGGAGCTAAAGAACAATATCTGGCAGTTACCGGCGGATTCTTAGAAGTAAGCAAAAACAAAGTTTCGCTTTTGGCAGATTATGCAGTTCGAAGCGAAGAAATCGAAATCGCCAAAGCCGAAGCTGCTCAAAAACGAGCCGAAAAGCTAATGCAGGAAAAAGTATCCGAACGTGATTTTGCCATAGCCGAAACTGAATTTAAGCGTTCACTTTTAGAACTAAAAGTTGCAAGTAGACGCCGAAGAAAGCTATAATAATGATATAATGCAACCAGCGTTTTATGATCCAAACATATCCTTTGATGAAAACTTTGCCAAAGGTCCGCCAATTCTTTCTCAAAATATCACCCCACCCCAACGGGATATTAAAAAAACATACAAGTTTTTAGGCTTTAATATCAACCTTCCCTTTGGTATTCCGGCTGGACCACTCTTAAACAGCCAATTTATAAAAACAGCTTTTGAATGGGGATTTGATGTTTCATGCTACAAAACAGTTCGGGCGGCTTTTTTCCCTTCTCACCCCTTCCCCAATGTGGTCTCGGTTGATATAAAAGGCGACCTTCATCCCGAAAAGTTGCGACAAGTGGTGATAAAAAATATCGGCAAAGAAAAAGCAGTCAAAAACATAACTATCACCAATTCTTTCGGTGTGCCATCGCAAAATCCAAATATCTGGCAGCCAGACGCGCATAAAGCTGTTGCTTATGCAAAAAAAGGGCAACTAATGATCTTAAGTTTTATGGGCACAGTTAAAGAAAACCAAACCCAAGAAGATTTTATAAAAGACTTTGCCCTCACCGCAAAATTAGCCAACGACACCGGCGCAAAAGCGCTGGAGGCAAATCTTTCGTGCCCAAACATCGGCAACGAAGGGTTGGTTTGTTACAGCCTGGACGTTACCCAAAAAGTCTGCGAAGCAATACGAGAAGCAATTGGCAATACCCCGCTTATTCTAAAAGTCGGCCACTATAAATTAGATAAAGATATCGAAGTACTGGCAGAAATCGCAAATGAGTATGCCCAAGCCATCTCGGCCATCAACACGCTTCAAGTTGAAGTTGTAGACCAGCAAGGAAAACAGGCTCTTCCGGGAAAAAATAGGCTAAGAAGCGGCGTTGGCGGAGCAGGAATTAAATGGGCTGGTTTGGAAATGACCCGCAAATTAAATACTATCCGTCAAAAAAATGGCTATAAATACGAAATAGTTGGTGTTGGCGGAGTAATGAATCCAAATGATTATCTGGAGTACCGAAAAGCCGGCGCAGATGTTGTCCAATCTGCAACAGCCGCCATGTGGAACCCATATCTTGCGCACGAAATTTTTAAAGGACTGTCCTTATAGAGGTTGCTATGACAATAAAAACTAAATTTCAGGAAAAACTGGACAAAGCAACAAAGAAAAATAATTCCCTCCTTTGTGTTGGACTGGATACCGATCTTGAAAAACTCCCACAACACTTAAAAGCGGAAAAAGAACCAATTTTCACCTTTAATAAATCAATTATCAACGCTACAGCAGACGTGGTCTGCGCTTACAAATTAAATATTGCATTTTACGAAGCGTATGGGTTAGACTCGCTTAAACAACTTAAAAAAACTATTGAATATCTACATTTTTCTTTTGGACATATTCCAATTATTCTTGATGCAAAAAGGGCCGATGTACCAAATACCGCCAAAATGTATGCCAAAGCGATGTTTGAATATTGGGACGCGGATGCCGTAACTATTCTTCCGTTTCTTGGGAAAGATTCTGTTGAGCCATTTTTTGAGTACAAAGATAAATCGCCAATTATTATTATAAAAACATCCAATAAAGACGCCTCAACTTTCGAAAATATACATACTGCGGAAGAAGTAAAAAAATGGATGTTTCCAAATATCGCGCTGTTTGTTGGCGCAACAGATCCAGAAGCTCTTAAAAATGTTAGAACACTATTTCCAAAGAGTCCAATTTTAACTGCCGGAATTGGAGCGCAAGGAGCCTCTATAGAAAAAGCCGTAACAGCAGGGATTGATAAAAATGGAAATAATCTTATCTGCAATAGCTCAAGAGAAATAATATATGCAGGAAAAGATGCAGATTTTGTGGAAAAAGCCTGCCAAAAAGCCTGCGAAATGCGCAATATAATTAATTCCTACCGATGAAAACTGTTTTTGACATACTTAAAGAAACCGGTGCGCTAATTACCAACGATCATTTTGTTTTAACATCTGGTAAACACTCGCCAATTTATATTAATAAAGACGCCATGTATCCTCACACCGATAAAGCGTCCCAAGTTGGAAAATTATTTGCAGAAAAATTTAAAGATATGGATATAGATGTGGTTGTTGGCCCGGCTTTAGGCGGAATAATTTTATCGCAATGGACTGCATATCATTTATCAAAATTAAAAAATAAAAAGATTTTTGGCGTATATACCGAAAAAACTCTGGAAAAAAATCAAATCTTTACCCGCGGCTACGAAAGATTTGTAAAAGACAAAAATGTCTTGATTGTGGAAGACCTAACAACCACCGGCGGCTCTGTAAAAAAAGTCATAAATAGCGTGCAAGAACATGGAGGATATGCTATAGCAGTCGGAGTAATGGTTAATAGAGATCCAAAAAACGTTAATTCCGAAAGTATGGGAATTCCATTTTATGCCTTAGACGAATTATTTACCCAAAATTATGATGAAGCTAATTGCCCACTGTGTA
Source organism: Candidatus Levyibacteriota bacterium (assembly GCA_016432345.1). GTDB lineage: Bacteria > Patescibacteriota > Microgenomatia > Levybacterales > UBA12049. Next base: position 554,062 of record CP066685.1, on the reverse strand, counting down.
AAAATAATGTGCCTATCAACACTACAGTCGGACATGGTAAAAAATTTCTCGAAACAAAAAGGTGAGCCGATGGCGGGGATCGAACCTGCGACCTACGCTTTACGAAAGCGCCGCTCTACCAACTGAGCTACATCGGCTTATAAAGTAATACTATTCTATATGACGCAATCACGATTATCAAGAAGAGTAGAACGGCAAACAAAACAGTCAATACTACTTAGCATTATCGGAATTGTTGCTGTTTTAGGATTCCTTGCTAAGTTTGGCATACCGCTTTTAGCAAATGTTTCATATTTCCTTCTAGGAGCAAAGGACACGCAAGAAGTAGCAAAACCAAAAAATGTGTATGTTGCCCCGCCAGTTTTGGATGCCCTGCCAAGCGCCACAAACAGCGCCACAATCGCCATTAGCGGCAGCGCTTTAGAAAACCAAACCATACAACTTTTTCTTAACGGAGAAAAAGAAGACGAGAAAAAAGTTGACAAAAAAAACACTTTTTCTTTTGCAGATATCCAACTCAAACAAGGGGAAAATTTTATTCAGGCGAAAGCAATACAAAACGATCCTTCATCAAAACAACAAGAAAGCGACTTCTCAAATTCTTACACAATTATATTTAAAAAAGACGCTCCAGCGCTTAATCTTGAATCACCAAACGACAAACAATCTTTTGGAAAAGATGATAAAACCGTAACTGTAAAAGGCAAAACAGATACAGGCACACAAATAACAGTAAACGACCTATGGGCAATTGTAGATAACGAGGGAAAGTTTTCGTATGATTTGCCTTTACAAAACGGAGAGAATAAAATTAAAGTTATTGCCACAGACGAAGCAGGTAATAAAACCGAAAAAGAAATAACTGTTACTCGTTCTCAGTAATACCTGTTAAAATCCATATCCACGCCATAATAATTGGATAAAACAAACTGTTAATAAAAAATGCGTTCACAAAAAGCCCAGCAATTGATGAAAGCGCTACAATACTTTTTTGTCTACGGACAATCGAATACCACAGATAAAAATATGCGCTAAATCCAATTGCTCCCGTTGTCGCCAAAACAAACAAGAAGCTATTATCTGTCCCAGCACCCGCATGGTTTTCTTTTGTCGATTGCCCTAAATACCCACGCTTTTCTTGCTCGTATCTATAGGCATTAAACCCAACGCCAAAAATTGGATTATCTTTAATAATGGTTATTGCCTGATCCATTGCTAAAACCCTGGCATTAGATGAAGTTGTCCGTAACAAATTTGTCCCTTCAGATTTTGGCGAGAATAAAAACAAAACTGGCAATAATAAAACAAGCCCCAGTATCCACCAAAACAATAACTTTTTTTGCTTTTTCAACAAGAAAAAAACCGTTAGGGCAACACCAAACATAATATATGCGCTCCGAGAGTAGGTCAGAAAAATTGCTTCCAGTGTTAAAACACCTAATATGGTGTAATAATATTTACTTTGTCCATTTTCTAAAGCCTTTCCCAAAACAAACATGAAATACATCACAAAAAATGCCCCGGCAAAATTCGGATCTAAAAATGTACTAAACATTCTATATAAATGTTCGTCCCACCCTGCATAATACAAGTTACGAAGATTGGGATACAAAAAATACTGTATGTACCCAAGCCCAACTATTATTGCACCGACCCCAACTAAAAGTTGAATGATTTTATTTTTAAACTGTTTATCAAAATTAGAAACAACAACATAGAGTCCCGCGTACCCAACCCATCTTAAAAGATAAAAAGATGCAGTAATTAATTCATTTGTTTGGTAATTATTAATATTAACAAGAAGAGAAACAATTAATGTCACCACAAAAAAAAGAATAAACTTTGGAAGTTTTTTGGCAAAAAGCGCAAAAACAGCTACCATATCAAAAGCATGCACTGCAATATTATTCCCCAGGTCAAAACGGGCAATCTCCCCCAGTGGAAACAACAAAAGAAGAAAAACGAAAAAAACCTTAACTATTTTTTCTGCCATAGCAACCACAATTTACCGCGGACAAGATAGGAATGAAAACTCATGAGTATCGCAACAACTAATCCTGGCATACCATCAAGAAAACCTCTTTTTAAAACATAATTAACAAAAAACTTTGCCTTTGGATACAAAATTATATCCCACACATGCACTTTTACTCTTTTTTTGTATAATTCCTGCGCCCGAATGGTAGTATAATAATTTATTTCTGTTAAAAACTCCGAAACTGTCTGGTGCGGATAATGATAAAGAGGATTCTTCAACTGTCCGACCCTTCCTTTTATTTGCCATGTTTCATGCACCGCCCCTTTCCATTCACCTTTTGTTTTTTTGGCCAACCGAATAAACTTTACCATACCATTTTCTCCATGCAACAGCTGTCTTCCCCATATCGTATCTATCCTTCTTATGTAAAATGCATCATATGCGTCAACCGCCTGCATGGTAAGCATACTGCCTATTTCGAAAGCTAACGAATCCGAAATCCGCTCGTCTGCATCAACAAATAAAACCCATTCCCCTTTTGTCTGTTCCAATCCATAATTCCGCGCTTCAGAAAAATTATTATTTAAACTATGATCAATTACTTTGGCGCCTAATTTTTCTGCAATTTCTCTTGTTTTGTCGGTTGAATTATCATCAACAACAATTACCTCATTGCACCACCGAAGTCCTTTTATACAAACCTCTATATTCTCCTCTTCGTTTTTGGTAAGAATAACAGCGCTAATCATAACTATATTGTATCATCTGCAAAATAGCTCAACAACAGATGCCCAGAAAAAACCGAAGTACTTTTGAAAATAATACTCTCTGCTTTTTTTAAATATTTCCTTTGTATTTGGCAAACTTTTGGTGCTTTCACCCCACAGATGCATAACTTTTGCATTTGGCGTTATATATATTTTGTATCCAAATTCTTTAACACGCATGCACAAATCATTTTCTTCGAAAAAAAGAAAAAATCGCTCGTCAAACCCACCGACTTCTTCAAAGATTTTTTTCCTCACAAGAAATGCTGTCCCAGGAATCACATCAACTTCTCTTATAAACTTCTTATCCCAATCTAAAAGGTAATACTCTTTGTATATTATATTTTCTGGGAAAAGTTTTTGAATAAATGACAAACACATAATTGCCCGAAATGGTGTCAACACTGCACTTCCTTGTAATGAATAAGGATTACATTTTTTATTAAGAAGAAGCGGCGCCACAATTCCTGCATGGTGATGATTTTTTAAAAAATTAATCAACGCATCAATTGTATTAAGAAAAACTTTTGTATCGGGATTTAGAAAAAATAAAAATTCGCCTTTTGCCACTTTTGCGCCAAGATTATTGGCCGCTCCAAAACCTATATTTTTATTTGTCTTAATGTAAATTACATTAGGAAATTTTTTAGAAAGCTCTGATTTTATTGTCGGCTCTTCATTGTTATCAATCACAATAATTTCGTAAATACTTTTTTGTTGTGATTTTTCAATTGAATTTAAACAATCAAAAAGCTCTTTTTCTACTTTGTAGTGAACAATAATAATTGAAATAATTATTTTTCCCCTCCTTGCGAAATTATTTTTAAAAATCTCTCGACACTTTTTTCCCATGTCCAATTTTGTAAAACATGATGCTTGCCATATTCTCCAAATCTTTCTCTTAACTTTCCATCTGCAAGAAGTATACTAATTTTTTCATACAACTCATTTGGATTTCTGTCAATTAAAAATCCTGTCTCCCCATCTATAACTGTCTCAATATATCCTCCTTCTTTTACCGCAACAACCGGCGCGCCACAGGCCATTGCCTCCAAAACAGTTAATCCAAATGGTTCATTTCGACTTAAAGCCACAACAATTTTTGCGCTATTTATTTCTTCTGCAAGTTGTCTATCTGCTATCCCCTCTCCCTGTAAATTTCTTTCAATAACTTTTACTTTTATTTTTTTGGGAAAATAAGACAACGCCTCTTCCAATAAATCATACCCCTCAACAGCTATTTTTTGTCCAACAAAAAGTACATCGTATTCATTTTTACTTGGTATTTGTTTAAAATTATTCTCATCTACGCCCAAATAACAAACTGTTGCATCTTTACCATATGCTTGCTGTATAGTTTTTTTAGAAAAAGACGAATTTACCAAAATAAAATCACAAAATCCAACATTTGACCTATCAATAACTTTTCTCATAAAACGCACAGATTTCTCATATAACATTTTTGGCAGCGAAACGTCTGGAAGTCTTGATATAAATGGATCGTATGCTAGTCTAAGCGGCTCTTGGCAAAAATATATGATTGGGCTTTTAAGAAACCGCAACACAAAAGGGGCTTGGGTAAATTTTGACGGATGCACAAAAACAAAATCGTATTTCTGCTCGTCAATTAACCGAGCTATCCGCCAATGCAAAATAGACAAGAAAAAAAGCCCTAAAGTATCGTTATACAAACGTGTCCCCCACCACCCACGACCGCTTTTTTGGGAAAACCGAAAAAAATAAGACTTATTAAAAATCGACTCCAGATTTTTTTCTTCCTCCCTGTCCACATAAAACACATCGACATCGTGGTTTTTGGAAAGTATTTTTCCGTATTCTACAACCACGCGATGCGCCCCCCCAAACGGTAATTCATGAAAAAATGCAATTTTCATTTAGAATACAAAACCTTAATGGTAAAAAAACTAAAAACAATGCTCCCAAAAACTGACCCAACAAGTGCTGCATACGCTGCGCCAATCAACCCAAACGAATTAACAAACGGCACAATAACTAATCCCATGGCTGTAATACTTGCAAGCGTTGCCACGGTAATATATTCTTGCTTTCCAACTGCCAAAAAAAGCGTGGCGCAAAAACCAAACACTGCGCGAATAACGCCAAAAATAGCCAAAACTCGAAGAGCGGGAACAACACCCACCCACTGCTTTCCAAATACAAGAGTAATTAGCTGTTCGGAAAAGAAAAACAAAATAATCCCAAAAGGAATCGTAACGCATGCAATAATCATAACAGTCCGCATAAATGCTTTACGAAGCCTGTCGGTATCATCTGCTATCTTTGTATAAACAGGAAAAGTCACCCGAGATACCACATCTGCCACTTCGCTAATTGGTAAAATAGATATGGAATACCCAAGCTGATAAAGCCCAAGCGACCCAGTACCAAGCAACTTACCAACCACAATGTTGTCGACATTTTGGAATAAGTACTGGAATACTCCCGACAATGTTACCCATTTTCCCCTATGAAATATCTTGGCAATATACTCGTTTTCAAACCGCAGTGTTGGCCTTGGCTTCGCAACAACAAAAGACAATACTGCTTCGACAACCACCCCCACAATCAACCCAACCACAATACTTGCCGCTTGATGAGTGGCAAAGGCAACTGCAACCGCCGTACCAGCATCGATTACGAACAACACCGACCGGTATAAAAACTCTTTCTTAAACTGTAAATCTCTTTGAAACTTTACCACCGAAGGGTTAATAAATCCGCGAAGCAAAGGCACAATACTAATTAGCTGCAACAAAAAAAGCGAATCAGGGCTTTGGAAAAAACCAGCAACAAACGGCGCCATAACCAATATAACCCCCGACATTAAAATTCCTCGCGCTATCGACACAATCCATGCCGAACTGATATGTCGGTCAATATCGTCTTTTTCTTGTATTAAAATAACATTTACTCCTGTCTCGGTCAGGACATCTAAAAAAGACAGGGCAAGTGCGGCAATGCCATACACGCCAAATTGGGCTGGGGTTAAAATTCTGGCCAGAATGGCAATTTTTGCAAATGATACAATTCGCGTCGTTCCCCGAAGAAGACCAACCCACGAAATCCCTTTTATTGCCTGTGTTGTATACCCCATATCGTTCCCAAAATTACTGCAATATCAGCAGTTATTTGTAGTATAGGCAAAATTACGATTGCGCGCCAGTCTGCAACGTATTTGTAGTTCTTCCAAACAGACCACGTCACGTACAATAAAAACATAGCGTATAGCGTATAGCGTATAGCGTATAGTTGAAAACCAATAAGTAAAAAAATGAGAAAAAATACAAATAAATAACGAACGAAAATCAAAAAAACTTTTGGGCGAAAAATACGAGCTTCTGCGTCGCCAAAGGCAAAGCGGAAAAACATAATGAATGCTTGCTTTAGATTCTTTCGAGGCATCCAGTAAACAATGGCATCTTTGGCAAAAACGATATTTACTCCAATGTGCTTTAACTTCTTTGCAAAAACATAATCTTCGTTATGCGAGTATCTTTCTGGAAACCCACCAACTTTTTCCCAAATAGATTTTCTAAATGCCATTGTGCGGGATGCCGGAAGAAAATTTTTAGGGTCAATCTTATCTGGCATAACAAGCACATATGGCACCAGGCATTTTTGAAAGATCGATTGTGGCTTTGCTGCATAGTACCCTGCGACAACATCTACTTTTGGATTTTCAAACGGCTTCACAATATTCTTCACCCAATCCTTATCCAACTGGCATCCCGCATCCGAACATACAATAATATCGCCTGTCGCATTTCTTATCGCCTCATTTCGTCCCACCGCCCGATTCCCTTTTTTTGTAAGTATTTTTATTTTTGAAAATTTATTTTTTGTGTTTTGATTGAAAATTGAAAATTGAAAATTGAAAATTACCGACAGCGTACTGTCGGTTGAATCTCCATCTACAATAATCATCTCGTCTGGCATCCTCGTCTGTTTTGCCAAACTCTCTAGCATCCATCCAATCGTCTTCTCCTCATTGTAAACAGTCGAAATAAAACTTATCTTCATAATTTATTACTGTCAAATCAATCTAATCTGAATTTCTTTTGATCTTTCGAAAGATCATAGTTAATTCATCTTCCACAATTTTATATATAGATTAACTATCTTCTCCCATGTCTGACCTTTTACCCAGTCATATGCCTGATCGACCATCTGGTTTGTTTTCTCTAAATTTTTTACTGTATCCACAATCTTATCAAGAGAATCAACAATCGTTATAAACTTTGCAAACGGTGTCATAGTTAAGTAATCTTTTTTTAGAGAATTTGTATACACGGCAACAACTGGTTTTTTGGCAGCCATGGCAGACAGCATCGAAAGATATGAAGAGGCAAATACCACATCTGCCTGGACGACAAACTTCTCTTGAAATGTTGTAACTCTGCCCAACTTCTCTGCCTCATGTCGAAAACTCCCATCTCCCAAAAAAATAACATCTACATTTCTGGTCTTTTTCATCTTTCGTATAGCTTGTAAATACAAGCTAATCCCAATATCCTCCTCCAATCTCCCGATGAAAAGTATGTTAAGTTTTTGGTCTTCACCTCGGATGGTGGCAGGCTGCTGAGCTTGCGAAACCATGACTCCTCCGAGGTGGACGTTCACGCCTCCGTAAGTAATGTAGTTCGGTTTTGTCTTGTACCACTTTTTAATATAGTCTCCTACACAAATGTTTCCCCAAGAGAGCTTCTCGCTTAGCCTACGAACGAAAATTGCTTTCTTTGCCGGAGGGAATTTTGTTTCGTAGCCATGGAAGGTAGTATAGATTGGTTTGTTAAGATAGAGAAAACGAAAAGGCAGGTACCAAAAGAAAACGTCGTGAGCATGCGCAATATCTGCTTGCTGGATTAACTTTCTGTTTTGCCAAAACCACTTCCAAATTCTAAATTTCTTAAACCAATTATCTTTCCCAACCGGAATTCTAAAAATCTCAATCCCCCCTATATTTTCTTTTTCTTTTGTCTTTGCTAATAATTCGGTAACAACTACAACCTTATATCCTTTTCCAATTAACCTTTTCCCCACTTCCAAAACATGCGTCTCCACCCCACCCCCATGAGGCCAAAACAACCTGGCAAAAAAAAGTATAGTCATATTAAGGAGATGTAGGTAAAACTTTTGTAAGGTCTTGGGGATTACTTACAAATATTCGAAAGGTAATATCACAAGGACATGGATCAGGATCTCCTTCTGGAGGAGAAAAAAGAGAAGTTGGCGTTTCTTTTTGTAAAATAATGGCTTCTAATGTTGTTTCGTTTTCTACTTTAACATATCCCCAAATACCGCCACTAGGACCATCAGCAGCTATAGATTGAAGCAAAAATCCATTTGTTTCTGTTGAAGATTCCCACCCAAGCTTTGTAAGCTTGTCGTTATAGTAATTAGTAAAATCACCTTCCATTTTGTTTAATTCAACTTGTGAGATTTTTTGTTTTACCCCCACCCACTCTTTGCCAGAAAGAGAAAAATTACCATCGTGATTTTTGCTTGAATAATGAACCTTATAATCACCTATACTTTTTTTTAGTTCTTGTTTGTCTACAAGTGTCCATGACAAACCTGGATAAAATGGCGGAGGTGTCAATTGTTGATTATCCTGTGGACTTTCCGATACCGGCACAAATTCCGTAATTGTTGCGGTAGTCTTCTCTGTGGCGCTCGGAGCAATAGTAGGTATAAAATTCGTAACAGACGGCTCACTGCTCTTTTTTTGCAATGTAAACGTAATAAAAGGAATAACAATCAGCAAAAACAAAAAAACTGCTATATAAAATTTATTTATAGTTAAAACTATATGCGCTTCAAAATTGTAACCCCTCCCAAAAAAAAAGGAGATCATAACTTTTTAACAACTACGAAAATTTGTGATTCTCCAAATAATCTCAAGGATATTTCATCAAAAAAAGTCACGATATCAGAAATAAAAAATTTAATAAAACGAACAAATTTACCTGCAACTGGATTTAGGAATAAAAAATTTCTTAAAACACCCTCTGTTTTTCTTGTTTCTAGAATAGAAAAATTGTTTGTTTTACATTTCGCTACCAATTTTTCCACGGTATATCGTCTTAAATGACCAACTTTATCATCAAATTCCTTTGCTAAACCAAGTTTATAAAGTGGAGCATTTTCTGAAGGAGTAGAAAAAATGGCAATACCATTAGGTTTAAGAAGCGCATATATTTTTTTTAGAGCAAAATCATCGTCCTCAAGGTGCTCTATAACCTCACTGCAAATAATATAATCAAATTTATCATTAGGAATTTCTGTGGGAAATGTTTTTCTTTCAAAATTAACATTTTCTAATCCCAAAACTTTAGCACTTTCATTGCACGAATTAATAGCATTTTGAGAAATGTCTATTCCAAGCACATCATATCCTTTACCCGCTAAATATAAACATATAGTGCCAGCACCACAACCAATATCTAAAATTTTCTTTTTTCCTTTTAAATATTTATTTATGACAGAGATAATAATTCTGTATGTAAAATTATTTACATTTATTAGTCTCTTTTGTATATGGGTATTTTTATGAAAATCCTCATGTTTTTTTCTTCTATCTGATTTACTCACAGATTAATTCTAACATTATTCTCCTAGCTTGACAAATAATACAATTCCTGACTAAACTAAATTATTGTGAAGAAACTGATGGCCCTCAGGTTTCTTTTTGTTTTTATTTTTTTGGCTTTTATTAGTCTATTTTTTACTTCACAAAGCTTTGCCTCTCATAAAGTATTCCAAGAAAACTTTGATACAGGAAATTTAAATAATTGGGCTGTTAAAAGAAACACACAATACTCAAATACATCAAAGTCCTGTTTGTACGGGGGTATCCCTACTACTTGGAATATAGAAAATGGCAAGGCTGGTATTAGAATAAACGGTCCAAGTTGCACAACTGAAATTATTCCAAACAATTTTGATCTTTCTGGCTTTATTGGATACTCGTACAGCTTTGATATGGAATATAAAAACACAGCTATAGCTAATAGAAACATCCTATTTAAGTATTTAGACTCCTCTAATTGGTATGACTTTATGACTTACGGATCAACTATATACTTTCAAAAAGTTATAGGAAGTTACTATCGAGTAGAACAAAAATCATATTCTTTTCAGGATAACCAAACATACCATTTTAAAATAGAATTTTCTAAAAATGTAATTAAATTATTTATTAACAATGATGAAATCTGGAAATTGGAGGATTCTTCGCCTTATTTTGATGGTGGAACAATTGGTCTTCAAGCAAGCGTTGGCGCAGATCCAGATTCAGAAGTCTGGTTTGATAACATTGTTGTTACGAACATCGATTCTCCGCTCGATGTTCCGCTACTTAAGCAAACTTCGGAGCCGTGGCAGGGATTAGAATATGACACTGCAACCGATTGGGCAAAAACTGGAGAAGCAACAACAATCAATCGCTGGGGATGTGCTATGACATCGGCTGCAATGATACTTAATTACTATGGTATTAAAAAATTGCCAGATGGATCTGATCTCCAACCAGATACTCTAAATCTTTGGTTAAAAAATTATGAAGGTGGCGATGGTGGCTATATACGAGGCAAAGTAAATTGGGCAGCCATAGCCGACTTATCCAAACTTGCAAAAACAGTAAATAATATCACTGATTTTGATGCCTTAGAATTTGTGTGGGGCGACAATGACAAAACTAAATTAAAAAACCAATTAGATAGTAATAATCCAGTAATACTTGAAGAACCAGGACATTTTATTGTTGCCAAGGGAATCAATGGAACAACTTTTGATATTAACGATCCTTTTTACGATGAGAGGACAACTTTAGCCTCATACAACGATACTTTTCTTTCCATGAGACGATTTATCCCTTCTAATACGAATCTTTCGTATCTAATAGTTGTTGTAGACCCAGATGTTGACATATATCTAACAAATAGCAGTGGTCAAAAAGCAGGCAGTAATGGCACAACCACCTATACCGATATACCAAACGCTATCTATTATCTAGAGCATGGCATTAAAGATCCAATAAGCGAAACTACAAGTCCAGACTATAAAATGCTGCTAATACCTAAACCAAATAACGACACATATAGCATTACTGTTGCAACAACAAGCGCTGTCATAAACCAATTTAAGCTTGAAACGTATCGACATACAGCAACTGGCAGCGCAACTGTAAACAAAATTTCGAGCCAAACAAAAAATGATGAGCCGGCGACGTTTTCTCTGGGATATAAACAAAATGGCGAAAGCAACGATACAACACCAACTGATACCACACCACCGCAAATAAAAAGCACCAAAACCCTTGATACCAATAACAACGGCAAAATAGATAAAATTGAGGTAACTTTTGTACGGGATGTAAACGCGAACACAGTAAATGAATCAAGCAATAATTCTGATTTTAATGTTGAAGGATACAAAGTTGTTACCGCAAAACGAGATGGCAATGAGAAAAACAAAGTTACAATAACTATTGAAGAAACAACAGAACCAAATGACGCAGGAAAAACACCGATTGTTACCCTCAAAGGAAATGGAACAGGAACTGGCATTAAAGATATCTCATCAGACAAATGGAATAACCAACAAACTACCACTCCAACAGATGGCATTCCTCCAACCAAACCTACAGTGGACATTCCAGGAGATAAATATCTAAAACCACGATCAATTGAAATTACAAGTCTTGATGCACCTAATAAACCTACCATTTTTTATACCCTCGATGGAACAGATCCTTCCACCTCCAGCGCCAGACTCATCTACGTTGCGCCAATTATAATTGACGGCAGCAGTGTAACACTCAAAACGGTAGCAAAAGATACTGCAGGTAATCTAAGCGACACGCTCACAGAAGAATATGAAATCGCCCCAAAAATTGACGATACGTCAATAACCGTTGCCGAAAATACCGCGACTTCTTTTACTGTTACCTGGACAACCGATAGACCATCGTATAGTCGCGTTGTTTTTGGCAGCCAGTCAAAAAAAGTCAAAGGCTCTGGAACTAAATATGGATACGACAATGGAACCGACGAAAAACCAACAAAAACAAAAAACCATTCTGTAACAATCACCGATTTGCTGCCTGGAAAAACCTACTACTACCGCCTTATTTCCCGCGGCTCGCCCGAGCAGGTAACCGACGAACGAAGTATTACCCTTGCCAGCGACCCAACGCTCACTCCCACACCAACACCTACTCCAACTCCGACTCCGACACCAACACCGACAGTAACTGCTTCAAGTTCTAGTTCCTCATCTTCTACATCTTCAAACTCCACCTCTGCTGCAACTTGCAACGACGAAAAGCCACAAAGCGCGCCTACCCTCACTTCCACTTTTGCCGGCATCAACACCGTCGCACTATCATGGAAAGAAGGGGCGGGGCCAATTTCGTATTACCTTATTGCCTATGGAACAGAGCCTGGAAAATTGCAGTATGGCAACCCCAACATTGGAGGAAAAGGAACAACCAATTTTGTGGTAGAAAATCTCTCCGGCGGACAGACATATTATTTTAGAGTACGGGCGGGCAATGGATGTACCCCAGGAGATTACTCCAACGAAATTGCCGCTACGCCAATTGGATTTTCCGAACAAGGCGCGGCAGCGGGCTTTAAAGAAAATGTGCTGGGAGCAAAAATAGAACCAAAACCAAAAGAAGAACTCAAAAAAGAATCAAAATTAGATCAGCAAACTGTCGAATCCAAATCTGCAGATAAACCAACTCTGCAAGAAAAAAATAAAATAAATTTTTTGCCGATTGCTGGGGTTTTGTTATTTGGAGCAACAGGATTATCTTATCTTAAAATGAGGAAAATGTTATAAATCATCGCTTCAAAAACTATTTTTATTACCTTAAACTATCTCTTAATCTTTTCAGGACTTTAGCTCTAACAGCACTAACTCGCTGTTGTGTAATACCCAATATTTCTGCAACATCCAATTCTCTTCTTGGTACCCCATCTTTCAACCCAAATAATAAATTTAAGATTTTTTCCTCGTTGGGTGTAAAAGTCCCTAAAATTTTTTTTGCCTCTCCTCCTTGCACATTTCTAAGCGCCTCATCTTCAACCGCAGGGTCCTCCGACTGTACAAAATCACTTAATTTTGTTCCTTCATATCCATCTGATTCTGACGGCTCATCAAGACTTAAAATCCTACCAATAGTTGTTCGAACAAACATAACTCTTCTTATTGCTTCCACGCTTAATTTTGCTGCTGGATCAGCGGCAATTTGTTCTGCTGTCGGTTCTTGTCCAAGTCCTTCCTGCATAAGTTTTCCTTCTACAAAAGCGACTTTTTTTGCGTCATCATGCACCTGCACAGGAACTCTAACTATTTGTCCGTAATTGGCAATTGCCCGTGTTACTCCCTGGATTATCCAAGGTGTTAAATATGTAGAAAGCTTATACCCTTTTTCCCATTGATATTTTTTTACTCCCTTTTATTAAACCTTCATTTCCATCTTGAATCATATCCAAAAAAGATACCCCTCTGCCGATATATTTTTTGGCCACCGAAACAACCAAACGGAGATTTCCATTTATCATTTCTTTTTCTGCTTCAACTCCATCTAAAACATATTCTTGTAAACAACCTTGCAAATCCCTAAGCCGATCAACAAAAGCATCTTCATCTAAAACTTTTATTCCTATCACCGACCTTGCCAACCTTCTATCTAACTTCATTTCTTGCTCTGGTTTCTTATCCTCAAAAACAAGTTCGGCATATGGCCAAAGTCTAAATTCATTTAGTAAATCAAGAGCAACAGGCGATGACCCCTTACAAACAATTTCTTCTCCTGATATATATCCAAGTAGCGCTGAAGCATATCTCCCTCTATCCGCTTTTTTACCAAACCCTATCTCTTCTTCGCGAGACAACAAACTATACCTACCTATCTCATTTAAATATTGTTCAACAGAATTATCCCTTTTTTCTAAATTTAGTCTTGTCTCTAATTCTTGTCTTGCTCTCATATTTTATGATTAAGTACAAAAGTATACCATCTCTTCCAACTAAAAGCAAACTATAGGTTGTATACACTGCTTCATTTTTTTTGTAGAATACATTCTATGCGCTACGTTATTTTTACCGGCGGTAGGATAGAAAAAGGAAAAATTATTACCCAATCACTAAAGATAGCCGACAAAATAATCGCCGCCGACTCTGGCGCCAAAACCGCTTTGGAATGGAATTATATACCCGAAGCTGTTATTGGCGATATGGATTCTATAGATACAAAAACACGCGATTTGCTAAAAAAAAGGGGGACTGTTTTTGTTACTTATCCCGCAACCAAAAACGAAGCAGACACCGAACTTGCCATACAATACGCAATTGACAATAATGCCACAGAAATAGACATTATTGGCGGTATCGAGGGTAATCGAATAGATCATATTTTAGCAAACATTTCACTTCTTGCTGGTACCAATATACCCGTTAGGTACATTCACGGCGCAATTATTGCCTGGGTAGAAAAGGGTCCAAAGCTGGTACAAATAAAAGGAGACATAAATGACCTGCTTTCCCTTATTCCGCTTAGTAAAGAAGTTTCTCATATTACAACAATAAATCTAAAATACTCTTTGAAAAACGAATCGCTTTTTTTTGGCAAATCACGCGGCATCAGTAATATATTCACCCAAAAAGAAGTATCTGTAGATATGGGGGAAGGACAATTGCTTTTTGTCCACATTTTAAATCGGAGTTGACAAACAAATCAACATGTTTTATTATAATCACATAAATAGGGGAGCTCAATAGATGGGCTGAGAGGTTGCTTAAGGCGACGACCCTTTGAACCTGTTCGGGTAATGCCGACGAAGGAAATGATAAAACTACCTATAAAATACATTTTTGCAACATTTATTGTTCTTCTTGGTCTAGTAGGATTATTTTTGTTACAAAATAGAAAACCTGCAAAACCGCCAATAGAAACGCCCAAACTGACAGCAGTAACGCTTGCCCTAGACTATACGCCCAATACCAACCACACAGGTATTTATGTGGCGCAAAAAAAAGGATACTACAAAAACGAAGGAATCGAAGTTAAAATTCTTCCCTATTCTGGAAACGTTTCATCCGAAATATTAGTTTCAACGAATAAAGCAGATGTTGGCGTAAGTTATACAGAAGGCGTTGTTACATCTGTTGCCTCTGGCAATCCTGTGGTATCAATTGCCACAATTATTCGACATAACACCTCCTCTCTTGCCGCAACAGAAAACTCTGGCATAAAAACTCCAAAAGATCTTGATGGAAAAATCTATGGCGGGTTTGGCGCTCCGTTTGAAAATGCAGTTATTTCAGAAATGATCAAAAAAAATAATGGAAAAGGAAATTTTAAAACAGTCATGCTGGATATAGACGGCATAAAAGCCTTAGAAACCAAAAAAATTGATTTTGTTTGGATTTTTGATGCCTGGACAGGCGTGCAAGCAAAACGACAGGGAGTAAAACTTGTTTCATTTTCCCTTATAAAATATGGTATTCCCGATTACTATACCCCGGTCCTTATTTCCGGCCCCACACAAATAAAAGGAAGGCCAGAGATTTTGAGAAAGTTTATCAAAGCAACCACCAAAGGATATAATTTTGCTATACAAAATCCAGAAGAGTC
Organism: Candidatus Levyibacteriota bacterium; assembly: GCA_016432345.1. GTDB lineage: Bacteria > Patescibacteriota > Microgenomatia > Levybacterales > UBA12049. The sequence continues at coordinate 538,650 of CP066685.1, read as the reverse complement.
GGCGCAAATCCTTATTGACTCTGCGCAAAAAGGAATGTTTGATGACAAAGAATTTGTTGTCGAAAGCCAAAAATATCTAAGTCCTCGTTACACGGACCCAGATAAACCATGGGGAGTTCAAGACGAAAAAGCCTGGACAGAATTTCCAAAGTTTATTTTAAGTACAGGCCAAATAAAAGATGCATCAGGCTCGGCAGTAACGACATTAGATTTTACCAAGTTATACACAAATCAGTTTTTCAAGTAGCGCGCTTCATGACGACTCCCAAACTAGAAGTTAAAAATCTATCAAAAACATTTTCTCTAAACAGTTCCCTAACATACACCGTTTCCTCAATTTCCATGCGCATTAATTATGGTGAATTTGTAAGTATTATTGGACCAAGCGGCTGCGGCAAAACAACACTTCTTAATATCCTTGCGGGCCTTGAAAAACAAACCACTGGAACAATATACATAGATAAACAAAAAAACCAAAAACTACTTGGAAAGTCAGGCTACATGCTGCAAAAACCACTCCTTCTACCCTGGAAAACTGTTTTGGAAAACGTTATGTTGGGGCTAACTCTAAAACGCATTTCAGAAAAAAAAGCCAAACAAGAAGCATGTAACATGCTTAAAAAATTTGGACTTTCAGATTATGCCAACTATTATCCTCATGCACTTTCTGGAGGCATGGCGCAGCGGGTGGCGCTTTTAAGAACTATACTTTTTAATAATCAGTTTCTACTTATGGACGAACCCTTTGGAGCGCTTGATGCGCTAACTAGACTTTCTATGCAAATGTGGCTTTTAGATGTTTGGCAAACATATAAATCAAGCGTTTTATTTGTAACTCATGATATAAGAGAAGCTATTCTTCTTTCCGACAGGATATATGTTTTAAGCAGCAGTCCCGCAACAATTATTAAAGAAGTAAATATTAACCTTCCAAGACCAAGAAAACACGAGTTTCTAAAAGACAAAAAAACAGTTGAAATCGAACAACTACTTGAACAGCTACTTCTTAATCTATGAAACTAAAAACAATCATTAATCTTGGTCCTGCCTTTGTCCTTTTTACAACACTTTTTACAGTGTGGGAAATATTCGTGCAAACGTCACAAATTAGCAACCAACTTCTTCCATCACCCATTGTTATTATGCAAGCTTTTTTTCGAAACTGGAATATTATCCTTCCCCACGTACAACAAACATTAATAGAAACGCTTATTGGTATTTTTACTGCAATTGTTATTGGTATAACAACTGCGGTTTTACTGGATACATCTTCATGGGTAAAACGGGCAGTCTATCCAATTTTAGTAACATCGCAAACTATTCCCATTATTGCTCTTGCGCCCCTTCTTTTAATATGGCTTGGGTTTGATATATGGTCAAAAGTTGTTGTAGTAACACTTTTTTGTTACTTTCCAATTACAATTGCTATGTCCGATGGATTTTCCCGCATTGATAAAGAATTTATAAACCTTTTTAAAACTATGAACGCATCATATATAGACACTATGCGATTACTTAAATTCCCCTCCGCTCTCCCGGCTTTTTTTTCAGGGCTTAAAATTGCCGTAACATACAGCATTACCGGGGCGATGGTTGGGGAATATGTTGGCGCAGAAAAGGGACTAGGTGTTTTTATTCAAACCGCTGCAAACGCCTACGCAATTTCACTTGTTTTTGCCACGATTTTTGTAACAACGCTACTGAGCATGCTGCTTTTTATCTTGGTTAGTATTCTCGAAAAAATGCTTTTACCATGGAAAGAAAAATAAACAAAAAACCGCCAATTATTTTTATCCACGGCGCAGGCGGCGGCGGATGGGAATGGGAATACTGGAAAATATATTTTGAGTCACACGAATATAGATGCTATGCGCCAACACTCAACGGAAACAAAAAACCCCTCAAGGATGTTAGTATTTTTGACTATGTCAAACAGCTACAAAAAATAGTTGCGACAATCAAACAAAAACCAATTGTGATAGGCGCAAGCATGGGCGGCTGGCTGGCCCAAAAAATTGGAGAAGTCGAAGATGTTGCTAAAATTGTATTGGTAAACAGCGCTCCACCTTGGCCAATTAAAAAATCTACACATGTGCCGGATGTTATAAAATGGAGCACAGAATCCACATTACAAGATACCACTGACTGCATGCCCGAGGCAACGAAAAAAACAATTTTATGGGCTCACCCGCAGTGGCGGGATGAATCTGGAAAAGTAATTAAACAACTACGAAGCGGATTATCAATAAACAAAGAAAAAATTAAAGCAAGAGTATTAGTTATTTCTGGCGGAGCAGACGTTGATATAACACCAAAAGTTAGTCTAGAAATTGCAAAATACTATAATGCGGACTATTTTAAATTCAAAGGAGTAAGCCATGTCGGCGCCCTTTTAGGAAAACGCTGGAAAGATATCGCGGCAACTGCAGAAACATGGATTAGATTATCTCAATCTGTGGACCTGGATGGATTCGAACCATCGGCCTTTCGCATGTGAAGCGAACGCTCTACCACTGAACCACAGGTCCATTTCACTTATTATACTTTACCTCTAATTGACAAAGCAAATAGCTTCTGCGAGAATAAATTATATGATAATTATTCAAAAAATTTTCTCGTACCTGCTTGATATTGCCCAAACCATTATTATTGCGGGTGTTCTTTTTCTTATCACCTATATTTTCTTTTTTCGGCCATACCAGGTAAGCGGATCTTCTATGCACCCAACTTTCGTAGATAAAGAGTACGTCCTAACCAGCATTATTTCTTTACGTATCGAAAAAATAAAAAGAGGAGATGTGATCGTGTTTCAAGCGCCAAATCAAGAAAATGAGGAATTTAAAAAAGATTACATAAAAAGAATTATTGGCACTGCAGGGGACTCGATTGAAATAAAAGATGGCAATGTGTATGTAAATAACCAAAAACTCGATGAGAGCGCATATTTATCACCCGAAGTTAAAACATACGGCGGCGCTTTTATGAAAGAAGGTATTCCAGTTACAGTGTCTAATAATTCATACCTTGTTTTGGGCGACAACCGACCAGCAAGCTCTGATTCCCGCGAATGGGGATTTATAAAAGAAAATGAAATAATTGGAAAATCGGTTTTTGTTTACTTGCCTGTTAATCAAATGAGGCTTGTTAAAAACCCTTTTAAATAAATTAGTTTTGCTGCAGTGTTGCATCTTCTTTTGTAAGCAGCTCTTTTAAGTATTTAATCTTAGGTGTTGTAATATCAACATCTCCTCTAATCACAAAAGTAACACGGGCTTGGCTTCGGGATTGAAAAACACTGACTGTATCAAACCCAAGTGTTTTTTCTAGCTTTTTTGCTATTTCATCAAGTTCTGGAATCCATAACTTATCTTTTTCTGTTCGGCCGCCCACGTTTTTTTGCACTTCTCCTCTTACTTGCCGTGCCAGTTCTTCTGTCTGACGAACAGTGCTGTTTTCTTTGAGGATTTTTTTAAAAAGCTCAAGCATTAGCTTGATATCGCCCAGAGAAATAAGAGGTCTAACATGTCCTTCGGTGATAACACCTGCCACAAGCGCATCTTTTATGGCATCAGGCAGGGACAAAAGTCTAATGGTATTAGATACTGTGGGAGCGCTTTTTCCAACCCGTTTTGCAACCTCATTGGTGCCAAGACCAAATTCGTCAATGAGCCGTTTGTAAGCAAGCGCTCTCTCAATTGGGTTTAGGTCTTCTCGCTGAACATTTTCCACAATAGACATTTCCAGCATGCCTTGAGGAGTGGTTTCTTTCACCACAACTGGTACTTTTGCAAAACCTGCCAATCTGGCAGCTCTAAATCTACGCTCTCCAGCAATAATTTGATATCCAGCCGGTGTTTTTGCCACCACTAATGGTTCTAAAATTCCCTGCTCTTTTATTGACTCAACAAGCTCCGAAATTGATTCTGTGGTAATAATGCCTCGCGGTTGAAGAGGATTTGGCTGGAGCAGTGATACTTCTAGTTCAAATATTCTTTCTTGATTTTCCATACCTAAAAATGTTATGCGTGCTGTACCTCCACAATTTTTTTTCCTCGAAGTGTCTTAAAGTTTACTAAGCCAACAATAGTCGCAAAAAGAGTAAAGTCTTTTCCCATAGAAACTCCATTGCCTGGAAAAAATTTTGATCCTTTTTGACGGATAAGAATACTGCCAGGTTTAGTTTTTTCCCCGCCAAAAAGCTTAACGCCCAAGCGCTTCGCAATTGAATCTCGATTTCCTTTTACTGACCCTTGTGCTTTTGTATGCGCCATAAAAATAAATTAAAAGTTAAAGTGAAAAATTAAAAATTATTCTTTGTGAAAATTATTTATATTTTAATCATAATTTTCACAGAAGTCAAGATATCAGAACATCTCCCTTTATTTTCTTCTTCTCTTCTGTTTTCGTACTGCCTAAAAAGTCAATTCCTACTATTTGCACTTTGGTAAGAGCAGCGCGAAAACCTGTTGTTCTTCGATGTCTAACTTTGGCTTTATATTTACTTACTCTAATTTTTTCTCCCTTTATGTGATCCAAAACCTTCCCCCTTACCCGCACGTCAGAAAGTGTCGGCTTACCAATTTGAACCTGTCCATCGGTTCGCAAAAAAAGTACCTTATCAAAAGAAATCTCCTTATCTTTTTCGACGGAAAGTCTATCTATTTCTAAAACATCTCCAACCGATGCTTTATATTGCTTTCCACCAGCTTCAACAATAACGTAATTCATACACAAAAGATAATTATAACAAACTATCTAGCGAATTTCCAGAGTCTCTCTATTTTTAAGCCTATAGCTAAAGCTAGAAAGTATGCCAAGAAGAATAAAACTTGATAAAACAGAACTTCCTCCATACGACACAAACGGCAGTGTTATACCAACAATTGGCACTAACCCTATATTCATACCAACATTAATAAAAAACTGCGTCAAAAGAAGAAAAAATGCAGCAATACAGAAAGTTTTACGAAAACTATCATCAACGCTTAGATACAAAATATAAATTCTGTAAAGCAAAAAGGCAAAAACAAAAATAACAATTAATCCTCCTATAAAACCAAAACTTTCACAAATTGTGGCAAAAATAAAATCTGTATGCCGCTCGGGCAAAAAACGTAAAATAGATTGAGTCCCTTGCCCCAAACCCTTGCCAAAAAGCGCTCCCGACCCAACCGCAATCATCGCCTGTATACCATTATACGATGTACCAAGCGGATCGCCTTCGGGCCGCAAAAATGTTAAGATTCTGTATCTTTGATAATCACGCAAAAATTGCCAAAAAACAGGCAGAAGCAAAATAAATATCCCAAGAATTCCCAAAAACAACCGCAATCTAAACCCAAAAACAAGTATTGTCGCAAAAACTACCAATATATACACAATGGCTGTCCCTAAATCTGGCTGAAGAAAGATAAAAAGAGCAATAGGAAACAAAAAACAAAGACTTAAAATAAACGAATAAAAAGAGGCATTTTTTCTATCTGCCAAAAAAGAAGCAAACGATACAATAAGAAACGGTTTTAGAATTTCGGAAAACTGGAGACGAAATCCCAAAATATCTATCCACCTCACAGCGCCCCTGCTTTCAAATCCGATAAACAAAACAAACAAAAATGCAAGAAGAGAAAAAATATAAATGGGTAAACTATACAAATGTATTGCTTTATAATGAACTTGAGAAAAAATAATAAAAACAACCAGAGAAAGCAAAACGTAAAAAAGCTGGCTTAAAAAATAAGAGACGCTAATAGAAAAAAGAGTTGCCAAGCTAAAAATAACAAGAATTAAGGAAGGAACAAGAAGACTCCAATCTATAGCGGACAGTACCCCAAACCTCATATTCTAACAACGTTAAATTGATTACCTTTAATAAGCGTTTTAACTAGCGCTTTCTTTTTGATTGTATTTTCAAATTCTTTTGGCCAGGATTCGATAACAACATCAACATATTCATCAAGGCTGGTGCCAAGTTTTTTTCGCTCTTCTTGAATACTTCGAATAATATCCCGCGCTTTTCCTGCTTCGATATCCTGATTTTTTTGACTTGTATCACCAGAAACTTCATAATTATCACTCTTGCCCGCATAAACTAATTCGTATACATTCACCTCATCCAAAACAACCTTCTTTACTTCTTTTATAAGTTCCTCTGGTCCTTTGTATGATAATTTTCTAAGAGGGATACGAACTTTGATATTTGTCTGTTTTCGTAAAGCATGCACTTTTGACGCAAGTTGTATACCTTGCTCCATTTCGATTTCTATTCTTTGATCTTTGATCTTTAATCTTTGATCTGTTCGCGGCCAATCCGATAAATGAACCGATTCCTCCCCTGTTAAATTTTTATACATCTCTTCTGTAATAAATGGCATAATGGGCGCAAGAAGTTTACAAAGAGTTGTTAACACATAATATGTTGTTTCATAAAACGCCCTTTTATCTTTACTATTTTCTACCGCAGCTCCCACCCTATCTCTACTTCGCCTGATGTACCAAGTCGAAAGATCACCAACAAATCCTTCTGCTTCTTTTATAGCCAAAATAGTATCGTATTTTTCTAAAGCATCTGTTATTTCTTTTATCAACTTCTGTAGCAATGAAACGATCCATTGATCTAATATATTCTCTGATACTTTATACTTTATACTTAACACTTGATACTGGTCAACGATCGCATTTGATACGAAAAAATTGTACACATTCCACAAAATAAGTATGGTGCCTTTAACTTGTTGTTTGTATTGTTCTTCAGAAATAAGGATATCTTCTCCATGCATCACAGGACTTCCCATTAAGTAAAGTCGCAGTGCATCACCGCCATATTTTTGCAGCATTTCTTTCGGATCTGGATAATTGCCGTAATTTTTACTCATCTTCCTGCCATCGGTCCCTAAAATAACTCCTGTTACCACAACATTTTTGTAGGCGTTTGATTTATACAAAGCATTTGTAATCACATGCAACACATAAAACCAGGCGCGGATTTGTCCTGTATATTCCACAATAAAATCGGGTGGGAAAAAATCGGTAAGTTTTACGCTTTTATTAAAAGGAAAATGGCGTTCGGCAAACGACGCAGAACCTGCTTCGATCCAGCTATCCAAAACTTCGGTGACCCGTTTTGCATTCTTGCCGCATGATAAACATTTAATAATTACTTCGTCAATTTCGGGTTTGTGCAAATCTGTAATTTTTTTACCGGAGAATTCTTCTAATTCTCTAATTGAACCGGGTACTATCCGCTGTCCGCATGTACACTCCCATACCGGCACAGGCGATCCCCAATAACGACTTCTTGAAATACACCAATCTGGCGCTGCTTCTAAGCTTTTTAAAAATCGGCCATATTTAAAATGTTTGGGAAACCAATTAGTAGTCTCATTTGTTTCCTTCATTTCTTTTTTTAATTTCTGCACATTCACGTACCAGGCATTCTGCGGCCCATAATACAAACGAGTATGACACCGCCAACATAATGGAACATTGTGAGGCAACTGCTCGTCTTTATAAATTAAACCCCTCTTTGCCAAATCTTCGTTGACGGCTTTATTCGCCTTAAGATAGTACATCCCGCCAAAAAGTGCTACATCTTGTTTGATTGTTCCTTCTTCGTCCAGATGCATTTCAATATGGATATTATTTTCCTGCATGGCTTTTAAATCTTCTTCCCCATAAGCAGCAATTGTTACAACTCCTGTGCCTTCTTCTGCTGTAACAAAATCACCAGGAATAATCACAAATGCTTGTTTGCCTTTTTCGATTGGATAATAATCGTAATGCGGAACATACTGCATGCCCACAAGTTTTGCCCCTTTAAATTCTTCCACAATTTTGTAATCTCCAGTAAGTATTTTTAGAGTTGTTTTAGCTAAAATATAATTTTCGTTACCTTGCTTAACTTTTACATAAGTCAATTTTGGATTAACTGCCAACGCAGGAGTAACAATTTTATTCCAGGGAGTTGTTGACCAAGCAAGAATAAACGTCTTTAGTTCATCTTGCAACTCAAATTTATATGTTGTTGCCGCATCAGTTATCTCTTTATAATTATCAACATCCATCGCAACCTCAAAGTTTGATATTGGCGTTGAGCAATGTGGGCAATAAAGCGACACCCGAAGACCTTTGTAAATATAACCCTTGTCGTACATTTGTTTAAATACCCACATCACTGTCTCCATATATGGTAAGTCCATGGTTTTGTAGGCATTTTTAAAATCAACCCAGCGGCCAACGTGGTCTACATACCATTCCCATTCCGAAGACACATCCTTAACATACAATTTACATTCGTCAATAAATTTTTTAACTCCTATTTTTTCTTCAATATCTTTTTTGCGGGTAATACTCAATTTGTTTTCCACTTTATTTTCCGCCGGAAGACCATGACAATCCCAACCCCAAACACGTCTAACCCTATACCCCTGCATGGTTTTAAAACGGGGAAATAAATCTTTGGGAATACTAGAAAGCAAACTACCATAATGAGGAAGCCCTGTAATAAAAGGCGGCCCATCTAAAAATGTCCAATTACCTTTTGGCGCTTCTTTGGCAACTGATTTTTCAAAAATTTTATTGATTTTCCAAAACTGTATAATTTCTTCCTCGAGTTTGGGAAAATCAACTTGCGAGGTGACTGGTTTTAACATGTCTTTAGATTGTAACCGAAAAAATACCCCACATCAAGCAAAACAGGAAAAATGGTATAATACCACCAAGGTGGATAACAATGGATATAATTGGCAGCTTCAAACAAAAGAAAGAAACAAGTATTTCGCATGTACTTTTTGATAAATCAGGAAAAAGACTCCAGGATTTCCCGCTGGTAAAATGCGCTCCGGGAGAAAATGTGTTTTGCACTCAACGGGAACATCCGGTAACATATTTACTTTCCATGCTTGCTCGGATATTAACTGAAATTTTTATCTTTACCGCTTTTTTCCTAGTTGTAACTAATACACTTAACTTCACATCTCTTTTTGCAAATAAACAAACGCTTCTGCTTATTGCGACAATTGCCGGTATGGCGACCATACTGTTAATCGAACTCTATACATTTCTTTCGTGGTACTATCAATTTTATATTGTTACCAACAAATCAATTGTGCACAAACGGTTTTTTCGCATTTCCGGTTTTTATTCCGAAGTTATTTTTTTAGAACAAATACACCAGCAGGAAATCGATAGAAGTCCATCAAATTTGCTTTACGACTATTTACGAATCGAAAATGTTACGGTGCGGTTTCATAAATTAGAACGTGATGAACCATTTTTCTTTAAAACACCGGAAAACGCCCAGGAAATAGAAGATGCCATCCAAAGTATCACTATCGAAGCTGGTAGTCATAACAAAGTATGATTCAATACATCCTGTTACACACATTTATCTTCCTATTTTTTCTGTTGCTCCTTATATGTTTAGGATTAGTTATCTATTCTGCCCGAAGAGCATACAACGCCACCAAAATCCCCGTGCCTTTTTTTATTATTGTAATAATACTGCTTGTTTCACTCCTTATTGCAAGCGGCATCCTTATTGAAGGCTATCTTCTCTTACGCTAATTCCCCTGCCGTAGAAATGCGGGCTTGCCTCGCCGAACTCCGCTAGTTTCTTTGGCAACTGATTTTTCAAAAATTTTATTGACACTGTTGGCAAAATCTGAAAAAATAAAACCAGTGATACTAAAAAAGTTAATTGCAAAACCACTTTTCCTTGGATTCCTTTTATTTTTTATTTCCCTTTCTGTTCGAACAATATGGCTGGACAAAATTCCAATAGGAATTGTTCAAGACAATATGATTTTTGTCCTAAACGCAAAAGCTGTATATTATACAGGGCACGATGTAAGCGGCAAATGGAATCCCTTCTCGTTTGCACCAATACCCGATGAACCGGCGCAAGCAGAATTACCATATACATTACTTGCGCCTGTTATTGGGCCGCTTCCCTCTTCTCTTTTTGCCGCGCATATCTTCTATGCGGTTATTAATTCCTTACTTTCGGTTGTATTATTTCTAATTACGTTACAATTAGTTGGTAAATCACCGGCATTTATTGTTGGACTTCTTGCAAGTTTCAATCCTTGGAATATTTTTTTTGGTAGGGCAGCATTCGAAGCATCACTTGCAGTATTTTTTTATATATCTAGTTTGTATCTTTTACTAAAAACGTCAGGGTGGAAAAAGCTCTATGCCATTATTCCATTAGCGTTTGGTTTTTACACATATATGGCATATAAAATTACATTTCTTCCTTATTTTTTTATTATTGCTTTTTACACATGGCGCGAAATAGATCACAAACGATATATAAAACAATATATAACACTACTTTCTTTTTGCTTTATTATATTTTTTTCGTTTCTCATCTCCATAAAAAACCAAAACACTTCAGCAAGACTTGGAGAAACAAGGTTTATTTCATCCAGTGAGATAGCTGCAGAAGTAAATATGACAAGACAACTTGCAATACAAAACCCCGCAACAAACTTTCTTATTAACAAAATAACCATTGCTGGAAAAAATATACTAACAAAGTATTTTGGTGCATTTTCACCAAACCAATTGTTTTTCCAAAATGAATATACGCTGCGGTTTGCGCTATTCAACCATGGATATTTCTATGTGGCAGACTATATTTTTTTTGTTATTGGGTTTTGTTATCTCTTTGCGCATAAAAGAAAATTGTGGTTATTTCTAACATCATTATTGGTAATCTCTCCTCTACCTTCTGTAGTAAGTACTGTTGGTATTTCCTATGCAATGAGATCGTCGTTATATATTCCTTTTTTAATTCTTTTCATCGGTATAGGAATTTGGCATACAATAACTTTTACAAAAAATCAAAAATATCTTATCGTTTCAACAATTATTATCATAATTATCTACGCGATATTAGTTGCTAATTTCTTATATATTTATTTTTTTATTCAACCAGTCTACATGTCGGAAGGCGCGAATTTTAGTTCTCGTCTTATAGCTCGATATGCAGCCATAGCAATAGAAAAAAATATACCGTTAACTATAATTAGCAATTCTCCCAAAACCCCCTATAAGGATTTTATTTTTTACTCAAACAATTATAATAGACAAACAGCAGAATATTTTAGAAATGCATTTTTAACTCACAACTATACGTATAAAAACATTTCTTTTACTGACTGCAAACATACTAAGCAACTCGAAAATGGCCGAACCTATATTTTGAATGCTGGAGATGATTGCGATGCTCTAAAAATACCTAAAAAAAGCCTTTCAATCGTGCAGCTTTCAGACTCTGGTTCAGTATATAACATCTACCAAGACGCTGTTTGTTCCCAGTTTGCCCTCAAGAGATATGCTTCTGATTTTACTCTTCATGATTTTAATGTGGAAAGTTTATCTCAAAAAAAGTTTTGTGAAACGTTTATTATTGACTATTCAAATCAATAACAAATGATTTAATTACGCTGACGTAAAAAAGCGAGAATTGTTCTGCAATACTCATAATGCATCAAAATAACTCACGATAATTTATTAAGAGAAACTATAATAACAAAAAAAGAGGTGTAAATCAAATAATATAGGATTATGTCTAACCTAAAAACTAATAATTAATTCCTTTGCCTCAAAAAAGCGGGGATTTCGAAAACGTCTTCTTCGTCGTTTTCTGATTTTTGGGAAGAAGAAGTAACCATAGGCTTTTGTTCTTCGGTCTTTTTTTCTGGGACAATAAATTCTTTAAGTCGCTGTTTTGTCTGGTCAAACCCTGTTGCCACCACCGTAATTTTAAGTTGATCCCGCATGGATTCATCAATCGTTGCGCCAAAAATAATATTGGCATCAGGATCAGCCGCCGCTGCGATAATTTTTGCCGCCTCATCAACTTCAGACATGGTTAGATCTGGACCTCCAATAATATTAAATAAAACTCCTCTCGCTCCATCCATGGAAATCTCCAAAAGCGGCGAGGAAATAGCGGTTCTGGCAGCAGTCTGCGCTCTGTTTTCTCCAACACCAGCTCCAATACCCATTAAAGCCGATCCTGCATTTGTCATAATGGCTCTTACATCGGCAAAATCTACATTAATAAGCCCTGGCATGGTAATAAGGTCCGAAATTCCCTGTACGCCCTGGGTAAGCACAGAATCCGCCACTTTAAACGCCTCCAAAAGCGATAGTTTTCGATCCACCACATCCAATATCCTTTGGTTAGGAATAACAATTAATGTATCAACTTTATCACGCAAACCTTCGACACCGTCTTCTGCCGTTACCATGCGACGCGTCCCTTCAAATGAAAACGGTTTTGTAACAACGGCAATTGTTAAAGCGCCAACTTCTTTGGCAACTTGAGCAATAATCGGCGTTGCGCCTGTTCCCGTACCGCCTCCCATTCCAGCAGCCAAAAACACCATGTCTGTTCCTTCTAAAATATCTTTAATTTTTTGCTGCGACTCCTCTGCCGCTTGTCTTCCAACTTCTGGATTGCCTCCAGAACCAAGCCCTTTGGTAAAATTATCACCAATTTGCAGTTTTGTGGCAGATTGACACATTAATAATGCCTGTGCATCGGTGTTAACGGCGATAAAATCAACTCCCTGAATTTGGCTTTGGGCAATCATAGAATTTAAGGCGTTATTTCCTCCGCCGCCAATACCCATCACGCGGATTTTAGCAAAGTTTGCTGTTTGAGGTTTAATTAACATACTTTGAAAGTTGAAACCATCCTAACAGATAAAAAAAAAATTTGCAATACCTCCAATATTTTGTTTTTATGGCATGAAGGATTTAAGAAACGAAATTACTTTCTGGGGCATTTTCCCCAAACGAAGAGCCGGTAATGAAGGGAGTGTTATACCAAACGGCAACGACGATGTTTCTTCTATTTTCGATCCGCATAAAATAAGTCCAACTGCTGTTGAAAATGCAGGATCTTCTATTTCGTCTGTTATTCCTTTTAGTCCTTTTGGCAAACCAACTCTAACAGGCATTGCCAGCATGCGCTTTGCTGATTCTGAAATACCAATTGTTTTTGCTCCTCCACCCGTTACCACAATACCAGATGGTGTTTGGCCGGCAAAACCGCTCTTTTTTAACTCGATACCCACAAAAGTAAAAATTTCATTAAGTCTAGGGCGAATAATTCCATCTATCAAAGTTTTTTTTGAGACTTTGCGAATTTCTTCCGGCAAATTTAGATGGGATAAGTCTACCTCGTCTCCTTTTGCCACAAAATCTGCTTTAGACTCTTTTTCTTTTGGACCAATCTCTTCGTCATATTCAATTCTGGTTTTTGTTTTTTGCCCTTCGGAAAGATATAGCTTTATCTTTTCGGCGCTTTCAAGCGATATGCGTAATCCAATTGCTAAATCGTTGGTAATGTGCCGCGCGCCAATTGGTAAAACCGAAGAATACGAAACCGATCCGTCAACGTAAATTGATATATCTGTTGTACCAGCGCCAATATCGGCCAAAATAACACCAAGTTCTTTCTCTGTATCCGACAACACCGAAATACTGCTGGCATAACCGCTAAAAACAATTGCGTCAACATCAACACCTACTTCGCCGAGCGCTTTTTCCAGATTTCGTATGGATGTTGCCGATGCTGTAATAATATGCGTATCCACTTCAAGTCTAATCCCTGTCATGCCAATTGGATCCTTAATCCCCTCTTGTCCATCAACTGTGTAGTTTCGAGGCAACACGTGAATAATCTCACGGCTTGACGAAATTGATACCGCTCTAGCAGCATCAATCACACGCTGCAGATCAGATGGCGTTATCTCTCCTTCGGGTGTTGAAACAGCTACAACGCCTTTTGAATTTTGGCTTTCTATATGACTTCCGCCAATTGAAGCAACAACTTTAGATACCGAATATCCAGCCATTCGCTCTGCAGCTTCAAGTGAGGCATTAATTGCAGAAACTGCATCTTCTATATCAACAATTTGTCCTTTTCGTATTCCCGAGGATTTTATTTCGGAAACCCCCAAAACATGAACAATATCGTCACTGCTTATCTTGGCAATAAGAGTAACAATCTTTGAAGTACCAATGTCTACACCAACAACTATTTTTCCATCAGTCATACTTTTTACCGAATTATTATGGCGGGCTTATCAAACCGAAAATCCAAACGCGAGAAGCGCTTTCCCTCTATTGTAAGCCTGGCGATAATCAGTTGTAAAGAGGAAACTTGCATATCGTATGGCTTTTTTGAAGAAAATAGCACTTCCTCTCCAGTTTTAAGATACACTAAATAAGACGCATTATCAAAAGGCGAAACAGAAGAAAACGAAATATTTTTATCCTTCAGCAGAGTTTGAAGACTATTGATATCGTAAATATTTGAGTCAAATGTTTCTTTTGCAATCGGACTTATAAATGTTTTTTTTTGCCAAAACTTAACAACGTACAATAAAGAAACACTGCTAAAAAACATAAACGAACATAGAGCAGAAAAAAGAATTGTTTTTACAATACGCTTCTTACTTCTTGCTGGAGCAGATCTTGACCTCATGTTATCTATTTTTTCACAACTTGCTGCAGTACAGCAAGTATTCTTTCTCGAGCATCTGGAATAACAAGCTTTTTTGCCTCTTTTGCGGATTTCATATATTCGTTTTTCTGCTTTAGCATCTCTAAAATTTCCTGATAAAGCGTTTCGCTTGTTGTCGTCTCTTGTTCCAGTACTTTTGCCAAGCCGTGTTCTTGCAAAAAAGTAGCATTTTTCAACTGCTCGTTTCTTTGAGAAAATGTTATAGGAATAAGTATTGCAGGTTTACCAAAAAATAACAGCTCTGTTATTGTGTTGATTCCCGATCTTGATATAATTAGATCCGCTCGATTAATTACCTCTCCAACATTCTGCATTGGCACAAATTTTTCTAAAATATACCGCTTCTGCAACGAGCTTTTTAAAGTTTTTTTAAATGTATTAAGTCTTTCAAAATCATTAAATTCTTTTGCATCGCCTGTTTGATGAAATACAATGAAATTTTCCAAAAGCCCTTCAATACATCCTTCAACCAACAGGTTAATCGCATGCGACCCCGAACTCCCCCCAGTTACATAAATAATCGGCAATTTCTCGTCATCTTTAATCTTTAATCTTAAATCTTTAATCTTAAATCTTCTAATCGGGTTTCCCGTTAATACAACTTTCTTTTTCGGAAAAAACTTTCTTGATGATTCCCATGAAATACAAACTTTTTTCGTAAAATACGATGCAATTTTATTTGCCATTCCTGCTTCAAGCGTTTGTTCATGCACCACAATAGGAGTCCTAAACGCATATGCTGCCAAAACAACTGGCAGCGAAATATATCCGCCAAACGACAACACCACATCTGGCTTAAAATCACGCATTATTTTTTGTGCTTTAAAAAATCCAAATGGAATTTTCAAAAGAGAGGAAATTGTATATTTTGTAAACTTACGTTGTAATCTTCCGGTTGATAATGCAATAAATGGAATACCTCTTTCTTGACATACTATATACTCAATAGATAGCGCGTTGTCGCCTTCAAATGAGTACTTTCGACCCACCATCAATACGCTTATGCCTTTTGGCAACGACTCAATTACTGCCATTGCTGGCGAAAAGTGACCTCCTCCTGTAATAAGAATTTTCATATCTTTATGACATATTACCCTGCTTTGCTATATTAAGCAGTATTCCAATTGCGCACAAATCAACAACAAGAGCCGACCCTCCATACGAAATAAATGGCAGCGGCACACCAGTCAAAGGAATAAGCACAGTTTGCGCCATTAAGTTAATAATAATCTGAATTGACAAAAACGAAATAATTGTTCCTGCCAAAAGTTTACCAAATGTATCACGGGCGCAACTAGCTATAAGAAAACCTCTCCAAATAAGAATTATATACACCAGTATTAATATAAACGAACCAATAAATCCCAGCTCTTCCGCAATGATTGCAAAAATTGAATCTGTTGTATTCTCGGGAAGATACGCATATTTTTGTATAGAATTTCCTAAACCTACTCCACCAAAACCTCCCATACCAAAAGCAATAAGAATTTGTTTTATATGATACGAAGAATTAGAAAGAGAATCAATTGGCTTTAAAAATGCCGTTAATCGTTCAAATCGGTATGGCTCAAGTTTAATAAAAATAAATCCAAATAAAGCCACAACTGGCCCAAGCAGAAAAAAAAGAGCAATACTTCCGCCAGATAAAAAAAACGCGATTAAAGCCTCAAAAAGCACAATGCTGGCTGTTCCCATATCTGGTTCAAGCATAATAAGCCCAACAACAAGACCTAAAAGCATAAAAAAAGCAATTGACCTTCCTTTTTCTTTTTTGGAAAACCATGCAGACAAATAAATGGCAAGAGCCAGTTTTGCAAACTCCGCAGGCTGCAAGATAAAAAAACCAGTATTAATCCAACGGCGCGACCCCAAAACATAAACGCCAATGCCAGGTACAAAAACCAAAAGTAAAAGTACAAGGGCCACAATAAGACCAGGAAACGCAAGAGAATATAGTTTGTGATAATCAATATACGAAAAAACTAAAAGTCCCAAAAAACCAAGTGTCGCCCAACGAAATTGTTCTTTAATATAATGATACTTATCTAAAAAATCCCTAAAGGCAATAAATGAAGAAGCATCATAAATCATAAGAAGACCAAATAAAGTCAGAAGCAATGCGGTCGCGAGCAGTGCTATGTCTATTTTTTTCATGCCTCATGCCTACCCAACTTTAATAAATGCAAGATACAAACCAATAATGGCAAAGAGAAACCCTAACAGCCAAGCCCTCATCACAATTTTTGGTTCTTCCCAACCTCGCTCTTGCAAATAAAGGTGAAATGGCGCTGCGTGAAAAATTTTTTTACCCAAAAAATTTTTACCCAAAATTTGGATAAGAGACGATCCTACTTCGATAACAAATACTCCTCCAATAACTGCCAAGGCAAGAGTTTTTCCAGTTAAAAGCCCTATTACCGCAAGCGCCGCTCCCAAAGACATAGACCCAACATCGCCAAGCCAAAGCCGCGCCCGATAAATATTAAAGTACAAAAAGGCCATGACGCTTCCCATTAACACTGCAATAAATACTCCCAGAGCATCGTCAAGCTGGGATGATGCAATTGCCAAAAACGCGCCGAGACAAATTAAAAGTAAACCGCTTGCCAAACCATCCAATCCATCGGCAATATTAAATGCGTTGGTAAAAGATACAATCACAAATGCGGCAAAAAACACGTATAAAATGCCAATGGTCGCCAGCCCAAAACCATGAATAAAAATAAATGAGTACCCAAGTTGAGTATACATAACTGCGGCAATAATAAAGGCCAAAAACCACTGAATTAGGAATTTATGTCGAAAGCGCAAGCCCAAAACCGATGCTTTTT
This sequence comes from Candidatus Levyibacteriota bacterium, assembly GCA_016432345.1. Taxonomy (GTDB): domain Bacteria; phylum Patescibacteriota; class Microgenomatia; order Levybacterales; family UBA12049. The sequence continues at coordinate 521,277 of CP066685.1, read as the reverse complement.
TGCCATTAACAAGCTTTTTTACATCATCGTACAAACCAAGTAGCCCAAAGCCGATAAAGGAAAAAAGGAGCACAAAAAGCTCCCATGGCTTTATGAGAATACCAAACATGCCGTATGCCCAAAGGGTAAGAATAGATACTACAACAATAATTAATACTCCTCCACCAAAAGGAGTGCCTACTTTCCAAGCATGATGCTTGTCAAAAAGCGGAGTCCGCTTTTCAAACATATCCTTGGTTTTTTGCACCTGCCGCTGCAGCTTTATTTTATAGAGAAAATCAATAAACGGAACCAAAAGTATGCCTGTGATAAAAAAAGAAAGGATAATCAGCCCCAACACCTGCGCCATAACTTCATATTATACTCCGATTGCCCCATACTACGCAAACTCAGACTAAACACTATTACTATTATTTTACTAAATATCTATTTAGCTTGATTTGACAACATTTATAACGACAGTCGTTTAAAAATATCCCTTTCTCCAGGTCGAGATGCGTTCGATAAGATTTGTTTTCCAATAGGAAAAAGTTAGTGGTAAATCTTGAGCGTGAAGAAATTCAAGTCTTTTTCCTCCAAATCCCATTTTAAAAAGCGATAATCCATACCATGGATGGGTTTTTCGATCATTTGATGCAATGCCCCAAAAATTATATATAGCCATCCCCCGCTTTTTTGCCTCTCGCATTGCTTCCCACTGGATTAAATACGATGCCGGAATATCCCGAAATTCATTATCCGACGCACCATGACGATAAATTGCCATTTTACCAACAAAGGCAATGATTGCCCCGCTGATAACTTTTCCATTATAGGTTGCTAAAAAAAGCAATTCCTCATCATTTTTGGCAAACACATCAAATTCCTCCTGTACTCCTTTATGAGGTACAAAATGTTTACGCTTGGATAAATCTTGATACAACGGAAAAAACTTAGTAAGGTCTACTGTGTCTTTGGATACCATTATCTTTATTCCCATTCCAAGGGCTTTTTTAATAAGATACCTATGCGACTTTCTCATTTCTTTCAACAACTCATTTTCTGGTTTTGTTATATCCAAAACCCAACAAATCTCTGCATCCATATTGTGCATAGCGCTATCCCGAAAACCGCGTTTTTTCAGATTTGCAAAGTCCACGTACTCCTTTGGTACAACCGGACTTATGCGAATAAACGACGCTCTTTCTTCAGCAGCCAACTTTTTGGAGTAATTAATAATTTCATCAAACACTTCCCAATCAAACGGCAAAAGCACCGGCCCATGCCGAAGATGCAAATAGGTACCGCGCTTTGCCACTACCTTAACAATCTGACAAACTGCCACAAGCTTTTCCTCGTCAAAGACTCCTACTCGCCATACGCTACGCGCCATACGCCGCTGTACCTCTCCCCATTCCCATGCTTGAAAAAAAGGGTAAAAAACTACCTCTTTTTGCAGAAGAAAATCATCCCAAATTTTCTTTTTTGTAATATCACGAATTTCGTACATATACTTTCATAAAATTAATTACCCTCTCTCGCTCACCTTTTGATAAAGTTGGATAAGTTGGCAAATTGATTATTCTTTCAGCAATATTTTCTGCTTTTGGACATGACCCTCTTTTATAATATACCTTTTCAAGGAACACTCCTTTCGGATCAATAATTTCGCTATACCATGCTCCAAGATAGATATGTTGTTTCTTTGCTAAAAATAATAATTTATCTCGATTCTGCACAAAAAGTGGAAACCGCAAGAGAGGCATTTTTTGTTGCTCAATAATTTTGTTTTGAACTCCAAACGCTTCCAGATACGAAGAGGCTGCTTCTGCTCGTTTTTTATTAAACTCCGAGAGTCTCGATAATTGAAACAGTGCCAATTCTGCCAACGCGTTTGGCATTTTTTTCACAAAGAAGATAGACATCTTCCCTTTCTTTTCTTCCGACTTTATTGGAAAAGACAATAATTTTAATTTCTGAAACAAAACAAGCAATAATTTTCCAATTCCAAAAAAATCGTAAAGAGGCAAAACAATACCCGCTGCAATCGGATGCAACAACTGCTGTAACAACCAAAAAACCGAAGGATATGCTTGTAATTGCTGTATCTGTTGTAATCTTTTAACAACATCTTTTTCTTTTGTAATCGCCACACCGCCAAAAACCGATGAAAATGCCTTATCTCTCCCAAAACTAAAAATCGCCGCATCTCCAAACGTGCCAAGTTTTTGCCCTTTTAACTCTCCACCAATTACATGCGCGCAGTCTTCAATAACAAAAAGCTTGTGCTGTTTTGCAATGCTACAAATTACCTCCATATCACTTGGTATCCCAAATGTATGCTGAACAATAATTGCTTTTGTTTTTTTTGAAATCTTTTGCTCTATTCTTTTAGAATCAAAAGTCAACGAATCAGTTATATCCGCATAAATAGGTGTTGCTCCACAGGCCAATATAGCATTTGGTACCACCGAACACGTAAACGCCTGCAAAATCACTTCATCTCCCGCTTTTATATCAAAAGCTTTAAGCACTGCAAAAAGTGCGCCACGACCACTGACAAAACTTATTGTAGAAAACGGGGCGAAAAATGTATTAAACCAGGCTTCTAGCCTTTTCTCTCCATTACCCCGAAGCCATCGAGTTGGCATACACAACAAACGAAATGCAAACAAAATATCTTTTCCTTCAAGATTTGGAGAAAGTCCGATGGCAATTGGTCGTTTCATAAAATTTTCTCAAGCGGCAACCCTGCTTCTTTTCCTTCAAAAACAACCACATCTCCTTTTTTAGTATGCGATTCAATAAATTTTATAATTTCCAAAGCGCTTCCAATATATACATGGCATTTTTTTTCTCCTTTTTTAATTCCTTCAAGAATGTCTTTACGATAATTATTATTTGTTAACAACAAATAGTCGCAAACGTCTGCCACTGCCTTTCCAATTCGTTTATGTTCCAAATGGGCATCTTTTCCAAGCTCAATCATTGGTTGCATCACAAGTATTTTTTTTTCAGTATATATGCTCATATATAAAAGTGCGGCAAGTACTGATTGCGGATTTGCATTAAACGTATCGTCAATCAAACTAACACCTCCGAGTTCGTGCCGCGTCATGGTGTGTTGCGGTGGAGTAAATGATGATACTGCGTCTCTTATTTCCTCATCTTTCATATGCAAATAAAGTCCAAGATAAATTGCTGGCAAGATATTTTCAACAGTATGACTTCCAATGACTGGCGCTTGTAGTCGAATCTTTTTTTTCCTATATACAATGGTAAATGAGACAGAGGTTTTTTTAACTTGTACATTTGTTGCGACAATCTGAGCATTTTTTACCGACTTCTCGCATACATACAACACTTTCCTTTTATCTGTTTTTAGATATAGATTATCTGTATTTATATTATTGCCATTAAAGATAGCCAAACCATTATTGGGCAAAGAATCTATAAGCTCGTATTTTGTGGCAATCGTATTCTCCAAACTTCCAAAAAGAGAAACGTGTTGCTTGTTTACCGCCGTAAGTATGCCAATTTTGGGATGAACAATTCTACAAATTTGTGCAATTTCTCCCCTTTTATACGCACCCATCTCAACAACAAATATTTCTGTTGCTTGTTGTAGTCCCGCCAAAATAGTATTTGCCACACCAATTGCAGTATTATTTGTTCCTTTTGTTTTAAGAACTCTAAATTTTTTTCTTAAAATCTGAGCAACATACTCTTTTGTAGAACTTTTTCCATAACTGCCTGTTATCCCAATAGTAAGTAGCTTTTTGTTTCTTCGAATTTTCTCCTCTGCTTTGCCTATTTGAAAATCCCTATATAGTTCTGTTGGAAAAGAAAAAAAGAAAATAAAAAGAGCAACAAAAATAGGTACAATTCTATCTAAAATAAGAAACCATAAAGACTCTTCAAGAAATGGCAGGAAGAAAAAAACAGAAGCAACAATAATGCTAAGAAGAAAAATAACAAATGCTTTTGGAGTAAATACTGGTCTCTTAAGCGTGTGAGAACGAACTTCCAAAAAGACATCTTTTGCCTGATACAAAAAAAGTAATCCAATCAGTACTTGATACGAAAGAAGCAATGAATTTTCATAGATAACAAATCCATAAGCAAAAATTCCTAAAAGTTTAAGCAGTAACAAGGGGGATAAAAACAGACCTCTTCCTTGCTCTGTATCTTTAATATGCGCCCACATCCGATCAAAACGATACTCTTTTGTTTGCCAAAGTGATATCCAAAAAAGGATATTACGAGTAATCCATATACCAAAAAAAAGAGAAGTAAAAAAAGAAAGAATACTCATAGAAAATTTTTAATCGCAGTATAAAATGCTTTAGAATTCAAGTAAGGAAGCCTATGACCAGTATTTGCAACAACAACAGGTTGCGCATGAGAAATAATTTTTTTAATCTTCTCAACATCCGTATACGGAACAATACGATCGTCTTTTCCCCACACCAAAATAACTGGCATTTTTAAACTTTTTGCATATCCAGTAAGCTCCTCTCCGATTATATTTTTAAACACCTGTCTAAGAGGTCCCGCATTATAATAATCCCATTCACTAATCGATCTATACAAGATTTTTTTTCCAATATCTTGTATTTTTAGATTAAAAACTTTCAAAATTTTTCCTCCCACAACTGCAATTAAAAATGCGATTTTTTTTCTAAATGATGTATTGCGAATAACTGGTACGCCGGTTAAAATAAGTTTGGAAATATGTTGTGGATTTCGCCATGCATACTTAATTGCCACTCTTCCACCAAAAGAATGACCAATTAAAATTGGTTTTTTAAGTTTATTTTTTTCTATGAATTTTCGAAGAAAAGTTACATAATCATCGAGTGTCATTGAGTCTTTCGTCAACGACTCTGCTCCAAACCCAGGCAGATCGGGGAAGTAAACAGAGTATCCCTCTTTCTTTAATATTAAAACAAGATTTTTATAGACAGATCCTCTTAATCCCCACCCATGAAGAATAACAATTGATTTTTTTTCCATACGCTATTTTACCGTCACACTTTTGGCAAGATTTCGAGGTTTGTCTGGATCAGAAATTCCTTTTGCTAAAGCCGTGTAATATGCAATAAGTTGAGCAATAACTACCTGCGGAAGCATGGTCGCATCTCCAACATCGGCTGTTTCAAAAAAAAGATCAAACACGTCATTTTTTCTAGATCCAATACCTACAATATATCCACCCCTGGCCTTTATTTGTTGGGCATTGGAAATAATCTCATTATAAGTTTCATCCTGTGGAGCAATTACAATACAAGGAGTTCCCTTTTCAATTAAAGCGATAACACCATGTTTTAACTCACCTCCTGCAAATCCTTCTGCATGGGTATAACTGGTTTCTTTTAGCTTAAGCGTTGTTTCAAGAGCTATGGCATAAGACAATCCTCGTCCAATAACAAAAACGTATTGTGTACGGCTAAGTTTTTTGGAAAGAGTTTTTATATGCTTCACATACGAATCCTGTAATATAAGACGAATATTATTTGCCGCAAGACGAAGCATTTCCTGCGCTTCATTTTGTCTTTTTGCCATCGTGTACGCAGTCAAAAGTAACACAGATATCATAGCAATAAAACTTTTTGTGGAAATGACTGCTTTTTCCACTCCTGCTCCAAGAAGAATTTTATGATTTGCCTGACGATACAATGTTGAACCCAAAACGTTCACCAGCGCTGCAATTTGTGAACCTTTTTTCTTCGCTTTCTCAACCGGCTCAACCACATCGATCGTTTCACCAGACTGCGAAATTGCAATCAGCAAACTCTCTGGCGTTAGATAATCCTCAAGATAAGTAAATTCAGAACCTATCGAAAAGTTAACGTGTTTCTTGGCAATTCTGGAAAAAAGATATGTGCCTGCCAACGCAGCATACGATGCAGAACCACACCCAAGCATAAAAGTACCAAATGCATCAGTAATAAGTTTTGACAACTGTTGTGTTTCCTCAATATAATGTAATGCGATATTTTCAATTACTTTAGGCTGCTCGTGAATTTCTTTGAGTAGAAAATGCTTGTGCTTGCCTTTTTGTGCTTTTGCAAATTCCCAATTGATAGTATGAAATATTGGTATTATTTGTTTCCCTTCTGGCAAACGAAGTAACTGCAACTTTTTACCCAAAATAACCATCTGTCTATCCTCGAGAAACAACACTTTTTTAGTATGCTGTACAATAGCAGACGCATCCGACGCAACAAATAATTCGTTTTTCAAAACACCAACAACAAGAGGCGAACCTGTTTTAACTGCAATAATTTCTGATGATGGCGCATACGCGACCACAATGGCGCTCAACCCCTTTAGCCGATTAAACGCGTCCCGCACAGACGAAGCAAAACCCTGCAGGCTTCTTTCTTTTCCTATATAATCCTCAATAAGATGTGCTATAACTTCTGTATCTGTTCCTGATTTAAAATCATGACCTTTTGCAACTAATTCATGTTTTAAATCTTCGAAATTTTCGACAATTCCATTGTGAACAACAGCAATTTCGCCGCTACAGTCCAGATGTGGATGCGCATTTGTTATTGTTACTCCTCCATGAGTTGCCCATCGGGTGTGACCAATACCAAGACTGCTCTTTGGAAGCTCTGTTTTAGCTAGAGTAATTTTCCCAATATGTTTTTCAACAACCAATTTTTTTCCAAGCTTTACCGCAACGCCCCAAGAATCGTATCCGCGATACTCCAATAATTTTAACCCTTCAAGCGCTATTTGAGCAGCATTTGATTTAAAGCCTACGTATCCAAAAATTCCACACATACGTTATTTATCCTTTAAAATAATCGGGATGAGCTCCCGAAGGTTTTCTATTATAGCATCTGGCGTAAAACCATTAATAGGCAACTGTTTTTCTGCATATATTCCTCGTTTTACCCAAATTGCAACAAGAGAAGGAAGCAGCTTTTTTGCTTGGCATAAAACAGTAAGTTTATCATCAACAAGAAATACCAAACAATTTTTATATTTCTTTAAAACCTGTTCTATTCTTTCCTCTTTATTTACCACAATATGTATGTGTTTTCTAGTAAAACTACTATGAATCTTTGTTTTAATTAATTTTGTTTTTTGCAGGTCAAGATTTCCTTCCGAAAAAATGCCAAGATATACAGTGTCTTTCAATTTCTCCAAAACATCAACTGCTTCTTTATACAGTGCAAATGTTTGCAAATTAGTGCCCTTAAACTTTTCCGTATCAAAAAGTGTGTAGTCAATGTCAAAAAGCACAACTTTTTTCATCATTCTCTTTTCTCCTCAACAACCTCCTGAAATTTCGTGTAATACGTTACCTTTTCTTTTATATTGCGAGAAACAGTTGTTGATGGACCAATGGTCGCATTTTGACCAATAACAACTCCTGGCATTATGGAAACACGAATGCCAACTCGCACTTCATCTCCCATAATCACCCCAAGAGAATTTAAACCACTGTCAATCTTTTCATCAGCAACCAAAACGCCAATTGTTTTTCTATCTATTCGCACATTTGCTGTTTCAAATGCCGCGGCGATTTTGCATTTTCTCCCAATTACAGAATCCCCTATAAAACCCGAATGTGTTGTTGTGCCATCTTGCAATAAACTATTTTTTATTTCTATAGTTGCTCCTATAACACAATCTTGCTCAACATCTACACCATTTCTAATAATTGCTTTTGTTCCAACTACTGCGTTTTTGCCAACATAAGACGGGCCTTTTATACATGCCCCCTCCATTATAGTTGCTCCATTATCTATATACACATTGCCAATAATTTCTGCCGATTTGGCAACTTTTGCTTTGGATGATATATGCGATTTTAGGTTATTTAACAGGTAGTTTTTAACCAAAAGTGCATCCCACGGATACTTTAAGGTAATTGTTTTTTGCTTTGCTTTAATCATCAAAACAGTGCGGATTTTGGCAAACTTCGAAATAGCGGTTTCCAATTGATAATGCTCGCTTGGTATTTTTGCAAGTGTATCAATAAACATTTTTGAAAAAAGATAAACTCCAACCACGCAAAGATGAGATGATAAATCTTGTTTTTTGGGCTTTTCTACAAGGTCCAGAACTTTTTGACCTTCAACCTGTAATACCCCATATTTCCATGCGTCTTCACGCTCTTCTGACAACAAAACCGCATCTGCCCCGTCTTTAATCCCCATCAGATCATTAAAAAATAAATCAACATCAACATGATGTGCATTCAGGAGTAAAAAATCACCTTTGATATGCTCCCTTGCCAAAAGCACAGCATTACCCATGCCAAGCGGCTCTTTTTGTACAACAAATTTTATTGACACATCAAGATTTTCAGATTTAACTACAGATGGAATTTTGCTTTCTTCGCCTACAACAATAATCATTTCATAAATTCCTGCCTTTCTTAGGCTTAAAATTGTATGCACAATAAGCGGTTTACCCGCAACTTTAATAAGCGACTTGTGTGAATAATTTGTAAATGGATAAAAACGACTTGATTTTCCTGCTGCTAAAATAACTGCTTGCATATTAATCCTTCACTCGTTTAATATCTGCGCCTAAACGGACAAGACATTTGTCAAATTTTTCATATCCTCTGTCAAGTTTTTCAGCTCCAAAAACAACACTTGTACCGCTTCCGGCAAGCGATGCAAGCACCAATGTCGCACCTGCCCGTAAATCTGTGATGTTTACAACTGCATTATGCAATTTTGCTGGACCAGAAACAGAAATTGCATGATAGCTATCTTTTTTGGCGTCAGAAAGGTTAAAATTATAAACACGTTTTGGATCATCAACTTTAGGATTAAAAAATGCAATATGCGCGCCCATTTTTTTTAGCTCCTCTACATAACCAAACCTGCTTTCAAAAACTGTTTCATGAATTGACGATGTACCCTTTGCTTTCGTCATAAGAACCGCCCAAGGGCTTTGCCAATCTGTCATAAATCCAGGATAACAACTTGTCGAAATATCCGTTGGCTTTAGCTTCCCTTTGTAAAAAAATCGCATCCCATCTGCTTTTTCTTCGTATCCGCCGCCAGCCTTATCTAAGACTCCTAAAAACTCTTTTATATCTTTTGCTAAAATCCCATCAACTATAACCTCTCCTTCTGTAATTATTCCAGCAATGGCATAAGTTACTGCTTCATTACGATCTGGACCAATGGTAAAATGTGCACCGTGGAGTTCTTCAACTCCCTCGATTGTAATTGTTCTTAAATGTCTTTTTATCTTCGCTCCCATACCATTTAAAAATGCAATAAGTTCATCAATTTCTGGCTCAAGCGCAGCATTTTTAAGTATTGTTTTACCTTTTGCCAAAACCGAGGCCATAATCATCGTTTCAGTACCTGTATGTGTATTCTTTTTAAATTCATACGTTACGCCTTTTAGTTGTTTCGCTTTTGCATGAAAATAGCCGTCCTTACTGTTATATGTAATAATTGCGCCCATTTGCCTTAACCCCTTAATTATCCTATTTATTGGTCGTGCGCCAATACGGCAACCGCCTGGATTTGGAACAATAGCCTCTTTAGCTCGAGCCAAAAGAGGAGCTAAAAACATAGACGATGTCCTTACTTCTACCGCCTTATCAAATGGAATTTTTGTACGCAGGGTATCAACGCGCACTGTAACAGTATGATCACGCATGATTGCTTTTCCACCAAGATCCTTAATAATCTCAATCATCGTAAATACGTCCAAAATGTGAGGCACATTATCAATAATTACTTCCTCACTGGTTAAACACGCTGCAACTAAAGCTTTAAGCGCAACATTTTTTGCTCCAGAAACTCTAATTTCGCCTCTTAACTTTTTACCGCCGTTTATAATAAACTTTTCCATACATTAAAACCCTACTGTTTTTACTTCCAAATGAAGCTTAACATTAAATTTTTTAAATACTTCATCTTTTATAAGTCTAACAAGTTCTACAACATCTTCCCCTCTTGCATTCCCCATATTAAGAATAAAATTTGCGTGTCTATCAGAAATCATAGCATCGCCAATACGTTTTCCTTTAAACCCTGCTTTATCAATAAGATAACCTGCGGAAGTAATTCGATCTGGTGTTGGAATACTTATTGCCTCAACAATAGAAATGTTGCGAAATGTGCAGCCGGCAGATGCACCTTTTGGCTGTGAATTATTACGATACTCTAATGCCTCCATACCTCTTTCCCATAAAACCTTTGTGTCCGCGGGAGTCATACGAAACACCACTGATAATACTATATCTCCTGTTTCCTGCAACACACTGTAATCATAGACGAAATGAAAATAAGTTTTATCAACTTCTTTTATCTCTCCCTCTTTTGTCACAAGTTTTGCAGAAAAAACACAATCACCAATATATGCCCCTTTGCGAGGAAAATTAGAATTCATATAAACAGCTCCGCCTACTGTCCCTGGTAACCCCAACTGATACTCAAGTCCACTTAGACCTTTTTCTATAGCAAACCTAACAAGCTGATTTATAATTACACCAGATTCTGCAACAACCAATGCTTTACCGACATCAATTTTTTGGTTTTTCACCCGACCGCTAAGAATAGCAATATCAAACTTTCGACAGTTATTTTTAATAATAAGTCCTTTTATACCGCAGTCTGCAACAATAATATTCGACCCGCTGCCAAAAATAAAAAATGGCAAATCAAGAGTTTTAGCAGCTTTAACTGCTTTGACGATATCGTCTGTTTTATCAATATCTATGTAATACTGCGCTTTACCGCCAATTTTAAAAGTGGTATGAGCGCTCATGGGCTCATCCAGCCTAACTCTATTTTGACCAAAAATCTTTTCCAGTTCTTTTAATTTTGTATCCATAACTAAACGCTAGACGCTAATAAACTAGACGCTATCTTGTAGATATCCCCTGCGCCCATAGTAACAACAACAGTGTCTTTTCCATACTGTTGCCCTTGAACGTATTTTATCACATCAACAAGCTCTGGTAGAAACCATACGTCCTTATGAAATAGCTTAATTCTGTCAACCAGTAGCTTTGATGAAATTGTTAAATCTGCTTTTTCCCGCAAAGAAGAATAGATATTACTTATTATAATTGTGTCAGCTGACTGAAATGAACTAATAAAGTCCTCGAATAATGATTTTGTTCGAGAATATGTATGCGGCTGGAAAATGCAAACTAATTTTGATTTTGGAAATCGCTTTTTAAATGCCGCAAGTGTCTTTTTTATTTCTGTTGGATGATGAGCATAATCATCGTATAACACTGCTCCAGAAGGTAATGTGCCGACATATTCAAATCTTCGTTTGCTTCCAACAAACTTTTTAATTGCCTGCTTTAATACATCAATTGCAATTCCGCACTCCAAACCTGCAATAATTGCTGCAGTTGCGTTGAGCACATTATGATCCCCAGGAATCGAAAGACAAAATTCGCCCAAAAGACTCCCCTGTCTCGATAACCAAAAAAATGTTTGCTCTCCACTGCCACTTATTCGAGAAATAACAAAATCACAATTTTTAGTAAACCCAAATGTAATAACTTTACCCGTATATCTTTTTAATAGTTTTTCCGTTTGTATATCTGCGCCATATGCAATAAGCATGCCGCTATTTGAAAGATTATTGGCAAACTCTAAAAATGACTCTCTAACATCGTCAACTGTTGGATATAAATCTGGATGATCGTGCTCGATATTGGTAAAAATAAGAATTTCTGGATGCTGCAATAAGAATTTAGATGTTTTATCATAAGTTGGTTCATTTGCGTATTCATCTGCTTCGGCAACAAAATATTTACCTTCCCCATAGTGTCCACAACTGCCAAGAGAAGGCACAAAACCAGTGCCAACCACGTATGAAGGGTCTTTCCCCGCTTCTTTTAATACAGTTGCAATCATCGCCGTTGTGGTTGTTTTTCCGTGCGAACCAGTAACAGAAATACCAATTTGTTTACGATTAAATAAATCTCCTTTCATAAATTCTGCGACAGCTTCTCCTTGTGTCCAAACTGGTATTTTTATTTGTTTTGCATGTATAACTTCAGGATTATCAAATCCTCCGTGAGCTCCTGTTGTAATAACCATATCAATATCTTCCAGATGATGCTTTGAAAATCCAATAAGTGGCATAATTCCAGCTTTTTTTAATGATTCATCTGTTATAAATTCATCGGCTATGTCACAACCAGAAACTATAAATCTAGCTTCCTTAGCAATTATAGCCAATGGTGTCATTCCCACTCCTTTTATGCCGACAAAATGTATTGATCTTATCTTTTTCATAAATTTTTTAGAGCACTTTTTACCACATTAAACTCGTTCCATGGTTTCTCGCCTTTACCATAATTCATTGACTGCTCATGGCTTTTACCTGTTATAACAACAAAATCTCCCTTTTTCGCCATTTTTATGGCAGTATTTATTGCCTCCTGCCTATTTGCAATTTTATACAATTTTTTACCTTTAATTCCTGCTTGTATATCATCCATAATTTTTTCTATTGATTCTGATCTTGGATCTTCGGCTGTTAAAATAACTATATCCGCATATTTTGCTGATTCTTTTCCCATAAGTGGCCGCTTTGATATATCTCGCAACCCCGCCGCGCCAAACACATGAATAAGCCTTCCCTTCGTTTGTTTTTTAACCTCTAGGAGAAGCTTTGCAAACGAGTTTGGCGTATGAGCAAAATCAATCATTACTGTAAAACCTTCGTTATAAACAATTTCTGCTCTTCCAGCAGGAAGCCGAAACGTCTCAATACCTTTTCGAATATCAGAATCAACAATACCAAGCGACTTACATACTGCAACCGCAGCTAAAATATTATACTTGTTGAATTCTCCAAATAGTTTTGATTTAAAAGAAAAAACTTTTGGGTTTACATTTGCATTTTCTTTTAATCCGTAAGTTACAAGGTTTTGATTTTTGCGCTGTAGTTTTGAGATATATTCGTACGATACATCATCTCTATTAACAACTGCGACTTTTGCTATTTCTAAAAGCTTTGATTTAGTTTTTACATAATTTTCGTAAGTTTTGTGATAGTCCAAGTGCTCGTGAGTAACATTTGTTAAAACTCCTACTGTAAAATCTACACCCCATATCCTATTTTGATCTAACGCATGAGACGTAGTCTCAAGAACTAAATATCCTTTTACTCTTGCTAGAAACTTTTGTATTTGCCACGAAGACGGCGTCGTAACATGAAAACCAACATCATGCTCCTTTCCATTAATATTTGCCCCAACTGTTGAAATCATTGATACATCTTTCCCCGAAGTTTTAAGTATATGGTAAATAAGATTTGTGGTAGTGGTTTTACCGTCAGTTCCTGTTACGCCAATAACTGTTAGCTTTTTTGCTGGAAAGCCATACCAAACATTTGCCAAAAAAGCATTGCAAAGGTGATATATATTTTTAATACTCTGCCACATAAATTTCCTCCATTATACCCTATTATAGGCCGAATTAGCTAGTCTACTCCGTAGGAGAAATGCTGTAGTAGGTTAAAAGATCTTTTGCGATATCAAAAAATATAGGCGCTGCGGTTTCCGAGCCATAAATTGATGTAGTTGGTCGGTCAACAATAACAAGCATGGCAAATTTTGGGTTGTCTGCTGGCGCAAAACCAATAAATGAGGCGATTGTTTTATTTGGATCATAATGTCCTGCAATTGGAATCTGTGCTGTACCAGTTTTACCTGCTATTCTATATCCCTTTGGTTTTGCCCATTTCGCCTCGCCATTACTCACAGCATTTACTAAAATCTCGGTCATTACTTTTGCGGTTGTTGGAGAAATTGGCTGCTCCAAGACTTTAGGAGGTATTAAGATAGTCTGATCATCTGGTGTTTCAATTTTTGCCACCACATGCGGCTCCATTCGTTTTCCATCGTTGGCAATTGCTGAAAAAGCATCTAAAAGCTGTATTGGTGTTACCGAAATCCCCTGGCCAAATGTTAGTGTCGCAGCATCAAGCGGATACCATCTATCTGCACCCCGCAACTCCTGGGCAACCTCTCCTTGTAAATCAATACCCGTTTGTGCGCCAATACCAAACTTATGTAAATACGAAAGGAGTCTATTTATCCCCAGCTGACTTCCTACATACACCATACCGATGTTATCTGAATGCTTAATAACATCTACCATTGTTGAATTAGGATAATATCTATCATTCCATGTCCTTATTTCATAGCCGCCAATAGAAATAGATTTTGCGCAAATTGGACATTTTGTCTCTGGTTTTACAACGCTACTGTCAATACCTGCAGCCATAACCATAGACTTAAATGTTGACCCAGGCTCATATAAATTAGAGATAAAAGGGTTTTTATATAAACCTTCATCAAACTTCCAAAATTCCTGTTGATCAAAAGATGGATAAGAAACCATTGCTAAAATATTTCCCGTCTTTGGATCCATAATACCAACCATGCCGCCAGCTGCCTGATATTTTTCAACGCCATCTTTTAATCGCTTTTCTGCCGTAAACTGCACAACTCTATCAATGCTCAACACCAAATTCCTTCCGTCTATTACTCCTGTTTTGTCATTCATTTTGGAAAGAATTGGCCTTCCCAGTGCATCTTTTATTTGCACCGCAATTCCCGCCTTTCCGCGCAACTGCCTATCGTAATATCCTTCCAATCCAAAATATCCCTTAAATCCACCATCATCTTCACCCACAAAACCTGTTAGATGAGCCGACATTGACCCTTCCGGGTAAAATCGTATTGACTGCTGTTCAAACCCAACGCCATCAACTTTTGCTTGCTCTATTGTTTGTTTCGTAGCGTTATCAACACCCGATTTTATTGGCACCCAAAAACGGTCAAGCGACAAAAATCCACTAACTGATGCTATATCCGTATGTAAAATTGACGAGAGTGTATCAGCAGTCTTTTTTTTATCTTTAATCTCTTTTGGATTGGCAAAAACAAGAAACGAAACTTTATTTGCCACAAGAGAAAATCTATCTGATGTTTTTATTTCTCCTCTTTTCGGTGTAAGTTTTATAAAAGTATCATATTGAGATTGGCCAAGCCTAGACAGATCTTCTGCTTTTACAACCTGCCAGTAAAAAAGCCTTGATGTGATACCAAAGAAGCAAAAAATAATAAAGATAAATGTAAAACGAAGTCTTGCCGTCATGGCTTAATGGCAATTGGCAAAGAACTGCCAATAATTATTTGCGACTTTACCTCCGCAAAACCAATTGTTGCCGCTTCTGATGCGATATACTGCAATGACTCCTTAACCAGAAGTTTTTCTTTTAATAATGAATTTTCCAGAGAATAGGCATTTATTTCTTTTTCTATTTTTGATAACGTTATGCCAGTTGTTGAAAGGCTATTGGCTACAGCTACTTGCCCTATAGAAAAAACAACAACGCTTGCAATAACAATTGCCATAAATACTGTACTTTTCTTCCTCATAATTTTTCAATTACTCGAAGTTTTGCGCTTCGGCTCCTTTTATTTGCTAAAATCTCTTTTTCAATCGGCGCAATTGGCTTTTTTGTAAAAATAATTCCTTGACTCTTTTTCTTCAAATCCAAAAATATATTTTTTACTATCCGATCTTCCAAAGAATGAAAAGAAATAACAAGCAATCTTCCATTCTTCTCAAGCAAATCAAATGCCTGCGGAAGAGCAGCCGTAATATTTCCCAACTCATCATTTACCGCCATGCGCAGCGCCTGAAACGCTTTGGTTGCTGGATGAATACCAGAAAAAATTTTTCTTGGCATTGCTTTTACAACAATATCCGCCAATTCTTTCGTTGTTTCAATTGGTTTTATTTTACGGGCGCAAACAATACTTTCAGAAATGGCCCAAGCACAACGCTCTTCACCAAGTTTACGAAAAAGTTCATAGAGTTCTCCTTTCGTTAAAGCATTAACAAGATCCGATGCTCTCACCTGCCCTGATGCTCCTAACGAATCCATCCGCATATCAAGCGGTGCATCTTTTTGAAAACTAAATCCTCTTTCTGCTGTATCAAATTGATGGCTCGAAACCCCCAAATCGAAAAGTATCCCAGAAACTCTGTTAAAACCGTGTAAGCGCGCAATCTCTCCAATGTTTCTAAAATTCCCCCTCGCCAAAGTTAGCTGTTTTAAATTTTTGAGATTTTCCTGAACGTACTTAATAGCATCTTGATCTATATCAATCCCCAACACTATCCCGCCTCTCCTCAAAATCTCCCCTGTGTGTCCTCCTCCTCCAAGTGTCGCATCAATATACTTTTTTCCGTTATGCGGGTTAAGATACGATATAACTTCCTGTAAAAGCACCGGTATATGATACGTTTCCATCACCCTTTATATCCTTCTTCCCTCTCTGTCAACCTCTTTGCAATTGTGTCAATACTTTTCTGAAGCGTCTCCATGTATTCTAACCAGCGTTTTTTGTCCCAAATTTCAACGTATCTAAACAATCCTAGGAATACAATTTCTCCCGTAACTTTTGCAAATTCTCGTAAATAAGCTGGCAATACAAACCTTCCTTTGCTGTCAAGTTCAACAAAACTTGCCCCTCCCAGTAAAAATCGCTGCGTTTCCCGCGCGTCTTTTTGAATAAATGGCTTTCCTTTTGTCCCCTCAAGTAGCGATTTCCAATTTTCTTCCGATACGACGATAAGCGAATTTTCATATCCAAACGTCACAATTATCTTATTGCCAATTGCAGTCCGTAACTTTTTTGGAAATGCTATTCTTCCTTTTTCATCTGCTTTTCCATCATATTGTCCAAGTAACATAGTCCTGCCTCGCCAATCTATCCCACCTTATCCCACTATATCCCATTTTGGGTATTTTTAATTAAGTTGTCAAGTGGCAAACAAACTAAAATAGTGATTTTTCCCAAAACAAACACCATATATAGAGATTTACTGAAGATAGGTATTTGGAGAAATTAAAAGTTAAGAGAATCTTCTACAGAATAATTCTTGCCGTCATTTTTTGCAATTTTTAAAAAAAGTTTAACCGACTCAACACCCTCATCATATTTGCATTTGCCCGACGAGCATGTTCCTAAATCAATATAATTTGTTTCTGTTTTTCCATCCGTTGGTTTAATATCAATATGGCCAATTGCACCGCGTGGAATGTCTCCCTTTGCTGTATATGATATTTCGTAATCAATTGATGTAATATCAGAAACCTCTGTTAGACTAAACTTAACAGCCCTTTTATCGCTTCTGGCAATAAATGCCAATCCAATCTGTTGTGGAGTAAGTGTTGGAATAACAACCTCTTCTTCTATATTTTCTTGCGTTTTAACTGGCTCTGGAGACGATTTTTGGAAAAACAGAAAATATCCTCCACCCGCAACAAGTAAAAAAACAACTCCTGCGGCCATTACAATATTTTTGTTTTGCATATAGCTTATTTTATTGTATCAACACACTTAAAATTGTCAACCCCACAGCGAGATCAACTATTAAGCTTCTTTTCCAGAAAAGAAGAAACTTTGGAAATTACAATTCGTTCTTGTTTGGTAGTATCGCGGTCGCGCACTGTTACTGCATTGTCTTTTAATGTTTCAAAATCAACAGTTACACACCAAGGCGTTCCAATTTCATCTTGATATAAATATCGTTTGCCAATGTTTCCCCTATCATCAAACATAACTGCTCCTCCAAACAACTCTTTAAGAATTTTATATATTTCTTTTGCTTTTACAATAAGCTCTTCTTTATTGCCAAGAAGCGGAAAAACCGCAACTTTACATGGAGCAAGTTTTGGATGAAGTTTAAGCACTACTCGTTTTTCTTCTTCATAATAGGCATCTATTAAAAATGCCAAAATTGCCCTGCCAACACCAACAGATGGTTCAATTACATAAGGCACATATCTTTCGTTACCTTCTTGATCAAAATAAGAAATATCTTTGCCTATGTACTTTGCATGCTGCGTTAAATCGTAATCTCCTCTATTAGCAATACCTTCCAGTTCGCCAAAATCAGATTTACCAGACGAACTACTAAATGGCCATTTATACCAGACTTCGGTTGTGCCTTTTGAATAATGGGCGATATCTTCTTTTGGTAAATCCACAAGTTTTATATTTTCTTTTTTTATACCAAGCGATAAATACCACTGTAATCGTTCTTGTTTCCAAAAGTCGTGCCATTTCTTGTCTGTTCCTGGTTTTACAAAAAACTCAAGCTCCATCATTTCGAATTCCCTAACTCTAAACAAAAAATTACCGGTGGTGATTTCGTTTCGAAAACCCTTACCAATTTGAGCAATACCAAAAGGAATTTTTATTCTTGTAGTTTCCAAAACATTCTTAAAATTAATAAAAATACCTTGAGCTGTTTCTGGACGAAGATAGGTCTTATTTTTCTCATCATCAATTGGACCAACAAAGGTCTTAAACATCAGATTAAATGATTTTACTTCTGTCCAAATATTTTTTTCTTGATGCGTTTTTTCGTGCAAAGTAATGTTGTTTTTGTGGTCAGCGCGAAATCGCGCGTGGCAAACTTTACATTCAATAAGCGGATCTGTAAAAGATGCCACATGACCAGAGGCTTCCCAAACTTGCGGGTGATGCAAAATTGCAGAATCAAGTCCAACAACATCTTCTCTGTCTTGTACAACACTTTTCCACCATTCTTTCTTAACGTTGTTGGCAAATGCCACTCCCAATGGACCTAAATCCCATGTACCATTTAGCCCCCCATATAATTCGCTCCCGGGAAAAATAAAACCTCTGCGTTTGCAAAGTGCCACCAGCTTTTCCATTAAATTATCTATCATAGACGTATGATAGCAGAAATACGAATAAAAATTCTAGAGGAAATGTTGTAAAAGTTGAGTAGTTTTTAGTCTTCTCTCCAAAATACCTTCAATTGCCGCGTGAGTATCAACAGTTCTTAATAATGGAATATGTGAAGAAAATCCAAGCTCCAAAAGCAATCTATGTTCAAAATCATAAACAACTTGCTTGGCATCTTTTCCTTCCGAAAGATTTATAAGTGTTTGCAAAAGAAGTGAAAATACTAACACCTGCTCTTGATTTTCGGCGCACAAACTGTCGATCAGCTCACAAAGATGATAGGCAATACCAATTGTTTTAAGATTAGTTTTTAAAGACGAAAAATCATCAATTGTCTGCGCCTCGGTAAGAATAGGCAGATTTCGACCTTTATATACTGTTAAAAAAGAATAATTCAGAAGTTCTATATGAGGAGACCGGCGACTGATAATTCTGCGAACACCAATGGCTTTGACAAGTATCTTGCCGCTATTTTTAGTAAAAACAGTAAGAATCCTATCTGCCTCGCCACTATTTCGACGTTTAATAATAATCCCTTCTGTTTTAAGATGTCTCATATATTTATCGTTTAATAACTAACTCTCTGTCTGTCAACAATGGAAATGTATTAACAGTTCTTCCATTTATTTTAACTGTATATTCATTCTTGTCTGTTCCAGGCTGTTTTTGAATAAGAAGCGGTAATGGAGATCCTGCTTTCAATTTAAATGGCAAGCTATATGTTAATGTTAATATTGCTGATCCTTGCGGGCGAACAGTTAAAAATCCTTCAAATACAGTCTTGTTTAAGTCTTCTATGGTAGTTACTTTTACCTCCGAACCCTTACTATCTATAAGTACGCTTCCCTTTGGAACATATAAACGAAACCAGTCGCGTAAAATTCCATTTAAACATAAATTGCCTCTTTCCAAATTACAATCAGAAGGAGGAAAAGGATTTTTATACAAAACAGTAACCGTCTTTGTTATGGTGCCATCGCCATCCACCTTTATATCTTGATCAACTGTTTCTTTTACAAAAAGGTTTGATTTAGCGCCGCCAAGATTGGTGTCGTTGAAATGGAAATAGTCTCCCTCCGCATTTTTTATCTGTCCTGCCATATTTAATGCCTCTACACCTCGTTGCGCATCTTTATTATTAAGAGCAAAAAGAACATGCTTCTCATTAGCTTGAGTTATCAAATCTTGCACTAGCGGGCCCCAGTACTTTTTAGGAGAAGACTTTAAGGCTTTTTGCATAATTGAATATAACAAAGTACCAAGAATATCTTTTCGTTGCGCCTGCGCAGCAGCAAGTGAGGTAACTCGTAAATCCAAACTTTTTGGAGTGCTAATAAGACTTTCAAGTTTATATATTGCCTGGGGACAATTACATCGAGGATCGTTTTTTGTGGTAAATTCCATCCCGCCAGCCCATACCTCGTCATCTAAAATTTTAATCACGGATGTTAAAACATTTGAATCCAAAGCTATAATACCGTCAATTTTCTCTTTGACACTGGAAAACTCATATAAACTCTTAAAAGTTTTTATTGATTCGAGAAAGTCAGGCGATAAGTTGGCATCACGTAAATTAAGAAGAGGTACACCAACAAGATAATTAAGAATTGGGGCCGGCGCTTTTGGCTTTTTAGAATTTGGGATTGTATTGTCCAAATTATAAATATCATCAGATTTTTCAACAGTAATTTTGCCTTTATCAATACTAAAAATAGCATAAGCAGTAAGAAATCCCCCTGTTGGACGCAATTCGTTGGCATTTTGGAATAAAATAAGATATTTTTTCTGTTCAGACTCTCCCAAAAGAGAAGGCAACACTTTAATAAGCGGCTGCGCTTGATTTACAAAAACAGTTGTTCCATCTATAAATTCCTTCGCTTGAGCAAGTTGTGTATTTAGTTTTCCTAACCCTAAGAAAGCCGGATAATGATTAGAATCAACAGCGTCTATTTCGGTTTTAGCCAAGGCAATATTCTCTGCCACATCATCTATACGCGGAGTAATTTTACCCATAGTCAAAATTGCTGTCTGAATTCGCTGTTCGGCGCTCCCCATGACAAAACTGCCACCTTTTCCTTTAAGTCCTAAAATATCCGAGTATGGTTTGATAGCATCAACCACAATAAACGAAGCGTCTATGCTATGAAGTCCAACCTTTAACAAATGATTTGCATCATTGTAGTACCAACTTGCTATAGGAATAAATCGAAGAAAAGACAAACCTTCAAGTTCCTTCTTTGTATCTTCAAGACTTACCTTTGTTTTTTTAAGTTCTTCTTCTCCAAGATCTATGTTTTGTTTTTTAATAGCGTCCCATGCTACCCTTGCTTGCTTATACGTTTTTTGAGCTGAAAAGTATGTTTTTTTCGCTGGCACAATAGCAATAGCTACTAAAGCTATAATAAGAACAAAAGGAATAAGTATTATAAATACTAATTTTTTATTAGGCTTCATTGTGGAAAAACGTTTCTTTTTATCTACTAATGTTATTTCTGGAGAGTGAAGTTCCATTTTTGGCAAATCATCCATATCATGTAATGATAACTTAATAAATTAACTAATGTCAATCCTGCGAGATCAAGAAAGCTATAGCGCTCCTTTTCCAGAAATCATTGCCCAAGGGGTCTTTGCAATTATCCATAAATCTTGAAAAACTGACCTCTTTCGCACATATTCAGCATCCATTTCAATCCGTTTGTCAAAATTTATCGCACTTCTCCCCGAAACCTGCCAATAACCTGTAATACCAGGTCTAACAGAAAGCACAGTTTTAACTGCTTTTTTTGTTTCGGGATATTTTTTTTGTTGTTCCCGCAATTCGTCTGGATAATAAGCCCGAGGGCCAACCAGACTCATTTCACCTTTTAATACATTAATAAGTTGAGGAACCTCATCTAAAGAGTGTTTACGAATATACTTTCCAAGATTAGTTATTCTTGGATCATCTCTAAGTTTGTAGCTTCCTTTTTTATACTCATCAAATAATTTCTGAAATTTTGGATTTTCGCGCAATATTTCATGAGCATTTTGAATCATTGAACGAAATTTATACATCTTAAACAATTTACCATTTTTCCCAACCCTCTCTGGTGTATCTGCAAGAATTGGACCCGAAAAATCAAGCCAAATAAGAAATGCAATAATAATAATAATTGGCAAAAATATAATAAGAAGAAATAAGGAAAATACAATATCTAAAATTCTTTTATCAATTTCATAATAAACGCTCTTTGTTATCTCTGTCTGTTGGTAAGCCATATTACGCTAAATGTTCATGCGCAGTTCCAGAAAGACTCTCTACCAGCTTTTTAATTTTAGGAACTGCTGTTTTTGGACATACTAAAAGAACATCTCTTGTATTAATAACTAGCATCTGATTTAAATCAATTCCAACAACAAGTTGATCATTATAATTAAAAACAAGGCTATCATGGCTTTCTTCAAGAAGCACTTTGCCATTCGTAACATTGTCGTTTGCTGATTCTGTTAATGCTTCTTTCAATGATTCCCAGGCGCCAACATCGCTCCACCCAAGATCCCCGGAGATAACAAGAACATTACTAGGCTTCATTTTTACCAAAATCGCATCATCAAAACTTATCTTTTCTAAAGTTGGATATAAAAGTTTAAGTTTTTTCTCAAACATAGTACTCCCATAACTTTGACTAATTTCTTCAAGTTTTACGTACATATCAGGGGTAAATGTTTTAAAAAGCGAACAAAGATAATTGGGAGTTGTTACGAAATATCCTAAATTCCACACAAAGTTTTCATTGTTATAAAATAAGGTTGCATCCGAAAGATCTGGGCGATAAATAAGTTTTTTAAATAAATAAACAGACACTCCATTTTTCTTCTGTTTCAAATCTCCAACCTCGATCCAACCCATATTCTGGTTTGCAAACCGTGGTTTTTGTGCCAGAAAAATAAAATGGGTCTGCTTTCTTTTAATTGTTTCTTCTGCCAAAAAGAGGATTTTTTTAAATACATCGGCATTTTTTACAATATGATCGCTCCACAAAATGGCTAATGGCTCATCTCCATATTTTTTTGCAAGTATAGATGCCGCCAAACCAATCGCTGGACCAACATCACGCATTTCTGGTTCTAAAATAAAGTTACTATAAGGTATTTGAGAAAGCTGTTTTTTAATTATGCGTTCATATCGTTTACCTGTTGCGATATAAATATCTTGTGGTTTATATAAAGATAAAAGCCTCTCAATCGTTTGTTCGAGAGTAGATTTATCTCCAATTATTTTCTCAAATTGTTTCGGTGTGTTTTTTCTTGATACAGGCCACAGTCGTGTTCCCACGCCACCTGCAAATACAATAATTTTCATGTTATTTTTTGCTATGTTCTTTATACAACATAGCAATCATGTCAAAAAATGCCTTTTTAAACCTATCTTTGCCAAACCTTACTGCGCAATCTTTTATAATCTCATCCTTAAAACTTTTAGATTTAAATATCATTAAACAATCTGTTAACGCTTGCGCTGTTTGAGGATAAAAAAATGCACCTGTCTTTCCTTCTCTAATAATCTCAAGTGCGCCTCCTCCTTTAAATGCAATAACAGGTTTACTAAAAAGACTTGCCTCTCCCATTACAATCCCAAAATCTTCATTGCCGGGAAAAATAAGCGCAAGACACGCTTTATAATACCTTACCAGCTCGTTATCAGTCAAGTTTCCTAAAAATTCAATTGTGGAACCAGCAATTCGTTTTAGTCTTTTTTCTTCCGATCCTACACCTACAATTTTAAGCGGCAAACGGAGTCTATTACATGCTTCTATCGCAATATCAATCCGCTTATATGATACAAGTCGTGAAACAACTAAAAAGAAGCCAGTATTTGGTATTTGGTATTTGGTATTTGGTATTTCAACAGGTGGATATATTACTTCTGATTCTCGATCGTAGTATTTTTTTATTCTATTTTGAACTTCTTTCGAAATCGCAATATACGCATCTGGCCGCTTTGCTGCAACCAAATCCCATGCACGAAGATAAGAAACCGATGGATAAGAAAGTATCTGAAACAATGGATTTCTAAAATAATTTTCATAACCACTCCACAGATAACGAGTCGGAGTCAGACAATAACAAATATGTAAAGTATGTGGTTTAGTAATAATTCCTTTTGCTGCCTCTGATGTTACAGAAATAACTAAATCATAATCGTCAAACGAAAAACCTTCAAACGCCAACGGCATTAAAAATGGGTAGTATTCGTGATGGAAAGAAATCGGCAATTTTTGTAAAAACGAAGTTCGAATATCAAAAATATCTGCCCATGGCGCCTTCTTTGAATCATATACAGAAGTATATAACGGAGCGTCTGGAAACATTTCATGAAGAGTAAGTAAAACTCTCTCCGCCCCTCCCCACTTATTTACTCGATCATACACTAACGCAACTTTCATATATACTTAAAGTTTCCTTTGCCATTCTCTCCCATGAAAACATTTTTGCCCTATCAAAACCTTTCTGAACTTTATCATCTGGATGAATGTTCTGCATTTTTTTTTCTATATCTCTAACATCTAGAGGGTTAAAATAACTTACTGCATCTCCTGCTATTTCTCTATGTGCCGGAATATCTGATGCCAAAACCAAACATTTATTAGCCATTGCCTCTAAAACTGGCAAGCCAAATCCTTCCATAAGAGACGGCATAATTAGTGCCTCAGCATTTTTATATAAAAATGAAAGTTCTTCGTCAGTCGCATATCCATAAAAAACTATTTGTTTTTCTAATCCCATTTTTTTTACTTTCTCCTTTAGTCTTTTATAGAAATAATCCTCTCTACCAACTAGTATTAGCTTGATTCTCGTGGATGCTTCTATTAATCTCTCCAGATTCTTGTGTGGATACGCATTCCCAACATACAAAAAGTATTTGGTATTTGGTATTTGGTATTTGGTATTTGTAGATTTAGTATCTACTCCTTCGTATGTAACGATAATTTTATCTTGAGACACATGCAAATGCTTAACAATCTCGTCTTTTGTTGCATAAGACACAGTAAGTATCCTTCGCGCTTTTTGTGCCGATTTTTTCAAAATAAACCTGTACACAAATAGTTTTAACCAGTATGCTGGTAGTGGAAGCGTAGAAGCCCGGCCTGTTGGAAAATGATGCAAAATTAAGTCATGAATCGTAACAACAAAAGGTTTGTTATAAAAAAGAGGAACAGAAAAGTAGGGAAAATGCATCAGGTCAATATTTTCTTTATTAAGAATTTGAGGAAATTTTAGTTGTTCTTCAATGGTATGCCAATGAATATCCGCCTTAGCTATTCTAAATTTGTCATTCTGAACTTGTTTCAGAATCCCTTCCTTATCTTTCTCTAAAACAAAAAGTGCATACTCATTCTTTCTATCAATCTTTGCAAGTTCGTGTACTAAATTCCTGATATAACGGCCAACTCCACTTTCATTCCACAACCTAGCATCAATTCCTATTCTCATAACAAATTCCTCCGTGATTGTATGTCTTGATCTTTATTCATATAAAAATTTTTATATATTACTGCTTGACTTTCGCTTACATAATTGATACATTATATACGGATCGTGGATCACGATCGGCAAACCCCTCTGGGGGTTTGTTTTTTTATGGAAATATCTTTAATCCGTATCCCAAAAAATCGTCTGTAGGAAACTGCCGATACATTTTTGGTTCGACAACTCTGAAGGCTAAATTTTCCCTCTCTGGATATAACACATAATTAGCCAGCGGATAAGCTACTAAATCGCAAAGCTGTGTCCCTAAAATGTTTTCTGATTTTCTCTTAAAATCTATATTTGCAAAACGATCTTGGAAACGGTCGCTGGAGACAAAAGTACTTCCATTATTCAAAATAATTTGGTATTGTTTATGAAACTGCGCATCTTCTTTTTTGCCTCGCGCCTCAGCGACAACTTCTACTTGTCCACATTTTAATAAATCTGTTAAAAAAACGGTTCTTTCCATGATAAAAGTCAAAGATAAATCATAAGGATTATTCGCTTGCGGTCCGTAAGTTTTTATTAGCTCGGTTTTTAGAACAGCGGTGGCAATAATTCTAAAATCTATATTCTTTATTATTTCGTCCAAATCCTGGTAGAATTTATGTCGAAATTTGATATCTCCCAAAATTTTAAAATCCTTTTGCCATTTACGGATATCTCTGGAATGAAGAATAATCTCTGTAGTCTTAAAATAC
Organism: Candidatus Levyibacteriota bacterium; assembly: GCA_016432345.1. Classification (GTDB taxonomy): domain Bacteria; phylum Patescibacteriota; class Microgenomatia; order Levybacterales; family UBA12049. Next base: position 495,321 of record CP066685.1, on the reverse strand, counting down.
TTAAGCTTTAAGTTGTTAATTTGTTTCGTAACCTCATGATTATAATAATCCTTCTCAATTAAGCAACCACATAAAAGAAGTATTGGGTATTGCTTATCAACAATCTTCAAGCCGTGATGACCAGATTCATCCAAAAATAAATAGTAATTCATATATGTTCAATCTTATCAGAAAGTTTAAGTTTTACATTTATTCCTGTCATTACAAACCAAGTAATAATACTTGGGTATCTATCCGTGTAATGCTTCTTATAAAAAATCTTCATTGCTTCAAATCGAGCCTTTGTTGCAAGTGCTTTTGTTTTTGGATCAGCTTTAGTAATGTTTTTTGAAATCTCTTTTATGCCCCCAGACACACCTTTATAATGCAAAATTGAAACTGTGGGAACATAATAAATTTTCCATTTTTTTTCCTTAAGACGATAGCAAAAATCCAAGTCATCGCCGTACCAAAAAAAATCTTCATCCCACCAGCCAATTTCTTCTCCAGCACTGCGGCGAACCATCATAAATGCCCCAGCACAAGCATCAATTTCATGTATTGTTGTCAAATCTATCCATCCAAGAGAGTACCCTGCAAAAATACGCGACCTTGGGAAAACCCGCGACAATCCCGAAAAATGACAAAACGCATTCCATGGCGTTGGAAAACCTCGGTGTGCTGCGTCATCCAATTTTTCATTTGGTAAAACCACTTTGCACGTCGCAGCACCGGTGCCCTGATTGGAATCCATAAATTTTACAATGATTTCAACCGTACCCCTAAAAAGAACCGTATCGGAATTAAGAAATAATACATATCTTCCTTTTGCTTGTTTTACACCAATATTATTTGCTCGAGAAAATCCCAGATTCTTTTTATTTTGAATAATTTTGATTTTTACATTTTGAATTTTCTCGACCGTTCCATCGGTTGATCCATTATCAACTACTATAACCTCGGTACTATATTTTTGAGATAAATTTTTATAAACAGAGTCAAGACACTCCTGCAAAATATCTTTAGTATTAAATGAAACAATAATAATTGATAAATCAATCATGTTTATCTCCAACTGCCGACCCATAAACTGCCTCTAATTTTTTGACTATTTTTTTCCAATCATATTTTTCCTCAATTAGGGCTCTAGCATTTTTTACAATCATTTGATATTTTTCACTATTTTCTAGCAATGAAACAACATCATTTGCAATATTTTCTGTTGTATTAGCTATAATTGTCTCTTTGTTATTCTCTGCATTTATACCTTCTATCCCAAGAGATGTGGTTACTACCGGCACTCCGCTAGCCATTGCCTCGAGTATCTTAAAACTTGTCCCTCCCCCAATTCTGATCGGGGCAAGAAGCAGATCTGCTTTATTAAAAATCTCGGAAGTCTCCTTAGGCGCGTTTTCATCAAAAATTACATCTGAATCATTTGTTAATTTTTTAATTGATTCCGGAATTTTTCTCCCAACAATCCAAAGCTTTAGTTTTAAGTTTTTAGTTTTAAGTTTTAAGTTAATCATGGGCCATATTTCTTTTAATATCCATTCTACTGCATCTCTATTTTGCATCCATTTAAAATCCCCAATAAACAAAATCGTATTCTCCTTCTTATTTTTAAATCTTAAATCATTAATCTTAAATCTTTGAAGATCTACCCCGTTTGGTACAACCATAACATCATCTCTACTCATTAATTTTTTCTCTTCATCAGATACCGCAACAAGTTTTGTGGCTTTTTTCCAAAAATATTTTTCCCAATACTTCATCTTTAAAATATCCAACATCAGCAGTGGCCTCAACAACACTGACACGTTTTGAACATATCGCTGGTAGACCAAATACTCAATATTATGTTCAACTAAAACAGTTGGAGTAGAAATTGCCGGCAAATTTTGCATCACATAAAACGTTTCAATATGAATAAGGTCAAACTTTTCCTTAGAAAGGATATTCTTAATTTCTTGTTGAAATTCTTTTTGAGTATGTCCGATTAGTAAAAATGGATAGCTGGAAAATCCCGATTGCAAAATATTTTTAACCGACCATTGTTTTTGCCGCGAAACTGCAACTACTTTTTTACATATCTTTTCCATTTCCTTTATGTCGCTATCTGTCTGATAAGATCTTTTCTCGCAAGTCAAAGTTAATTCATATCCCTTATTATAAAGTTCTTTTAAGATACTATATAAACGTACATGACCACCAGAGAAAAGTGGATATGGAAGAAAGGAGGAAACAACAAGAACTTTCATTTTTTGCCTTTATCTTTTTTTCTTTCAATTTTCATGCTCTCTTTACCTTTATCTGTTGGTTTTGTTAGATCAAAAATTGCATAATTTGCGCCTATTTGTACTGGAGTAAAAAGCTCTTGTAAACCCAAATCGGACTTTGATGGATTTACAAACACAATATAATCTGCCCCAGCATCAACAAACTGATAAAATGGTCTATCAACTACTGGCCATCCCTGTCTATTGGTATAGTATAAAAACGTTGTGTCTCCGCCAAATGGCGCAATTATTTTTATATCTTTACCTTTAGGAATTACGGAATCAATAATTTTACCTACGCCTAAAACTTCGTAATGTTGCAATGTATAAAAATCCCGTATCCGATACCAACTTAATGCCAGCATAAAAAAAACGCAAACAAAAATAGTTAAAACAGCGATAAATCTATTAAATACCTCTTTATGTTTGGTCAATACTAAATTTATTCCTTTTCCAAAAAATATTGCAATCATCGGAAGAATAAGCAACTGATAATAATCATGTTGCGTATTGCCTGTCGCAATAACATTAATATACATTAATGATGAGGCTAGAAAAGCAATAAAAAGCAAGCCTTCTTTTTTAATTTTCCCAATTATGCCAATTATAAAAAATGGCAGGCCAAAAAATCCTAAGATAAGACTTGCTATTCTATCGGCAAATATCCAACGTAAAAATGCGCCCGTAAAACGAACTCCATTGCCATTAAATAGCCAATTGCTTTGAGGAATGCCTTCTGGATACTGCAACATCCATAATCTCCAAAGAATAAATGGCAAAACCGCAATAATACCAAATATCCATAATTCCCATCTCTTAAAGAGAGCAATGCCAAATTTTTTCCAAGCAAGATATAAAAAAATAAAACCAAAAAATAGAACAAATGGTTTTATTAATACGGCTAAAGCAGTAAAAATAATCGCCAACAAAAATTTATAATTAAAAAATGGTTTTACGCCCAACCATGCATCAAAAAAATATATGCCTCCCAACATAAGCATCACCATCATTTGATCAGGAAGGATTGTTCTTCCAAAATAAACACTATATGGAGCAAATGCATATAAAAACGCCGCCCAAAACGCCGCCTGTCTGGAAACATATTTGCTAACAAACAGATACAAAAAAACTATTGCCCCAATAGAAGATATTATGCTAATAAGTCGTCCCCATTCCTCTATAGTAAACTTTGGAAAAAATATAAATAACCCAGCTTGCAAAATGTTATAAATTGGAAACTCTACAAAACGGTATCCTTTTGGGTTATCTAATAACGATACATTTTTAGATAAGTCGTCAAACTTTGGATGTAATATATCAAAACCATAATTAACAAAATTACGAGAAACTGCAGACGTATCTGCTTGTCGCCATGAATGCCAATCCAAAACTGGATAATCAAAATGATATAAACGAACAGCAACTGCCCCAGCAATCAGAAAAGAAAATAAAATCGCAAATAAAATATTTTTATTTAACATAAATTTGCAAGGCATTTGTTTTTATAACTGATTTTACATCCCCATCGCCCTGAAATATAAATATGTTTTTATACAACAATGGATCATGCGCTATAGCTATGGCTTTATCAATGGATGATGTCTGATAGACTTGTATCTTTCCATTGCGAGTAACAAACCAAACTGCGTCAGGAAGACCAACTGGAAAGATCCAAGCCTCGCCAAGACGTATTGGAACATCAACAAAATAAAACTGTGTTGGTTCTTTCCTCCAGGTATTTTCATAGTAGCTATCAAGCGATGTGAAAAATGCTATTGACTTGTTTCCCGCAGCATGCCAATCTCCATCTACTTTCTGCAACTGAATAAGCTGCAAAAAAGAAAAAATACAAACAGCAAAAATAGTTACGACAATTGCAATATTCCTGCCATTTACTAACAAATGCATATATAGCTTTTTAATGAAAAATGCAAAAAGCAGTTCAAGCCCGATACTTGCCAAATAACTATAGCGTGATGTTATATTCCCCAGTCCCAAAAATGGCAATAGAGCAGTTATAAAAAATAATACACTAAACAAAACTATTTTTTGCTCATCTGTCGAAATTTTTTTCTTATACTTTCTATATATAAAAACAGCGCCTAAAAAAATAATGAGGGCCAAAATAGTAGCTACCGACAAATGTTCTCTTAAGAAATTCCTTAAAATCCCATAAATAGGCAAAAAGATGGGACCAATGCCAATTAATCCCAAATACCCAATTAGATTCCCGATAATATTATACGGAAGTTTAATTATATTAAAACTGTAGTCGCCAGAAAACCAATGACTATCTGAAATCAAACGAAAAAAAAGATAAGGAATAAGGGGTAAAAAAAGTAAAAAGTAAAACTTGTTTTTTATGGCTGCTAAAAGAGAAAAATTTGCTTCATATATGTATATGTAAAACACAACAAAAAGCGGCGCCACTATTCCAAGTTCATGGAATAAAAGAGAAAAAGTTATACAGGCAAAAGAAAAGACAAAAAATATAATCTTTTTTTGTTCACGCCAAATAATAAATAATAACAGCGCCAAAAGAGTAAAAAACGCATTAAACAAAAAACCCACCGAAGAAACCCAAAACACTGCTTCTCCGTAGCCGCTGGAAAAAACAAATAACAACGCCGTAAGCATCGAAAGCAGTTTGCTTTTTAAAATTTTTTTGGCAATAAGAAAAACCAACACTACAACAGACGCATGAAGCAAAATAGAAACAAGATGATAAACTGTCTGATTAAACCAAAAACCAGAATACATTAATAAAAAATAAAGTTTTGTCCCTGGACGATAGAAAAAACCATTGGCATTGGTAAAATAACTGGTAGCTGTGGATAACGATAAATGGCAATTAGCACCACTACCGCCACAATCGGCAACCCAACGTAACCAGGTAAAATCGTCTCCGACAAAAAAATAATTTGCCATTCCCGAAAACATAATTCCAGTTATAATAAATAAATACAAGACAATTGCGGGAGTAGATATTATTATTTTTTTTGCTTGATCAAAAAGGTCTATTGTTTCCTTTTGATACTTGTGGACCAAACCAACTGTAATACCAATTAACAACCAAAGAAGATACGCTATTTTTGATGCCTCGAAAACATCAATAAATATGGCATTAAGAAACAAGCCAAAAATACCACATTCAACACCTATGATAAAACTTTTTACAAAAGGCGAATCAATATTGCTATAAACTCTCTTAACATAAATTCCAAACATAAGAAAAATGCCAAAAAAAGCAACAAAACCTAACAAACCAACTTCTGCTAAAATTCGCAAATAATTATTATCAACTGCCAACCCTACCGAGGAATATCCGCTCCCAACCAAAATATTTCTTTGAAATGCCTTAATCGCCTGAGGCCATTCTCCTTGAAAACGAGTAGTAAAAGAAAGATCATACGCAATTGATTTTTTTATTAAATAATCTCCATGCACAAATAGCACCGCCGATTGTGTGGCATTATCTTTTTTTGCCTGCTGGTAAAAAAAATTCCCTACCCGTGTTTCTATTGGAGAAAGAAAGATATTAATATAACCTGTTCCTTGCGGAAGCGATTCCCCTGTTGGAGCGTTTGGCTCAACTACAAGCGGGATGGTTGATGAAAGCGATGCGATATCAAATGCCGATGACGTAGCATATTTTTTATCTTTGTCAGTAACAACAGTCAGCTCTCCTTTACTTTCTGCGAATTTTTGGTTAACAATCTTATCGTTAAGGTATGCTCTTGGAACAAACATGGCATTCCCTACCACCTCTCCTGTTTGAGCGCTAACCATAACATCTGTTTGCTTAAGTGTATTTCCAAAACGCTGTAAAAGTCCGGGAGAAAAACTAAAAAAAAGTAAAACGACAACAAAAAACAATGCTATAACGAACCTTTTATTATATAAAATAAGCACTAACAATAAAGCTGCAATCAAAACAACAAAAGACACGCGAGATACTGTCATTAGAAGCAACACAAAACCTAAAGCGCAAGAACCTAAAATCAATAATCTATAAAACCAGTTTTTTATACCAAAGGAAACGCTTACCAAAAGCGGGATAATCAAAACCAGATATGCCGCCAGATCGTAATGCCCTCCAAATGTTGAAGGGATTCGAGACATAGAAGAAAGCTGTACTCCAACTCCTTTGGCAAATTCTTCATTCATGGTAAGATAAGCTTTAAAACCTAAATATTTTTGACCAAAACCATACGCCGCCACACTCAAAAGAGTAAAAGTTAATATCCCGACAACAAATGACAAGATACGTTTGTCTCTTACACTTGAAAACGCCACAAAAAATAAACTAATGTATTCTATCCTTCGCAGATAACTTAAAAACGCCACATTCGTATGAACCCCAGTTAGATTAGGGAATATTAGAAATAATCCATGAATTGTCGCCAACGCCCCAATTATCCAAAAAGCTAAAATTGGCAAGATCAAAGGATTTTTAAGAGTAATTTTTTTACGTATTAATAGCGCCAGCCAAACTGAAAGCGCCAGAAGCACAAAAAAATCTTCAGCTCTTATATATACCCAGGTATGCTGAATATCTATAAGAGGCAGTTTTGGGTATAAAGGAATAAACGCTAACAAAAAAAGTGTTAAAATAAATAAAATATTGTCGAATACAAAACGAAACAACTTCATAATTAAAAAGTGATGGCTTTTTTATAGGTATAAATAAGATACTTTTTAAATGTAATTATTCCTATTAAAATTGAAATTAGAGCTTTAATCATAAGTAAGATTTTAACTATTATATATGATAAGTAATTTTTATGCTTTTTGTAAAAGTACAAAATACCCTTGTAAATATAAATAACTGCAAACGTTCTGTTTGAACTTCCCAATTTCTTGTGTATAATTTGAACATCAGGGTAAAAAACTACTTTATACCCCATTTTTTTTACTCTATAACAAAGCTCCATATCTTCAATATACATGAAAAAATTTTCATCAAATCCGTTTAGCTTGTCAAACAATTCTTTTTTTATCATCAAAGATGCGCCCATCACCCAATCCACTTCACAAATTTCTATCGGACTTGAACGTAAAAACCCAAATCTTTCTCCCCCAAAAAGCATAATAAAAATATTAAGAAGTGTATAAAACCTACCTGCAGATAATTGCGCTGATCCATTCTCGTTTAGCAATCTGCCGCCTAAAATACCAACGTCTTGATGTTGCTTTAGATACTTCACCATTCTAAGTAACCCGCGGTCGTTTACCTCTGTGTCGGAATTAAGAAATAATACATATTCTCCTTTGGCCGCCTTAGCTCCAACATTACAACCTTTTGAAAATCCAACATTTTCTTTATTTTTAATTAATTGAAAATTACTGATGGCTTCGGCAGAGCCATCGGTCGATGCATTATCAACCACAATAATCTCTAAAATTTTTTTATTTATCTCTTCTTTATATTGATCTTCTAGCGACTTTAGACACTGCAGAGTTAAACTTTTTGTATTGTAGCTCAAAATGCAAATTGAAAGAATCATTATAAAACCTACCGAAACCAAGCTGCTCTGCCTAAACGATAAGATAATTCTCCGTTTCTTTTCCCAATTGCTTGCGCTGGAACGCCACCAACAATAGTTGATTCCTCCACGTCTTTTGTAACAACAGCTCCCGCTGCAACAATAGCGCCTTTTTTTACCCTAATTCCTGGAAGAATTATCGCGCGAGGGCCAATAAAAACATAATCTTCTATGATTACAACCCCACATACCGGACTAAAATTACTATCGTGTATATCATGCTGGCAGTTATATACCATTACATCTGTTGCAAATGCAACGTGATTTCCAATAGTTAATTTTCCTCTTCCATCCAACACTACGCCTTCTCCGATAATTGAATCATCACCTATACGAATATTTCTTGGATTATAGAATCGCGCTCCGGTATGAATTGTCGACCCCCTACCTATTTTTATTCCGCTTAGTCGGTAAAAGAATCGACGAATATAATGAGAAGGAACATATCCAACAATATGCAAAACCATTACTTCAAATTCTAAAATAATAGTATTAATTCTTCTTATAATTTTATCCAGCATTTGCTACCTCCTCAAGTACTTTTAATGTTTCTTTGGCTGCTCTTTCCCAACTAAATTTTTTTGCTTGTTTGTATCCTTTTTCTCGCAACTCCTCTTGAATCTTTTTATTGCTTATTACCATCTCTATTTTTTTTGCCATATCGTCTACATCTTCTGGATTTACATAAATAGCTGCTTCCCCTCCTGCTTCTGGAAGACTCGAAACATTGCTTGTTATCACAGGGCACCCATACTGCATTGCTTCAAGTATTGGAAGACCAAATCCTTCATATAAACTTGGCAAAATAAAACAAACTGCATGTTTGTAAAATTCCTGCAACTCTTCATTTGAAACAAACTCAAGAAACTTTACTCTATTTTCAACATTATATTTCTTTGGAGCCTGTAAAATATCTTCATACATCCAGCCCTTTTTACCAACAATAACTAAATCAATATCTTTATCTTGAATTTTAGAAAAAGCCTCAATTAATCTAACAATATTCTTTCGTGGCTGCAATGTCCCCACAAACAAAATATAGTCTTCTTTAATTCCGTACTTTTCTTTTATTTTTGAGTTTTGCATTGCTGTTTTATGTCTTACTCCTGGATAAGTAACAATAACCTTTCCTTCTGAAATTCCATACAGTTTAATTATATCATTTTTGCTTGCCTGGCTAATTGTAAATATCTTTTTTGCTTTGTTTACAGAATATGAAGTCCAATTCCGAAGCTGGTATAAATCACTCTTTTTAAACATTTCAGGAAAACGAATATACGAAAGATCCATAATAGAAATAACTGTTGGTACTGGTGAAAATCGAGGCGCATAGTGTGTGGGGCTAAAAAAAACATCTGGTCTAGGCTTATGAAAATAGAGATCAAATGGTAAAGCAATCTGCGTCCACAATTTTTTTGGACCAATTACTTTATATTTCCATCCATCATGCTCTTTAGGTAAATAAATTAATGGATAATTCTTTAGATAAATTTGAAATTTGAAATTTGAAATTTGAAATTCTTCGAACTTCTTAAGAAGTTCGAAGCTGTATTCCGAAATCCCAACCCGTCTTTCCACATTTGCCTCATTTCCATCAATACCAATAAGCATATCACGCTCCTGGGTATATAACCCTAAGCCTTTCTTTTTCTATTCCCAAGATATCACTTGCATCTTTTTTTGTTGCTTCTGAAATACAAATAATCTTATCGCACTCTTTTTTAACCCAGCTTAAACATCTTTTTTGAACGTCAATTATCTTTCTGTCAGTTTCTTCTGGATGTTTATATACAATAAGATCATACAAAATAGTTATCTTTTTTGCTTTTCTTGTCGGGGGCTGCGTCCAGTCCGATGAGATAAATATATCCACATCTCCAATAAACCACTCAATAGGTAAAATATGCAGCCTATTCCAAAATAAATCAAAAAACAATGGCGGAAACCTATATGTTTTAATTTCTAGATTTTTCGGTTTTGATTGAAAATTGAATCCGCCAGCTGGCGGAGAAAATTTCCTCCTCAAAGACGAGAAAAAGAGTATATATTCATTTTTTGTATCAATTCTCAAAAGTTCTCCAACCAAATTCTTAATGTATTCTCCCACTCCTGTCCCCTCGTATGCAACTTGACTAACATCAATCCCAATCCTCATATATTATTTTAGTTTTTGCAGATAATTTACAAAGTGTAAAAGTTCAACCAAAATTGATAGCCTTTGGTTTTTTCTTTTCTCAAGAAAAAGCGCCAACTCCCCTTTCTCCTCATTCTCTTTCTGGATTTTAGGATATGTAAATGGAACGGTAATACTTTTAATCTGAAAATGCTTTTTAAGCCCTAAAACAATAGAAAAATAAAGAGTATTGGAATAATCCTCAACATCAAAAAAATCTTTGGTAAATGAAGATTGCATCGAGGAAAGAGAATATTTTTTCATAAAGAGCGAGATAATTTTTTGGTCATTTCGAAATACTCTTGGGCCAAAAAACATATCGAGATCTTCATCGCTATTATTTAGAAATCCATGCACTCTTAGAATCTCATTATATATTTTATTGCCTTCAACCTCTGATTCGTACATATAAGAAGGGTACGTTGAAGCAAAAAGTTTATCATCACGTTTTGGCACAACAATATCTGCCTTTCCCTCCAGTATTGGCTTTACCAAAATAGGAATACAACTAGTCACTAAAGACACTTTTTCTGTTTCTGTTAGTACAATAATTTTTATCCCGTCTTGTTTTATTGCTATTTTGATTGCTTGGCGTTTGGCAGGAGAACGCTTGGCGCTTCGTCTTCTTATAAAAATAATATTTTCTATATTTTTTATTTCTTTTTGAAATGTCTTACTACTTCTTCCATCAACAGCAACTACACAATATCCTCTTTTTTTTGCTTCTTCGAAAAACTTGATTGCCAAATCTCCTCTTATTTTATCTATGTGTTTAATGCTTCTTACTCTCCCTTTATACCATCTTGGGTAATAAGTATTCGTTGCAATAGCAATTTCTTGTGGATTAAAAGAGAATTGTGCTTTTTTATAAGACATATCGCCATTATAACACGTATATTACATAGTATTTGCCAACTAAGACTCACTGTGTGATCTTTGGATGCTATAAAAAAGTATTGCTAAAAGAAAAAATGCAGCAGCATACCATGTAAGCCTTTCTGCAGTAAAAAAAATCCACAGCGAAAAAAGAGGAATTGAAAATATCAATGAGAATATACCAAATAACACAGCCAGTTTGGGATCTCGTTTGTAGAAACAAATCCCAGTTAATAAAATAAAAAATATATCTTGTATTTTCATTTGTCTATATTTGTATACTTTAATCGGGCTTGGATATTATTTTCATCAGATATGTGCGATTTTTTTGAAACACTTATAATCAAATCCGCTAAAAATCCTGTTAATAAAACTTGAAAGCCAGACAATACAAACAGCATTCCTAAAAACAACAAAGGCCTTCTACCAATTGATGTCCCTTGAAGCCAGACCATACTTAAATAAATCAAGATCAACATTCCCAAAAATAGAAACATTCCCCCAACAATGCCAAAAAGATGAAAAGGACGATTGCTGTATCTTGTTAAAAACAGCATTGTAAGCATATCTGGAAAATCTTTCCATAGCTTCGAATATCCAAATTTTGAAACACCATATTTTCTCCTTTCGTGTATAACAGGTACTTCAGAAACACGAAAACCTTGCTCAAAAGCAATAAGAGGAATAAAACGATGAAGTCCTCCGTATAACTTAAGATTTTTTGCTACTTCTTTTGTATATAGCTTTAAACCGCAGTTATAATCATGAAGCTCCAATCCCCACATTTTACTCACTAAAAAATTAAATAAACGAGAAAAAATTACTTTTATAAATTTATCTTTTCTATTTTTTCTCCACCCACAAACAAGATCCCATCCTTCCTTTGCTTTATTCAACATTTTTTCTATTTCCGATGGCTTATCTTGCAAATCAGCATCAATTGTAACCAGATAATCCCCTAATGCTTTTTCAAATCCTAATGTTAATGCCTCTGCTTTACCGTAGTTTTTGCGAAATGAAAAGAGACGAACATTTTTGTTTCTTTGAGCAATCTTTTTAGCAACCTCAAGCGATCCGTCTTTAGATCCATCATCAACAAAAATAATTTCATATTCTTGATCAAGTTGCGGCAGATATTTCATTATTTCTTGATAGAGAACCAGCAGACTTGCTTCTTCGTTAAAAAATGGAATAACAACACTTATCATATATAATCATTCACATTTTAGCAAAAAACAGGAAAGAAAAAAAATATATTTAGAAATATTATTGAAGGGTATTATTCTGCATCTGTAAGAATATCTCTTTTGTAAAATTATTGTTTGGATCTATTTTCAGCGCGGTTGCTATTGCTTCAGTTGCCTTACTTTTTTCTCCTTGCTTAAAATAGACTATAGAAAGCGCGACAAAAAGATTAGGATTTTGAGGATTTATAGTAATACCCTTTTGAAGATAATCAATTGCCCTATCAAAACTTTTCTGACTATAGTAAATCGCAGCAATATTATGATATGACTGCCAGAGACCAGGATTAAAAGAAAGTGCTTTTTCATATTGTTTAATTGCATCTTCAAATCTGCCCATATCACGGTATGCATTTCCTAAATTATGATAAGCATCAGCATAATTAGGCTTAAGTTCAATAGCCCTTTTAAATTCTTTAACAGAATTTTCCAAATCACCATGGCGGCCATAATAATCTCCTAGATTATTATGATTTTGAGCGCTTGAAGGCGATGTCTCTTTCGTGGCAAGCCATAAATTGTCTTCATTTTGCCAATCTATATTACGTACGATAGTCCTAATCGCAAGAGAAAATATAATAAAAGAAAAAACAATATATATTGTCTTTTTATATTTTAAATTTTCACCTAGTCTTGCAAAAATCACTGCCACAGTTACTACAATGCCTATTGTCCCAAGATATATATATCTTTCTGCCACAATCCATGCGTGAACAAATGGATTGATAGTCGGCAGTAACGTCACTAAAAAAAATGTCAGCCAAAAAAATATTAAGCGATTGCGTCTAAAACAGTATGCTGCAACTCCCAAAAAAATAATGAAAAAAATAACTCTTACAATATATTCAAAAAGAGTAAACGATAATTCAGTATGATATATTGTTAAATTGTTTGGCCAAAAAATTAATTGCAAATAAGACGTAATAGCAATTGGAATCTGCAAAAGTGGATTGACAAATGTTGAATCTATTAATTGTGGTCCCTCAAAGAATTCTATCCGCAGCGTAAATAATCGTAAATACAATAACACCCAAAACCCGCTTAAAATAAAGTACGGAATTATTCTTTTCCAACTTCTTATAAGACTCCCAAAAGAAAATTCAAAAAGAGGAAATGCCAAAGCTAAAACAACCGCTTTCTCAGATGATAGAAGTGCCAGTATGTAAAACCCGATAGAAACTGCATAATTTAGCGTGTTTTTTCGTGGGAGGATATAAAATAAAAGGGCGAGAAGAAAGAAAAAACTATACTGTGCATGCGCACCTGCTGTTATCCACGTTATGGATTCAACAAGAATTGGATGAACAGCAAAAAGTGCTGCCGCAAGAATCCCAACTTTGGGTTTTTGCATGACGCACAAAATTGTATATATAAGCATTACCGTTCCCGCATGGAAAATAATATTGAATGAGCGAAACAAAGCAGGATTTAATCCGCCTATTTTATAGGCTACAAGATACAAAAATTGTCTCATAGGAGGATATGGATTTGACAAAATAGTACTCGTATCCCAAATAGGCATGTTAATAACAAGCCCGCGATCATCTGAAACAAAACTATTTCCGAGAGCGTTTACATAAGATATAAAAACAAGTCCTAAAAGAAGCAGTAAATACCAGCGATTCATTATGAGGAATTTTTTAAAACTGAAATCTTTTGGTGGATGCATTGCTTATAATATATCACAGTTGATGTTATTAAAAAACTATTTTGAATCCGCCTTTAGAGTAAAAATGTCGCCAGCTTGAAATGCATCCAGAATCCATTCAACAGGATAAAATCCTAACACAATTACGAATTTATGTATGAAGTCTATTTTTTTATCCATCATGTCTCCCATATAATATTGTAAACTTCCCGCTATTCCTCCTGCAGAACAAAACTCAATTTTTTTTATTCTAAATCCTTCTTTTTCGACCAGCCTGCCAAGAGTAACGGGCGAAAAAAGAAAGAAATGCCTTGGGGAATCCAAATTATACCAGTAGGCCTTAAATAACTTACTAATCATACTGTCCATATTTGGAGTGCCCATAATCAACTCTCCTTTTTTCTTTAGCTTTTTTCTTATAAGACGAAGGCAAAGCGTCGGATCATCCAAGTGCTCGATGACATGATATAGCCTTATGGCATCGAAATAATTATCTGGATATTTGGTAAGATCTTTATATGTGCCAAGTTTTAAATTACTAAGTCCCCTTTTCATCCCAATAGAAATCGCATTTCTGTCCATATCTATGCCATACGTATCCCAGCCTAACTTTTTTAAAAGTACCAACGTATCACCGGTCCCACATCCAACATCTAGGATTTTCCCTCTTTTTACATATGATGGTATTGCCGGAACATTCTTAACACATATTGTAATAAGCCGGCTTAAAAAATTAGGCGAATAATAATGACCGACAAGATAATCCCTAAGTTTCTCAAAAAAACCTTTTTTATTACTTTTATTGTACGCATAGTAGGTTTTACTTGGGTAATATTTTTTAATCTTCGACTGAGTGGGCTGTGGATCTAAAAACGCAAGAGAACATGCGCTACATTTCTTAAGGAAAAACTTTCCAGGAAAACCAAACATTCTATCCCTAGTTTCATATAAGGGGATAAATTTTGACGATCCGCATATAATACAAGAGTTTATCATTTTTAGTCGTTATATTCTTGGATTGATCTAAAAAGATTGTAATAGTAATAACTCCATCTGGGACTCATTTTTATGTATGTATTTACATCTTTATCTGAAACTTTCCGTATCTTACTTTGTATATATCTCCGTTTCTCTAGTGTTTTATTCAAATTTAAAATATTCCACCAATATGCTTTAAAAATTACTCTTACTAAATGAAAACGAAATGTAACAAAAAAATATATGAGCATGAAAGTTTGTGCTATTGCAGAAACAGGCAAAATCGTAAGAAAATTTCTTGTTCCAAAATTTTTTATATAAGAGCAGTTCATATTTTTGAATATCAAATATATCCTTTTTTCATAGCTATATTTATTAGACAAAATGGTATCACCGCCACTAACATGATAAATTACTGACTTTGGTTCGTACAAAACTTTATATCCCGCAAGCCATACTCTAAAACTCAAATCTGTCTCCTCGAAAAAAATAAAAAAATCTTCATCAAAAAGACCAATTTTTTGCAAAAGGCTTCGGGGGAAAATTGAACATGCTCCTTTTGGTGAAAAAATTATTTTTTGTCTGTTATATTTTTCCAGATTTGCTTTTTTTCTATATCCGTAATGATAAAGAAATCCTGTAAACGATATAAAATCTCCAACTACCTCAAGCATGCTTTTATCATTCACTAACCTCATCTGTGACTGCACGCAACCAATTGTTGGGTCTTTTCTAAAATCGGCAAGTAACGGTTCAATAAAATCTGGTGTCACAACAGTATCGTTATTAAGAAAAAGCACATACGAACCGCTCGCATGTTTATATCCAATATTGGCACCACCGGCATATCCATAGTTTTTTTTATTTTCAATAAGTTTTACTTTTGGATAATACTTCTTGACAAATACCCCTGATCCATCGGTAGAATTATTATCTACGACAATAATTTCAATAGCCTTGTATGTGATTTTTTGCAGAGAATCTAAACAGTTTTTGAGGAATTTTTTACCACTCCAGTTAACAATGACTATTGAAATCAATACCATATTATATAGAATTTTATTCTTTTTTATGTTTTAGCGCAAGGATTGCAAAAATGACAATCGTTAGAGTAATTGAAGCGATTACCCAACCAATTCGAAAATATCTCTCTTGTGCAAAAATAACTTTTATATGATAATCTCCTGCTTTATCGAAGAAAAAGCTGTTAAGACCCATACTTGTTTTACTTGAAACAGCAGTAAACCCATCCGATTGTGCTATCCATGATGGATTATAGTTTTCAGAAAAAATAAGATTTTGTGGTTCTGTTATTGAAATAGTAAGGTCGTAATCAACGGGATTTATCATTGTATATGAAATCTTGCCATTTTTGGTAAGCCAAAAACGATCTTTTGGATGTGGAACTTCAAAAACCGCAATTCTTCCAAAACCATGCAGTCTCGTGAGCCATGACAAAGTTTCTAAGCGCTTAATAGTGTCTTTATATTGCTCCTCATCATATTTTCGGTTGGTTACAAAAATTTCCCCCAGTGGATCAAAAGGAACAATAATATATTTTATGCCCAGTTCTTGAAGATAAGTCTTTGTTTCTGTAGAAATATATCTTGTTCCAAAAAGCTTTTCAAGCGCAACTATCAAATGGTTATTAGAAAAATAGTTAAACCTAATTCCACGTGGTATCCAAAGTGTCCTAAAAAATTCCGATTTATCATGCAAAAAATCTTTTAACACAATATACTCTTTGGGTATTTCATGCTGTTGAAATGTCCCTCCTAATTGGCCGAGTATTGCAGGACGAATTAAAAATAACCAAAATAATAAAAAGGCAGCTAACACCAGATACTTGACACTTGATACTTTTCTTGAGATTTGCAATAAACTAAAAGGGATAAGTACCGAATAAGATAATGCAATCATCAAATACCATTTTGTGGGATCTCTGAACAATACAAATCCCGGTACATGTTCAAACAGCCAAATATATACTTCTCCAAACGGTTCATTTGTTCCTTTTGCCAGAAATGAACCGAGCAAACCAAGAAGCGTAAAAAAAATAATTGTTCTATTTGATTTCTTAAGAAAAAGTAGTGAGGAGTATGCCAATATGGACAGGAATAAAAACTCCGGACGCATAAAGTACACCTTCCCGAATAAATTCTCCGGCCAGTTTGGGTGAAGAAGAGCTAGCGCGTCTGAAAAATGCGCGAAGCTTAAAAATCGCACCATTCCACTACCTGTATAAGACTGTCCAAGATCGCCAAACGGGTTTTGTCTAAATAAAAACATGGGGAGTATCCACGATGCATGAAGCAAAATAGCAATTCCAATAGGTATTGCTAGGCGTATACTTTTTTTTGCCAATTCATAGTATTTAGTATCTAATACATAGTACACTCCTACAGCAAGCATAGTTATATAGGCAATTCTTGAGTCAAACATCACCTGCGCTCCCAATGCTAAACCTGCAATAAATGAATGATGAATTATGAATGATGAATTATGAATGATCTTAATAAACCATGCTAGTACAAGTGGAGCTACAGAGTAAGCAAGCGCCACCCCCATCTGTCCACCTCCAACGATCATCAATATATAAGTGTTCGAAGTAAAAATAACTCCTCCTATAATTAATTGCCAGTATTTAACATTTGATAAGATGCTTTTTAGAAGAGTTGTGCTTGATAGTATTGATAAAGCAATAAAAAGTCCAAACCAAAAAATTTTATATACAATAACCCACGGTATGTGAAGATAAGTCGCAATAGAAATAGTAAAATTATTGTAAATGATCAAAGAATATATAGGACTTATTCCTCCTAAGCCATTTCCATTTGCAGGATCCCATGATAACGGGAAGAAAGAAAATTTTCTTAGCATCTCCGGAAAGAGATACTGCCAATCACCACCAATAATCTCTGGCCATAAAAACCAATTTCTAAAAACAATTACGATTAGACCAAAAATAATTATATTATAAATAACCTTGATTGGTTTCACTTTTTTAAAAATTTAGCAAACAAAAGGAGTGTAAAAATAGTCGTGGAGATAGATATAAGCAAACCGGCATACAAAAGTTTTTGACTGCTCATTTCGATAATAAGATTATAATCTGTTTTATTTCCCATATCAGAAGGTTCTATGTACCAAGCATTTGCCAAACCATTTACAGGAAAATGCTTGAACTCGGCAATTTCTTTCTTTCCCCATGTATCAAATGTTCCTTTATTAAAAAATATATCCTTGCTGACAATCTCCTTGATATCACCATTAAAATAAGACAATACAAAATTATCGTTTCGTATATTTTCCTTTTCAAAAATACCTACAACAGTCTTTGCTACAGCTGCTGCACTTCTTGAAAGAAAGGCTTGTATAGTATCTGTTTCTTGAGTTGGATCTACTAATTTCCATTCTTTATTAAATTGGTTAACTAAAACCAACGTGTAAGGTGAAGTTGCATTGTGAACTTTTACTTCATACTTTGCCGGATTTATCCTTCTAAACGTAATTGAGGGTTGAGTTGTGGGGGTATTATTTACTTTTCTAAAAATTATTTTGGGATTTGGAACTTGAATTATCGATAGGTTTTTTATATCAATTTTTGTGGGTTGGTCTTGCAGCTCGGTTTTATCAGGAATACTGCCACCTTGCTGTCTTATTATTTGTATAAATGCTGAATTCGCTTCACTGCTTAAAGCAACAACTGATTCATACTTTTTCCATTCATTAGACCTTAGATCATCTGCAAGTATGCTTTGATTTTCTTCTCCTTTTTTATCAAAGAGTAAAAATTTAAAACTTTTCCCATAGGTTATATAATCAAACGATACAACATAATATGCCTCTTTATCCCAATTTGCTATCTGTCTAATTAAACCAAATTTTTCAGCAGAAGAATCATCTATTAGTAGGGTTGCAGAATTTGTCGCGAAATTCCCTTTCTCAACAAGTTCCCATTTAGTCTCGGAAATAAGATCCCTTGCCTCTGGCAAAAAAAGCTTAAGAGTATTTTGAGCTTTTTCTTTTATAGATATATTTTGTGCTTTAAGCCAATCCTCCTCTGGTTTAAAATAATCAAAAGATAGTTCTTTATCGTTAATAATAGCATGTATCTTTGATTGATTATCATATTGCATAAATTTATTATCGATTAACATTTCATAGTTACCTGCGTCTAACTCAAAATTATACATAACATTTTCTAGTGATGGCATTTTGAATTGTAGACGATTTGCAATAGAATCAGACATATTTATAACTAATGTAAGTAGATATATTTTTTGATTTTCTGACAAATATTGAGCGTTGTTAATGATTCGATAAAGTAGTTCTGTATGACTCCTTACTGCTCTTCTCACCCTATCTTTATTATTAAAGATAAAATAACTGTCTGATTCACTAACTTTCTCAATTTTATCAATTAGGTCATCTATTGCCTTTTTGTATCTTACGAGGCTTATTTCCCAAAAATTATATTTTCTTAAAATTATTGCCTCCCATATATTAGGTTCTCGCCATGAGGTAGTGAGATCATCTATATTTTTTATGTTTCCCAGCACGGAAATCTCTTTTCCCCATTTTTCTAACTCGGCAAGGCGTTTTTGCGCCAAAAATAATCTTCTATCAATATGTGTTTGATTCATATCTTTATAGCTAGCTAACTCTTTTTTTTCACGTAAAACAATATAGGGATATATCGGTGAGGTCACTTTCCATGATGCAAATGGAAACCCAAATTTAGATTTATTTGTACTTATAATTAAATTAGAAAGAGAGCTCTTGTCAGCAACATCTATCAAAACTTCATCAAATTTAATCTGAGGGTTTAATGCGTTACCATTATAGTTAAATAGGGCAATTCTATTATTTTTTTTATCTAAAGAGAGGGGCGTTAGTATCTCTGTTATTGGCTTATTAAAATTGATCGATTTTTTTGCCACACTCACTTGCGGCAAATAATAATCGTTTGGTATTTCGTAAACAAAAAATTTGTTGTTGATATTTTTTATCTCATGGAGGTTGAGGCTATCAATAAATTCCTTATACTCGTGCTGGTTTTTGGGCAACCAGCTAGGATGTCTATAAGGAAAAGTAGGAAATTGATCGTATACGATAGTGTCTGCATTGTAAAATACATATTTTATATTTATTACTCCAAGTATTCTTTTGAAGGTCTCAATTTCCCCGCTTTTTATCAGATCAAGCATTACATCTTCATACCCAAGCAGTTCATTATAGCCGGAAAAATCCTTTTTACCTGCGAGATACGAGATTGTTGAAGGTCCCATATAAGCTCCTCCATTAACACCTGCAATAATTTGCCAGCCGAAATCGGTAAGAGGTAAAGTCAAAACTCGTCCTTCAGCTGGAAGAGAACGCATAAAGGAAAGCGCTTGTTCATAGTCTGGACCGATCTGCAAAACTCCTTCAACATTATTTGATTGCCAAATAGCCTTCCGTATAATATCTCCTTTTATAAGAGGTATTGCATTAATAATTAGAATAAGAATAGGTACACTTATGAACAAAAATGTTAGCAACTTTTTAAGTCTGATTTTAGAATAATATAACGTATGCAATACTATATAAAATGCCTGGCCAAAAAGAATGGAGTAAAAAAACATGTATGTGTACATCCACTGACCAAAAAAATTCCTAAACATGGAAAATCCGGGAATATTAAAAAGCCATTTATAAATAAACAACCATGTGTCCGTTATATTTGCTGTGGCAAAAAATAAGACTATAAGAAAGAAAAATGTCGTTAGAAGAATCGTTTTTTGTTTGTTAAATAAAAGGGAAATAATTATTATGAAAGGGAAAACTATAAACATATTTGAAAAGGGTTCTAAAATGCTCATTTGGGGAAGAGCCAAGAGATTAATACTTGCTTTAATGTTGGGAGCGATTGATAAAAAATAGCTTAAGCCCCGATCATATTTTCCCGCGTCAGAAAAAATTGTCGTATTAAGCGTATTTCCAAATGAGAATATACTATTTATCATAATCATTAAATGGAATGCTTGTATTCCCAAGAAAAGAAACAAAGCCAGCATAATATGCCTTACTGCTATTTTTCTTTTAATGATTAATTTTGTATATAGTAAAAGAAATAAAATACTTATGGGATAAAATGCCACTATGCTTGGCGCAGCAAGAGCGCTAAAATTGGGAGAAAAGATAAAAGTCAATAAAACTGCACAAAATAGCAAGTAAATCTTGGTAGATTTGAAATAGCTTAAAAGCAGATAAAACATTAATGGATTTAGAAATATCTGATTGAAACTTAAAAGACCATACCTCCATGTGTCAATAAATGTAGGAAAGAACACATATACTAAACCACCGGCAATTGCGGCATAAGAGTTTTTTGATTCTGTTAACTTCATTATTGTTAGATAGCAAAAAATAAAACCTAAACTTAGGTTAATACCGTAAAATCCTGAAACGAGAATTGTCGGAGAAGTGAAAATATACTTTAGGACTATAAGCAAAAAGATAAACGGGATATTAGCATAATTGAGATTTGGACCCCCAACGCTTCCAGGAGATATCGTATACAGCGTGCTAGTGAAAAAATATGATACGGGATCATAAAAATAAAGTCTACTTGAATCGCCGCCCAAATCCATTTCCCCAGGTTTAAACCAGAAAAAAGGAATCATAAAAAGGATAATTGCAATTATGAAAGGGAGTATCTTGTGTTGTAGTAATTTTATTCTCTCCATTGTTGAATAACTCCAACTCCCAAAAACAAAATGAGCCAAACTGCTGCTTTTTCTGTTGAAATTGAGGCGCCGGTAAGAAGATAATCAATAGACATTTCAACTAATAATAAGAGGCATAACAAAAAAGTAGATGTACTCTTAATTTGAAATATTTTTATAAAAATTCCATAAAGCAACAATGCGCTAAAAATCACAAAGTCCGAGCTTAATCTTTTTGATTGACTTTCCACAACTATAAAGACGGTAAAAATAGCTAAAACTGTTTTTTTGTTTTCCTTTAAGAGGGTTATAATTTTTTCATTATTCTTAGACATTATGAATCGGAATTTCACGAAGCAACCTCTCTAAACTGCTGGACTATTCCCAATACTAAAAAGAGGAATATCCATGTGGCAACTCGTTCTATAGATTTCTGATCCGGACTTATTAAAAATAAGAAAAAAAGGGTTGCAAGAAAGACAAAGGTAACTTTAAATGTCATAGCGCTTTTAAGCTTAAAAAGCTTTATAGCTAAAATCCACAATGCGCAAAGCAACAATAAGCTTATATCAGAATTTGCTTTTGAAAATATATCTATTATTACTCCAATTAAAAATATTGATATTAAAAGAAATCTAAAAGCCCTAAGTTTTTTTAAACTAAACATTTTTTTTGTAGCTATTATAGCATAATAAAATTATGCATCCGATAAAAGTTATTACGGAAATCAAAAGAAATCCATAAAATATTCTTTGCGTGTTAAATTCAAGAATTAACGCATAGTCTGTTTTTCCATCCATATCATTTGGATCTATATTCCATCCATTTGCATATCCATTTACCAAAAAGTGTTTTTTATCGGCAACTGTTTGTTTTCCCCATGTGTCAAAAGTTTGAGGACTTAAGAATATACTGGTATGATTTCCCTCTTTTATCTCCCCGTTAAAGTAACTTGTGTAAGAAGCATTCTCATCTTCACTCATTTCTCCGCTTTCTCGAAATAATTTCCAGTCTTTGTTATAAGCTCCTTGGAAAACTAAGGTATAAGGATCTGCTGCATTCCTAATTTTTATTTGATATTTTGTCGGATTAATTTTAGTAAAGGTAATTTGCGGCAATATCTTTTCTTGACTGTCAATTGCATTATTTTTTTTCAAAACAATTCTTGGTTGCGGAACTTCAACAACTTCAAAATTTTTCATTTCCACTTTATCCATTGGACAATTTGATAAACATTGGTCTCTCAGCATAATTTGTATGAGAGAGGCTGTATTGGGATCATCACTAGATTGAATAACCGATCGATATGTCTTCCAATCATACGATCTAAGACTTTCACTTTTAATTAAATTTGCTTGATTACGCTCCTTTCCTGAAAGTGTATAAAATTGAATCCAAAAATTTTTCCCCAGTGTATTGTAGTCAAAGGAGATCACATAATACGTACTTGGTCTAAAGGGGACTATTTGACGAAATAGCCCTTGATTATCACCCAATACATCATTAAGCAAAAAGGTGGCGTTATTATTATTTATTATATGTCCGTCGAGAGATTGCCATACCTCATCTTTCATAAGATTATTACTTATCAAAGGACTTTTAATGGTTAAATCTTTTGCAGCGTTTATATAGAAATCATTAAATCTCAGCCAACTTTGTTGTGACTGCAGTTTATTGACACTAAGTATTTTACTATCTATGCTAAGTAAAGATTGTGTAGTTTCTTTAAGATCATCAAGTGGGTCTTTATATCTATATACTTCATATATCCCATTTTCTGGGACATCAACAATATAGTTCGTCTCAAGATTTCCCGGTAAATTAAAATCTAGCCGCTTTCGAAGATAATCAAAAATTTTATTCTCGAGTAAGTGTAAAAACATTTTATCCTGATCTGTTTTTGTTGTCAAAGAAGCAGTTATTCTATCCGAATTTATTTCGTCTACATTAAGTATGTAATTCATACTTTCTTTATTTGTCCATAGAGGATAAAGAGAGTTATTCGGTTTTTTTATCTTATCAATAACATCTAGCATCTCTGTTATATAGTGATAAAGTTCTAAGTTCCAAGAACCGTCAATAAGAGCATTCGTACTAAATATCTGATTGAGATCGTCTGGTTCGTAGTTTAGATTTGTTATAACCGCAGAATCTACTAATACTGATAACTGTTCACCTTTGTTTCTCAAATTATCTATTATACTTTCTGCTTTCTTTGTTGCATTATCTATTGATGCATCATCTATCTTGTTAGATTTATATCCTTGACTTAAACCCGTTAAAAAGCGCAGTGGCGAGGAAAGTCTTTCTGCAATGCCTGGATAATCTATTGGCTGATAATTTTTTTTCTTCGCGGCATCGGCATAGAGGCTTTTAATTTTCGCTTCAAGAAAAATCTTATCATAACGACCTATGTTTTGAGAATCCATATTTTTGTTATAAAGCGCTATTCGTTTCTCCGGCAGATCAAAAAACAATGGCAATAAAGCTTCCTTTGCTAATTGATCTGCATAATAGGCTTCCTTCGCGGCATATATATGCGGAAGGTAATCAGTATCTTTTAGACTATAGATATGGTATTTATCTCCAAAATCCGCAATCTCTTCAACATCTAAATTTTTAATAAACGCTTTATATTCCTCTTGGGTTGGTGGCAAATATTTGAGGACGTGCTCATAGGGAAATGCGGGGAAATTATCTCCATAAATATACGGATCGCTATTGTAAAAAATATACTTTACGTTAAATACCGCGAGCATATTCTTAACAGCAGAAAAGTGTTTGTCTCGCACAGCTTTTAGAAAAACACTATCAAATGCTCCAAAATCACCAGGAGCGGTAAATTCACTTTTTTGAGTTAAATATGTAATTGTTGAAGGCCCCATATAAGCTCCCCCATTCTTTCCTTGAAGGACTTGGTATCCATAGTTAGTCATCGGCAAAGTAAGCACTCTTCCATCAACAGGAAGTGTGCGTATAAACTCCAGAACTTTTTCGTATTGTGGGTCCATTTCTATGTGCGACTTTATATTTTTGCTTTGCCAAAGATTTGTGTTGACAAGTTCCCCATTGATCATGGGCCATGAGGTAGTCAACAGGAGAATAAAAATAAGAGAACCAAGAAGATATCGATAAAATTTTTTATCTAAGCTAGATAAAACTATAGCCATTGCTTGACCAAACAGAAGCATATAGAAAAAGTCGTACGACCGAAACCACTGACCGTAAAAATTACGAAACATGGAAAAACCGGGAATCTGAAATAAAGCTATATACAGAGTAAATCCAACTTTCGTAATGTTGGCCGAGGCAAAAAATAATACAATAAGAAAAAAAATGCCCGAAAGAAGATATCCTTTTTTCTTGTTCCAAATAAATCCTAAAACCAAAAGCAGCGGAAATAAGATAAAAAAGAAGGCGTACCAATCAAGCTTGGCCTGCTGTTGCGGAAGAGCCAACAAGTTAAGACTTGTTTTAATGCTTGGAGCAACGGCCGTAAAGTAGCTAAGTCCCCTTTCTTGTATTGATGCTTCGGAAAATACAGTCGTATTTATCACATTTCCAGGCGTTAGTAAACCTATAATTTGCGGGCCTAACTGAAATGCGTGGATAAGAAAAAAAAGTATAGCCGAAACTATAATTTTTTTGACAGGAATTGGCTTTTTTACTACAAATTTTGTATACAAAATGAGAAATAAAACAACAATAGGATAGAATGAAAAAAATGGAGGCGCGCCGGCAAGGGAAAAGTTAGACGCGAAAATAAAACTTAACAAAAGCGCACCGAGCATATAATTCATATTCCGGAAAAGGAAAAACCGCAGGAGCAAAAAAAATATCAGCGGATTCAGAAAGACCACGTTACCTATTAGGAGAATATGATCCCAGTTTAGAATCGGCACAGGGGAAAGATTATAAAACACTCCTGCTAAAATAGCTGACGCCTCAATAATATTTCTACCAAACCTGCCTTTATCTCCTTCTTGATGCAACAAATCCTTGATAATAAAATAACACGCAAGAAAAGCGACGCTTAAGCTTAATCCATGAAATACTTCGATCAGTAATGTTGGTGATCGTAAAATGAATTTTAATAAAATAAGCAAAAGGAATAAAGGAATTGACGCATAGTACGATGCATTTTCAATTCCAAATGCGCCATAAGAGATACTGTAAAGCGACTGGCTTAGATAATGTATTGGGTCATAAAAATAAAGGCGACTTGCATCGCCGCCCAAATCCATTTCTCCGGGGGCAAACCAGAAAAAAGGAATTACAAAGAAGGCAATAGAAAATAATAACGGAAAAATGAAGCTAAATTTTATTCTTGCCATTTTTGTATAACGCCAATTACCAAAAAAAGATAAAGCCACTCAGCCATTTTTTCTCCAAAAGGAGCAAGAGGATATCGAGTCGCAAATACTTTAGGATCGGAAAAAATATAATGAATATACATAAATAAGAAAAGCGCCAAACAAATAAGAAACGTTGTATTCGCAGCAATTTTATAACGAATTATAAGGAATATATAAAAGATTAAAATCGGAAATGTCCGCCAATCTGAATTTTGTTGGAAAAGAAGAGCATCCCCGAGGATCAGCAAAATAATTGGGGAAAGGGCTAAAAATCTAATAACGTTTCTGCTTAAACCTTGTTTTTGTATTGCGCCAGACATAAAAGATAATTATAGTAAATACACTCTATTGGTGCAATGCGCTGTTTTTCAAAATTTTTACTCCATAGATCATAAAAATTATAATACTTATAAAAGAGATAATCAGTCCTATGTAAGCTGCTCTTTGTTGCGTCATCTCAACAATAATTTCATAATTACTTTCTCCATCGAAATCTCCTGGAGTAATATACCAGGCATTGGCGTATCCATTGGCCGTAAAATGTTGCGCTTCTGGCAAACTTTTCATATTCAGTGTCTCGAATGTCTTATTATTTAAAAAGATATTTTCGTGATAAGATTCTTGTATTCTACCGTCAAAATATCTACCTTGTATTTTTAGCTTTTCAGCTTCTTGATTTGTCATATAGGCCTTCCAACTCGTATGAAATTTATCAGAGAATATAAGAAAAAAAGGGGCATTAGCATTGGAAACTATAACTTTATACTTTGTCGGATTGATTTTCTGATACGTAATTGTGGGGATATCGCTCTCGTATATTATCTCTCCCTCTTTACAAGAAGATAACACTTGTGTACACAGTTGTGAATCAATATAGCCAATTCTTGGATCGGTAAGTTTGGTATCAACAAAAAATGATGTATTTTGTCCAATGAGATCAATTTTTTTGCCATCGTATGGAATAACTGAAGTTAGGACAAAAAAATGAGGCAAGTAATAATTTTTATCTGCGTAATAAAGGTTATATGTTCCAAAATTTACTACTTTTTCTCCTATGATTTTATCAACTAAATTTGCAAGAGAAGCAGAATCTGGCAACAGTTTAAGAAGCACAGTATTGGGAACATCGGGAAAAAACTCTTCGTAAGCTCTGGGATCTGAATTGTAAAAAATATATTTTACATTTAACAATCCAAATAATCTTTTGATGCCATCTATATTCTTTTCTTTAATTAGATTATGAAGTGTAGCTGAAAATGGGTCAAGAATTGGGTTCCCCGCGAAGTCACTCCGATTAGTGAGAAAAGAAATAGGAGAAGGACCAATATACGCGCCTCTGTTTAAACCTGGAACTACTTGATAGCCAAATTCTGTAAGAGGAAAGTCAAAAATTTTACCGTCATCAGGCAGGTTTCGTAAATATGACAGTATCTTTTCATAAGCAGGATCCATTTGTATAATCGTGCTCACATTGTTTGTTCCTCTATGGGGCTGCCTAAGAATTTGTCCGCTTATAAACTTCCAGCTGTTAAAAACAAACACTCCTATGATTAAAATTGAAGAGATATAAACAATTCTTTCTTTTAACTTTGAAAAGATTAAAAAAAATGCATATCCTAAAAGCAATGCATAAAAAAAAGTTTGCACGTACATAAACCACCCTGGAAAGTTTCGAAACATAGAAAAACCGGGAATATAAAACAGCATTTTATACATAGCATTGCCAAGATATGTAATATTTGCCGATTGTAAAAAGGTTGTTATGAAAAAAAATAAGGCGATTAGCGTAAAAGTTTTTTCGCGCGCCCGGCTTATCAGGAATCCTAAAATAATACTTAATGGTGCGATAAATACAGTCCATTGTGTTTGAGGAATTGAGTAGCTATAGAAAAAGCTCTTCGTAACCATTGAATGAAGCACTACCGAGCTGAAATAATCTACCCCTACATTCTGAATTGAACTTCTATCAAATATTCGCGTATTTAAGATATTACCCGGGTCAAAAATAAGCATAATAGTAGGTATTAGATGAAAAGCATGTAGGCCCAGAAATAAAATAATACCCCCAAATATTTTTCTCAAAGGCAATGGTTTACCAAGGCAGAAAGTTACATATAATCCAAGGAATATAAACGCCAATGGAAAAAAAGCGTAAACAGAGGGAACAACCAGTGTAAAATTAGGTGAAAAAATAAGTGTTGTTAAGATGGCAAACCATAAATATTTATTTTTTTGCGAAATCAAGAATCGCAGGAGCAGATAAAAAACCATCGGATTTAAAAATACTTGATTATGTACAATCAGGGAAAATTGCATGGATTCACCACCGCTTGGGGAAAATGTATAAAAAAGCCCTGCTAGTATTCCTGCAATCTCCACCAGAAGCATTTTGTTTTCCTGCGCATGTTTTTTAAGAATTTCAACAACGATTAAATACATAAATAAAAATGCTCCCACCAACTTAAGAGAATTTAAAAGACAAATGACAATGTAGGATGAATGGAAAATAAAGTAAAAAAACTTTAATAGAAATAAAAATGGCAGCATGGCTTGATCTGATCTCAAGGCTCCAATACCGCCGGGTTCAATGCTGTATAAACTATCCGATTGCATAAATGAATCGGGGTCATACATGTAAAGCCTACTACTATCTCCACCCAGTTCTAATTCGTTAGTATGAAGCCAAAAAAAAGGAAGAATAAATAATACGATACAAATAAGAGAAACGAAAATTTTTGGTTTTGAAAATCTAAAGAGTTTTTTCATTCATTAAAGATGATATCTTTATTGTTACTTGGCTTCTGTAAGAATACCAGCTATAATCTAGTTTTACAATAATCTTATTATGGAAATAAAACTAAAAAAGCATATTCAAAAAAGTTCTCATAGAAACATTTTCCCACCAAAGTATCTTGAAAATATCTCCTGCCCCTTATGTAATAGTAAAACACATACCAAAAAATATCCAGAGTATTATCCCCGAATTGTAACATGTATAAAATGTGAACTTATATATACAAATCCACGGTTAAAAAATAAATACTTAAAAGAGCTTTACACAGAAGAGTATTTTAAAAATGATCATTCCTCATTATTGGGATATAGCAGTTATCTACAAGATCGGAAGAATATTATAAAGACATTTGATAAACGTCTTAAAGCAATTGAAACTTTTCTGTCTCCTGGAAAACTGCTTGATATCGGATGCGCAACAGGATTTTTTATGCATAGCGCAAAAATGCGGGGATGGAAAGTTGAAGGTGTAGAAATTTCGAAGTTTGCTGCTTCTTATGCAAAAAAAACTTTTGGTTTTAAAATCCATGTTGGAAATGTAATGCAAATTGACTTACCCGCCAATACATATGATTTGATTACCATGTGGGATGTTATTGAACATTTAACAAATCCTATTGAAGTTATTCAAGCATCGAAACGAGCTCTAAAAAAAAATGGTTTGCTTGTATTTTCAACACCAAATGTCGGATCAATACCAGCAAAACTAACAAAACATAAATGGATAGGCTACAAATTATCTGATGAACATCTTACCTATTTTTCAAAAAAAACAGTTGCACAACTTCTTGAAAAGGCTGGACTTTCTCTTGTATCAAGTAAGCATGTTGGTAAATATGTCAATTTGAGTCTTTTTACAGATCGAATTGGATTATATAATAAAGTTGCAGGCACAATATTAAACGCAGCGCAATTTGTTTTGCCTAAAGATTTAAGTTTTTATATAAATCCTTTTGATATAATGTGCGTATACGCTAAAAAAATAACATGAAATATTTAATAATTGGTGGAGGGGGATTTGTAGGTTCGTGGCTTACCCGCGAGCTAATATCAAGAGGGCATGCTGTGGTGATTATTGATTCTTCTATTTATTATTCAGATTCAGACAAAAACCGCATCAAAAAAATAAACAATTTCAAAAAAGAATACTTGCTTAAAGGAGCAAAAATTTATCATAAAAAATTTGAGGATGGGGGGGAAAAAATTTTAAAAAAAGAAAAGCCGGACATTTTGATACATCTGGCAGGAATTCCCCTGGAAAAAACTGATGATATTGAAATCAGCCTAAAACAACTGACAGACGACGTTGCTTTAACTTATAAAATAATAGAAACTGTCAAAAAAACTAAACTTAAAAAATTCATTTTTATGTCATCAATTTCGGCATATGGAGATTGTATAGATACTATTGACGAGGACTACCGACTTCTTCCAAAAACTCCTTATGGGGTATCGAAAGCCAGTTGCGAATTTTTGATTAAAGCCCAGCTGAACAATTGGAATATTATAAGAACAACTAATATATATGGATTTGCAGATATGAACGGAAGAGCTTGTAATATTATTGTAGGTAAAATTTTAAAAGGAAAAAACTTTTGGATTAATAAAAATATTATGATGGATTTTATTTATGTTAAAGATTTAGTGGCGGGAATTATAGAGGTAGCTTTAAAAGCTCCCGCAAAAGAAGTTTTTCATATTAGCGGTAATAACGCAATTAACTTGATTGAATTTGTGAATATCTTAAAAAAACATTTTACTTTTGAGTATGAAGTTAAAGATATACATGACAGACCCCGTAGGGGAACAATGAGCAATGGGAAGGCAAAAAAGGTACTTGGTTGGTTTCCCAAAATGAGTATAGATAAAGGGATTATAGATTATGTAAAATACGTCAAAGAATATGGCATCGCCTAAAAACAAAAAACTGTATCTGTTAAACAACAAATGTCTTATCTGCGGAAGCAAAAAATTAAGCAAATATTTATCATTAGAAATTCAAGCACCGGCTAATTCTTATCTTACTAAAGCGCAGCTCAACAAAAAAGAATTTAAAGCTCCTCTAGAGGTATATTTCTGCCATAATTGTAACTTAACACAGTTACTTCATATAGTTGATAGGAGTCATATCTACTCTGACTATGCTTACTTCTCATCTACTTCTCCCATGCTTGTTAAGCATTTCGAGGAGTATGCAAAAGAGGTTTTTACACGCTTCCCTTCTCAATCAAAACAGTTAGTTGTGGATATTGGTAGCAACGATGGTGTTTTACTAAAACCTTTTAAAAGATTAGGAGCCAGAGTTTTAGGAATAGATCCAGCAAAAAATATTGCCAAAATAGCAAATGAGCAAGGTATTGAAACTATAGCAGACTTTTTTGGTAAAGATAAAGTAGAAAACCTTATAAAAAAATATGGAAAAGCTGGTATTATTACTTCAAATAATACCTTAGCTCATACCGATGCCTTACATAATATCTTTGAAGGGGTAAAAGAATTTTTAGATGAGAAAGGAGTTTTTGTTTTTGAAGTGCAATATCTTTTAGATCTACTAACTCACAATGAGTTTGATAATATTTATCACGAGCATATTTGTTTCCACGCTATTACCCCTCTTACATATCTTCTAAAAATGTATAGAATGAAAATTATTGATATTATTCATACTGATACTCATGGAGGAGGAATTATGGTTTTTGCAACGCATTCTCGTTCTTCACTTACTATTGCAAAAGCCGTTAATAAATTTTTGGAAAATGAAAAGAGATTTGGTTTGGATAAACTTTCAACTTATAAAAAGTTTGCCAAAAGGCCCCCTATTGTTAAAAAACAATTAACAAACATGCTTTTGGATTTAAAGAAAAAGGGTAAAAAAATTGTAGCATATGGCGCATCTGCTAAAGCAACTACACTACTGCAATATTGTGATATTGGTCCGGATGTGATTGATTATATTACCGACAGTGCCTCTTCCAAACAGGGGAAGTTTACACCAGGAACGCATATTCCAATAGTTGCTCCAGATGTATTAAAAATAAAAACTCCGGATTTCATAATAATTACTGCCTGGAATTATGCCGATAATATTATGGAAAACGAGAAATGGTTTAAAGAAAAAGGTGGAAAATTTATTATCCCAATCCCAGAGCCTAAAATTGTCTAAAAATAAGACTTAACGAATTCCTATTCTTTGATCTCTATTTTGTATATAGGCATGATACCTCTCAAAAGAAGCGAGATCGCCTTTTTCTTGATACTGACGAACTCTGTTATTTTCTAAAATTATATGATCAGATCTTGGACCAA
The DNA here is from genome assembly GCA_016432345.1 of Candidatus Levyibacteriota bacterium. GTDB lineage: Bacteria > Patescibacteriota > Microgenomatia > Levybacterales > UBA12049. Next base: position 463,434 of record CP066685.1, on the reverse strand, counting down.
AATGTTCTCCTTGTGCCCCCCTTACTCGCTTATTCCAATTTGTATCATGAGGAGCTGCTGTCCAAAGATCAATTTGTTCTCCTTCCGAATTATTTATCATCGGAATAAGTCCCAGTGTAGCACGTAACAACTGATGTTCATTTGCCACAGCAACAACTCTACTCCAACCGCGAGATCTAACTAAGTTTAACATCCCCCTTCCTTCTTCTAAAGTATTGTTTTCAGTTTGATCTTCTAATTCACTGTCAAGAATACTTTCATTAGGCACACCCATTTTGACCAGACGATCTCTGGCAAATCTTTTGCCTGGTGCGGCAACATCTGGAACAGTTTCTCCGAATTTTTGTCCATCTCCACCATAAAGAACTATATATTTAATCATCCCTTGGTCATAAAAGTCTTTCATTAATTGATATACTCCAGTTTTTTCGGCATCAAACCAGGAGCGTCCAAAAAATAAAGCAGCATCAACTGGTTCGGTAGGTCTATCGTTTAAGACCATTTCTTGAGCCCTAGCAAACTCGGAATAATATAATTTCTCTGCTTCTATATCTACACTTGCCTGCTATCCTGGATTAATTGATTCTGAATAAAGTTGGGGACCTGGTTGATAAGGAAGACTACTGTCTTGCTTGCCTTTTTCTACTAAATATTCCCCTAACTTTCTTTCAGAGGCTTTAACAATTTCTAACGTCTGTGGATCATATATCATAGTTGAATCCATTATGCCCGCTTTTGGTATGCCTCTGGAAGCCGCTAAGGTACCTCTAGTCGAAAAAACAATAGGATCATATCCCATGCGCCAATCATACTTATCATCAATTTTTATTCCTGAAAATGTTAAGCCATATGATAAGTCTTTTATGGCAGCGAATCTATTAATTACGTGCTTTCTCTCTTGCGGCGATAACTCACTTCCTTTTGCTTGTTCTTTGCTGACTATAACAGTTTCTAAATCTGTTGCATGATTTGCCAAAAACTGAAGCCATCTTTGACTTGTTGATGAAAGACTTGGATGCTCTGAAATATATATAGCTACATTATTTATCCGTTTTTCTTGTGATAAAAGTTTATTACGTCCATCAACTTCTTCTACAAATCTTCCGTCTTTATCCATTTCAAAATATACAGATGCGAGTTGATTATATACTTCTTGACTTCTTTTATGAATTTCTTGCATTACACGGGGAAAGTCAGAATCCGAAAATGTCGCATCTCCATAAATAAGCCTATACGTTATTGCTCCATGTTCATCAGTAGTCCGCTCAAATAACTGCTTAAAAGCGGGGTCTGTTGCCACAGAAGGAAAAACTTGCTGATCTAACAAGTCATAAATTACACTGTTGAGTGGCTCACTTTCTTGAGGACGCAGCTCTGGATTTGCCCTCATTTCTCTTCTATTTGTAGGTTTTTGTATATCATCTGGACCATATCCAAGTATATGCACATGCAAATTTGGCTGGGTTTGAATTCTTTTGAGAGGATCAGTAGAAAAATTAATCATCATATCCACCTGTTCTATTCCAGGTTGAGATTCATAATATTTTGCGATATCACCGGCAGCCTGAAATGTATCTCCAAGCAAAGGCAAAGGTACTTCCTGTACACTTCCCATAATCACTCCGCTTGGCTGGTCTGGAATTACCAACATGTGTTGACGTGCTGTGAGGATCGCAACATCTTTTACATATACTGTTCCATCTGCGGTCTCTGCTTTTACAAGCGGGTTTTGACGCGCATCTTCAATAAGCGGAGGAAGTTTGCGCTCTTCACGAGCGAATCGTGTATACAATAAAGCTTTGGGAGTGATAGCCCCTTCCATAACTTAGATTATATCAAAAATTGTATCAAGTTTCAAGTTATTGAATTTATTTAATAATTGAGCTACAATTGACCAATGAATATTTTGGTCACGGGGGGCGCAGGTTATTTAGGATCAGTTCTCTGCGAGATTCTCTTGGATAAAGGCTATAACGTTACAGCAATAGATAACCTCATATATCGACAAAAAAGCCTATTCCATTTATGTAACAATCCCAATTTTGATTTTGTTTTTGGAGATGTCCGAGACAAAAGCTTAATGAGTAAACTTCTTAAAAATGCTGATGTTGTAGTTCCCCTTGCAGCAATTGTCGGAACTTCTGCTTGCGACAGTGATCCCTATCTTGCTACAACGACAAATTTAGACTCTATAAAACTACTTAACAAGTTACGAAGCAAAGATCAATTAGTCGTTTTTCCTATGACAAATAATGGATATGGTACCCCCTCCTGCGGAAATTTTTGCACAGAAGAAACACCGCTTAAACCAGTAACGCTCTATGGAAAAACTAAGACTGACGCAGAAATAGAGTTGTTATCATCAAAAAATACCATTACCCTTAGGCTTGCTTCGGTTTTTGGCATGTCTCCACGATTAAGACTAGATTTACTGGTGAACCACTTTGTATATACCGCCCTAACTGATGGATATATTGTGCTTTTTGAAAAAAATTTTAAAAGAAATTTTGTTCATATTCGCGATGTTATTGATTGTTTTATCTTCTCCATTGAAAATCACAAGAAAATGACTGGAAAAGCATATAATCTTGGCTTAGATTCTGAAAATCTAACAAAAGAAGAGTTAGCAGGAAAAATCAAACAGCATCTCCCTAAATTTTATATTGATTTTGCAGAAATAAACTCAGACCCTGACAAAAGAAACTATATTGTCTTAAGCCAAAGGCTCAAAACTGCTGGATTTGAAGCAAAAAAAACACTAGATGAAGGAATAAAAGAACTTATAAAAGGCTATCAACTTATTAGGCGTTTGGAATTCAAAAATATTTAGATGGATTTAGAAGATATCACTGCGGCAATTTTAGCAGGAGGATTAGGAACAAGACTTAGCTCCGCAATAAAAAGAAAGCAGAAAGTTTTAGCTACCGTAAAAAATTATCCCTTCCTAAAGTATATATTAGATAAGTTACAAAAAACAGGCATTAAGAAAGTTATCATTTGCACAGGACACTTGGGCGAACAAGTCAAAAAAGAATTTGGCAATACATATGGCAATCTGTCCATTTATTACTCTCAAGAAAATTCAAAATTGGATACAGCCGGCGCCATAAGATTAGCTTTACCTTTTATAAAAACAGAGGATATTTTAGTTACCAATGGCGATTCTTATTTAGACTTTGATCTAAAAAAGTTTTGGCAATTTCACCTCCAAAAAAAATCTAAAGCTTCAATTTTATTAACTAGGGTCTCTAATCTTGATAGATACGGACAGGTTGTGTTGGATAAAAACAATAAAATTACTTCGTTTCAAGAAAAACATGGAAAGGTTGGAACAGGACTTATCAACAGTGGCATCTATTTATTTAAAAAACCACTGCTTTTGAAAATCCCCAAAAATAAAGCAGTCTCATTCGAGAAAGAATTGTTTCCAACATTAATTGGAAAAGATTTTTATGGATTTGAGGCCAAAGGAAAATTTATAGATATTGGTACACCTAAGTCTTATCAAGAAGCCCAAAGTTTTTTTGGCTCAATATGAAAAGAAAATTTGTAATACTTGACCGCGATGGCACTATAATTACAGAACGCAATTACTTATCTCATCATAACCAAGTTGAACTGATTTCCAATGCAGCCATAGGACTTAAAAAATTAAGAGAGTTGGGATTTGGACTTCTGGTAGTAACTAATCAAGCAGGGGTTGGTAGAGGTTACTTTAATCTTGATGATCTAAAATTAATTCATAAAAGAATGCTAGATTTACTAGCTGCAGAAGGTGTTATTCTCGATGGTATTTATTTTTGCCCTCACAAAGCAGAAGATAATTGTCATTGCAGGAAACCAAAATTAGGTCTTATAGAGCAAGCCTTAAAAGACCATGATTTTAATCCACAAGAGAGTTTTGTGATTGGCGATAAGGCAATCGATATTGAGTTGGGGCAAAAAATGGGAGCAACTACCTTTTTGGTACGTACCGGCTATGGAACGATGGTGGAAAAAGAAAATATAGTTAATCCTGATTTTGTAGTTGATGACTTATATTCTGCAGTAAACACAATTTTGAAAACACACACTAATGATGAGCTTTATTCTCACGGATAGCTTGAATGTATTTTTCTATCGTTGGCTTATCGTTATTAACAAGTGCATTTACAACAGCAAGTCCAGCCAGAACTTGTTGCCTCTCAGTTATGATAGACCCTTCTACTCCCTTAATTTTGGCTAACAAAATCAAAAATTCATAAAATTTTGATTCTTGATGCAGTTGTTGTATTGTCTGTGGAAGAATTCCAGCTTCTTTAAAAATTATTGGGAAATAATCAACCATTGTTGCAACATCTGCCGAATTCACCACTGCTCCAAAATATGATAGTACTGATTGTGTGGCAAGATAATCTGTTATTCCTTCATCAAGCTGGGCATATACGGATTTCGGAAATTCTGATGCATTAGTGCCATTCATTCTAAAGCCAGTAATAACTTTACCAGAAAAAGCATTCTCTGGATCAAGGAGTGTATCCATGCGTGCATCTGTTCTTTCTCTAACTTCGAGGTGCTTCCATTCATGGTCAAGCGCGTGCACGAGTTCTTTAAGCGGATTCCAGTGTAATTGTGGTTGCAACTCCCAGTAAGATTTTTGAAGAGTAGAAGCATGTATGTATACGTATACTTTGCCATTATCCGTCTCAGCAGACCACGTTCTCATTCTTGCAAGCTCACTCTCTATAGAAGTTTTTTTTCTTTGCGCTTTCTCACGCGCTCGTGGAAGGGGATCTTCTACCCAAACGATAGATGCAACCATTTGTTCTTTTGTTAAACTGTTTAACTGGAGTTTTTCCGTTATTGAGGCAGTTAATTCTACTACTTTACTTCTGGGTTCTGGATCAGAAAGATTTTCATGATTAAAACTGCTTGTGATATCACGCAACTCTATTTCAGGTTGTCCTATTTCTATAGTAGCTTGGGAAGGAGCTGATGTAGAAGGTGCTGGCTCACACCCAGACAGTGTAAATACACCTACAACCGATAATCCACCTTTAAGAAAACCTCTTCTGTTAACACGTATATCAAGATTACCAGCAGCTTGGAGAGCTCTTCCAAGTTGCGCTAAGCGTTCTAGCATGCTTATATTATACTATAAGATAAAAGCTATTTCAACTTGTTGGGTTTACTGTGTTATGGCTAACGAATTCAGTAATTATCTCTCGTGAAGTTTTTTTAAAAACTTTGGAGATAGAAACTGTTTTACTATTATCTATGTTTCCTACATTATATACATAATCTCCAAAAGTAACTTTTTTCTTAACTAAATCTGTAACTTGTTTTAGAGTTATATTTTTAGAGGATGCCAGATTATATATTCCTTGTAAATCTTTTTCTGAAGCCGCCTTAATAAAACTTAAAACATCTTCGTGCAAAATATAATTGGATATGGAGTCGCCAGAAAGTGTTAGAGTAGGTTTTTTTTCCTCAATGATTTTAATTAAGCTATTTCTTCTGGAGTCTTTTCCTAACAGAGCGCTGCATCTTAGAATTAAAAAATTAGGGCAATTCTTTTTGACTAAATCTTCAGATAAAAGTTTTGTTTTGGCATATAAACTCTCTACATTATGCATGTCTATAATTTCACTCTCTGTATGTCTATTTGAATTTTTTGGATATACATCAACCGAAGAAACAAATATAAACTTTGTATGGGGAATTTTGGTCAATCTTTTGGTTAATAAAACATTATCGTTATAGTATTGATCTGAATCCTTAGGATTATTTTCCGAGTTAAAAGCACAATGAATGATTATCTCTGCGCCATTTTTTTGAATTTTTTCCCTATTTAAGGAAATTCCGCCTAAATTTGCATAAAGATATTTACCAAGCCCGCTAGAAGTACCAGTAATTAAAAAGCTATTCACGAAAAACATTATACCTTTTATTTAGAAGATCTTTATTATTAAGATACCATGCAATTGTTTCTTTTATTCCTTGTTCCAAAGAATATATGGGTTTAAATCCTAATAGTTTTTTAGCCCTTTTCATATCCATAAGTCTTTTGGCATCTCCTTTAGGCTTATCTTTATCCCAAATAATCTTAATAGGTCCGCCAGGTACATTTTTTGCAATAACCTCTGCTATCTCTTTGATAGTTACTCCAGCACCGCTGCCTAAATTTACAGGAACATTAATTCCTTTTTCAATAGCTAACATCATGCCGCGGGCTACATCTTTAGAATAAATAAAATCTCGAATTGCTGAACCATCACCCCAGACTGTTAAAGGATTTTCTCCACTTAGAGCTCTGTGGATAAGCGAAGGAATAACCATTGCTGTGTCAGGATCAAAATTATCAAATGGGCCATACACATTGGCCGGCCTGACTATTGATATTTTATCCCAATCATATTCGATTTTATATGCCTGTGCCTGTAGTTCACCCATTCTTTTTGCCCATCCGGCGAAACGGTCATTAACAGATGGGAAGGTTTTCCAGACATCATCTTCATGGAAAATTTCAGCTGGTGAATATACCCCAATGGTACTTGTATACAAAAATCTTTTAAGATTTTGCCTTCTTGCTGCCTCCATCATATTAGTATTAAAAGTAATAGTGGGAACAAAAAAACTGGCAGGTTGTTGGGCAGTCATTTTTGGTGAACCTTTAATTCCTGCCAAATGAAAAACAATCTCCTGATATTTACATGCCTGCATACAGTTGCTAAACTCCCGCAAATCGGCACGGATAAATTTGACGCCTTTGGGCGCCCGACTGGGGTCATCAAGAGAAACCACGACTACCTTGGCGCCTGCTTCGACCAACATTTCCACCAATGGTCTGCCTATCAAACCTGTCCCACCTGTAACAAGTACTTTTTTACCTTTATAAAAATTCATGAAATATTTTGTTGATACCAACTAATTGTTTTTTTAATACCTTCTTCAATAGTTACCTTCGGTTTCCAATTATACACCTTCTTAGCTTTATCAAGATTTAAAGAAAGGCTAAACTTAATAGTAGGTTTTGATATATCAAATTCAATTTTTATTTTTTTACCCGAGACTTCAATAATCTTCTTAACTAAATTTGCAACCGAAACAGCAGAACCAAATCCGACATTGACCAGTTCGAAGGGAGTTTTTTGGTGCTTAAGTATCAATTCTACAAAATCTACCAGATCTGACACATATAATAAATCTCTGGCTTCAGATCCGTCTCCCCATACTACAATTTTGTCTTTAGCTGTCATGATCTTTGTGATAGTGGCTCCAAAGACGTGTGAGTGCTCTAAGTCGTACTTATCGAATGGGCCATAAATATTGGAATGTCTAATTGCTGTATATTTAGTTTTGGAAATTTTAGAGAAAAACTCGCACATCTTTTCTAAGTAAACTTTCGTCCAGCCAACACCAAAATACTTATCTGTTATTTGATAGTTAAAATCTTCTTCTTTTACTGGTCTATCAATATTTGGATACATAACTGTACAGCTAAAAAAAACGACATGTTTTAGTTTATTTTCAAAAGCGCTTCTAAAAATAAGACTGTTCATAACTGCATTGTCAGTAACATGCATATAAGGTTTTGTGACAATATCTTTGGATCCGGAAGTTACTGCAGAGGCCTGAATAATAATATCTTTCCCCATAATTACCTTGTCTACATCTTTAATCTTAGTTAAATCAGCTTGAATAAGCTTAATTTTTTTGGAAAGCAAGGCTGGTTTATTTTTAAAATATGTCCCAAAGACTTCTAAATCGTCTCTTTCTGCCAGTTTTTCGGCTATATTTCTACCAATAAAACCACTCGCGCCGCAAATTACAACTTTTGTTTTCATTTTATATTATTTAAAATGGCACAAAGCTTTAAAATTTTTTCCTTGTCGAGCGTTGGATAGTTACCAATATAAAATCCATAAAAATGGATATGTTCTACATTTGGATATTTTTCATGCTCTTTTTCACCAACAATCTTTTTAAGGTATGGCTGCCTAAGTTGATTCCCCCCACCAGAAGTACCTCTGCGAAATTCAATACCAAACTTATGAAGAGTTGTCATTATTCTTTTACAAAGTTTCATATCAGGATTTTTCAAAATTAGAATAAAGGCATAATTGGAACTGCCTGTAATATCAAAATCAGTATAAAAAATCTTTTTATCTAAATTTTCTAAAAAAATTCTAAAATTTTCAGAACGAATTTTATTATTACTATCTAATTTTTTAATTTGAGCACGTCCCAAAACCGCGCTAATTTCAGTGGAGCGAACATTAAAAGCTGGAAAAGCAAAAATAAAATCAGGGTTTAAGTCAGAATATTTTTTATAGTAACTTTGTTTCAATCTATTTGCAATAGATTCTCTTACCATACCATGTGCTCGAAACATTCTTAGCATTTCATATAATTTACTATCATTTGTTGAAACCATACCCCCTTCAATAGTGCTCATGTGATGCGCATAGTAGAAAGAAAAATTAGACATTAAGCCGAAGGTTCCAACTTTCTTACCATTAAAGGTTGCTCCATGCGATTCGCACGCATCCTCAATTAAAGGAATATTTCTTTTCTTTAACTCATCTAATAATTTTTGAGTTAAGGCATTAAATCCTAATATATGAGTTATAAAAACAGCCTTAGTATAAGGTGTAATTTTTTCAAGTATTTTATCAGTATCCATTCCAAGTGTTTTCAGATTTATATCTGCAAAGATAGGTTTAAAACCGCACTGTATTACCGATGCGATATCCGACACCCAAGTTAAGGGAGGAACAATTATTTCGCCTAATCCCACAGATTCCCTTAAAGCAGACAAAGTAATTAAATTAGCTGATGAACCCGAATTAACAAACACACTATATTTAGCTCCCAGCCATTTTGACCATTCCCTTTCAAACTCTAAAACATTTTTTCCTTGAGTCAACATCGGATCTTCCTGTTTCAAAAACTCGATAAGGGTATCCAAATCTTCCCGAGTGATATTATCTTTCATTAAAGGTAGATCTAAATTTTTCATTAAAAAGGTCCTTTAAATTCAATTTCTTTAAGATCTATTTGCTCATCTGGAACCCACTTGCTTTGTCCACCTTTAACTAAATCAAAAGCAACTGATGCAATACCACGTCCATCAGGGTAAAAAAGTTTTTCAAGTGGCGGAGTCGGAGGGCAAGTTACAGGAGCAAAACCTAAACGACGGACTTTTATAACTCTTTTTCCTTGTAATTTTTCTAAAACCATAGAGACAATCTCACTGCCTGCCCCACAAGTTGTCCAATCATTATCCACAACAATTAATCTGCCAGTTTTATTAACAGATGCAACGATTGTATCAATATCTAATGGCGATAACCAGATTGGATCTATAACTTCTGCCTTAATTCCTGCACCTTCAAGATAACGTGCGGCTCTCTGACACTCAATCTGCATATAGGAAATACCAACAAGAGTAATATCTTTACCTTTAACGGTAATTCTTGCTTTGCCTGAAGGAACGGTATATAACTTCTTCGGAACATAACCCTTTTGAAAATGTAGAATACGATGTTCAATATAGATTACAGGATTATTGTCTCTTATAGCTGTAATAAGACAACCCTTGGCATCATATGGAGTTGTGGGCGCAACCACTTTTAAGCCCGGGACATGCATAAAAAATGAGTATAAACTTTGGGAATGTTGTGCGCCCTGACCCCAGCTTTTTCCTATCATGGAACGCACAACTAAAGGTATGTTGATTTGTCCTCCATACATATAGTTGTATTTGGCGGCAATATTAATCAACTGATTCATTGCAAGAAGAATAAAATCCATTCGGATATGAATATGGATTGGTCTAAAACCCGCAAGCGCCATGCCTATCGCTGCGCCTGTCATAGCATCTTCAGAAAGTGGAGTACCAAAAACTCTTTCTGCACCATATTTTCTCAAAAGTCCCTCGGTTGTGCCCTGTATTGCTTTTGGATCATCTACATCCAAACCAAATACAATCACGGATTTATCTCGATCCATTTCTTGATCGCTTGCCTCACGTATTGCTTCTACATAAGTTAGATTTCGTTTCATATTAGTCTTTAAAAACCTCTGTAAATAATTCAGAACCTTTTGGAAACGGACTTTTTTCGGCATATGCAAAAGCCTCAACAATTTCTTTTTCTACTTCTTTTTCAATCTCTTGACGGTTTTTTGATTTAATAAGCAAGGCTAGTTTTTGGAGAGGATCATTTTTTAACCAAGGTTCTGCCTCCTCCCTTGTTCTATATCCTAAATAGTAATCCTCATTTGGACCTACATGCTCCTTTAGCCGATAAGTTGTGCATTCAAAGAAAATTGGACCTAATTTTCCAGATCGTAAAGCCTTAACAGCATTACCAACATGTTGGTATATTTTGAAAAGATCGTTACCAACTATTCGCTCTGAAGATATTCCGTATGATTTTACTCTTTCCCAAATTTTTGGATTTGCCTGCCTTTTCATTTGATGGGTATGAATGGCATAAAAGTTATTTTCACAGATAAATATAATAGGAAGTTTTTTAAGTGCAGCAAAATTCATACTTTCATGAAAAACTCCCTCCTCCACTGCTCCATCACCAAAAAAACTTACCACAACGCTACTACTTCTCTTAATTTTTAAAGCATAGGCATACCCAACAGCCTGCGGAATAGTTGTTCCCACAATAGCAGATTCTCCCATTACGCCTGCTGCTACATCAATAAGATGCATTGAGCCTCCTTTTCCTTTAGCGCAACCTGTGGCTTTTCCGTAGAGTTCTGCAATCATTTTCTTTAAATTTCCACCCTTTGCTAAGTAAAGCGCATGGCCGCGGTAAGTGCCGAAAACTATATCTTGAGAGTCTAAAGCAAGACAAACCCCTACCGATACAGCTTCCTGTCCAATTGAAAGATGTACTGGGCTTTTGATTTTATCAGTTGGGTAGACTTTTCCGATCTCTTCTTCTACGCGTCTAATTCTATATAACGAACGGTAAATTTTTGCATTCATTTTTTTTGCTTTTTTGCTTGCTCCCTCCAGTAGGAAAACAATTCGCTTATACTCTCTTCAAAAGAATAAATAGGTTTCCAACCAGTTTTCTTAATGAATTTTTCAACAGAAGGAATTTGAAGTGTAACATCAGCCGGACGAAGTAAGTTAGGATCAAGAATAGTTGGAATAGGAACTTTAGCCATTGAGATTAATTTTTTTAGGAATTCACCTACTGTCATCGTGGTTGTACCTCCAATATTATAAACCTCTCCTGGTTCGCAGTGCGCTATTGCTTCCCAATACGCTCTCATAGCATCTCGCACATCGATAAATGTTCGGACAGAATCCAAATTTCCATGAACGAGCTTTTCTTGCAAACCCTCTTCGATCCAAGCTACTTGTTTGGCAAAAGCAGAGGCAAATAAATCCGCTCTACGTGGATTTACATATGCAAACATGCGCGTACGAATAATTGGCATCTTATAACTTACAAAATAACTCCATCCCAATAAATCTTGAGTTGTTTTTGACACAGCATAGGGACTAGCTGGTTTAATTGGTGTATCTTCTTTAATAGGGACAAACTTGGGATCTACTTGTCCATAGACTTCTGATGTAGAGCAAAGTTGGATAATAGGATAATTATTGCCTAATCGAATCGCCTCAAAAAGATTAGCAGTGCCGATGATATTGTTATTTAATACTGCAATGGGAGTAATAAATGATGCTCTAACGTTTGCATGAGCTGCTAAATGAAAAATAGCATCAGGCTTTACTTTTTGCAAAACCTCAATTATGGAACCCATATCCATTAAATCTGCTTCGTGAACAGTAACTTTTTTATGGACTAAACTTAAATTATCTACTGTGGTTGAGTGCCAGCGGGAAATTCCATGCACCGAAACTTTTGGATGATTATTCACTATATATTCGGCCAGGTAGCTGCCACCTGAACCGCTAATTCCTGTTATGAGTACTTTTTGGATGTTATTTTGTTTGCTCATTTGAAATAAGAATAATCTTCTTCTCGGTCATAAAAAATGATTTGGGATCCTTCATGCTCAAATTTGAAAGGGACATGAATAAGTTTGTTAAACTGTTTTCTGACTTTAGCTTGATTAGCTGGAGGAACAAAAAACAAAAAAAATCCTCCGCCGCCTGCGCCAATCAATTTACCGCCTAACGCTCCAGCCGATAACGCCCTTTCATAAAATTCATCTATTTCTGGATTAGAAACTGCAGAACTAAGCGAACGCTTAATTTGCCAGTACTCGTTTAAAAATTCTCCGAAACCTCTTATATCTTTTTTGCTATTAACAATTGAAAAAGCTTTATCTACCAATTGCTGCATAAACTCCAATTGTTTTTCTTGTCTATTGATATTGCTAACATAGCTCTTAGCTATATCAGAAGCCGTACGAACTATACCAGTATAAAAAAGCATTAAATGATTCTGCAACTCTTCAATACGTTTTAAGGAAATTGTCATAGGCTTAAGTGTTATCTCTTCATTTTTAGAAAAATTTACAAGATTAAATCCGCCATAGGCGGCTAATACTTGATCTTGTGATCCAACTGTTTCTTTAAGAACTTTTTGTTCAAGATAAATACTCTCTTTGGCTAATTTATGTTTATTTGGCATATGACCACCTAAAGCATAAAGCGCGTGAAGCAGACCCACAGTGAAAGCAGAACTAGAACCTAAGCCACTTCTTGCTGGTAAATCGCCATCATGATGTATCTCCAAACCTTGCTTTATTTTCAAAAAACGCAAAATTTCCCGTACAGAAGGGTGTGTAATTTCTCCAATAGTTTTGCGGCTTTCAATTTTAGAATAAGCAATTCTATATTTGTGATTAAAAAATGGAGGTAGGTATCTGACAGAAAGATAACAATATTTGTTAATAGAGGTAGCTAAAACAGATCCACCGTGTTTTTTATACCACGCCGGATAATCAGTTCCTCCGCCAAAAAAAGAAATTCGAAAAGGAGTTCTACTTATTACCATATCTTACCTTTTTGCACCAAAAAGATGATCTTCTACAATCTCACATATTATGTGTTCAATAGCTATATGTGATTCTTGAATATATTGGGTATTGCTACTCGGAACCGACAATACAACATCCGCTAATTTTTTTGTTTTTTTACTGTTCCCAGTTAGCATGATTGTACGTATTTTAGCAGTTCTTGCGGAATTGATTGCGGCAAGAATATTTGGAGAACTGCCACTTGTTGTGATTCCAATTAATACATCTCCAGCCTTACCTAATGCGTTGACTTGTCGTTTAAAGATTTTTTCAAAACCAAGATCGTTGGCATGCGCTGTCAAAATAGATGTATCTGTACTTAAAGCAATCGCGGGAAGACCTGGTCTTTCAAATACTTTATTTAACATGCAAACTAATTCTCCTGCCATATGCTGAGAGTCAGCTGCGCTGCCACCATTGCCGCAAATCATTACCTTTCCGCCGGATGCAAATGTATCAACTATCATTTGACTGGCGATTAAAATTAACTCTAAACATTCTTCTGCAACTTTTTTTTTAACATCAGCACTTTCCAATAAGCGTTTTCGGGCTTTATCACGATACTTCGTGCTAATTTTAGTCATAAATTTATGATAATACCTTATCTTAATAGAGAAAAAATGTCAATGCCGTTGTTTAACTATGGAAACTACTAATAATCCAATTACAACAGCTAAAGAAACAGCTGTTACTACCCACCCATACCAAAAATATTTTTGGGAATCGAGTTTTATAAATACTGTAAATTTTTTTGCCTGTGGAATATCACCCTTACCCAATAACCATCCGTTTGCATATCCATTTACTAACACATGTGACTCTTTCGATACATTTTTTTTGTCGATTATCAATTTCCAGGCTCTATTAAAGGCGTGCTGCATAACTAAAAGTATTGTGTCTTGTGGTTTTTTTTTGATAATTGTTACTTCGTAAAGGACGGGATTTATCATTTTAAAACTTACATCGTTGTCTGAAGCGTTATAACCTCCTTTACAAATTTCCTTAAACTCTTTTATATTACAAGTATTTTTATCAATAAAAATTGAATGTAAATTCTTCTCATCATAGATGAGATCATTGCTCTCATATACTCCTTTTGGGATAAAAATAGTAGAGTTATAACTGGATTTACTAAATTCGTACAAAATATAATTGCCGTTTTTATATATTTGTTGTATAGAAAAGTGCCTTATAAACTCATCGTATCCAGCTTTCGTTTTGGGAAAGGATTCCGGCAAGAAAAATTGAGTATCTGAAAATCCTCGTTCGTATTGTCTTGAATCAGCATTATATAAAATATATCGAATATTCATAAGAGTAAATAACTGATTTAATCTTTTATAGTTTTTTTCTTTGGCGTATTTTTGAACCAAATAACTATATAAATTTGGCCCGTAAAACCCAGCAACGCCAAAATGTCGTTCCCCTGTAAAACTATATTTATCTGTTAAGTGACTTATCGAACTAAGCCCTAAATATGCTCCCGAATCAACACCAAAGAAAAATTGATAATTAAAACCAACTAATGGTAGTACTAATATCTTTCCGTCATCCGGTAAAGTACGAATATGTTCAAGCACTTGCTCATATTTAGAATCCATTAAGAAGGTTTTTTTTATATTGGTACCGCCTATTAAAGATTTATTTATTGGAGCTCCAGAAAATAGCGGAATACCGGATATAATTAAAAAAGTAAAAACAAAAATAAAAAAAAGCTTTGAATAATTTACTTTTAACTTTTCGCTAATACTATACGCAGCAAACCCAAATAATAAAGCGTAAAAGAAAACAAAAACATACAGCCATTTGGAAAAAATTCTAAACATGGAAAAACCAGGTAGATAGAATAAACTCTTATAAAATTCTACTCCAACATTTGTTATATTGGCTGTTGAGAAAAAAAAAGTAATAAAAAAGAAAATAGAAATGAATAAAAATTCTTTTTTTTTGTTTAAAATAAATCCGACAAGAATTATTAATGCAGACAGAAAAGATATCCATCTAAGAAATATATTTGGAGAAGGAAGCAGAAAATTTAGGGTTGCCATTCCGCTTGAAAGCACAGCGCCAAAAATATTAAGCCCAAGGTCTATCATATAATATTTGTCAAAAACTTTAACATTAGTAAAACTCCCGCTATCAAATAAGCTAACTGCTTGAGCAAGAAGATGAAAAGTATGAACGCCTAAGAAAAGTACTGCTGCCATAATTATTATTTTCCATGAAATTGGTTTTTTACCAAAAATCTTTATATACAGAAACAAAAATACTGCTACTATTGGCCAGAATGCAAAAAAGGGTGGAATAGACTCCAGTCCTCCAAAATTTGGAGAAAAAATAAAACTAATCAGTAATGCAATCCAAAGATAGCTATATTTATGCGTAATTAAAGATTTAAAAAGCAAGAAAAAAATAAGAGGATATATAAAAAACTGATTATGTGATGTGAGAGCTGTCTCCCAACTGACAACCAAATTAATTGATCCTTGAGAAACTATATAAAAAACTCCGCTTAATACCGATACATTATTAAGTGTATCTTTTTTAGTCTTACCGTATGTCTCTAAAAGAAATTCCCGTACTATAAAATATATTACTATGAATCCACCGGCAAGTTTTACTCCATTAAATAAATTGATTAGAATAGTAGAAGAAAATATGGATTTTAATAATATAAGTATTGCTAAATATGGAATAAGGGCATAATCATAACTATATTCAGGCTCAACCGATCCTATTCCATCTCTTGCAACATAATAAAGATTTGAGTTTTTAAGATAATTTAGAGGATCGTAGAAAAATAATCGACTGCTATCCCCCCCCAAATCCATTTCTCCTGGTTTTAACCAAAAAAAAGGTAATATAAAAAGAATGATACAGATTACTAAGGCTAACTTGTGTTCCCTAAGAAAACTAAAATTAATACGCCGCATTCCTTATTAGTATACACGATGTTGATAAGAAATTGTAGCTATAGTATACTTGACCGAACTTAAAATGAGAATACTTATTTTTAACTGGCGAGATCTCAAACATAGTTGGGCCGGAGGCGGTGAGATTTATATTTTTGAACAGGCCTCCCGTTGGGTAAAAATGGGTCATGAAGTAAGTCTTTTTTGTGGACAGGATATAGAAGAAAATCTTCCCTCTTTTGAAATAATAGACGGCATAAAAATTTATAGAAAAGGCGGTAGGTATAATCTTTATCTTTGGGCGATATGGTATTATATTTCTCGTTTTAGAGGAAAAGCCGATGTTGTAGTGGACGTTGTAAATGGGATTCCATTTTTTACACCCCTATTTTGTAGAATTCCTAAAGTAAGCTATGTATACCATTTACACGGCGATCAATTTTTTTATGAACTCCCCTTTCCTTTAAGTTATTTTGGATTTATTGTCGAAAGATTTGTTTTCCCTTTCCTCTATAAACATCTCTCTATTATTGTCATTTCGGAAACAACAAAAAAACAGTTGATAAGTATAGGCTTTAACAAAAAAAATATTTCTATTGTTTATTGCGGTATTAACGGATCAAATACTATAAAAAACTCTATAAAAAAATTTTCTGCGCCGACAATTCTCTATTTAGGACGAATCAAGAGGTATAAAAGGGTTGACTTGCTGGTCAAAATTTTTCCTAAAATAATTGAAAAAATGCCTCAAACCCGTTTGATTATTGCTGGTTGGGGAACAGAGGCATCCAATATAGCAAATTTGGTTATGAAAAGTCCACTGCGTAGAAAAATTACCCTGCTTGGGCCGGTAAACGATGCGGAAAAAAAATCCTTGTTATCCAAATCATGGCTAGTTGTTAATCCTTCAATTGGTGAAGGTTGGGGTATGGCTGTTATAGAAGCAAACTTATATGGAACACCTGCTGTTTCTTTTAATGTTTCAGGATTAACAGAATCAATACAGAATGGGAAAACAGGTATATTAGCAAAAGACGAAGAAGAATTGATTAATAAAATATGTGAAGTATTAAACGACAGGACTCTTCGAGAAACATTAAGTAAAAATGCTATAAAATGGTCACAGAAATTTAGTTGGGCGCATGCAGCCAAAAAAAGCATGCGTACACTTGAAAAAGTAGAAATGGATAATTAGTAGTATAATCAAAAAATGAAAACAATAATATTATCCGGGGGAAGAGGATATAGGTTAAAAGAGAAAACAGAGTGGATTCCTAAGCCAATGATAACTATTGGGGGAAAACCTATTCTTTGGCATATTATGAAAATTTATGATCATTATGGTTTTTCCGATTTTATTGTCGCTTTGGGTTATAAAGGAGACTATATCAGAAAGTTTTTTCGTAACGACGATGGATTTAAGATAACATTTGTTGATACAGGTTTGGAGACTTTACCTGGAGAAAGAGTATTGCGAGTAAAAGACTATATTGATGGGGACGAATTTATGCTTACTTACGGTGATGGTGTATCAGATGTTAACATTACAGAATTAGTTACATTCCATAAAAGGCAAAAAACAATAGGAACAATAACAGGAGTGCACCCTCGCTCCCTCTATGGCTTAGTGAAAATTCGAGATGGAAATAAGGTAACAAAATTTGTTGAGAAACCAGTCCTTTCCGAATGGGTAAGCGGAGGATTTATGGTTTTTAGAAAGGACGCCTTATCTTACTTTAGAAAAGGCGAGATGGAGCATCCCACGTTGATACGACTAACAAAGAATAGACAGTTGTCGCTTTATAGACATGAAGGGTTTTGGCATGCAATGGATACGTATAGAGATATGGAGGAATTAAATAAACTTTGGAAACAACACGCACCTTGGAAAGTATGGAAAGAATGAATATTATTATTACTGGGGGAGCCGGTTTTATTGGGAGTAATCTTGTAGATGCACTTGTTAAGACACCCAATAAAATTATTATTGTAGATAGAAAGATTACTCCAAAATCAATTTTTTGGCAACATTCGCTTCAAAAAAAAGTTGAGTTTGTACAAATTGATATACGGGATAAAAAGAAAGTATTTGACATATTTAAAATATATAAACCCTCATATGTTACTCATTTAGCTGCGCAAACGATCGTAACTACTGCCTTTGATAAACCTATGGAAACATTCGAAACAAATATTTTAGGTTCAATTAATATTTTTGAAGCATGTAGAGTAATCGGGGGGGTAAAAAGAATAGTATTTGCTTCTTCCGACAAGGCTTATGGAAAGACAAAAAAAACATATACCGAAGATTCCCCTCTTGCTGGAGATCATCCATATGATGTTTCTAAATCGAGCGCAGATTTAATCGCGCAAACATATTATAAAACGTATAATCTTCCTATTGTTATTGCACGATTTGGAAATGTATATGGCGAAGGCGATTTGCATTTTGATAGGATTATTCCAGGACTTTGTAAAGCAATAGTAAATAAAAACACCTTTGCGATAAGAAGCGATGGTCAATATATTCGCGATTACGTCTATGTTAAAGATGTTGTGGATGGCTATCTATTCTTGTTGACTCACAAAGGCGATATAGAAGGACAGGCATATAATTTTTCTTCGCAAGATACTCTTTCTGTCCTTGAAGTAATTGAAAAAGCACAAGCTATTTTAGGAGTAAAGATTCCCTACAAAATATTAAATGTAGCGCGCAATGAAATTCCTTATCAGCACCTGGATAACCAAAAGGTTAAAAGTTTAGGTTGGAAGAATGAATATAGTCTTGAAAAAACACTTCCTGGAGTGTTAAATTGGTATAGTAAAATACTATGAGATGTATTTCCTGTGGTTTTGAAAAGCTATCGACTTTTTTAGAGGTCCCAAATGCTCCAATGCGTGTCCAGGTAATTTCGGAGAAAAATCTTCAAAGAGATAAAAAAAATGACCTTAAAATCTTAAAGTGTGAGAAATGTACCTTAATCCAACTATCTGATAAAAATTATGTGGTAAATGATTATTATGATGACTACATAATGAGCAGGACATATTCGCCGCACGCTCGGAAATACTTAAAAGGATTAGCTAAGGACTTTATTTCCTTTTTTGATTTAAAAAATAAGCTGGTCGTGGATGTAGGTTGTGGCGACGGATATTTTGTTTACGCACTTTTAAAAGCCAAATCTAAATCAATTGGCATAGAACCAAGCGATGTCGCAACTAGATTAGCAAAAGACAAAGGCGTAAAGGTTATTAGAGACTATGTGGATGATAAATTTAAACTTGATCAAAAAGCTGATGCGTTTGTAACCTTAGAGGTTTTTGAGCACATCTCTGATCCTAAAAAATTACTCACAAATATCAAGAAATTCTTAAAAGTGGGTGGATATGGATTAGTTGAGGTCCCATCTTTAGTAAAAACACTAAGAGATAATAGATACTATGATTTTTTTCCTGATCATGTAGCATATTATTCACCAACTTCTTTATCGTATATGCTTCATCTGAATGGATTTGATGTTTTTTCAGTTAAGCATTCTCCGGATGAAAACTATCTAATTGCCTACTTCCAATACACAAATAAATCAGGACTGGGAAATAATATTCAGAAGCAGTTCATCGACTATAGAAGTCAGTATAAAAAATTCTTTAGAAATATCGCTAATAATAAAATTGCTCTCTGGGGAGCAGGAGCAAAGGGAATTTCATCAATATCTTTTTCAAATATTCCCAAAGATGCTATTGTCTTTTGTGTTGATTCGGACCCCAATAAGTGGGGGACTTATTTACCAGGAAGCCACATTCCTGTCGCTAGTCCTGATGCTCTTAAAAAAGAAGATATAAATGTTGTAGTGGTTACTGCTATGGCATATGTTGATGAGATTGTTTCTACTCTCCAGAAAAAATATAATTTCAAAAAAAACCAAATAGCAGTCATTACTCCCGAACCAATGTTTTTAACATGAATAAAGATGTTTATTTACTTACTGGGGCGACTGGTTTTGTAGGAGCAAACATAGCAAGACGTTTAGCCCATGATAAAAAGAACGTTCATGTTCTATCAAGAAAAAAAAATCTAAATTGGCGGTTATCTGATGTAAAATCAAAAATTAAGATTCACGAAGTTGATCTCCTTAGTCCTAACCTTCATAGAGTAATCACAAAAATTAAACCAGATTACATTTTCCATCTGACCACTCACGGATCTTTGCCAAACGAAGACAGTCTAGATGAGCTAATAAAGGTTAATTTTAAGGGGACTGTCAATCTAATCGATGCTTTAAAGAAAAATCCTTTTAAATTATTTATAAATACGGGGAGCTCTTCGGAATACGGAGTAAAGTTTGATAAAATGAGCGAGACCGACCCTGCTCTTCCCATCAACGACTATGGAGTTGTTAAAACGGCCGTAACGCTTTATGTACAGAAAGAAGCAATAGTAAATAATCTACCTATGATTACATTTCGATTATTTTCAGCCTACGGCCCATACGAACATAACTCACGTTTTATCTCTTCTATTGTCCGGGCTGCAATAAAAAATGAACCAATTATAGTAGGTAGCAAAAAAAACGTTAGAGATTTTATATACATAGAGGATGTCGTTGACGCATATTTAAATGCATGCAAGAAGAAAGTAGCTCCGGGGGAAATATTTAATATTGGGACAGGAAAGCAAAGCACAATAGAAGAAACAACGGAAAAAATCATTCATCTCTCAAAAAGCGAATCAAAAATTATATGGGGTAAGGTTTTAGCTCAAAAAAGACAAATTGAGAAGGGAAAATGGCAGGCTGACATTAGAAAATCAAAAAAAATGTTAAAATGGAAAGCAAAATATAGCTTAGATGACGGATTATTAAAAACTATATCTTGGTTCAGAACGAATAACAATCTTTATGAATAAAAAAACGTTGACATCGGAAAGAGTCAAGCTCGAAAAGCATGCAAATGAGATTAGAAAACAAATCATTACCATGGCTTACGTCGCTAAAAGTGCCCATACTGGAGGAGCTCTTTCTTGTGTTGAAATAATGGTGGCATTATATTTTACAATCATGAAAGTTTTCCCAAGAGACGCAGATAATCCTTTACGAGATCGTTTAATCTTTAGTAAAGCGCATGATGCAAAAGTTTTGTACGCAGTACTGGCAGAGCGTGGTTTTTTTGATAAAAAAATTCTTGAAGGATATGAAATGAATGGTGGATTATTACCAGGACACTCAACACGGCATTGTATGCCAGGGGTTGAGGTATCAGCTGGTGCTTTGGGGCATGGGCTATCTATGGCTGCAGGGATAGCTTATGTTGGAAAAATCGATAAAAAAAAGTTTCGAGTTTTTACTATTCTATCTGATGGAGAATGCGACGAGGGATCTACATGGGAGGCAATTCTTTTTGCTGGTCATCACAAACTCGACAATTTAATTACCATTGTTGACTATAATAAACTCCAGGGATTTGGTTTTACCAAAGATATTTTAGATTTGGAACCATTTGTTGATAAATGGAAAAGTTTTCAATGGGAAGTAAAAGAGATAAACGGACACAGCTTTGAAGAAATAATAAAAACACTTAATCATCTTCCGTTTAAAAACGGTAAGCCGTCTGTTGTAATCGCAAACACGATTAAAGGATTCGGAGGACCGAAAGTACATATCAATCAAATTTCATCCCAGTATAAACCACCAACAGATGAAGAAATAGAAGAGATTTTTTCTGAAGAAAATTCATGAGAATAACATTTGTTCATAGATTATTTGAGTTTGCCAAAAAAGATAAAAGTATTTTTCTTTTAACTGGAGATTTAGGATTTTCAGTCTTTGAAAAATATATTGAGGCTTTCCCTGATCAGTATCTTAACATGGGTGTTGCAGAACAAAATATGGCAGGAGTAGCGGCCGGAATGGCAATAGAAGACAAAATGCCCATTATATATTCGATTGCTCCTTTTACCACAATGCGTAATTTCGAGCAAATTCGAAACGATATTTGCTACCAAAACCTCAATGTGAAAATTGTGGGCGTAGGAGCTGGTTTTTCGTATGGACCATATGGACA
Source organism: Candidatus Levyibacteriota bacterium (assembly GCA_016432345.1). Classification (GTDB taxonomy): domain Bacteria; phylum Patescibacteriota; class Microgenomatia; order Levybacterales; family UBA12049. The sequence continues at coordinate 441,463 of CP066685.1, read as the reverse complement.
TACACATCATGGTCTTGAAGACATAGGAATTTTACGGACTCTTCCCGGTTTAGTTATCTTTGCCCCTGGAGATCCTATTGAAACTGATTTAGCAACGAAAGCTATGCTTCGACATATTGGCCCTGTGTATCTTAGACTTGGCAAAGCTGGTGAACCGAATGTACATAAAAAACCAATAGATTTTACCATTGGTAAAGGAATCATAATTAAAGATGGGACTACAATAACAGTAATAAGCTGTTCCACATTACTTTATAGAGCATTTCAGGCAGCCAGCGAGCTTGAAAAAGAAAATTATTCAGTACGACTTATCAGTATGCCAAGTATTAAGCCTTTAGATAAAGATATTATTCTTAAGTCAGCAAAAAAAACAAAGGCAATATTTACTATCGAAGAACATAGTATAATCGGTGGATTAGGAAGTGCAGTCGCAGAAGTATTGGCGGAGGCCGGCAGCCCCGTAAGATTTAAAAGAATTGGTGTTCCTGACCAATTTACAAAAGTAATAGGGAGTCAAGAATATATGCGGAAAGCAAACGAATTATCTTTGGAGCAGATTGTAAAAACAATACATGCTACTTATGAAAACTGATTTAGTAAAGTTCATACAAGCATATTACAAAGAAAACTTTCCCAAAAAAAAGTTTGTACCGGGAGAGTCGCCCATTCCTGTATCCGGAAAAGTCTTTGATGATAACGAGTTGCTTATGGGTACGCAGGCTGTACTTGATGGTTGGTGGACTGAAGGGAAATTTGCCCAAAAATTTGAAAGAAAATTTGCGGCACATTTAAACATTCGATACGTCTCTCTGGTCAATTCAGGATCATCGGCAAATCTTGTTGCTTTTTCAGCGTTAACTTCAGAAGTGTTTGGTAAAAAAGCATTAAAGCCTGGAGACGAAATAATTACAACAGCAACAGGTTTTCCTACAACTGTCAATCCTATTATTTTAAAAGGCTGCGTTCCGGTTTTTCTTGATGTGGATCTGGCAACAAGAAATGTGATTCCATCACTAATTAAAAAAGCAATAACAAAAAAAACAAAAGCAATTATGATTGCCCATACGCTGGGAAATCCTTTTGCTTTATCAGAAATTATTTCTCTTGCAAGAAAACACAATCTTTGGGTAATCGAAGATTGCTGTGATGCGCTCGGTTCAACATATAACGGCAAATACGTGGGTACTTTCGGGGATATCGCAACGTTTAGCTTTTATCCGGCCCACCAAATTACCATGGGAGAGGGAGGCGCCATAATAACAAATAATCCATTGCTGCACCGATATATTCGTCAGTTTCGTGACTGGGGAAGAGACTGCTGGTGCGATACGGGAAAAGATAATACATGTGGAAAAAGATTTGGCTGGAAAATGGGAGATCTTCCCTTTGGGTATGATCATAAATATATTTACTCACAAATTGGATATAATCTAAAACTTACCGACATGCAGGCTGCGATTGGACTAGCTCAGCTTGATAAATTACATAATTTTATAGCGATGCGTAAATCTAACTTTCAAAAACTTTATAAACATCTTAAAAAATACGAAAAGTTTCTGATTTTGCCAAAATGGGAAGACGAGGCAGATCCATGCTGGTTTGGATTTATGATGGTTATAAAAGATGGTTCCGCCTTTACTAGATTGGACCTGGTAAATTTTCTGGAATCCAAAAAAATAGCGACCCGGAGTTTATTCGCCGGAAATCTTCTTCGTCATCCTGCGTATAAGACAATAAAACATAAAATCGTTGGAAGTCTTACTAATTCCGATAAAATAATGGATAATGGCTTTTGGGTTGGAGTGTACCCTAGTATTTCTGACACAATGCTTAAATATGTGACTTCATCTTTTGATGAATTTTTTCAAAAATTATGAAGAGTTTACCAACAATTTCAATCGTCACATGTCTATTTAATAGCGATTTAATTTTTTTTCGTAAGGGGCTATCTTCCATTGAAAATCAGCACTATCCCAAAAAATTAATTGAGCATATCGTTATGGATGGAGGTTCAACAAATGGATCTATGGAACTAGCAAAAAAATATGGATGTAAAGTTTTTATACGAAAAGATCTGTTGGAAGAAGCTCAAGAGCGTATGGCAATAGGAATAAAAAAGGCGAAAAACGACCTTATCCTCATACTTGAAGCAGATAATATTCTTAGCTCTCGTAATTGGTTGATGGAAATGATTCAACCCTTTCTGGCGGACAAACGAATATTTTGCACGTATAGTGCTTATTATGGTTACAATAAAAGTCTACCGGCAACAACAAGATACTCTGCATTATTTGGAACTCCTGAACCAACAGTATATTTCTTAAAGAAAAATGAGAAGATTTCAATAGTTGATAAGCATTATGATAAGGGGGAGATATTAGGAGAAACGAAAAATTATTTTGTTGTTCGTTTCAAAAGAGAAAATTTACCTGTCTTGGGAGATAACGGAAGTTTGTTTTTGAGAAGCGCTATGGAAAAAGTAAATATTGATCCAGAGGTGTATGCGCATCCTGATGCATTTGCAAAGCTACTCGACCTTGGGTACGATACATTTGGGGTTGTGAAAAATGGCATAATTCATATAGCTAATCCCAATATCTTAGGTATGGTAAAAGGAAAGTTATGGCTCAAGAAAGTATATTATGACCATCAACGTTACAAAAGGATATATTACGTTTTTAGTTGGAGGTCAAAAAAAGATATCTTTAATGTTATGAAATTCATCTTCTTTTCGATAACCATTATCATTCCAATTTTTGAAGCGGTGCGAGGCTTCATAAAGATACGAGACTTAGCATGGTTTTTGCATCCTGTTATTTGTCTGGCAATGCTTTTTGGTTATGGATGGTCGGAAATTTTATGGATTAAAAAGAGGCTAATGTTTTCGTCCTTCGCATCCCAATTGTAAATTCCTTATTGTGGCATAAATTTCATCGCCGCCTTCTACTTTGGAATATCTTGCAAATAGACTTAAAAATGTGTCTCGGAGAACTTTAAGAATACAACCAGGCAATAGAAATGCTATCCCTAAACTTATCCAAAAAACAACATTCTTTTTCACAGCTGGATCAAGTTGGCAAATTCTCAAGGAAATTTGTAATGTTTTTTTATTTCCCGCCAGAACTTTCATTGCCGGAAAGAGCAAAACATAATGATTCATTAATTCACGATGCAAAAATTTAGCATACGTTTCTTTATTGACATTTCGTTTAACTACTTCAAGATACTGTTCAAATCGTAATTTTCCATCAATTAAAACATAAAAGTGATGTGGTTCGTTTTTTTTAATCTCCCTCCTAGACCAAGATGCTGCTATATAAGGCTTTGCAATATAATATCCACCAAAATTTCTGATTACATCAAACAGAATCTCTATACAAGGCAATGGATCTGAATCAATTATTTTAATGCCTTTACTAAATTCATTTTTGAAAATTATCCCTGAAATAAAATAAGGATCAGAATTAAGAATAAATGTTAATATTTTTTCATTTTCAACAGATGGGGAAAAATACTCATTCTTCTTGGTAAACCTCTTAACAAGCCGATAATAAAAAATCCGCTTCTTATCCAAAGATAAACTGACATAATTAATACGAATATATCCCGGACGCAGTCTAATAATCTGGCTGTAAATTTCTCCAAGAGACCTCTGGTATAGGATAAAATCATCATCGCTATGGAGAAAAACATATTTTCCTTTTGCCCGTTTTATCCCATTTTTAAAATTGATCGCGTTTCCTACTGTTTTTTTTAATCTAAAATAACGCACTCGTTTATCTTTTATATTTTGTACAACAGATTTTGTATTATCACTGGAACAATTATCAGAAATAACTACTTCAAAATCAGCAAATGTTTGTTGAAAAATACAGTAAAGCGCAAATTGTAAATCCACAGCCCTATTATATGTAGGAATGACGATGGAAAAAAATGGTCTCTTCAACATAATAGTTTATGTAAGATGCTATTATACACTTCTCTGCTTTGGCATACAATTTTTGCGCGCTTAGAAAATACATGGTATACTTTCTAACTATGTATAAAAATCGTCAAGAATTTCTTAAAAAACGTTATGATCCCGTTGCCAATCGGACTATAAATTACGAGAACGATCCTCGATTAAAAGCAATCCTATCTTTCCTTGTTAAACGTAATTCGAATGCGAAAGATTCTGTGAAACTTTTGGATATTGGTTGCTATGATGGATACCTTGCTTCCCTTTTAAAAGATTGTCTAAGAAACTGTGAGGCCTATGGCATAGATATCGCAAAAAAAACTATTGTTCTTGCTCGTCAAAAGGGAATAATCGCAAAAATTTGCGATATAGAAAAAGGCATAGATTTTGAATCAAATTTCTTTGACTATGTATTCGCAGGAGAAATAATTGAGCATTTGTATGATACGGATTTCTTTCTGCGTGAAATTAAACGAATTTTAAAACCAGATGGGACACTAATCATTACTACACCTAATTTTGTTTCTTTTGGAAGAAGACTTTATTACTTATTTGGAAAAGGCGCATTTATGGAGCAATCATTCAGTTTGCCCAAAAATGCTGCAGGTCATATCCGATATTTTACTTTTGAAACGCTAAAAGAGCTTCTCCAACTCCATAAATTTGAACAAATTACAGCATTTTCCGATACCATTACCTTACCTGGTTTTTTCCTATTTGACGCGCCAGCTAAAATTTTTCCAACTCTTGGCCGATCTATTATTTCATTCTCACGTAACAAAAAGGACAAGAAAGGATAATTAGATGAAAATTCTAATCACCGGCGGAGCAGGATTTATCGGTTCAAACTTGGCTGCTTATTTACTTGGGAAAAAGCATCAGGTTGTTGTACTGGATAATTTGCGTTTTGGTTATCTGGAAAATCTGACAAATAGAAATAATTTGAACCTTCAATTTATACAAATGGATGTGAGGGATAGAAAAATTGAAAAAGTTATCAAAAATGTAGATATCATTTTTCATTTTGCCGGAATGAATTCTTTACCAGCTTGTCAAAGCGATCCGTTAGAAACCTTTAGCGTAAATGTCATAGGAACAGCCAATGTTTTAGAGATCGCCCGCAAATGCAGTATAAGACGGGTAATTTTTTCTTCGAGCTCTGCGGTATATGAAAATGAAAAATCTTTCCCCTTAACAGAAGATATGCAGGTAAACCCAACATTAGCATATAGTCTATCAAAGAAATCTGCAGAGGAAATTTGTCACGCCTATCAAGAACTTTACAAAATGGATATAGTAATATTCCGATTCTTTAATGTGTATGGGCCTCATATGGATTTTCGCCGCCCCAATCCTCCTTTTATCAGCTATATACTTACGTGTCTCCTTAGAGATCGTGTTCCAGTTTTACATTCAGACGGAAATCAATCAAGAGATATGATTTATATTGATGACGTCTTGCAAGTATGTGAAATAGCAATCACAAATACAAATGCAAAAAATCAAACGTTCAACGTTGGATCGGGAAAAGCCTCTTCAATAAACGAAATTTACAAGCAAGTTGCAGCATATTTAGGTAAAGAGAAAATAAAACCAATTTTTAGAAAACCTTCACTTTTATGGGATACATACCCAAACCTTTTTAAAGGAAAATTTCCTCTGCAAAAAAACTTCGTAGAAGATGAAGTTCATAGATATACATTGGCTTCTATCAAAAAAGCCAAAAAACTACTTCATTGGGACCCGAGGGTAAGTCTTACACAAGGCCTGAAAAGGATTACTGAATTCGCAGTCCAAAACTATTAAAATTTCACGCCTTCACCTTTATAATTATATTGACGAAAGAACTGCCTTTTTTTAGAGTTTTCATGTCGTTATATTTATCAAACAAATAGAACATTTTCAAAACTAATTTAAGTAGAAATGAATTCTTGCCTGAGGGGGCGAATCTATCAAAAGAAGTAAAAAAACCCTTTTCCACAATAATCTTCCCAATTCCGAGAAGAAAATGTGCAAAAGGGAAACAAAAATGTGTTGTTCTTGTAATACTGCTTACCTTAAATCCCTGCTTCTTAATTTTTTCTAACAGTTCGTCTTCGCCGTACAATCTTACATGATAAGCCCAAATACCAGCAAACCATAAAACATGAGAAGGAATATGAGTATGAAAAAACCGCTCAAGAACCCAATTGATAGGATCCCAAAAAAATGGGTAATTTTTATTGGGGACAGTAATTATTGCTGCCCCATGAGGTTTTATTACCCTGTATAATTCGGAAATAGCTAATCTGTCATTTTTGATATGTTCAAGGACCTCTGTGCAAATAATTTTATCAAAAACTTTATCATCAAAAGGAAGTTTTGTTGCATCGACTTTTCGAAAATTTACGTTTGGCGCTTGGGCAAAAACTTTTGCTATTCTCAAATGCTTTTCATTTATATCAATCCCGATGTAAGAAATTTTAGGGAAAAATGTCCCGATAATATGTCCGTAAAATCCTCTTCCGCAGCCTACTTCTAGAATTTTATCGCCATTTTTAAGAGACAGATTTTTAATCACTACCTCCGCTCGTCTTCTAAATGCTGGGTCAATTTCTTTTTGCAAGATTGCATTAATAAGCAAAGAGTTCTTCATATAATATATAAAGGAATTAGTGAGACCTTTAGTTCTTTTTGAATACTTCCCATGCTGCGTCAAATTCTTCCATAGTTTTTATAGTCATTTCTTCTTTAAGCATTAAGTCTAAAATTTTGGGTGGTGTTGTGACGATATCACTTCCCGCTGCAAACGCGTTGCCAACATCCCTGATATCACGAATTGAACCTGTGATAATTTGACTTTTATAAGATCCTACATCGATAAAGACCCGTGTTCTCTTAATTATCTCATCAGGATCATAACCGGCATCTTTTGACCGATTATAAAAAATGCTCGCATACGTAGCGCCTGAAATAATTGCTAGAACCATTTGCTCAAAAGACATCATAAGCGTAGCATTTGTTTTGATACCAAGTTTTTTTAATTTTCGCAGTACTGTCAGTCCCATCCCATCTGGTGTCATCGGGACTTTTATAACTATATATTTATTCCAAGCAGCATACATTTTTGCTTCTTTTATCATTTTCTCAATTGATTCGTGTCCTGTGAGCTCCACAGAAACAGGAACTTTTGTAAAATTGCACATTTGTTGAATTGTTCTCTTGAAGTCTACACCTTTTTCTGTTAAAAACAGTTTTTGGTTTGTCGTGATACCATCACAAATACCTCTTTCTTTCCAAAACTTAATATCTTCAATATTCGCAGTATCAATAAATATTTGCCTCGCCATATTACTTCTCTATGAGATTTTTCACTTCACTTATATATTTTACGAGATAGTCTGGTTTTATACCTTCCAATTTTTTTTCTAGTATATCCAAATACTCTGCCTCAATTATATTTCCGACCAGTATGGTTTTACATCCAACATTGTGTCCAGCAATAATATCGTATACCCCATCTCCAATCATCCATGACTGCTTTAAGTCTATATCATAATCTTTAACTGCTTGCATGAAAAAACCTGTTTTCGGTTTGCGACATACACAATCTTTTTTGTATTTGGATATACTCGCATATGAATGATGCAAGCAGTAGTATTCTCCATCAAGTGTAATCCCATGACTTTGCAAGGTTTTGGTAATATAGGTTTTCATTTCTTTATGTGTTTGGAGGCTTATTTTTTTTATTCCTACTGCGGGTTGATTCGATATAAGAACAAGAAGAAATCCAAATCTTTTGGCCGCGCGCAAAAATTCAAATATTCCTGGTACAAATTCAATTTGTTTTACGGAAATCGGGGTATCAATAATCCCAAAGTTTCTGTCATAATGCATTTTGATAACAATACCATCTCTATCCAGAAAAATTGCTTTATTTTTATGACGCATTTTTTTATTTACCCCACGATTGAATCAGTTGCTTTAGTCTATGTATGATAAGATGATGAATAACAACATGAAAACCTTCTACATGAACTGTAATATGATCTTTATTTACTGTTGGTACAACCACACAAGCATCTGCCATTTGCTTCATAACTCCCCCCGTATCTCCAGATAAACCAACAAGTTTTGCTCCTCTTTCTTTTGCTAACTCGAATGCTTTTGGTATGTTTTGCGACCAGACTCCTCCTTCTACTCTTTCTGCGCCTCCATGGACAGAAAACGCAAATACAACATCATTATTTTTGATCCAGGGCTCCATTTGCTCGGAAAAAATAATATCAAATCCAAAATCGTTGGTCCAGGCACTATTGAGTACGATATTGTCGTTTAAACACATTACTTTAAATCTCTTTTTTTTCTGTTCGTAGGAAGCTCCCATGACTGTATATTTTGTTAGATCGGCTGCAAAATGAGAAGCAGTTGAAGCAGAACCTCCGTTTCCCATAACGAATATCGTTGACTCCTGTTGCCACGCTTCAAAAAGAATACTTATAATTTTATCTACATCTCTAATAGGGATTTTCTGCATAATTTTCTTTGATTCGTCAAAGTACTGTTTTATAAACACTTTATGAGTAAGAGGTTTTTTCATTGCTTAGACATTTACAAGCAGTTTTGTACCTTCGAAGTCAAAATGAAACCTGACTTCATCAAGACCTTCTTTTCTAAGTGCTGCTCGTAATTTATCTTTTTTATCTTCGCAGTAAAATGCAAAAAATCCGCCGCCCCCAGCGCCCATAATTTTTCCTCCCAATGCCCCATTCTTAATTGCTATGTCATACCATTTATTGATTTGTGGAGTGCTTGTTGCCTCTCGCTCTTTTTTTACCCGCCAATGTTTATCCAACAACCTACCAAACAATGTCGTATTGCCTTTTTCTAACGCTTCTTTTATTTCATATCCGATATCTTGAATTTTTTGCAAATTTTCTATTATCTTTTGGTCTTTACTAACCATACCTTCTTTTTGCTTTGCCAATACTTGATTTGCGCTTCGCGAAATTCCTGTATAGAACATAAGCATATTATTTTGTAAATCATTAACCGTTTGAAAAGATATTTTAAGAGGATACACCTTTACTTTCCCTTGCTTATCAATCTCAAAACACATAATACCTCCGTATGAAGCAATGTACTCGTCTTGTTTGCCGCTAGGATCTTTAAGAATAGCCATATTGATATGACAGGCTTCTTCTGCAAGAACATGAACAGGTACCGCATTTTTGTCGAGATGATGAAGTGCGTTAAGAAGTCCAACTGCATAACTTCCTGATGTACCCATCCCAGTTCCAGCCGGAAAATCACCTATAGACACAATTTCAAGACCCCGATCTACACTGATATGCAAATATTGTAAAGCAGCCTTAGCTATACGATGTTTGATCTCTTCTATTCTTTGCACCTCTTCTGTTTGCATATAGGCTACTTTTATCCCTCTAACTGGGCGGCGTTTTACGACAATGTATATATAATAATCAATTGCAGCACTTATAAAGAAAGAGCCGTATTTAGAATAGAAACCTGGCAAGTCTGTTCCACCGCCGCCAATTGGTATCCTCAAAGGAGTTCTTGTTGTAATCATATTAATTTCCTGACAGAAACGTAATTATAAACTGTCATTACCTAGTATGCAAATCTATGATTTTTTTTATACAATTTTTCTACAGTATCTAAAACATACAATGCATCTTGAATGCCTTCATCGCTATATTTTCTCTCTTTAATACGTTGAAAAAACAAATTGTTCTCAATTTCGAAAGACACATCTTTTTCATCAAATAGCATTTCTTCCGCATCTGTTGGACCCATTTCGGGTTTCCTTTTGTAAAGGATAAGTTTTTCTCTACCGTAACTTCTTCCTAAACCCTCCACCTGAATTTTTGCTTTCTGTAACATTATCTCCAGAGAAAAAACATTATTCCATTCGCAACAAGTGGCACAGAGATGAGCTACTTGTCCCTTTTTATTACTTAAGATAAAAAAAGCGCTATCTTCTAGTTGTGATTTCCAATAAAAACTAGATGTGATACCAATCACATTATCCATTTTACCACAGAAAAAATTAACTAAATCAATTAAATGAGATCCTTGATCCAAGAGTTCTCCTCCGCCAGCTATTTTTTTGTCAAACCTCCATTCTTTTTCATAATCCAGTCTTCCACCATGACCATACCTGGCTCTAATAAACATAACGTTGCCATACTTGTTGGAATCAATTATATTTTTAGCCTGTACTATTGCCGGGTGATAACGATGATTAAATCCAAACATGACTACCACCTTTTTTCTGCGATAGGCTTTAACAATTTTTTCTAATTCTTTAGAATTCTTCGCTCCTGGTTTTTCGACCAATATATGCTTACCAGCCAAAATAGCAGCTTCTCCGATTATTGAAAGATACTTATTGGTAGTAGAAATAATAAGAGCATGGATTTGCGGATTTGTAATAATCTTTTTCCAATCACACTCGCTTCCACATCCAAATTCGGCAGCTAATGTTTCTGCTCTTTTTTTATCAACATCGCACACAATCGCCAGGTGTACATTTTTTGGCAAGGCTAGTGCTCTTTTCCTGCCTATAAGACCCGCGCCTATTATCGCGACATTCATTCTCCTTTTCCTCTCCCGAAATAGATAAACCCATTGTCTACATATTTTTGTCTATCAAGAAAATTCCTTGTATCTATAATGATTTTTTCCGCCATTAAACTGGATGCGGTTTTGGGATTGATATTTCTAAATTGTGGCCACTCTGTCATAAGAATTAATAAATCTAAATCTTTTAACAATTCTTCGTACGAGTTGACAACTTGTAAAGATTCTAACTCTCGATCGTTAATTGCGGGATCAAAACCTTTTATTTTTGCTTTTTCACCAAAGAGCAAATTAGCTAACTCGAGAGATCGGGATCGCCGCAACGTATTTGTATTTGGTTTATACGTTAAACCCAATATGCCAATTTTCTTACCATTAAGTATTGGGTAGACTTTTTTTATTTTTCCCAAAAGATAACTTAGTCTATCCTGATTAACCTCATAAATTGCATTAAGTAATTTAGTCTTGTAGACTGCATTATTTGCAAGATTTATCAATATTTTAATATCTCTACCCAAAGTTCCTCCAGCAAATCCCATACCTGGAGAGATAGGAGCTGTAGAACTCACTCTTGGATCACTTTTTAATCCCAAAAATACTTCTGTTGCGTCAGCCTTTAATAATTCACAAAGGTCAGAAATTTCACTGGCAAAACTTATATTCATGGCCAAAAAAGAATTTAAAGCATGTTTTACCATCTCGGCACTTTCAAAAGATAATTCCAAAACTTTGCATCTAAAAATGGGGAAATCTTTTAGAAACTGCTTTGTTACTTTTTTATCATCACAACCCAAAACAATTGCTGATGGTTTAAGAAAGTCATTAATTGCAGTTCCTAATTTTAAATTTTCAGGAAAGTAAATTACCTTTGATTTAGGATGTAATTTTTTTATAAATGATCTAGTAGTACCAACTGGAACCTGACTTGAAATAACAATAGTAGTCTTTTTTGAAGAATACTTTGCGACTAAGTAAAATAATGAATGCAATGAATCTAGGTTTATTTCGTCTAAATTATTAACAGGCGTATCTAATGTAATAAAAATGTAATCTTTGCCCTTGATAACTTCTTCTGCGTTGCTACTAAAGCGTAGGTTTTTGTGCAAATATTTTTTGCAGTATTTTGTAAGATTCGGCTCATAAATAGGCAAATCACCTTTATTTAATTTAGCAATATTTTCAATATCTTGGTCAAACCCCAAAACACTGTATCCTGATTTAGCAAGAGAAACGCCATATACTAAACCTAAATGCCATAGACCTAATATCCCAATAGATATATCATTCTTTTTTTTCATAATACTGTTCTTCATTAATTTTTCTTAGCTTATATAGATTACTGCCAAACTCTGTTATATTTTTTAACTTTTCAGATGGATTCCATTTAGCGCTTAGCAATCTTCCGGTAATATGATTTGCCTCGGGTGAAACTAAATAAGCGACTAGTTCAGCAGCCAATTGCGGTGACGCCCCACCATCTTTTTGTTGTTTGACGGCATTTTCATATATTTCTTTACCGCTTTTTTCAGATCCCTGCTCGATAAGATATTTATTTAAATATGTATTAACAGGACCAGGAGATATTGCGTTTACCTGGATATTTTTTTCTTTAAGCTCGTCTGATAAAACTTCTGTAAATCCCGCAACAGCAAATTTGGAAGTAAAATAGGCGGCAAACTTAGGGAGCGTACCGCCTCCCACACCAGCTCCGCATAAATTAATAATTTTTCCATTGCCATTTCTTTTCATAATCGGAATAACAAAATATGAGCAATAAACCATACCCATAAGATTTATTTCAATTGTTTTTTGGAAGTCGTTTATATTAATTTTCTCAAAAGAGTCAATGGGACCATAAATACCTGCATTATTTACTAAGATATCTACCTTTCGTAATTTTTTTTGGGCAAATGTAATCAATTTTTTACAGTCACGCGGGGAGGATACATCGCAAATCCTACCATATGCTACCTCCTTTTTTCTATTTAATAGTTTAAGCGCTTTTTCCAGATCTGATTTTGTGCGGGAGCAAATAACAACTTTTGCGCCTTGATCAACTAATTCTTTAGCTATTTCAAAACCAATTCCTCTTGCTCCCCCAGTAATAACTGCAGTCTCATTAGACAACATTGACATATTATTTACGATTTCTTAAACTTACGATGAAATCGTAGTTAATTTTTGAAAATCTACTTGCAATTTGAAAAGTCTTCTTATTTTCACCTGCAACTGCATCTTCAAGTTGCTTAAAAACTTCCTGATGTTTTATAGCAGCCAATGTTATTTTCCGATCTAGCTGGACGGGAATTTTTTTCTTTTGCTGAAGGGATTTATTGTAATCTTGCGCAAGAATGCTGTAGTAATTCTCGCCTTTTAAGGCAATATCTTTAGCCAAGTCAATCTCTCCTTTATCTACTAATAATTTGCTGGCATAAATTGTTTTATCTGCCATGAGTAAATCAAACTCGACCTTTTTTACAGGACTCACAATCATCTTTTCAATAATTTTATTTCTTAAAACTTTTATTTTATACAATTTGTTGTCCGGCAATATTCCTGGCCAGGGAAAAGTATACTCTGTGGATGCAAACGCTTTTGGCAAAAATATAAAATAACAAATAATAAATAAGATACTTATTTTTTTCATTTATTTTCAATTAATACTTGTTTTCCTACCTTTTTAACTATTTTTTTTATTTGTATCTCATGCCGTGCTAATAATGTATTTATTCGAATAAGAAATACTCTTGCGATCGAAACGAAAGAGGATTTCTTTTTTTTGTTATTTAATTCTCTTTTTGCTTCTTCAACAACTCTTCTTACCTTAATTATTCCTAAAATACTAAGGAAAAATAGTACTAGTAAAAAAACGTTTGGATAATAAATTAATACGTTGTCGTATAAAGAAATTAATTCCTCCATATTCTATTCAAAAATGGATATAATTACGCACCGAAAGTGAAAGGCACAGCCTTATTCTCATTAACACCCTGTAGATTTTTATCATAAATGTGTTTAACTTTTGCAATCCAAGCGGCAATCATATGGTTGATAACTAATTGAATATCTTCGATTGGACCATAATGATTACTATCAACAATTATTGAATAATCAACAATACTACCAACTTTACCTCCTGTTTTAAAACCTAAAATTCCAATTGTTTTTGCTCCGCATGTTTTTGCATATTCTATTGCTTTGACTACATTTAGACTATTTCCACTGCCGGAAAGCGCTATGACAACATCGTCTGTCTCAACCAAATTTCGCAACTGCTGAACAAAAATATCGTCAAAAGTTAGATCATTGGCAAAAGCAGTCATAAGCGCTACATTATCGGTAAGAGATATCACGCGAAATCTCCGCTCTGTATTGTCATATACTCGCTGCAATGTTCCTTTTCCAAAATCGCATGCCATATGGGAAGCAGTCGATGCGCTCCCACCGTTTCCGAGAATAAATACTTTTCTATCTTTCTTGTATGCATCAACGAGTGCATCAATAACAAGCTCTATTTTTGTTTTGTCAATAGATGCAAGACAGCGTGTTATTTCCAAAAGATATCCATTTATAAAATCTTTTGGATCTAGTTCAATATCTTTTTTTATGATGATATTTTTATTTTTCATCAATCAATAAATACAATCTTACTTCCCTGTGGTTCTAAAGTAAGATCTTGATAAATTAAATCCGAGAGCGCATGAATAATTTTCTTATGTTTTTCTTCTATAGCATAAAACAGAAGAAATCCTCCACCCCCTGCTCCCAAAAGTTTTCCTCCAAGAGCTCCATTTTTACGGCCTGTTTCATACCACTTATTTATCTGAAAATTTGTAACTCCCTCTGCCATTTGTGTTTTTAATGTCCAGTTTTCATGAAGCATTTCTCCAAATGAAGCTAAATTGTTTTTGTTTATTGCAATCTGCATTTTTTTTGCAAGCAATACCATTCTTCTCATTATCTGTCTCTTCTTTTTTTGAGTGGCCATATTATTTGTCTGTTTTGCCAGAATTGGATCTGATGATCTTGTTATACCTGTATAAAAAAGCAATAAGCGCTTTTCTAATAATCTTTTTATTTCTGCTTTACAAATAATTGGATCAACATAAACACTACTATCAGAATTAAACTGCATAAACTGCAAACCACCATATGCCGCAATATATTGGTCTTGTTTTCCAATAGGTTTTTTTAAAATATCTATTTCTATTTTACTCGCATCCCTAGCTAATCTCTCTGCATTAACATGTTTTCCCTGAAAAGCATAAAGTGCATTTAGCAACCCGACAAGGTAAGAACTAGAAGAGCCCATTCCTGTACCTTCGGATGGAATATCTGCAACAGATGTAATATGAATACCCCCCATAACACCTGTCAACTTTAATGCTTCCCTAACTAAATTATTCTCGATATCTGAAACCTTATTTACTATTTCTGTTTTTGAGTAATTGATAAGAATTCTTCCATCAAATTGCTTATTCACCGCTATATACACATATTTATTAACAGCTGTAGTAACAACGGCGCCCGGGGTATGTTGATAAAAAGCAGCAATATCACTTCCACCGCCAACAAAACTAATTCTAAGAGGTGTTCGAGAAATTATCATGGTAATTTCTGGCTAATGCTATACAAATCTTTCGTAATCATAGTAGGTTGTTGTTTCCCAAAATTTTCTAGTTTGTCTTTTCTGCTCGTCAAAAAAATAGTTTTGCATCCAGCCAATGACCCCGCTATTATATCGCGGGGATCATCCCCAACGCAATAGCTATCGTAAAGATTTATAAAGTGTTCTGCTGCCGCCTCAAAAAAAAGACCAGGACTAGGTTTTCGACAAAAACAACTATCATCCCACCCATGCATACAGCTGTATATTCCATCAAGCATTACACCAATACTATCTAATTCACCTCTGAGATGACTATGGATATCCTCCAATTGAGGAACTGTCATCATACCTCTTGCAACCCCAGGTTGATTCGAAAGAATAAATATCATGTATTTTTTCTTTTTCAAAAGTATCAGCGCTTCTTTTGCTTTTGGCAAAAAAAGAAAATCTTTCCATTTTGTCACATATTGGGCTTTTGGTGGTTTTTTGTTGATGACGCCATCCCGATCCAAAAAAATTACCTTTTTCTTCTCAAAATATGTTTCTATCCCCTTTATTCTATCCTGATTGGTTAAGCTGTAATATTTATGATTAGTTAAAAACCCAGCCAATTGACGATTTTTAATAAGTTTTTGTAATATAACTTCTTCAAAAGAAAAGTTTCCGCTTGGTAACAACGTTAAAACATCTCTATCGAGAATAAAAAATCCAATATCAACACCATTAAGATTTTTCTTTTTTCTTTCCCTATCATATATTTCTACAATTGCGTTTTCATTTATGAGCATATTATTTTTTGTTGAATTATCAAAATTGCTAAATACTACTGTTGACGCTTTCTTTTTTTTATCTTCATAAAATCTTGTTAGCACTGATAGATTAAGTGGCCAATAATTATCTCCATACAACAGAAGAAAATGCTTAGCAAAAAGTCGTGATGCGTTTCGTACGCGAGTTCCCGTATCTGCTTCTACTGGATCATACGAGTATGTAATTTTTAAGCCAAACTTTTTGCCATTGCCGAAATATTCCTCAATCTGTTCATGTAGGTACCCAACCAAAATAATAACTTCCTCAATTCCATTATTTTTCAAAAGTTCCATAAGATACGCCAGAAATGGCTTGCCATGAATTGGTATCATAGGCTTAGGAGTAATATTTGTTAGAGGTCTCATGCGGGTACCCAAACCACCCGCTAGAATTACTGCCTGCTGAATTGCTTTCATTAATTATTATATAGATCTTTGTGTAGATTAAGCCATTGTATGGCTTTCTGTAGACCAAATTCTATAGAATTTTTTGGTTCCCAACGGAGTATTTTTTTTGTTTTTGATATATTAGCCTGCCATTTTGCTGGCTCTATGTATCTCGTCTGTTTTTTTACTGCACCCCACTGAACATTTGACTTACTTTTTGTAATTTCAAGTATCAATCGTACAATATCTCCAATAGAATGTTGCCTACCGCTTCCAATATTATATATTTCTCCAGGATTATGTCTTATCCCCGTTGCACCTATGTAAGCATCTACAACATCCTCTATAAAAATGAAATCCCTGACATTTTCCGGAGTAGAAACTTTAATGAGTTCGTTTTCTATCGCACTTTTGATAACCGATGGAATAAGACGAAAACCATCTTCATAGTATCCGTAGGGAGTAAATAATCGTAATGTAATAATGGGAAGGTTATTTCTTATTGCTTCTTTTTGAGCATAAAGAGTTATTCCAGCTGCTACAACTCCAAAATTGTTTATAGGAACAAGATAATCAGTTTCTTTCATGCTTTGCTCTTTCACTCCATATTCAATACAACTGCTCGTATTAATCAAGAGTTTAAAGGGATTTTGTTTGGCAGCATTAATAAGATTTACTGTTCCTTTAAAGTTTATATCTATCATTTTTAAAATATCTTCTTCCTGAGGTAAGTTACCATAACGAGCTAAGTGGAAAATGTAGTCTGGCTTAACTCTATTTACTATTTCTAGAAGTTTTTCATCTTGTATATTGCATTCATAAATATCAAGCTTATCTGCTATATCTTTTAACCTCCAATTTAGTTCTTTATTTCTTACAATAACACTCACGTTTTGCTCTTGCCTCACTAGCTCCCTAGCTAAATTTGAACCTATAAATCCTGTAGCTCCTGTTAATAAAAAGTTATTTTTCATGATGAGGAGAAAAAAGCTGCCAACTCGCATCAATATCTGATACTATTACATTTTCTTGTATCGGCCAGGTAATTTTAAAATACGGATCGTTCCAGCGAATACCGGTTGCAAGTTCTGGAGAATAAAATTCTGAAACAGGATATTGTACTACAGTATTATCTTGTAAAGATTGTGTCCCATGCGCAACATCTTTAGGAACAAATACCATTTTTTTATTTTCAAAACTCAATGTATTGCCGATCCATTTGCCAAATGTTTTAGATTCTTCTCTTAAATCAATAACAACATCAAATACCGCTCCTTGTATACAAGAAATTAATTTATCTTCTGATTTTGGAGATTTTTGCATATGTATTCCTCTTATAGTACCTTTACGAAAAGATAAAGAACGATTCATCTGGGCAATTTTAAAGTTGATTCTTTTTCGATTAAATTCATCTAAACAGTAAATTCTTTCGAAGTAACCTCTGTGATCATTCTTCGGTTCTGGTTCTATAATATATACACCACTAATTTCGGTTTCAGTAAACTTCATATATTATTACATAGATTAGTAGAGATCTTTTTTAACAAAATTACGCCAGTAGACCAAAACGTCGTCAATAATATCTTCAAAAGATAGTTTAGGTTTCCAACCAGTGGCTGCATAAAATTTTCTACAATCTCCAATAACAACAGTTTCATTCGTGACGCGAATAAATTTTTCAATTACCTTGTGCTCTATTTCCCCTTTGAATGTAGATTTTTTTATCAAGCTTTTTATCACCTCATCAAACGTACCGATATTTTCCTTCTTATCGGAACCGACCAAGTATACTTCCGGCTTGCAATGTTTTAAAGCCAACCAATACGCATTAACAATATCTTTTACGTGAATAAAATTCCGTTTTGCCAAAACATATCCGCTTTCGAGTATTGACTTTTGTTTTCCTGCTTCAATAAGCGCAATCTGGTAGGCATACCATGGAAGACCGAATATATTATCACGTCTTGGCCCTTCTATATTAAAAGCCCGAGTGCGAACAATATGAAGACCATACGTTTTGTGATAGACATAACCAATATAATCCTGTGCTATTTTTGACACAGCATAAGGATTTAAAGGATTAAGTGGCGTTTCTTCTCTCATTGGTAAATGCTCTTTGGGAATATCGCCATACATCGCAACACTGCTTGAGATAAGTATTTTTGGAGTTATATTTGCTTTTCTCACTGCTTCTAAAAGGTTGAGCGTTCCTTTATAATTCACATCCATATAATGACTTGGGTGAGTCCATGATGGACCAAGACCACTTTCTGCAGCAAAGTGAAAAATTTTTGTCGGTTTTATTTTTTCAATAATATTGCTTATTCCTATTGGATCTGTTAAATCGCAATCAAAAAATTCTACTTCAGAAAGTATATGGGCAATATTTCGAAGCCGAGACAAATTCCACCGCTTTAAACCATAGACTTTTATCCCTTTACTTAGGATATAATCAGCCATATGCGATCCAGTAAAACCAGTAATTCCAGTAATTAAAACCTTCTCTTCCATATATATTATTCTATTTTATTTTTTCCAAATAAGAAAGCCTCTATGGTCCAAAAAGTTTCGTAATAAAGAAGAAAAACATTTAGCAAGGGCAAAAGAATTATTCTAGGATCTTGGAACGTAGATCTGGTTATAAACACTTTATGTGTATACAAAAAAGAGTAGATGATCAACATTACAATACCAATAGTATGTAAATAGGGTATAAAAGGTAAAATTGCTAAACTAGGCCTTATCAATAAAAAAAGGCCATCGTGTATCAATGACAACCCTCTCATACGAATGCACCTTCCATTGGTTCTAGAATCCATTCTTAGTTTAGCGAGCAATTTACCTAAGGAAAAACCTTCGCCCAAATAGTGTAAATGCATAACTACCGCTTCGCTTTTAGCAACGAAACCAATTTTACGTAGTTTATCATGCATATCCGCATCAAACCCACCAAAACCAAAATTTTTTACATCAATTTCTCCAACATCTTGATACGCTTTTTTTCTTATACAATCAAATTTTGTTAGAAGGCCAGCAGCTCCTTTTCCTACTTTACGAGAAAAAAAACATTTTTCCCAGAAACTGTATGTTTGCCAGACACTTTCTGGCAAAAAAAGTGTTGGGTATGTAGCAATAATATCGTTATTTTCTATTAAAGGCCTTGTTAACTTATCCAGTTCACCTGCTGTTGGCAAAATACAATCTGAATGCATTAAGATCACAAGCGATGTTTTCGAAGATTCCACTCCAAAATTAAAACTTGCACCAAGTCCATAGTTTTTTTGGCGTGAAACAATACGAATGGGTATTCTTGATTTTTTGGCAAAATTTCTAACAATTTTTATAGAATCATCAGAAGACGCATTATCAACAACAATAACTTCTTTTATAGGGTATGTTTGCTTATGTATGCTTTGCAACGATAATAAAACAGTTGTTGCGGCATTTCTTGTTGGCAGTACTATTGTTACTGGTTCTATCTTATTTTTTTTAGTCATTTTTTTCTAAAATACGAAGTGCCTTCCGATAGTGCGTTTCGTAATAAAAATAGTCGTTAAATTTTTCTAACCCTTTGAGATATTTTGTATAATTTTTTCTCATATCTAAAAGTGCATCACCCAATTCCGTATCATTTTTTTTAATGAGGATACCGCAATTAAATCGTTTTATATATGGCGCTATTGCGGACATGTCAGACATAATGATTGGTAAACCAAACGAAGCATAGGTTTTAACTTTGCCGGGATCTGTATAATAGGTGCCATTTGTTGGTGTAATATCATAAAGAGCAATACCCACCTGACAGGTTTTTGATACATCTTCTAATTCTTTATCGGAAAAAAATCTGTTTGGAAAATAAACTTGATTCTCTATCCCATTTTCTTTTATTATCCTATTGTATTTTTTATCTAAATCCCCATCGCACATTCCAATTATTTTAAGTTTATAATTCTTTTGTCCCTTTAGAAAATCAAATAAAAACTCCAAATCTTGAGAATCTTTGATAAAACCTACAAATAAAATTGTAAGATTTTTTTTATCAAGTTTTCGTTTAATATTTCTAGGCATTACTCCCCACAAAGCGGTTTTTCTATAAGGGGTATTGAGTACCTTACCATTCATTTTTTCATTTATTAAATCTCCCGAATAGAAGGCATATTTTACCTTTTGGTTATAATATCTTTTAAGTCCTTCAAATAATCTAAGCGAAATATTTACAGGAGGAAAATAATCTCCGTCCCAAAAAAGGAAATCTATATTTCTTAACTTTTTTTGTAAGAACATTCCAAAAAAAGAGATTGGACTCCACGAGATGACAATTACTTTTTCTTTACTTGTGAAATACGTCATAAGAAAAATAAGATAATTAACATACCATAACAGGTAATAACCGAATCTGTTTTGGGAAAGTTTGACTTTTTTTTCTTCAACCAAACTTCCATTCTTATAAAGTCGCACTAAGCTTGTATCCAATTTTCGATAATCTAAAACGAAAACAACAAGCTTATTTGTATGCAAAACAAAATACTCTTCTATGTTAGAAGTTGCCGTTGATTGATGATTTGAATACATAAAAATATTTTTATAATACATTTTGTTCATATAATTGAATTACACTTTTTTTGCTTTCAAAAAAATTCCAACTGTTGATACTTGCTCTGAGAATTTTCTATTGTTTCGTTTGTCAAGCCAGTTGATAAAAGTTAAGATGAGGGAAAACCATGTTTTCTTATCACCTTTAAATTTGCTAAGTGTAGCGCGCATAGTTTGGGGAACATTCTTTGAGGTTCGAAGACGAAAACCAATATTAGCAAAGTGATGGTTAAATGGTAATGCGAAGTGCATTACGCACTCAAGTCGCTCAATAGAAAAACCCATATCTTTTAACAATTTACGAAGTTCTGATACTTTGTATAGCCTTTCATGAAAATTCCAAATTCCCGCCCAAAAGCCTGATTTAACATGTGTTTTAAAGATGCGTTGCAAAATGTAATTAATCGGATCCCAAAAGAAAGGGTAATTCCAATGAGGAACAGTAACACACAATGTGCCATTTTTGGCAAGTACTCTCCTAATCTCCAACAAGCCTTGTCCCTCATCCGGTAAATGTTCAAGTACTTCACTGCCAATTATTTTATTAAACTGCCCATCTTTAAATGGCATTTTGTATATATCACCTACTATATAATGAACGTTTTTAGAACCAACTTGTTTTTTGGCATTGGTAATTGCTCCTTTGTCACTATCAATACCAGTTAGAGTATAATTTCCCAAACGTGATAGAAGATATAAAAAAAATCCGTCACCACAACCAACATCCAAAATCTTATCGTTCTTTTGAGGATCTAGTTCTCTTACAAGAAGTTTGGCGCGTCTTTTGAGACACATATCGCCGGTATTTGCAAGAAGTAATTCAAGTTTTGCTTCATCCACCATAAAGTTTTTAGTAACTTGTGATACATATTAACACAGTTAATCCTCACATTCCACCACTAAATATAACTACTAATAATAGCTTCTACGTTTTTTTTACTAAATTTACTTAAAGCGTATTTTCTGGCATTTTGAGCGGATTTTTTCAATACATGGCGGTTATGAAAATAGAAATTAACTACCTTTGTAATCTCTTGAGGAGTAGGCTCTATAATCTTTCCTACTGAATCGTTCACAATCGTAGGTAATGCCCCTCTGTTTGAGGCAATCACCGGTGTGCCACAAAACAATGCTCCCGCAGCCACTCTTCCAAAACCTTCCTCATTTAATGTCGGCATTAAGATTATATCAGCCGCGCTATAGTGGGTAGGTAAAAGATTAGGTGAAATTGTTCCCATATAAGTGACATTGGGATATTCTTGGACGGCTTTTTTTACATAATCAACCAGAGGGCCCTCGCCATATATTACAAAGGTGATTCTTCTATCTGATAATTTAACTGCATCGATAATCACCTTTACGCCTTTTTCCTCAATCAGTCTACCAAAAAAAGAAACCACGAATTTATTTGTAAATCCCACTTCTTTTTTGGCAGTTTCTTTTTCTATGGGCTTGAATAAATCACTGTTTTCCCAATTAGTATAAATCTGAACACTTTGGGAAGATACTCCTAAAGTTTCTATGTCTTTCTTGCTCTGCTTGGAAATAGCAATAATTTTATCAGCTGAACTAAAAATCCACTTGCAAATTTGTCTGTAAAAGCCTTTTTTGGGAAAATGATAAATAGATTGAGCAGAAACTACATATCGTTTTCTAAAAATTTTTGTCCAGAAACTTGCTGAAAATCCTGCAATGAGACCTTGAGCATTAACCACATTAATACTCGAATACGTTAACAACACTAACGGGGTTACCAAAAAAAGTAACGGCTCTAAGAATAAAAATTCCAGGAAAGGTTTTTTGTATAACTTATAAAACACTCCTCTCACAATAGGCAATCTAAAGACAATTAAATTTTTCCTTTTTTCTATCCATTTTCCCAATTCTGGAGTATTAAGCGGCTGATAAGTAAGAACTGTAACTATCCAATCTTTTTTAGTTAGTTCATCTATTAAATCCTTAAGATGTGTCTCAAGTCCTCCTATATTAGGCAAAAAGCCAATGGATATAATTAGGACATGATTCCTCATATAAAAAGGTGGGAATTCCCTTGATACCATGTAATAGTTTTTGAAAGGCCGTTATCTAAGGTTACTTTTGGATACCATCCTAATTCTCTTTTTGCTTTTGCAATTGATACATATTGTTTTTTTATCTCATTAGATCTATCTTGGGGTAGCTGTTCTATTCTAACTTTTATTCCTTTTGCCATTATTTGAATTATTTTTTGCACTAGATCATAAATTTTAATCTGGTTTCCGGTACCAAAATTAAAAATTCTTAATCTTTTTTTATTATCTACCCTTTTTTCAGCAATCATAAGATAGGCAGTAATGGCATCATCAATATAAAGAAAGTCACGTATTGAACCCACATCCCAAACTTCTGGTTGCTTGCCCTGTAAAATACTTTTAATAACTTTTGGAATTAAACGTGAGAAATTAAGGTCTCCCGGTCCATAAATATTAACAAATCTGGGAATCTCAACTGATAAATCATAAGTGTCGGCAAAAGATTGTGCTAGCAAATCTGCGCAAGCTTTAGATGTCTCATATGGTCTTGATGGCTGAGGAAAATATTCTTCTTTGAATGGAACTTTTGGATTATCGCCATAAACATGAACTGTAGATGCAATTACTACTTTTTGTATATTATTTTCCCTTGCGCATTCTAATATATTCCATGTACCTCTAATATTTACCTCAAAGGTCTTAATGGGATTATCTTGACCAATCTCTACTATTGACTGAGCTGCTAGATGAAAAATTGTGTTAACTTTATATTTCTTTATTATCTCATTTAACAACTGAAAATTTTCAACTGATCCTCTTACGTCAATTATTCCTCTTATGGATTTTATCTCCTTGTTGGATAAGGCAATTACTTTTGATTTTTTTTTATTTAGTAGATTAACAAGGCGTGATCCAACAAAACCACTAGCGCCTGTTACCAGTACTACTCTTTGTTGCCAAAAAGACATTTTTGCTCCCTCCTTCATAGTAGTTATACCATAAGGCTTAAGACGACTCAAGCGCCGGGGAAACCAACATACCAAGAAGTCCCGCCAAAACTTCTCCAGATCGTAGTAATACAAGTCCTGCTGTTAAAAATGGATGTCTCAATAATAAATCAAAATGTTTTATGTAAGCTTTTTTAATTGGAAAAAACTGGGCAACGGCGATGTCTGGATGCCGCTTAAGAAACTCACTGAACGCTTTACTATAGTAATACTTTTTCTTAACTCTCCCAAAAAAATTTATTCTTCCTTCATCATGATATAAGTGATTTTTGATTTTCCCTATACTGCCAATCTTTTTCATTCGATAATGGAAATCCGAATCTTCCGCACCTACAATAGTAGGATCATACCCTCCAATAGCTAAGGCATCTTTTTTTTTAAAAAACCTACAGCATTCATTCATCCCTTCCTCTAAAAAAATACTAATATATCGCTCAAATGCAACACATTTTGTCCAATACCCAACGCCAATAGAAATTTCAGGCACTATTAAGGCTATATTGTCATTTATTCTTTTATAGCAGTCTTCGAGCACCTTGGAGGTCAAATACATATCCTGATCAAGTACTAATACATATTCCCCTTTTGCTTCATGTATGCCCCTATTACGCTGAATACTTCTTTCCGGACCATCAGATAAATATCTTGCATATTTCTTTATTATCTTTTTATATTTTTCATCCATTTTATAATTAATGCTATCAACAACAATTGTCTCTACATTTGGATATTTCTGTTCTTTTATAGATATCAAACACTTTTCAATAGTGCGTTCACAACTATATGTAGCAATTACTACAGATATAAGTGGCATTTCCATAAAAAGTGATCTATTATAACAATTTTTTGAATGCCTCGTATGAACTTTCCCAGGAAAATTTTTTACTCCATAATACTGCGCCTTTCCCTAGCTTATTCCTAAATCCAATATCCTTAATGATGGTCAGCATGGCATTGCTTAATTCCTGGGGTGTTGGATCACCAGACAATATTATACCGGTTTTATTATGGATAACCGAATCTCGTAACCCAGTAACGTTTGAAACAATCGCAGGTGTACCGCAAGAAGCGGCCTCTGTTACCACCATTCCCCATCCTTCTTTCACCGATGGCACGATAATAGCCCAAGCAGCCTGCATAAGGGCTACTTTCATATCTTTTTTATCTTTTGCAAAAAAAACGTTGTTTTTATTAACTATAGAAACATTTCTGTCAAGACCCATATTGGCAATAAGTGATCGTAGGTTCTTTTCCTCTTCACCATATCCTATAAGATACAAGTGGGCAAGTGGGTACTTTTTTGCGACTGCTTTCAAAGACATAACAATTAAATCAGGTCTCTTATTTTTTACAAATCTTCCCACAAAGATAAAAGTTGGTTGTGGAAACTTTTTCCCAGGTTTATACCTTGCATGGTCAATTCCCAATGGAAATACGCTAATATTCTCTTTTGAAAGACCAAAAGACATAAGATCACTCTTGATACTATTGCTATAACATATTGTTTTAACTCTCTTGTAAAAGAGATACTGAAGGGGCTCAAGGAGAAATCCTACCAATGCAAAAAGCCATGGATATTCATAAAAAAATACCTTTCTTGCTGATTGATTAGTATAAAGTATTATCTTTTGCCGCTCAACATAAAAAGGAGTCTGCCAACAGATTGTATTGACGCAGTCAAGAACTATATCTGGTTTTTGAGAAAGTTGTTTATAATACCATAAGGCTTCTAAATAGACAGAAAATTTATTGCCTCTTCGTATAATTGTTATTCCTTCAAACGTCTCTTGAGGTAATGCTTTATCAAAGGAGCTACAAAACCATATAATTGAATGGCCTTCTTTTATAAATCGTTTACTTAACTCATAGAGAATAATTTCTGCTCCCCCGCTCTTTGGATTTTTTATATCTCGCCAATTTAATATAAGTATATTCATGAGGCAAAAAGTTTCTGGAACATGCTCTTATTTTCTTGTATCCATGCATATAGCTTTTCAATCCCCTTTTTAACATCTACTTTGGGTTCCCAATCGAAATCTTTTTTTGCTTTCCTGATATCTGAAATAAATATTGGCTGGTCCCCTGGTCTTGTGTTTAATGTTGACATATTAATTTCTTTCTTAAAAAGTTTTTCAAGGACTGGCTTTAATTCAAGCCAAATTGAAATTGTATTTTTTATTCCTCCGCCTATATTGTAAATTTGCCCTCGTGTTTTTTTAATATTCTTTGCTGCCATAAAATATGCATCAAGTAAATCATCTATGAAAAGCAAATCCCGTACCTGTTTTCCGTTCCCAAAAATGGTAATTTTTTTGCCTATGGTCAACGCGATTATAAACCACGCTATCCATCCCTGATCTTCAATGCCAAATTGCCGCCGACCATAGACGCAAGATTGCCTAAAAACTATCGTATTAAGTCCATAAATACGCGCGTAATCTCGTACGTATTGTTCAGCCGCTCCCTTGCTGCAGCCATACGGTGAGTGAAAATCAAGCGCTCTTGTCTCGGGAATACCAAATGGTAAACTTTTAAATTTATATCTATTTTCAGTCTCAATAATTTTTAGATCGTCTAATTCTCCATATACTTTATTTGTTGAACTATAAATAAAAATTGGATTATTCCCAGAAAGTCTAGTTGCTTCAAGTACATTAAATGTGCCTAATGTATTACTTTCAAAATCTTCGCGTGGATTTTCAACTGAACTAGTTACAGCAACCTGCCCTGCAAGATGTAAAACTATATTTACCTTTTCTATTATATTCTGTAACTTTTTCTGACCATAACGCACATCAGCCTTAATAACAATTAAATTAGAGCTATGTTTTTCTTTAAACCATTCTATATTCTCTCTGCCGCCTTTTCTTGAAAAATTGTCAAGTATAATTACCTTAAATCCCCTCTTTAGATAATAATCTGCAGCATTAATTCCAATGAATCCTGCTCCTCCAGTAATTAAAATTTTCATAACTAAGTAATGTTGACTTTAAAATCAAGCTCCGGATCAAGCTTTCGTTTTCTTTTACCTTTATTATTATAATAATGAATAATTTTTAATCTATAGAACACGGCAAGTGTATCCCAAAGCATATGAAGTATAGTTTTCCAAAAACTCACCGAAACAACAGGAGCTATAGAACTTTTTTCCTTAAAATCTAGTTCCACCGGAGCCTCAAATATTCGTTTGTACCCAAGATAATAAGCTACTGCCAAAATTTCGATATCAAATGCATATTGTTTAACAAGTAACCGAGGTAAAACATCCTCTAAAACTTTTCTTCGAAAAAATTTAAGTCCTACTTGCGTATCCCTTATATGCAGACCAAATAAAATTTTTACAAGCGCTCTGTATCCAAACGATAAAATCTTCCTCTGCAGAGGATAATTGACTTTCGAGACGGGATGAAGTTTTGAACCTACAACAATATCTGCGTTATACCATTCAAAATGTTCCAATAGCATTGACAAACCATTTGAGTTAATATCCATTCCAGAATCAATAAACGCAATAATATTTCCTTTTGCTTTTGCCATACCATAACGAACAGCATTTCCTTTACCATGATTATGTTTATACCCAACAACAATAATTTTAGAAAACTTCAATTTTTTTGCTCGTTCGTACGTTTTATCTACAAATCCATCAACCACTACAATAATTTCGTAATCATAACGCATCTGATCCATAACGTTTTTGATCTGAAGGAGATTTTCTTCAATTATTGCTTCTTGTTTGTATGTTGGTACAATAACTGAAATAATAGTAGATTTACTATCTTGTATTTTTCCCATACAGTTTCCAGTAATATAGCAAAAGACCAAAGAGAAGTAAACTTGTAATAACAAGAGAAATCGTCAATACCTGCAAGAAAGTCTCATGAAAAAACCACAGTAATACTACTTGAAGAATTGCACACATACCTATAGGAATAAAAATTTTTGTTTTTTCTATGGATAAATAGAAATTTGTCATAACAGTTAATAAACCATAAATTGCAGAAAAAATCCCAAATAACCAAAGCAAAGAAGAAACCGAAGTAAATTCCTTCTTCGTAGAAACAGTCAGAACAAAATCCGGTATAAAATAATACAAAACAATAACAAAACATGATGGAACAATGACCAATAACATAGCTATTCTAAAATCGGTATGAAAATTTTCTTTCCTTGTATGCTTTTGGACAATTAAAGGAAACATGACTGTGCCAATTGGGGCAGAAAGAAAAAAAACTATTCTTCCAATTAGCGAAACTCCTGCATAGAGACCTGCATCGGTAGTATTAAAAAAATGTTTTACAAGAATTATATCTGTAGATGTAAATGCTGTTAAAGCAAAAAGGGTAATTGTCGAAGGTATACCGTATGAAATCAATTTTTTTATACTAATATGAGGATTCTGTACCTCTTTTTTAAGAAGAAATGTAAGTTGAGTAAAGCTAAAAAGGTATGGAATAACAGATGAAATAGTCAATGCTAACAATGCGCCCCAAACAGAAAAACCAAGCGATACGAGTAATATTCCAAATAATAATTTTAGCAGAGCCCCAAATATCGCATTAAAAGAAATAAATCGAAACGCAAGTTTTGCCTGCAAAATTGGTTGATTCGGAACGCTAATAAAATTAAAAGCAACAAGTACCCCCGCCAACAATACCAGCAAACCATTTCCGATATGAAAGAATTGATTTATTTGTTGTTGAACAATAACAAAAATTAAAAAAACTATCAATCCAAGTGAAACGGCAAGCCTACTAACCTTAAAAAATAATCCTTTAACCATATCCAACTCTCCCTTTGCAAAATAGGAAGCAGCAAATTTAATAATTGTTGGAGACATTGATCCAGCAGGAATTGTTGCTAGCGTAGAAAGCGATATAAGACTTGCCAACGTTCCATAATCAGCAACA
Organism: Candidatus Levyibacteriota bacterium; assembly: GCA_016432345.1. GTDB lineage: Bacteria > Patescibacteriota > Microgenomatia > Levybacterales > UBA12049. The sequence continues at coordinate 412,596 of CP066685.1, read as the reverse complement.
GTGAGATTTTTTGTCATAAAAAGGTTAAACAAAAAATTTAAAGGATTGGCTAAAAGAGAACCTAAAAAGATTACGCCGCTGCCGGAAATTAATGGATTTTGAATTGCAACATTAATGAGTTTTCTCATAAATTTTTTTGTATACCTGCATCGTTTTTCTAGCAGTTTCTTTCCAAGAGAATTTTTTTGCCTGTATTAAACCTTTTTCAGAAAGTTCTCTTTGCAGTCTTTTATTCTTTATTACTCGTTCAATTCCCGAAGCTATGCTTTCGATATCATACGCATCAACAAAAAAAACCGCATCTCCAGTAATTTCTTTAAGCGATCCTTCTTTCGTTGTAATAACAGGACAACCACATTGCATAGCTTCTAAAATCGGTAAGCCAAAACCTTCATACAAAGAAGGCATTACAAAAACAGTTGCAATATTATAAAGTAGAACTAATTCCTCCGTGGGAACAAAACCGATAGAGGTAATTTGCTTATCATTTTTTATAAGATTTTGTATTATAATTAAATCTTGATTCCATGCATTTTCTTTATCAAATTCTTTTTGAAGAAGAGCTTTTCCTACCATTACTAATGGTATATTTGTTTTTTTAACTGCTCTAATTAGTCTTGGCAAATTCTTATTCCATGTTACATCTCCCACATACAATGCAAATTTCTCCGGCAGGTTATATTTATTACGGAGACTATTTATTCCTAATTCTTCATTTCTGATTCTTTTGAATTCTTCTCCTGCCGCTAAATAAACAACGGTAATCTTTGACTCTGGTATTCCTGCATATTTTATAATATCTTTTTTTGAGACTTGCGAATCAGCTATAATTGCATCCACATTTCTAAGATTTCTTCTGTGCAGAAGCCATTTAATGCGCCCTCTTATTCCTATTGGAAATTTATCAGAAAAAACAAAAGGTGTTAAATCGTGAACAGTGACGACAGTCTTATATTTTTTTCTGAATGGTAACGTTAAAAAAAATGGTTCAAAATAAGGATAATGAACTATATCTATATCATGAGGTATTGATTGCCCCCTGCTAAAAAAAGTGTATCTATTATTTGGAAAGAATTCCAATAAAGATCTTTTTAAGTTTTTAATATAAAACCCCGTTCCTCTTACTCTGTGTGAAATTTTTGAGTCGTCAGTCAGCGGAGATATATCAAGAACAATATTCATTATTTTATTATACAGTATTTATGTACCCTAATCTTCAATCTTAAACGCGCTTAAAAAAAACAGGGGAAGAAGAAATGTAAAATACGCAATCGTTGTCCATTGACTAAATGCAAAATATACCAACATAGTTAGTCCTGAAGCAATAAAAACTTTGTTTAATGCATTAATCCGGAAATATCGAAACAACAGAAAAAAAGTTAATAAAGTAAGTATTATACGTACACCTGACATTTGACCACTGGTAATTGTTATTTGCAATAAATCTCTTAATGCTACCCATATATTCCAACCCCAAGTTCCATGTCCAGCAGGTAACTGAATAAAAGCAAGGCTGCGCAGAAAACCTTCTGGCTCAGAAAGAATAAAAGGCCCGCTTACAATAATAATTGTCAATACAGTATAAAAAATGTATCTGCCCCCAGAAATTGGAAGTATTTTTTTGTTTTGTATTAAATACATAAAGAAAAATAAAACATAAAAAAATACATAATGCTTAAAAGACGCGGCAAAACCTAAAATTACTGCGCTCAAAATAGCAACGTTGCGGCTTTTTATTTTTTTGGCGTAAACAAAAGACAAAATAGATAAAAGCAATATAAAAATTGCGCTGTTGTCATTACTTCCATCTGCAGATAAATCAATAAGAAATGGCGCAAGCGATATCACTGCAAGTATTGGTAATATTTGTACTCTATTTATAATTTTTCCATAAAAAGCTAAGATAACAGGTACAAAACAAGATACGAGCATTTCAAAAAAACGCAAGTCCATTTTTAATCCATAAGCTGGCAGATACCAAAAAAGGCTAAAAGGCAAATAAGTAAAAGGTTGCAACCCTGTTGTTGACATAGTCATTTCTTTATATACATTGTAACCATGTACAAAATATCCGATAAAATCGCGAACTGCCAGTAATGTATCAGATCCATATGTCGAATGATAATATTGTGTAATTCTTCCAACCGTACCTACAAACAAAAGGTATAGTACGATCGGAAATAAACTTTTTTTAAGATAGAACAAAACAATAAGAATAGGGATACTTGCATAAGCAAATAAAAAAAGAGGTTCTGTTCCATTATGAATAAGCATAACAAAACTAATGGTAATAGTTGTCCAAAAAATCCACTCCGAATCAGATTTATTTTTTTTCATAACGAAAATATAATACTAAATACAGTATTATCGAAAAAAAAGATACCAAAGAAATACTTGTTGCAATCATTCTAACAAAAGTATTTTTAAAAAAAAGCACAATATAATTCGTACTTTCAGGGACAAAAAAAGTAATTAAACCATTATTATCAGGTTTTGTATCTATTTCTTTTTTATTAATCATTGCCGTCCATCCAGGAAAATATACTGTATTCACTGTTACCTGAGAATCTGAATTTACTTCAACACGTAATAAATATTTTGTAGGATTTATTTGGACATCTGTCAACATACCATGCCCTACTAAAATTTTTTCTTTTTGTTTTTTTAAACCCTTATTAAACCATACCGTATTAAATAAATCTCCTGGACTGTTTGTTCCATCAATAAAATTTGATCTGGAAATATAATATATATCATCTCTATTAAAATAGAATGGCGGCTTTGCATAGCCAACACCTAACACTATTGGAAAAATAACCATCAGCGCCAGAAAGATCTTATTCTTCCAAATCATTATCATACTCCCGGCTAGAAATGCCAAAAATAAAATCTCAAGACTCAACAGACGCCACGGAAATTGAAAATAATTCATCAAAGGTACATGCAACCAAATTGGCAAAGATGCAGGAAGCAGTAAAAAAAATACGACAGTAAACCATAAAAGAAAAAACAAAATTAGTAATGAAACACTTTTTTGTTTTCTCCTCAAAAGAATAATCAATACGATAACTGTCCCTAATAAAGAAAATATGTTTGCAATTCCTATTTGAGGAGACATTTGATTCGGTAAATCATCATTTGAAAAACCAGACCCCCACGATGGAATAAATAGTTGATACAATTCTGGAAAATTATTTTCAATATCATATATTTGTAACCCTTTAACATAATTTGCTTCAAAAATGGCGGGCAACCAAAAAATTGCAGACAAACCTAGACCCAAAAAAATAGCGTATAGCGTATAGCGTATAGCGTATAGTTTTTCTTTGCTAAAAAAAATTAAAAAGAGAACATAAAAAAGAGCGAAGGGAAAAAACATTAATGCTAAAATATTATGAGAAAATATAATTAGAGAGAGAAAAATCCCGGACAAAACGACAAATCTTGGTCTTCTTTCTTTTATAAATACTGTTGCTGACCAAAGAAATGCAGGGAAAAACGCTAATGCCCATACTTCACCAACAGAACCCCTGACATATATATCAACAAAGTGATATGGGGCAAAAGTATAAAAAACAGATGAGACAACACCACCCACTTCTCCCCAAAAAATCTTTGCCCATAAATACATTGCTATTGAACCTACTATTGCGGCAAAAAACATGCTTAATTTAAATGCATCAATAAAACTTACTCCGAATAGATGAAAAAAAGAGGCAATATAATTTGGTAACGGGTAGACATAGTTAAATAATGGAACGCCATATCCATTATTTAAATCCTGCGCCCAGCGGGGGTATAAATCTCCTGCTCTTAAAGTCTTGTCAAATTCGTAAAATCTAATAATATGATATTCTCCATCATGTGTTGGCGGCAATCCTGGAGCTAGTAAAGATCTTGCAGCAACAAAAGAAAAAAACAAAACTAAAAAAATAGAAAGAAATCCTTTCATATAACTACATCAGAGAATATATACCTAAAACATGAACAAAAATAGAGAAAAAAATTCCAACAATGTACAATGTATTTAGTTTTCCTTTAAGCGCAAATACAGAAAGCAGTATAAGAGACACCATAATATCAAGCGCATACCGATAGCCAAACTGTATCCAACCACTACTATAATACATAAGAATTGGAATAATCGTTATCAATATCCCAATCCACAAAGAGGTGACAAACGGATTAAAAAAAAATGCATTCTTTTTTTTCTGAAGGGGCAATGCCAAAAATGAAAAAAGAAGAGGCGGCGATAAAAAGAAAACAGAATTTCCATACAGATTAATACCAAGTGTAATTTTATTGTTAATCCAATGAAATTTTGGAATTTCAAAAATCATATACCATAGATTAGTTGGAATATTGCGAATAGAAAACATGCCATTTGTTTTTCTTATTTCCGATAAGACTGCGTCTTCCTTAATATATTGGTATCCTGTTTGAAATATATCTCCAAATCTAAGATAGTTATAGTAAAAAAACCAGGAAACACAAATAATAAAAGGCAAACCAAATATAAGTAATCCATTTACTACAATCTTTTTTTTATTTATTATTTCTTTTTGTTTGTAAAAACTCTGAAAAAGATATAAAGAAATTGGTAAAGAAATCAAAAATATAACAGTTTGTCTCCCCAACATAGCCAAACAAATAAATACTGCGCTCAATAAAAAATGGATTGTTTTTGGATGTTTCCGAAACACTGCAAAAATACCAAGTATACCAAGGGAGGAACTTACCATTTGGCTAACATGCCACGAACTGCCAAGTGTACCCACATAAAAATGAGTTGTGCCAAAAGCAAAAAATATTACGATAGATAGTATTGTAAATCTACTTATATGTGGAAAAAATTCTTTTTTTATTCTTAAAAGTAATAGGTATATAAAAACAACATTTACACTTCCAAGAAATAAAGTAATATAAAATTCCGGAATATACCTGCCTAATAACAATTGAAAAGGAATAAGTAGTAATGCTGGCAAAACGCCCCAAGGCACATACCACTTGCCATGAAAATATATAAGATCATGGTTGTCTCCTTGAATTGGTATATCAAAACGCATATTAAGAAGTGAAAATGCTAACGGATTAAAATAATCTAATGCCCATTTTGGCTTAAAAGAAAACTGAGACCCGACTCCAAAATAAATAAAAAAAACCACAAAAAAAATGCACAATGGAATAAAAAATTGTTTCATAATTTATAAACACTTACAGATTTATCCTGATACACCTTTTGTAAATTTTTATCAAAAAAACTCTGGTTAATATTATAGTTAAAATCAACAACATGACCTTTCGGTATTACAATATAGTTAATTCCTGCTTTTCTCATTGAGATTAGCTTATCAGTTGAATTTGCTTCAAAATAAGACGCTGCTTGTTTTTGTCTTTCTTGGAAATTGTATCCCATTACAGATAAATAGTATGTGTGACCTAAATAGTTCTTTCTGCCGGAAAACGTTATTGGATCCAAAATTTCCTGCTTGGAAAGAAAAATACTATCTTTCTTTGTATCGTTTTTAATCCACAACATAAATTTATTTGCCGGAGCGTCTGGCAAAGATAATTGAAAATCATTTTTTACTGCCATAAGGTCTATAACTCCTGATGCTGTCAAAAAAAATAGAAAAATTAACAATACTATTTTTCTCTTTACCCCATTTGAAAAAAAACGTACGAGAAAAAATGCAATATAAAAATTGCCAAAAATAAAAAAATAGTTAAAAATTGAATGATTGTGTTCAATCCGAAAACTTAATTGAAAAATATTACCAATAATAAAAAGTGGTAAAAAAGCCACAAATAAAATTTTTTGTTTCTTGTTGGAAAAAAACACGCTCAGAGGAATAATAAAAAATGCAATACCAGTATTTACAAACCAAAATATGAAAAAACTCTGAAGAGTAATGGGTTTTTCAGAAAGAAACCCTGGGTTAAAATAAAGATGTTGTAAATTTTGATTAATGATGTCTTTCACATGAATAGAAAAAAGTGCAAAAGCAGGAAAAAACAAGGGAATTAAAAAATAAAATTTTCTAAAAAGAAGCATCATTAAAAATAACATAAGTATTGTGATAAAAAAAATAAGTGTATGAATTCCCGATAAAATTCCTAGAATAAATCCGCACAACAAAATTTTTTTAAATGAAGGTTTATTTTTATCTAAGAAATACGGAAGTAAAAAATAAAAGATTCCAAAACTCAATACTAATCCAGCAACAAGATGTCGTTGATTAAGATATACATTTAAGGTAAAAAAAATTGAAATAAGTGAACCATCGAATGGTCCTTTGTCTATATAATCTGGCAAGTGCCAAAACGAGTAAAAAGAAAAACCATATTGTTTTAAAAAATCAACGAATGTAAATCCACTATGAAACACAAAAAGTAAAACTGAAATGACTCCAAGCATTTTACTCTTAAAAAAAATTCTCTGCGGAAGTTTATAAAGCAAAAAAAGAAGTAAAGTAAAAAACATAGCACTCAAACCATTAAAAGCATAATTAATAGGAATACCACTTCTTTCCAACAATCCAACGATAAAATCAAAATAATAATGATACGGAAGCGGCCGTCCTGGGAAAAATGGAGATTCTGGAGGAAAATTATTTCCCCATGAGAATGATCGTATTAAAGATAGATGGAGTCCGAAATCTCCAATTTCATTTCTTGCAAGCCTAAATGTATGATTCGTGTTATCATATCCAAAAGATTTATTCATTAACCACAAGGAAAAAACCAAAAAACAGCTAATCAAAAACAGTTCAAATTTTCTTTTTAAGAACATAATAAATTGTAAATAAAAAAAGAGGAATAAATGTAAGGATATTTTTTAATGCTGGCACTGGCGCAAGATACGTTCCAAATAACATGTATGGCATATATCGAAGCAATAAGGAGAATGAAAAAATAATACTTGCTTGATAAATAAATTTTTTAATAGACACTAGCGAAATAAATCCTAAAAACCAAATTGCATACCATGAATAAATTTCTTCACGAACTGGGGAAAGAAAAAATACAAAAATCATTAAAAGTGCTGAAAATTGATATATTTTTTCCCATTCCACTCTTTGCTTTGTATACATTTGCCACAGACAATACAAAAATACAGGAATTAAAAAAATAGTTGCGTATTTAATAAAAACAGACAAAAATAAAAAAAATGCCGCAAACAGGATGTTCCTACGATGCAAAAAATAAAAAGAAAAAAGTGCAAAAAATATCATAACTATATCGTTATGTCCGCTCATTAATGTCTCAATAAGCACTAAAGGGTTTAGAGCAAAAAGTGCTACTTGAAAAAGATTTTTCGTCATTTTCCAAATAAGAATTATTGTCAAAACAAAAAATAAAGTAATAAATAATTTAAACCCAAATAATAAAAATATAAAATTTCCAAATGATAAATAATAAGGAATCCCTGTAAGAAATATCCACACTGGACCATATAAAGCTATTTTATTTGCCGCGCGGGTAAAAGAAAGAAACGGCTCGTTTACAAATTCTATCGGCATAACGACATAAGGATTTTCATGATAATAAAAGGCGACTTTTGAAGTGGTAAGATAATTAAATATGTCATAAGAAAGCATTGCAGGATAAGAAAAAAATAGAATACCTACAGTTATACCTATTAACCATTTAGCTTCGAACATTGAAAGCTTTTTTGTATTAATCAACCACAGAAATAAATAATAAAAAATAGAGAATAAAAAAATTAAAGTTAGGTATATAAAAGTTGTAACTTCTCTATAGTTAAAAGCAATGCCTGTAAAAAAATCTTTAAGATAAAAGAGATTTTGATCTATAAACAGATAAGAAAAAACAGTAAATAAGAAAAGTGTAATTAAATATACAACAATTATAATTTTTTTCATGCGCTGTTTTTTCTAATTTCTATCGCCTTATCAATTTGCTTCCATAAAAAAAGAGTTGTTTGTTTTTCTTTTTCTGGTTTCCATATATATATTTCTGGAATTTCTGTTTTAATTTGCCATAGAACTTCTCTATGCTTTTCTGAAGCATTTTTAAGCGTAGCCACTCTTTGATTTGTATCTTTCCCTTCTTGCTTTGATCTTCCTAAAAAGCGGTATGCTTCAGTAAAATACTCATTAGATTTGTATAGCGCCTGATGTGCTAAAAGATATTGTTTGTATTCAAAAAGTGTTTTTGCTTCGACTAAATACTTATTCGAAAGATTTAAATTATAGCTAAATTGGCTAAAATTACCAAAATACCAATACTTTTGTATATGTTCATAGAGAATATGCAATTTGTATAATGCTGTACCCGGCATAAAAGATGGATATGGTAAAACATAATTAGATTCAGCATAGCCTACTTTAGGCAAAACTAAAAAAAATAAACATATTGAAATAAAAAATAAAAGTTTTACTTTCATAATCAAAAATGCCTATGGTCTCTCTATAAACCACCAACGTACAGTAGTTTCATAAATAGAGTTAAAAGTAACCAGTCTCCATCCAAAATTAGTTAATTCATCTCTTTTAGTATCCGAAAGATTAATCAAATTATCCGATAGTCTACTTTTCAACAATATATACGCATTTTTATCTTTTGCTTTATACTGCAGGACATAACCACATGTATTACCTGTCGGCATGATACCTATTGGCAAACCATTAACGCTCAATTTATGTTTGTAATCCAATAAAAATAATGCCGAATGAATAATTGTATTGTTGTTTTTTGTATCGTTTGAACATGTATATATTTGTAATTTTTGATTAGGAAATTTTCTTTCAAATATCGATAATTTATCGTACATTAATAATGTAAGTGGGTCTTTTGGAAGCATCTCTAAAGCTTTTGGAAAGATCATAGCAGCTAATACTAAAACAACTAAATAAAATATATGTCTAATTCGTTTAGTATTGTATATAAATACTAAAACATAACCTGTAAAAATAAAAACAAATGGCCGCAAAAAATTTAGATACCCAAAGAAACGAGGCCCCCAATAATAACGCAAAAGAATAAAATTAAATAAAAAAGCGGCAAGTAATAAAATCATATATACAGGGAGTGTTTTCTTCCTAATCTGCCATGCAACAACACAGACAAAAGAAATAATTATCGCAGCTGCGATAATCTGCGGCACTCCCAATACATCTCCCCAAACTGCAGGCCAGAAATCCCTAAGATAAAAAAGCCATCTATTAGGCACGTACATTGTTTCTTTGCCATGCTGAAGATAATACAACATATTACGAAAAGTAAACCAATGATTATTCAAGTCAAAAAAAAGAAGGGGTAAAAAGGTGACAACAACACCGACAATAGAAAGGAAAAAATATAATATTTGTTTTTTATATATAATCAAAACAATAGGTAGAATAAACAACCCAGCCATTTGATAATGAAGATTCACTCCTATACCTAAAATTATGCCAAGAAAAATATACCACCAATATGTTACATTTTTTAAAGCAATTTTTAGAAATATCCAAACTGCTAATAATGCAAAAATGTTTGTCATATTTTGTGTAGTCAAATGAGTACCAGCAATAATTAGCGCCGGAGAAAGGCTTGCGAAAAACGCAAGAAGTAAACCAAGTATTTCCCCCTCAAGAAGTTTACCTATTTTATACAAAACAAAAACACAAGATACAGAACCAATACTTAGATAAATCCACGAGGAATAAAGAGATGGAAAAAATAAGTGAAACAAAATTAACTGATAATAAAACCATGGACCAAATGTAAAAGCACCTGCTGATGAAAATGCTCCAGTCAGAGGAAACTGCAATTCTCTTGCGCCTTCAATACCTATTACCGCATCTCTTACTGTTTCATCTCCTAAACCATACCGAAACGGAAAATTATAGAAACGAAAAAATAAAGCAATAAGAATAATAATCGCAAGAAAAATATACTCTCGTTTAATTTTGTAGATATTAATTTTCATTTATCTTCTTTATAAATTTTATATATGCAATAGGAAATCTCAAAGCAGAGAAAAAGGAAAAAATTAATCCTTGCCACGAATCCATAAATCCCTTATGCCTAAAATAGGTTAGAAAAAACCACCACAATGGTAAAAAAAGCATGTATTTGACACTAATAATTGGACTGTAACCAACCTTATTTACTCTTAACTCGCTAGCAATTAAATTGGTATAACGATCTAATCTTGTAAGATAACCAGAAAAACTTGGGTACGCTATATGAAGAAGAGGATTTTTTAGATACTCAACATTGCCTTCTACAATTGCTTGTTCATGCACACTCATTTGAGGCAGTCTTCCTTTACCTTTTCTATATAACCGCAATGTATAATCTGGATATTGACCACCCTTCATAAGAAACCTGCCTAGAAACCAATTTTTTCTAGGCATCCAATATCCATTGGTTTCAGGTTTCTTATCTAACACATCTAGAATTTCTTTTTTTAGCTCTGGTGTGACGCGTTCGTCTCCATCCAGTTGTAAAATCCAATCTTTTGTTGCTATATCTATGGCTTTTTGCTTATTAATATGAAATATTGAAGGATTTGTGGTTATTATTACTCTCGCTCCGTACTTCTTTGCAACATCCACTGTCTTATCTTTTGATCCGCCATCAACAACAACAATCTCGTCTGTAATACCTCTTACAGATTTTAAGCAGTCTGGAAGATTTTTTTCTTCATTATAAGTAGCAAGCACTACCGAAAGCGAAGGCATAGTATCCTCTTTTTAAGTATACCTAAAATAATTATAGATACCAAACTAAAAACGCTTATTATGTCTGCCGCAAAACGCAGCTTTGTTTCTTCAAACATTATAAAAACAGTGTATTTCCCTTTTCCAAGAAAATATGTCATAAGACCTCTATTCGCAGGGTCCTGAAATTCAGGAGTTATATTTTTTTTGTTATTAATAATTTTCCAGCCAGGAAAATATAGAGTATTCTCTCTTATTCGCGCAGAATCGCTATTAACCTCTATTTCATATACATGTTTTATCGAAGTACGCTCTACTTCTTTTATGGTCGCTTTTCCGCTTATCACTTCGCTATGCGCTTTTGGCATTTTTTCCATAAAACGAACCGACCAAACTGGAGCGCTTTCGCCCGTGTCTGTTGTACCATTATAAATACTCTTAAAAAACGCTTGATCTTTTTGCAGAAATCCTTTTGCATGCCAATAGTCTTTATTGAAGAAAAGAGAAAAGCAAATAATAAGAACTATTGCTCCAGATTTAAATTTTTTAGGCAAACAAAAAATAAAAAAACCTCCGCTGACCGCGGCTAGAAACACTATGATTGAAAGAAATCTCCAAGGAAACTGAAATTTTTGCAATATCGTTAATGTTTCCCATACTACTTTTGATTGCGAGATCATGAGAAAAAGTGTCGAAAAGAAAAGAATAAAAGTACTTACAATAAGCAATTGTATATTTCTCTTCTGCCTATAAAATATAACAAGTGGAGTCATGCAAATGACTACAAACCACTGAACAATACCGATCTGTACGGTAAATAATCCCGTACCGCCATAACTCCATAAACCATAAAGAAAATCTTTCCAATTAACAAAGCTTTTTGCATATTCATTTTTTGTAACAATATCCCGTAATGTATACTTTCCCTCAAAGAAAGCAGGAAACCCAAAAAAAGCAGAAAGGCCAAAACCAAAGATAGCAATAAGCATATAGCGTATAGCGATTAGTTTTTTATCATCGTTTTGATAAATTAAATAAACGGCATAAAGTATTATTACTGGCACAAACATAATTGTTATCGCGTTATGCGAAAGAACAAGACTGGCAAGCGATACTGCTCCACCAACTACATACCAATATGAATATTTCTTTGACATTTTTAAAAGAAAGTAGCAAATAAGCGGCGGAAAAACAAAAGCAACATGTTCGCCTATTGCTCCGCGCACATATAAATCTACAAAACGATAAGGTGCAAACATATATAAAATTCCAGCTACTAGTCCTGGCTCCTCTCCCAATAATTCTTTTATCCACAAATACATAGCAAAACCGCTTGCAATAAACGACATGCCAAAAACAATCTTTAAACTATCAATCAATGAAAATCCCAAAAAATGAAAAAGCGATGCAATATAGGAGGGTAACGGATACAAAAACATCAAAATTGGGTGCCCATATCCCCAATTAAGATTTGCGGCCCATCTTGGAATAATACTTCCCTCAGTCAAATTTTGATAAAAATTTGCAATTCGAGCAACGTGATCCTGCCCATCATGGGTTATTGGCAAACCAGGATGAAAAAAATCCAAAATCGCTACGACGCCAAAAAAAATAATAAAAGAAATATAAAGAAAATTTTTCTTTGTTTGCACTATTATTCTCCAATTCTTTTTTGAACAATAAACCCACTTGGCAATGTTTTTGTTTCTATAATCTTTCCTGTTTTTATTACTGTCTCTAACCAACCATTATAGCTCCAGAGTTTTGACCCATCTGGCTCTATGGCCAAATAAAATAATCCCTTTTTTTCTTGATGCGGCACATAATGATATTTTCTAGATCCGTACCACCACACTATATAATTATAAGGATATGTATAGATAGGCGGACTAAAAAAAAGCACTCCAAACTTTTCACCTTTTGCATTTTTATAGATAAAATCAATTAAATCTTTTTTGCCAATAATTTTTGCAATTCCGCCATAGTCTTGGTAATCATACTGAAATGTCTTAATCGCGCTTTTTATCCCTTGAGCAACTAAGGCCGAAAAAACCACAATAAGTACAAAATATAAAAAATTATTCTTGTTTCTATAAGCAGAAACTATAACATAAGCAAATAAGAAGATATATACAAAATTAAGATCTATAAGAAAATAAACATACGCCGTGGTTCTTAAAATATATAGTATAAAAAAATGCGATAAAGGTAAAATCCCTAAATACGACAAATATCTTTTTATCTTGATATCTCTCTCCAAAAAAAATAAATATAAATATATACCAATAAAAACTACCAACGAAACATCTGTATTAATATAGGAAACACGCGGAAAAGTATCTAAAAAATTATATTGGAAAAGTCCAATTCGTTCTTTTGTGATACGCTCAATAAGCTTTGACGTAAGGGGAATTTTATTCTCAAATGAGTATTCAGTAATACCTCTCAATGCTCCAAAATCATGTTTAATTTCAAATAGAAAAAAAGGGGAAAAAGCTAAAAAAAAGCCGATAAACAATAAGAGATATAGTTTATAATCTTTTATTTTTAAAATTAAAGCGCTGTAAATAAACAGCGCCAAACACATTGGAATTGCAATAGCTAGTTGAAAATTGTAAACAAAACCAGAAAAAAACGCGGCTAAAAAAATGTATCTGCCCATATATTTTTTATTAAAAGAAATTTTATATACACATATAAAAGCAAGCAAAATAAATACAACAGCCCCATGCGAGTTCCATACAAATCTGGAAGAAGAAATAAGAGGAGGAGATATTGCAACAAGAAGCGCAACCATTAATCCTCCATATAAACCAAACAGTTTTTTTCCTAAATAAAAACTAAATATTACTGCAAGCATGCCATATAAAAAAGTTAAAACAATACCTCCATACGGATCGCCATTTAAAAGTATAAAAGGAACAGCCAGAAAATAGTAATGGAAAGGGCCATGGAAAATTCCTCTAAAGTAGGCCATTCCAGCGCCAATTTCTGAACCAATAAGAGTTAGTTTTTTATCAACAACAATACTTTTTACAGCTAAATAATCTCTTCCTTGATCATATGAAAAAAGGTAATTTCCACTTAGCAAATCCGTAACTCGAGGAACTAGACTTAAAAATATTACCAACAAGGTAAGTAAAAAAATGTATAATTTCTTCATCTTTCTACTGCTGCAATAGCTTCCTTTCCATCAAGATCTTTAAATACCGCAAGAGGCTTTTTATCTTTTGGAAAATCTGATTTATTACCAATAAGTAATGATTTTTCTTTCTCAATGTCATACGCTATTGATCGGAACTCATATTTATCAAAGGCATGCGTTTTTGCAAATCCCCCCGAAATTGTCCCGTCTTGCATTTGATATTTTTTTGGATCATATCGGCTATAGAACAAGAAAAACATATAGGATTGATACAAATTATCTTTATTTGAAAAAACAATTCTATTATATCTATTCTCGCAAGATAAAACAAAAGGTACTGCCTGATAAAGCGCATATTGAAATGAAGAAGATTCTTTTTTTGGAAAAATAAAAAAATAGTGTCTTGCAAAATAAAAAATTGTTCCTATCATTATTAAATAAAATAAGGTATAAATTAGTTTAGAATATTTCTTAAACAAAGAAAAAATATAATAAATACCATATGCTTCAATAATTTGAGGGGCAGGCAAAACAGAATATGTACGCATTGCATGCGGAGCATCTGTGGTTATGGCTGAAGATAACGGCGCTACAGCAATCCAAAATATAAGAAATAGTTTTATTTTTAAAGGAATTTTTTCTTTGAAAAAGACTAAAAAACCTAAAAGTATAAAAACTGCTTCCCAGGAATAAAATAGCCCCACTCCAGAAGTTTTATGATTTTCTTTTCCACTATTCGCAAAAAGCCATTTGTAATTAAAATGACTTATGTATTGTTCGAAAAAGATTCTTGTTGTTAATATTCGTCTATTGTGAACAATCTCGCCAATAATATCACCATCTTCTTTTGCTTTTTTTAGTAATAATGATTCCTGATAGTAACGGTTTTTTTCTACGGCAAATATATTTGTGCCCTGTAAACGAATAAGTGCATTTGGCTCAAATGAGGATAAAACAGTTGGTAGTAAAAATACGACGCCAATCACAAAAGGCAAGATGATTTCTTTCTTTCTCGCAAATAATTCTTTGTGGTAAAGCACTATTAAAATTAGAACCATTATGGGAATAAAAAGTTTTGCGCTTTGGTAACTTCCAAAAGAAATAGCAAAAAATAGAGCGCTAATTGAATAGTAGCAAACCTTTTTCCAGTTAAACTTTTCGGTATTTTTATTAATACCCTTGAAAAAAAATAATAGCCCAAAAATCCAAAATGAAAGAGAAAGATTTACCTCATGGCCAAGCCGGGAAATGTATATATGCCAGGGCGATATTGCCAGAAGCAGCATAGCTACTTCTGAAATTTTCAATGAATTTTTAAAAAGCTCTTTAGTTAAAAAATAGACTGCTATAACAGTTATTACCGACAAAATTACTGAAGGTAAACGAACAGCAAATGCCGTAAGGTCAAATAACTGAACAAATGGCATAACTAAATAAACATATAAGGCAGGTCTCCAATCATCATAAGCGCGAAGTAAAATAGGAAATTTATTTCCGTATTCGTCCGCTCCTGTTTTGAGAATTGAATAAGCATTGTAGCCAATGGATGCTTCGTCTAAAGAAACACTCGGAGGCGCAAAAGAAAGATGATAAAAACGAAAAAAAATAGCAATTATAATAACAAAGAAAAATAGATTGAATTTTTTAATTTTCTTCATTTTTTATTTCTTGTATAAATATAGTATAAATATGAGTCTGCGCTTCCATGAACAAATTCTATTACCCTGCCCTGTTTAATTGCTTCTGTCACATTAACTCTGCTTTTAGCCAAACCAGCAGATGGATATTGTGCAAAATTTTGCGCTGAAAACAAGGCATAATACGACCAAAAAATAACTATAGCAATTTTAGGCAACATATTATTAATTTGAAAAACTCTGCTTGTAATATAAGACAAAACTATAATAACTATAGGCATGGTTAGAAAAAAATAATAATCACTTATTTCGCCGCTATATGTTGAAAAAATCACCCATGGAACCAGAAACCAAAGTAGTATTAAATAACAAAGTTTTAATCGCTGATTTGATCTAACTTCGGAGTAATATAAAAAATAAAAAATTGGCAGCAAGATATAAGACAATGGTTTTATCATCCTAAATGTTAAGACAGATTCAAACTTTATAAATGCGTCTGGTAGGAGTTGTAAAAACCTTCTTGCATGAAACCCATGATAATAAGTGGAAATATAAGTTGTTAAACTTTTCCCTGATGCTGCTTTTGTATTAAATTCGAAGATTGCATTTGGGATTAACCAAATCAAAAAAAGAGGAATTGCAATAAGCGCATATTTCCAGATTGTTTTCTTCCATGGAAAAAATGGCAAAGCTAAAAGTACAATAATAAAGTAAAAAATCGAAGTGAAATGGATATGTAAGGAAAAACCAAACGCTGTTGCCAATAGCAACAAGTATTTTTCTTTTCCTGTAATAATCTTATACAAAGCAAAAAAAACAATAAAAGAAATGGGGGCAATAAAGTTAACCGGCCATTGAATTCTATCTGCTTGTATAAGTGGCCATGAAAATGTATAAATAAAAACAGCCAAAAACGCAACAACAGTAGAAAAAATTTTTTTTGTAACAAAATAAAAAATCCAAAAAGTAAAAATGCTAGTGAAACCGACAAAAAGTCCTGAAGCAATCGGATCAAGCATGGTAAAGAAATAAAAAACCGAAATAAGATAATAATATGCCGGACCAATATAAAATCCGCTACTCCCTTTGACAGGCATACCCACAAGCGGCAATTTATGGTCAATTATAATATTTTTTGCCGCCCAGGCGTTGTCAACCTGATCCCAACCAAATTGATTTATGCGCCCGATATCATAAAAACGGAAAAAAATAAAACATAAAAAAATAAAAAAAAGTATAATAAATTTCATTTTTTAGGTTATCCATCAACTATAGAAATTGCCGCCTTTCCATTAAGAAAGAAAATTTTTTTTATAACATGTGCTGAATCGTGAAAGTCTTCCTGCCTTCCAACATATAGAGTTTTACCGTCTTTTTTTTCGTTTTCCCAAACAATCGGACGGAAAATATACTTGCCAAACTGGTGCGTTTCGGCAAAACCACCAGAATTATTTTTCTTTGCTTCCTCCTGGTAAAGATTTGGTGGATACTGAAGATAAAAAAGAAAAAACATATATGACTGGTCTAAATGAGGCTGATTTGAAACAATAACTTTTTGATATCTATTTTCTATCTTTTTTACATCGTCTATTGCTTCTTTATAACCATATTGCCAACTTTCGGAATAAAAATTGTTTTGCTGCACAAAATATTGATTTAAATAATACAAAAAATTAAAAGTGAACATTAACAAAAAACAGGAAATAAGTGTATATCGCAAACCTATTATATTTAATACTTGATATTTAATACTTGATATTTTTGCAAAAGCGGCAATAAGTCCTATCGCAATAAAAATCTGAAAAGTAGGCAAAAAATTGAGTGTTCTTACAGCGTGCGGCACGCCAGTTGTTACAGAGGCAGGAATTGGAGCGGCAAAAAACCACAAAAAAATTAAATATTTAGTGTTTTTTGGAAAAAAACCAAATACCATTTGATAAATTCCTATAAACAAAAACGGCAGTTCCCAAAGATACAAAAGACCCATTTCTGGCGCATGATGACGGGAAATATCCCCGGAAAGAAATAGCCAATATAAATTATAATGAGACAAATATCCGTCAATTACAGCCTTTACATAAGCTATTCTTCTGTTATCAACAAAAAAACCAAAAATGTCATGATTTTTTTTGTCTATAACAATTCTTTTTGTATATTGTTTGACAAACGGCGTACTTTCTGTAAAAATACTCACCCCCTGCGCTCTGGCTAATGCCGCTTTT
The DNA here is from genome assembly GCA_016432345.1 of Candidatus Levyibacteriota bacterium. GTDB lineage: Bacteria > Patescibacteriota > Microgenomatia > Levybacterales > UBA12049. The sequence goes on along the minus strand of CP066685.1, from coordinate 394,919 downwards.
TGAGTAAAAGTGTAATAAGCAATAGGAACTGTAAGCGCTATACCAATAAAAAATGCAAATATTATGTATTTTTTGGGCAATCTGAAAAATGTTTTTCTATACACCAAAACAAGAATTAGACAAAGCAGCGGAACAAATACTTTTTCACTCTGATAAGCATAAAGACTTAATCCTAGAAAAAAAGCTGAAAATGGCAGCAGCATTGGTTTTTTTAATCCTTTAACAAATAAAAATATGGCAAAAATATTAAGAGACAAGCCAAGATTTGATTCAAAAGCGATACGGGAAAATTGCAAATGCCATGGGGAAATAGCCAGAAGCAGCATAGCTACTTCTGGAATTTCCAATTTCCAATTTCCAATTTCCAATTTTAAGGTGGTATTCTTAAACAATTCTTTCATTAAAAAATATACTGCGATAATAGTTGTAATGCCAAAAACAGCAGATGGAAGACGAATTGCAATAACATTCAAACCAAAAATCTTAATAAAGGGAATTGCTATATATGAGTAAAGTGCCGGTTTGTAATCATCAAACGATCGAAGAATAATAGGAAAAGAAATACCATACTCGTCCTTTCCAGTCTGCATAATCGAATACGCACTATAAGCAAGCGCTGCTTCATCCCAATCTGGAGAGGGAGGAATATTTCCTAATTGCCACAAACGCAAAACACTTGCGATAAAAACAATAAAAATAAATATAATAATTTTTTTAAACATGAGCTATTTAGTATAAGCAATTAAACTGTCTTCGCCGTTAAGCAGCTTAAAATTTTTTAGTATTTTTGCGTCTGACGGAACATTTCTTGGATCATCAATATAGAGATTTCTCTTTTTTGTATCTTTTGGAATTAAATCTCTCATAAAATATACTTTTCCTATTTTATCTACATGCACAAAACCATAAGGCATTTCTCTCCAAACTACTGCATCTTTTCTATACAATGATGGATAAATTTTTGCATAAAATGCATAGTATATATGCGGTCTTCCAAGACTATCGGTGAAATAAATCGCATCATAGTTTTTTTCAACATTTTGTATGTATGCTATTGCCTCTTTGTAACCATATTGCCACTGGCCTGAATATTCTCTTGGATAATGTATGTAATATCCATGAAGATAGTATAAAATTTGTAAAAAGAGAAGCGCTATACTGACATTGATCACTGTTCTCCTTTTTAATCTATTTTTAATCGAAAAAATCCACTGATAAAAAATAACAATGCCAAAAGCAACAAATATCTGAAATGTTGGCAGAGTCGTTTCTATACGTAATGCATGTGGTGTTTCTCTTGCTGTTGCCGCAGGAACAATGCCTATCAGCAACCACACCGGCACTAACCACCAATGCCCAGGGCGATAGCGAAAAAGGAAAAGTACTCCAATAATAAAAAATGGTAGGTCCCATAAATACATACTTCCAACATCTTGGGTGGAAAATTTTGGATTTCCATCTCCTCGAAGAAAAAGGAAACGAGCGGAAAAATGATCAAAATAATGACGTAAAAATTCAATTGTATAACCCCATCGGCGATTATGAATAATTTTTGAAATTGTGGTATTGCCATCATTTTCTATATAGGTATTTGCTCTCTGAACTATCCCAATATCGGAAAAAATGTTTACTTCTTGAAAACGAAGGCTTGCTTGAGGTGTAAAAAGAAATTTTAAAAGAGGAAAAAGAATTATACCCCCAACAATAACTGCAATAGCTACCTGTATTTTGCGATTCCAAAACTGTTTCAATGATACAATGGCCAAAACAAGAAATAACAATGGTGAAACTACACGCGCAGTATTAAACACATAAAGAGAAAGGACAAATGAAACTATCGAAGTTGGCAATGCATAACCATAATTTTTGTTTCTCCATAAAAGGAAAAATAAAACCCCAACTACAATAAAAAATGTGGAAATATTTGCCTCAAAAGCCGCCCGAGAAAGATTGACATGCCAGGGCGAAACCGCCAAAAGCAGCGCTGCTACTTCTGAAATTTCTAATTTCAAATTTCTAATTTTTAATGAATAAGGTGATTTATTAAATAACTCTTTAGTTAAAAAATATGTTGCAAATACAGTTAAAACGCCAAAAAACGCAGATGGAAAACGTACTGCAAACTCATTAAGACCGAATATTTTGACAGGAATTATCACAAGGTAAGCATAAAGAGGCGGCTTAAAATCACCAAAAGATTCAAGGTAATCAAGCGGTAAAAAACGGCCAAACTCGTCTCTTCCGTCTATACCAAGAGTATAGGCATTATAACCCCATGCAACTTCGTCCCAGGTGAGTGATGACGGATTTTGTCCAAGCTGAAAAAAACGAAGAAATATGGCTAAAATGATTATGCAAACTAATAGAAAATACCTCACTCCTCTATTATACAAAAAAAACAGCGTATAATATAAACAGAGTATGTCGAAAAGAAATACAATTTTTATCTTTATTGCTATTGTTAGCCTGGCTGGATATTTTCGCCTTAGCAACCTTGATCTGATTGAATTTAAAGTAGACGAAGCTCTTAATGTATTCTTAGCAGCCCGTCCGCTATTTGGACATCCTTTTGCGGCTTTAGGAACCGTATCAAGCGTGGGCATTCCAAATCCGCCGCTTTTTAATTATTTACTCTTCCCTATTGTTTTTTTTACGACTAATCCAATCGGCATAACTTTTTTTATTGGATTTGTTAACACTTTAACAATCGGTTTAATTTTTCTTTTTATAAAACGCTACTACGGAACGCTTACTGGTTTTATTACGGCAGTCTTTTTGGCAGTCTCGCCTTGGGCTATTCTTTTTTCTCGAAAAATTTGGGCGCCTGATCTAATTATGCCATTTCTAATTGGTCTTTTATGGAGCAGCCACGTAATTGTTTTTGATAATAAAAAAAAGTATTGGGCGCTATACATATTCTTATCGCTTTTGCTAATACAGCTTCACCAATCCACTTTATTTTTTATTGCGCCACTTACTATTTTTTTGTTAGTGGAAAAACGATCGTCATTTTCCCTTCAATATGCTTTTTTAGGATTCTTACTTGGGTTATTGCCGCTTCTTCCTTTTTTGTATTACGAAATACACAACGGCTGTCCTGATTGTTTTGCAATTGCTGCTGCCGCAAAAAAAGTTGCCGCTGTTTCATCTGCAACAGTTTTTATGCGAAACTTGCAAATTTTAGGAACAGGCTATTTTAATTTTGTATTTGGCACAGAAGATTTTTTAGTGTTTAAACAATCATTTCCTTTTACCTACATCATACGATATCTTTTTTATCTTACATATTTACTTTTACCGATTGGCATGTGCCTTTTCTATAAACAAAACAAGAAATCTCGTTTTCTTATTTATACAACCATTGCGGTATCTATTATGTATTACTTTTTCAGGGTTGAACCGCTTATGCACTACTATATTACAGCGCTTCCTCTTCTTTTCCTTTTCTTATCCTATACATTCGTTTATTTTCTAAAAAAAATTAAATTGTCAAAAATTTTATTTTCCATACTTTTTATTTCTCTTATTATCGCCTACGGCATTTTTAATTTAGCCTTTATTTCATTTCTTAAAATTCACAATGGAACAAGGGGTGATTATGGCGGCATTTTTTCCCAAAACCAGAAAAATAGTAAAAAAGCCCTTGCCGGTTTTATAAGCTCAAAGAATTATCCAGAGATCATAATTACATATTTCGTGCCGCCTTCGGCAATGACACAAAATCCATCTCTTGCCAAAATGCTATACCCAACACAAGAAACTGAAAAAAAACTAACTTTGCTGGAAGCAAAATTAAAAGATACTCCTGATGATATATTAACGCAAATTGAATTAACAGCTTATTTTAGACAAAAAATAAATTTGCCAACAATGATTTTGCTTAGACAAAAAGCAAATGATATCCCGGGTTTTAGATCAATTTATCAACAAATGTACAACTTATATCTTGACGAGATGTTAAAAAGAGCTTTTATAAAAAGCGGGTTTCCAATTGCCTTTGAGTATCCGTCGTATTGGCAAGTAAAAGAAGAATATCCCAAAAAAATATCTGTGTACTCTGATGAAGTAACATTGTCTCTTTTAAATATCACAAACACCGCTCAAAATAATTCGCTCTCTACAAACGCTATTGTTTCTAAAATGAATACTTTGGGAAAAAATTATCAAAAAAAAAGGTGCGTTACCAAAGAAAAATATTGGTGCGGGACATCTTACGAATCATTTCTAGCCGCATCTTATATTTTCCATGCTATACTTTTACCAAACAGCCCGTCACAAATAAAAAATGACCGCGCAAAAGAAATAGAAAAGGCAGTGGATCAAATACTCACCTCCATCAGAATCAAAACCGGATCATTTTGAATTAATTTCTTTTATATAATTATTTCGGAGCAGTTTCTGAACCACTTCCTTAACCTTGTCTTTTCGAATAAACATTTTTGTCTCAATATCCACCCTCGATGTTACAGGAGCAACCGAACGATAAGCTATTTTCTCATTTTTATAATTAAGCAATGTTATATAATTTTTATTAAGAAAATCAAAAAAGAAAACCCCGTAGTTATTAATCCCATTACCTAAGTAGGTAAAACGCGTTTCTAATATGACAATAACGGGTTTGTTTTTCACAAAATCTGTCAGCATCTCGTTACGTAATTTATCTGATTCTGCTACTCCTGGAATAAGAATATGGTATTTGGAAGGAATTTTGGTATGAAGATAAAAAAGATCTTCAAACTCAAAAGGTCCAATCCAAGCATACTCTTCTTTTGTTAAGATACTATTAATAATTGGCGAAAGCTGGGGGCGATCATAAATAAGAGCTTGATCTCCCATATATTTGGAGACGGTTTTTTCATTGAATTTAAACAACAAATGTGAAAATCCAAAAAAGAAATACAGAGCAGTCAGCACCATAAGAAAACCATAACCAACTTTTCTTCCAGTTTCTTCTTTTGCATCACTTATTGATTTACAAAGTACTGGCAAAACAAAGAAAATATTAAAAAACGAAAGAAAATTATATACGCCAGCTTGATAATCCTTTTCACCCGACTGAATGGGATTGCTACGAATATTGGTAAAAACCATAACCAAAAGGGTAAAAACAGCAAGCTTATAACGTTTCCTTAATAAGAGATATAAAAAAAGCGACGTATCTCCCATAGCCATCGTCATATTTACCGGAAATGAAAAATCAAATGTTTTAACTCCGATTAAAAGCGTATAGAAATTTACAAAAAACCAATGAGCAATAAGAATTGCATACCGAACAGGGTTAATAAATGAAGACTCGGGAGATCTAGGATAGTTATATATATAGTATTTCGTATTAAAGACGTAATTTTGATAAAAGTAATCTGGCAAACTGCCTGTTATTAATAAATACAAAAAAAATAACAGATGAGGAACAGCAAGAATAATAAAAGGACGGGCATTGCGCAGCGAAAAAAACGGTCGATGAAATCCATTCTCTTTAAAATAAAGAAATAGAATAGAAAAAGAGACGATAATAAAAAGATACGAATATGTAAGTGACGAATATAATCCAATTGAGGAAAAAATTGCAACTAGTCCAACATCTTGTATTGTGATAGATTTTTTATAAAATGCCTTTAGTAAAATAATTGCATAGACTGGTAAAAAAGCGATGGCAGCAATATTATCGGCCAGAAGCATTTGCATCCAATAATAAGTTGACTCTATTCCTACAAATGCTATAAACAGCGGATAAAACAAAATATGCTCTTTTCCTATAGTTTTTTTGAGAATCCAATAAATACTCCCAAAAGTAAAAAGAAGAAAAAAGGCATAAAAAATACGAAAACGGACAAAAGATTCTCCGCTAAATAATGCAACTATGGAAGCAATAAAATATGGAACAGGACCGTGATGGGTAAAAAATCCAATATAAGGAAGTCTTCCCTGCAAAATATACCAACCACCTAAGATATTATCGAACTCGTCTGGATAGCTTTCGTGCAAGGCATTTACAAAAAATGCAAAAACAATAAAACCAAAAATTATAACATTCCAAAACGATACTCTTTTAACAGAAGCAATAAATCTCATTTTCCTGTATTATATCATTCTCCAAACTTTTTTAACAAGCAAAAGTAAAAATAATATAAAACCAGCTAAAGTTAAAATAACTCCTGCATAAAAAGATCTTGGTTGAAAAGCAAAAGTTACAGTATGTGTTCCAGCAGGAATAACAACTGATCGAAAACTATAATCCGCCCGATATATTTTTCTTTCTTTGTTATCTATAAATGACTTCCATCCTGGATAATAATTATCAGAAAGAAACAACAGTGCATCAAAAATTGTATTTACTTGGAAGGAAATTTTGTTTGGCGTATACGACAACAATGTTACTTTACCTAAGTTTTTTTTATTCCCCACAAATGAGTCTGGTTCTTCTTCTAAAATAAGGGTTTTTAGCATATCAAAATTATTATCATATATCAAACTTAAAATTTTTTGGTTATCTTTTTCAACAATATATTCGTTTGCAAGAAAATATCGAGGAATAGCATCCTCGTAAGAGGAGATATCATACACGCCATCTGTCCAAATTCTTTGGAATGTTTTGTTTGATAGAGAAGCTGAATCAGTCGCGTGAAGAGAGGCTATATACTTTACGCCCAAAAGCGAAAGTAAACGCTTCCTGTAATTATCGCCATAAATATCTTTCCAGGTGTTTGCTGGATACAAAGTTGCATCATTTCGTGGCACAAATTTGATAAATCTACCTTTTGTGTGAGAAGAAAAAAGCAACTCATTATACCGAGCAATATTTAAAGAATCGTATCCCTCAACCGAATACAAACCATAAATGTTTGAGAAATTGCTAAATATTCTACCATTTCCAAAACTCCAAAAACGATCTATTCCTGCTACTTCTTGCAATTTGTAAAAAACTGGGCTTTGAGGAAATACAAACCTCCTCTGTGAAAAATAAAGATATTTATTGGCAAAATAAAAAATTCCGATAAGTGAAATAATAACAATACCTATCCATGCGGCACTGCGAAGTCTTTTGTAAAATCCAACAAATACTACCGCTGCCGCTAAGACAAAAATAATTGTAGGCAAAATCATATTATGCAATGCGATACTGTAAGATCTATCCTTTAATGAGGAAAATAAAAAAACATAAGAGAAAATAAATAATATACCTATACAAATTACGGAAAACAACATTGGGAAAAAACTTGCTTTTTTTAAATACCGCTGCATGCCATAAGCAGCAGCAACAGCAAAGCAAAACGAGGAAAGGAAAAAGATTCTACCCGGTGTTGTTTCAGAAATAAATGGCGGGTGCAAGGTATAAAGAAAAAACCACGTTGTAGGAAGATTAAAACCAAGCGATAACGTGGCCGCTCCCAAAAGCAGAAAAAAACTAACGATCTTTGTTTTTTTGCGAGAAAGTAATTCGTAGAGCACAAATAATAATGCCGAAATGCCAATCCAAAGCGTTTTTTCGTGATAAAAACCTTTACCAAAATAATTGTAAGCTCCAGGATTACCAAAAAAGTCTGGAGCAATAAATGTTATTAATTGCGATGTTGGTGAGAGAAAATTGTTAAATATCTCTTTAGTATCTAGATATTGACGCGAAGAATGTAGATATACTTCTAAAGCAGGAATAAGTTGTACCGCAGAAAATAAAATTGATAAGAAGAATGCGATTGCAATAAGTCTGGCACTCCTTTTATTTCTAAAATAGAAAAAATAAAGAAAAATTGCCCATAACAATCCGCAAACAAAAACATATAATGTTGCTTGAAACCAACCCGCAAAAATAGAACTGCTCAATGCTCCAAAAAGAATTATAAAATCTAAACGCTTTGTATTTCTGTACAATCTATGAATTGAATAACAAACAAGAGGTAAAACAAGCATTGCATAGACTGCCATAAACATTTCCTCCCACCAAACAATCATAATTCCGCAAAAAGCGTAAGTGATTGCCCCAAAAAAACTAGCCTTTTTACCAAGAGATAATTCCTGCAAAAATAGATAGGTAAAAACTCCTGTTAGTATCGGTGAAAGCATCACAATAACAGACCACGCATCAATTGGGGGAAGAATAAAAAATAAAAAGCTAAGCGGGAAAAAAACCGCAGATTGATAGGTGGCATGCAAAACATTTCCGGAAAAACTATAAGGATTCCAAAGCGGAATTATAGCATGCGACAATTGGTCAACAACTATTCTTCGAGTAGGATAAAAAATCCGTAAGCTATCAAATCCAAGTGGTTTTTGAGTTGGCCCAATAATATAATCAGCCTTTGGATAAGATGCCCACGGTTGATAAAACTGCACTAGCAAATTCGCAGGAAACGGCACTTGAGCGGAGATAAAATAACTGCGAAAGATAATGCCTGTAGCAATAACAAAAAAAATAACAATAAACCAGATATTATTCTTCATAAGCCTACTTTGCGATAGATGCAACAAAAACATCTTTTGCGTATTTACCATCTATCATTGCTAATTCAATAAAATTATCTTTATGCACCGCGTACTCTTCTGGAGCAAAAATAAAAAGCGTTTTTCTTTTATTTACAGCTACCAAATTTTTTATATCAAATTTTGTATCACCAAAAAATATTCCGCTTGAATCCCAGCTTGCCGAACCAAAACTATATTTACCAAATCCGCTGGGACTTCCTTTTTTTTGATAGCGCTGCGGACTATATGCATCCCAAAAAAGAATAAATATGTATGGTCTCCAGTAATACCCCGAAATATATATGCGATCGTAGTTTTTTTCATTTGCTTTTACAAAAGCGGCCATTTGTTTGTATCCGTCACCAAAATGAAGCGAGTTTTTTTGAGGAGTAATATAAAAATATGTCTGAAAAAATTGTAAAAAAGATAACAAAAATGAAAAAACAAAAATCCCTAAAAAGACTATTTTCCATTCTGTTTTTTTAAATACCGATAAAAAAGTTGCAAGTCCCAATCCTGAAATGAAAGAATAGATTGGAGCGTTTAACAGTGTGCGAAGCGCATTTGGCTGATCGGTAGTAACAGCTCCTGCCAGCGGAACTGATAAAGCCCAGGCAAAAATAAGCCATTTCTTTTTTTCTTTACGTTTAAAAAGGCAATAGATCCCCCAAAAGAAAAATGGCGCCTCAACAATATATAAAAGTCCTAAAGGGCCAGTGCCAGATAAAAATATGTGCTGGAAGGAAACATTTTTGAAGTAATTTTCTGCTGCGGTAATAAAAAGCGCAACTCTTCTGTTGTAGAGAAATTTTGACAAAGGAGATTGTGTCTGAAGACTCTTTTGAGCAAATGTCTTTTGCAGCATAAGATAATTTTTATCGTTAATCACGCTTACTGTGCTGATCCTGGACAAACCTCCATTTGAAAAAAGAGAAGGAAAAAGCGGCAACAAAACAAAAAAACCAACAAAAAAAGCCATAAGCAAATATCTAAAGTGTTGTTTTAAGATATTCTTATGTATAAATAGAAATGCCAAAAGAATAAAAGGCAACACTAAACGGACCGAGTAATAAAAGTAGATAGAAAGCGCTAAGAAAAAGGCAGCGGCGACAATTTTTTGGGGTTTTTGTGGAAATAAAAAAAGGAAGTAAGCTCCACATAAAAGAAAAAACAAGGCGCCGTTAGATTCGAAAAGTTGTCTTGAGAAATTAATGTGCCAGATTGAAAAAGCAAAAAAGAATGTTGGCAAAAGTATAAAAAAATAATTTTTCTTTTCATAAAAATTTCTAATAAAAAAATAAAAAACAATAACAGTTAATGATCCAAAAAAAGCAGAAGGAAACCGAACTCCCAATTCATTAAGTCCAAAAAGCGCAATTGAAACAACTGTCGAATATACCATTCCCGGCAGCTTGTAATCGTCAAACGATCTAAAAAGTAGAGGAAATTGACTGCCGTATTCATCTTTCCCTGTTTTTAACAGGGAATAGGCATTATATCCAATAGCGACTTCGTCATGAGAGAGACTTGGAGGTATATCGCTAACATGCCAAAAGCGCAAAAAAATACCAAAAAAAATAATGACACCAAGAATTAAATGTTCTTTTTTCATATAATTAGTTTAAAGACATAATTTGAAAAGCAACCGAATTATCTAACCTATAAACAGTGTCCACTAAATAAGCGCCAGTTGGCAATTTACAACCACTTCCATCAACATATAAGACTCCTTTTTCGCCTATAATCTTTTTGTCTGGCGCTTGCCGCAATGGACACTCTTCTTGAGAAAAGGTGTATTTATCAAAGTTAATTCTATCGTAGTTATCTAATGCTTTATTTTCAATTTGCTTTTGAAACATTACTGGATCGTATTTTTTGTAAAAAAGAAAAAATATGGTTGGAGCAGATTCATGATTTGTTATAACAATTTTTTTATATTTCGGTAAAAGGATGTCTACTTTTGAGACAAGCTGCGCATAACCCTGCTGGCGATACCAAGGGCGGTAACTATTAAAATGCACATAATATTGATGCAGGTAATAAGTAACATTCCATACTACAAATATCCCAAAAATAACACAGAATAATGTCTGCCGCTTATGCCTCTTCAAAAAAGAATAAAACCACACTAATCCAGCAGAAGAAAAAAATGAAAAACAAGGAACCATTAGTAACGTTCGCTGCAAATTTGGCACATCGTCAAAGGTAAATGCGCTTCCAATAGGAACCAAAACCAGCCAGCCAATAAAAAACATCCCAATACGTTTTTTCTCTATCATAGTTAAAGTCAATCCAATCATAAGAAATGGAAGCTGGAAAATATATAATAACCCAACAAGCGGAACTTTATATCTGCCCGGTAATCCATAATCTGCAAATAAATAATTATAGGTAAAATGATTAAAATAGTTTTCTAGAAATTGTTCTGAATACCCAACGGCCTTATTGTGAAACAGCTTTGTTAATACTAAAGACGCACTAGACACACCGTCTCCGCGAATTTGTTCGTCAAGCACCAATTGAGTTTGCTCTCCTGCAAAAATACTAACGGTTCTCATCCGTAAAGAAAGATTATAAGAAAGTAAAATTATAATAGTTGGGAATAAAATAAAAAATATATACAAAAAGGCAATGCTAATTATATTTTTTTTTAACTGCGTTTTAGAAATTAGTACCCAAACAAGAAATGGTACGAATAAAGGCAAAAATGCTCGAGACGCCTGATAAAGAAACATTGTCAATCCAAAAGACGCAAATGAAAAAAAGAGGAATGCAGATCTTTCCCTTTTTTTCCAAAGATAAAATAATAAAACTCCAACTATTATAAAAAATAAAACCAGGGTGTTTTCTGTTGCAGTTCGGGATAGATTAACGTGCCAGGGAGAAATGGCCAGAAATGATACGGCAATTAAAGGTATTTTTGACTTTGTATTTTCTAAAGTGATACGAACTAAAAAAAAGAATGCAATTACTGTCAGACTTCCAAATAAGGCCGAGGCAAATCGTACAGAAAAAGCAGAAAGATCAAAAAGAGCAATAAAAGGAATTGAAAAATATGAATATCCCGCTGGGCTATACAAAAATGACTCAAGATGCAAAGGTAGTACATTACCAGTCATATCCCGACCTGTTTTTAGAAGTGAGAACGCATTATAACCCAAAAACGCTTCATCTCTGTGAAAACCTACAGGAATATCTCCAAGTCGGTAAAATCGCAACAAGGCTGTAAGAAGAAATAGCAAAAGAAGCGCAAGATTTAGCTTTCGCATGATTAAAGAGATTCAAACCAAATTCTCAACATATCCAAAGAAGCCTTACATACCGATTTAAACTTTACTGTTTTTGATGTTCCAGATAGTCGTGGTCTATAGACTGATTCTGCCTCAACAATTTTTAGACCAAGTCTATGAGCTTTTATAACGATCTCCGCCAAAAAGAAAACTCCTCTTGATTTGATATCTATTTTTGAAAAAATATTTTTTCTATATATATGAACCCAATTATAATCTCTGAAGCCAAGACCAAACAGCATTCTTAACAAAATCGTAAGACATCGAGAGAGAAATTTTCTATATAATGTGTAGTCAGTCCTTTTTGTACGATATGTTAAAACTAAATCGGCATTTTCTGTCTTTCGAAGTCCTGATATAATATCTCGAACATATGCCTGCCCATCCCCTGGTAGATACGTAATAAAATCGTAGCTGGCGCCTTTGGTCCCAGAAAGAATTGCGGCTCCCAGTCCAAGATTCTTTTGGTGCTTAACGACCCGAACATGAGAATGTTTTTTCACAAGCAGCTGCGCAATACGTAAAGAATCATCCGTACTACCATCATCGACAATAATAACTTCGAACTTACGCAAGTATTTATTTGCATCATCAATATTTGTTTTTACTGTATCTTTTAATTCCATTGATTCGTTAAAACATGGAATTATAATTGTAAGATCAATGGCCAAAGGAAATTTATCCATATTTATGGTAGTATATACTTACTAACAAAAATTGCAATATGGGCAATCTGGTAAGAGTTGGAATTATTGGCTACGGATATTGGGGACCAAATATCGCGAGAGTCATTAATGAATCTTCAGACGCCAGCCTTGTCTATTGCGCAGATCTCAATAGCAAGGCTTTACAAGACATAAAACGGCTATATAAGCATATCAAAATAACAAACAACTATCTCGATATTTTACACGATTCATCTATTGATGCTATTTTCGTAGTAACGCCGACAAGAACGCATTTTAACATTGCCAAAAACTGTCTACTTGCTAAAAAACACGTTTTTATAGAAAAACCTCTCGCTTACTCTTCCAATGAATGTCGCGAATTAATCAAAATCGCAAACGGAAACAATTTGAAGCTAATGGTAGGACATGTTTTTCATTTTAACTCTTCTGTTATCTATATAAAAAATCTTCTGCTAAAAAGGGCGCTTGGGAAAATTAGGCATTTGCATTTCCAACGAAGAAGTCTCGGCCCTATTCGAAAAGACGTAAATGTTTTATGGGATCTAGCCCCGCATGATTTTTCAATGCTATTATATTTTGTGAATGAGAAACCACTCACTGTTGTGGCTTCGGGAGAATGCTATTTACAAAAAAATATTGAGGATATTGTCAATGTCTCAATCAAATTTGAAAATAATATTTTTGCAAACCTCATACTAAGCTGGATTGACCCTATCAAAATACGAGAGATAACAATTGTTGGTGCTAAAAAAATGGTATTATTTGATGACGTGCAGATTTCAGGAAAAGTAAAGATTTTTGATAAAAACGCGAATGTCATTAAAAATACCCGTGGTATCACCTTTGCAGAATTCCAAATTGCGCTCCATTCAGGAGGAACAAGAATTCCAGGAATTGTGGACAAAGAACCGTTAAAAGAAGAGGTGAATCATTTTATTTCTTGCATTATTGAGAATAAAAATCCTATCACAGATGGAAAAAGCGGATTGAAAGTTATACGACTGCTCGAGGCGGCGCAAGAATCTTTACATAAGCATTCGCGTGTGATAAAAATAACGTAATATATGAAGATAATTTCGATTAATGAGCCAAAAAAAGCCATTCGTAATGTTTTAGTGGGAGAAAATGTAAAAATCTATGACTTTGTTAATTTATATAAATGTGAAATCGGGGATGATACACAAATTGGCGCATTTGTTGAAATGCAAGAACGGGTAAAAATAGGGAGACGTTGTCGCATACAATCACACTCGTTTCTATGCAATGGAGTAACGATTGAAGACGATGTTTTTATCGGTCATGGTGTTATATTTATTAATGATAACAATCCTACTATCAAAAAGGCTCTTAACAAAACATGGAAGCTTGAAAAAGTATTGGTTAAAAAAGGTGCGGTAATAGGAAGTAATGCAACCATTTTAGGAGGGGTGATTATAGGTAAAAATGCAGTCGTGGGGGCTGGCGCTGTTGTCACAAAGGACGTACCAGCGAGCTTTACTGTCGCTGGTAATCCAGCAAAAAAGCTAAAAAAAAATCCTAAAAAAACTCATGGAAAAAATACCTTTCGCTGATATAAATATCCGTCACCTTGGGATTGCATTGGAAGTAAAAGAACGTATCAATCAAATAATTCACTCATCCTCGTATATTTTAGGAGAAGAGATAGATAAGTTTGAGGAAGAATTTGCAAGGTATTGCGGCGTAAAGTATTGTGTTGGGTTAGATAATGGCACATCGGCTTTAGAGCTAGGAATGAGAGCTTTGAATATAGGCAAAGGAGATGAAGTAATTACTCCCGTCAATAGCTTTATTGCCTCTACCTCCTCTATTTCAATGGTGGGAGCAATACCTGTATGGGTTGATTGTGACGCAAAAACATATAATATTGATCCCACAAAAATTGAAAACAAAATTACCAAAAAAACAAAAGCCATTATGCCGGTGCATCTTTATGGCCAACCAGCAGAGATGACAACTATTCTTGAAATCGCAAAAAAACATAAACTACATGTTATTGAGGACGCATGTCAAGCACACGGAGCCGAATATGATGGGTTACGCGTAGGTTCTTTTGGGGTGTTTGCTGCTTTTTCTTTTTATCCAGGAAAGAATCTTGGAGCATTTGGCGACGCGGGCGCATTGGTAACGAATGATAAACAAATCTATGAAACTGTTAAAAAAATGAGAAATTATGGACAGTCAGCAAAATATCATCATGATTTTATTGCATGGAATAGAAGGCTTGACACACTCCAAGCGGCAATTCTAAGAGTAAAATTAAAGTATCTTGACAGGTGGAATAAACAAAGAGTTAAGAATGCACATATATATAACAAGCTTTTAAAAGATGCTAATATTATAATTCCTTACCATGATCCAATTACCATCCATGTATATCATCTGTATGTTATTCAAATTGACGGCCGCGACAGATTGCTAAAATATCTAGAAGAAAAAGGAATTGCAGTAGGAATTCATTACCCGATTCCCATTCATTTACAAAAAGCTTACCGATTTGTTGGTAAAAGAGAGGGGAGATTTCCGATTTCTGAAAAATATGCTCATAAGATATTATCGCTACCAATGTATCCTCATTTATCGGAAGAAAAAATCTATTACATTACAGAAGTAATAAAAGCATACAAACAGAAGCAGGATGCCAACAATGGCAATTAATGAAATAACATTTGATACAAACCGAATAGGAGATTCTTCAAAAATAACCTCAACTCTATGCTCTCCCTGCGGAACGTAAAATGTAATAAGACCTCTATGATTAATATCTTGAAATTCTATTGGCGCTTTTTGACCATCAATTTTTACCCTCCACCCCCGAAAGTAAAAAGTATTATCAAGAATTCTTACATCGGAATCTGCGGTAACTCTAAACGAATGAAGATTAGATTTAATAAAAAGATTACTTATTTGTCCATTCCCTGATATTATTTCTACTCTGTTTCCAGGTATCTCAAAAGGGACTCCCGACCATATCGTGCTTGTTGCCCCACGATACACAGTGGATCCAGTGTACGAATAATAATAAGCGTCATCTTTTTTATTTTGTACATTTGTCTTTGTGAACAAAAAGCTAGTTAATAACAACGTAATAATTACCAAATAAACTATTTTTTGGTTTTTCATCGAATTTATTATTAAACTGGCAATTATCGCTGCTGTTAAACTGGATAAAGCTGTAAATCGCCAAGGAAACTCAAGTATCTTCAAGAATATGATATTACTCCATATAACATTAGATAAAGAGGTGGTTAAAAAAATTGAAACGGCAAATATAACTAGCCAAAAGCCTAATGTATTATCTCTATGCTTAAAAAACTTTAATGTTGCGACAAAAACAAAAACAAATAAAATGATCCCTACCTGTGGCGATAGGCCGTTTGTAGCATTTACATCTGGACCAAAATCCCAATTGCTGTACAGAAGATAGGAAAAAGGTGGAAAATGTTGCTTATACATCTCACCTATGGCTGAAACCCCCTGTACATACTTGGATTCCAAAATAGCTGGCAGCCAAAAATACGCAGAGATAAGAAACCCGATTGTAAAAAAAGTAAAAAGAGACACGAGCTGGAATTTTCTTTTCGTTCTAAAGATAAAATAAAGGAGAAAAACTGGCGAAAATATGACGGCACTTCCATTATGCGACAAAATTAAAAATCCATAGAGAATTCCTGCCAAGAAGATATTTGATAACTTATTTTCTTTTATCATCCTTTCAATTTGCCAAAAAATAAAAGGGACTATGGCAAGTCCAATTATCTCTCCCAATGCGCCTCGAACAAAAACATTGAGAAAATGGTATGGCGACAATCCAAAAAGCAGCGCTCCTATAAAAGCTGCATTTCTGTTAACTATTTGTAAAGCCCAAAGAAAAAATCCTACCCCAGAAAGAATAAATGCCATACCAAGCATAAGTTTGAATGAATCCTCTAAATTCAATCCAAGCATATAAAATAACGTCCCGGCAAAATACGGCAAATTATAATTGAAAATAAAAACCGGCGTTCCGTATCTAAAGTTTAGATCTCCTGCCCAACGCGGAGGAACTTGACCATCTTTGAGGGCTTTATAATAGGCCCCCATTCTTGCGACGTGACCAGCACCGTCATGGGAAAGAGGAATACCAGGTTTTAAAAAAGGAAACAAAAACAAAGCATGAATAAATATAAGAATAAGTATAAAATTCCTCATATGGCAGTTTATTTTTCATCTGGCCAAAAGTAGGCAATGATAAATACAACAGAAAGGTAAGCAAGATGGCTGTTGTTAAAATAGCGGGAAAGATACCAAAATACAAAAAGAAAAATTCCATACGAGATAAGAAGTCTTTGTATTGTTGGTTTCGACCATAAAAACTTTATAAGAATATATAATAGAGGCAAACCAAAAATAATTTGCCAAACAATAAACGGATAATATGCATGAACGTCTTTAATAAAATTAAATTCACGAAGCATCATGCCAAATCCATATCCAGAAATTGGGTAACTTTGAGTAGTCGCGCCTGAAAGATAAAAAATAACACTATCTAAAAATGCCTTGCTATTCCAGAAGAAAAATGGCGCTACAATCGCAAAAAACGTGATGGCAAAAGGCACAAAATAAATTATTGTTTGTTTTATATTTTTTGTTTGAAAATATACGTACGAAGCATAAAAAGGGAAAAACGGCCATACGGATTGCTTTATAGCAAAAGCCAAAGCCATAAATACTCCGGCAAAGCCATATCTCTTTTTCTGCAAAAGCCAAAGCCCAAAAACAAAAAACGCCAACATAAATATATCCGATCTCCCTTCAAGGGTGTACAAAAGCATAGCCGGATTAAACGCAAGAAACATTAGGAACGATCTTTTTTTGTCTTCATTTTTAACAAATAACGATCCTGTAATAAGCAGAAAAAAGTTTAGAAATAAAAGAGGTATACGGGCATCGAAATATCCAATAGTATGATTACTTAAAAAATAAAATGGGATAGCAAAAAGAATATAAAATGGCGGCAAAACAAAATGATATAAAGCTGGGTTTATTTCGGTATCTGAATAATGCCATTGCTCTAAAAATGTTCCAAAATAAGAAGTATTATATGGATTTTTACCATCAAGCAAAAACCTAATTGCTATTTCCTGCTGTAGCGGCATATCATGAATTTGATAAACTGGATGCGTCTGATGACGCACTATTATTGCAGATGAAAATGCGCTTCCTAAAACAAAAATGATTATTCCCCACAAAATACTTTTCTTAAGCATTGCATATGTTTTTTCAGAAAGTCTTGCAATATCTAAAACAAGATAAACAAGAAGCAATAAGAAGATAAGAGAAAAAAACCAATAAGGTGTATCTTTAGGGCCTAATCTAACTGTCATAATAAAGGGGATTACAAAAGAAAATAATAGAATAGAGTCTAGTTTTATTTTTTTCATACCATCATAATTTCTTTTCTTTGTACCATTCAACAGTGGTCATATAAACAGTTTCAGGTGTTACAAGCGCCCAGGAATTATTGGCAAGGAATTGTTTTGAGGCATTATTTACGTCAAAAAATGAGAGTACTTTTCTATTTCCGATTATCTCACTATATTGTAGTTTTATATTTTTATTAATTGGTGGCAATTCTTCAAAATATGAAAGTCCTACTCCGTATCCATCGCTGTCAATTTTATTTTTATAATCCAAAACCAAAACAAGCGGCATAGTAAATCCAATTGCAGTATATTTATAATCAAACATTGTATATTTATTTTGAGGGTAAGTGTTATCGAATAATCTAATCCAACGATTTGTTAAACCATACATTGTATTTGTCGCTGTATTTATATCATGTAAAGACATCTTTAATCCTCCAAAGATTAAAAGACACAAAAAAACCACACCTAAATAAAATTTTGTTTTTATAATTTGCACAACTGTCCACCCCGTAAACAATAAGATAAAAGGATGTAAAAAAACAATATATCCATCATAACGTATACCTCGATAATATCGAAACATTACAAACATAAGAAAAAATCCCACAAACAGCGCAATCCATTCTTTCTTAAATCTGGCATGCCTTTTTAATTGGAAAATAATACTGCAAAGAAAAAATAACATGATTAAAACTGAAAATAGTTTTTCCCCACCAACAATTCGTGCCCAAGCACCCGGCCAAAAAACACCAATATATGTTAACCATCTATTTGGAACGTATATATTGTATTGTCCGTGGAAATAATAATCAAGAATACCTCTCGTTTCAAAAAAATTATTTGTTACATCAAAATACATAAGCGGCATAAGCGGCAAAAACGCCCCCAATAAAAGTAAAAAGATACGACTTTTTGTTTTTTCTCCAAATAAAAGACTTAACGGCAACAGAACTAACAGACCAATAGCCTGAAAATGAACCATAACAGCTGATGTAATAAAAAAACCCAAAACAAAACTGTGCCATTTTTTCCTATCGCTAATAGTGTAAATAAAAAGTAATACAATAATCATTGAAAGAAAACCAACCATAGAAGGAGAAGTAAGATTGGTGGCATGAGATATTTGTGCTGGTGAAACTGCTGCGAGCAGACCTACAATAACAGCAAATATCCTCCCTTCAATTTTCTTTCCGATAGCTATTATCGCACCAACAGATAAAACATATAAAAACGCTTGCACAATCCATGGCCATAAAATCCATTTTGGATTAACTATAATAAAAAGCATAAGAATCCATAACCATTGTGGACCATACACAAACTGACCAGCAGATGAAAAAGGACCGATAAGAGGAAGTTTGTGCAACGCAAGCGCTTCTCTCGCTACAATAACGTCTCGCGCTTGATCATTTGCAAATCCCCATCTATTCTCGAAATTATAAAAACGCAGCAATGTTGAAATTGCAATAATAATACATACGGCTATGGTAAACCAATAAGAAAAAAGGGGTTTTATCTTTTCTATCATTATTCAAAAAACCTATATTTAAGCAGAGTCATAAAAGCAAAAATACCATCCTTTACCGTATTAAGTTTTTTACCTTGGTCATATCCTCTTGGATTTGTAGAAATTGGAATTTCAAGAATTTTTATATGGTTTTTTAGAATTTTGGCGGTAATTTCTGGCTCAAAATCAAAACTTCTAGCATGAAGTGTGATTTTTTGTAAGACACCCCTTGGTATAAGTTTATAACCTGTCTCCATGTCTGTAATCCACTGCCTATACAGTATACTTGTCAATAAACTTAAAAATTTATTGCCAAGATAATGAACAAAAAATCTTAATTTTTTTTCATCTTTTGAAAAATTTGGCAATCGTTTTAACCTTGTTCCATAAACAACTTTTGCTTTTCCATTTAAAATTGGTTCCATTAGCTTTTGTATATCTTTAGGATTGTATTCTAAATCTGCATCTTGAATTATAATGTAATCTCCTGTGGCATTTTTTATTCCTGTCTTCACCGCCGCGCCTTTCCCCTGATTTTTTTCGTGAGAAAAAAACTTTATTTCCATAAACTTTAAATTTTGAATTTTAAACTTTGAACTATCTGTAGATCCGTCATCAACAACAATAATCTCTTTTTCTACACCAGGAAGTTTTAATAAAACAACTTTCTCCAACACCTGCGTTATTGTTTTTTCTTCGTTAAAAACAGGAATTATAATTGATAACTTCATGACTACGACAAAATAAAAATTTCTTTGTCCTTTCTTTTAAACAAGCCTTTTATCTTTCTTCTTGATTCTAATATCTTAACAAAAAGCAACAATGCTTTCATAAAGCCCAAAAAAAAGGCGGAGTCTTTTCTTCTAATTGCGTTTATAAAATGATAAGAGAGCCAAAAAATATGTGATAGAACCAGGGAAAAATCAGTAATGTTTAACCAAACAAAAATAAATTGATTTCTGTAAGCAATCGTTTTTATATTAAACTGTGAATATTTATTTTTTATTGCTCCTTTTTCATGTTCGTGGATAACAATACTTTTCTGTTCAAAAAAAATGCCGTAACCAGACTTTAATGCTCGATAAGAAATATCTATGTCTTCCCAATAGAATGGGCTGTAAAGTTCGTTAAACCCACCTAGTTTTTCCCAAATAGATTTTCTAAATGCTCCGCTTCCTCCATTTACCCAAAGGGTATTTGTTTTATCTACATCTCCACGCCTATGAACCAGAAATCCTCTTTCCCATTTTCCTAAGCCCCTTCCCCGTAAAACTGTTTTCGAACCCTCTATACTTTTATCCATACACCCAACAGCAAAAACTTTTTCATCCTTAAAATGATCGAGTAATGGAATTAAAAAATCTTTTTCTGGAGAAACATCGGTATTGAGTAGTACAACAATTTCCCCGCTTGCTTCCTTAACCCCTTTATTTACCGTTGGCGAAAATCCAAGATTCTTTTCATTACGAATAACACTTACAGGAAAATCCTCAAGTATCTCTATAGAGTTATCGGTGGAACAATCATCAACAACGATAATCTCTGCATTGCCAGAAGCTGTCATTACCTTCGGTAAATTTTTTTTCAACAATTCTGCGCCGTTATAATTTGGAATAATAATACTTACTTTCATAATAAACCAATATTAAACTCTATAATGTGCTTACCATTTGGTACAAATACTCCTCTAAAAGTATAATTTGTTCTATATATTTTTGTTTCTTTACCATCAATATATGCGTGCCAAGCAGGATAATACATATCTGTCAAAACAAGAAAGGACTGTCCAAAATTTTCGGTTTTAATACTAATACTATTTTCTGTATATTGTATTATTTCTGCTTTATTTTTTTCTACCTCTTTACTCATCGGAAATCCACCTTCTCCCTCTAAAATAGCTTCATCACGAAAATTAACACTGTCATTAAATAAAAACTTTATTAGATCTTCCTTTACAAATCCCTGATGAATCTTAGACACAAAAAACGTTCGGGGTAATGCGCTGGTATTCTCGTATATTCTGGTTTGCCCCTCCTGAAAAACTTTTACGAGTTTTGGCGATTTAATATCTGAAAGACTCAAAATATATTTTACTCCAAGAAGATCAATAATTTTTGAGTTGTAAACGTGTGGCGTAATGATTCGATTGAAACCAAAAGGTGGAGAAATATCGGGTTTTCCTCGTTCTGATGCGGCAATAAGTTCTCCATAACGCAGTAGATACAAAGGATCATATCCATCTATGCTTTGTAATCTATAAATAGTGGAGAAATTTGGTGGCAATATACGATCATCTGTTGTCATAATCCTAAAATATCCTTTCTGTTGCTGTAAAAAAGAAATAGCTGATGATTGTGAAAAGAGATATTCTTTATTAGTAATAGGAGTAAACTTTTGACCGAATCTTAGTAAATCAAAAACTGTTATACCAACTATAATGATATATATCATTATAATGATGCGTTGATTTATTTTTGATAATTTCCAAAGAAAAATAAGTAAAGATGACGCGCTAACAAAGATAAATGACGGCAAAAATAGGTTTTGCTTTGCCACGGCAAGACTTTGAGTTGAAGCAAAAAGCCAAGCTCCGACAAAAACAATGCCAATAAAACTTATTGCAGACAATATTCCTTTTTTATGACGAAGAAAGTAATCAAATCCTAATGCGCAAAGTACTGCTAAAGAAAAATCTGTAATAAATAACAATCTGGTTGGCTGGGCGGTTGACAAAAAGGGGATATTAAATAAATATGGAATTTTGGCAAAAAAGGTTGGCAATGAAAAGATTAAAGATAAAAAAAGAAATGTACCAAAAAAAAGTGTTTTTTTGTCGCGGCGAAAAAAAAGGGCATACAAGGCCATAATTAGAGGAAAAATTCCAACGTAGCCAATAAACTCCGCGTAATTCCACACCCCCCAGTAATTTAGCGTCGTAGGATTTCCAAAAAAATCTGGAGCCACAAATTGTAAAAGATGTTGCCATGGGATAAACCATCCTTCTTTTTGCCAATCTGCTTGGTCAATGCTACGCGCGCTCTCCCCAACAAATTGCAGAGTGGGAATCCATTGTATTGCTGTGACAATAAAGAATAATGAATAAAGAATAATGAATAAAGAAATTATTTTTTTATCTCTCCTGTTTTGTATCCAACGAACAATAAAATACGTAAGCGTAATCAAAAAAAGGTAAAAAAATGTCTGCAGATGTCCAGCAAAAAAAGATGAGCAAAGTGAAAAAAGAAAAACCACAGACCAAATAAGCGGTTTATTACGCAATACTATTTTATCTATAGATAAAAGTAATAAAGGCAACCATAACATTGCATGTCCTATCGTATTCCACTCAAGCCATGCAATACTAAAACCCGAAAAAGAAAACGCAATTGCCCCAAGTATACTACCCCATTTATTAATAAATAACTGCCGAAGGTAAAAATACAAAAATACTCCCCCAAGCAACGGCTGTAATACAACAAGAACCGACCAAGCAAAAGAAAATGGGAAAATAAAAAATAAGATATTAAATGGATACCACGCCGCAGTTTGGAAATTTGCCAAAAGCGGCGCTCCTGCTGCATTATAAGGATTCCAGAGCGGAAGCTGAATTTTTTTTTCTAAAGATATGGCAAGCTGCCGCCAGGGATATTGCTGCCTAACTGGATCGGTAATTAAAAAATTTTTAAAAGGAATGCCGCGAGGATACTGCTTAGCATAAAGGTCGCGGAAAGGATGGTAGAGTCCAATAATAGTATCTGCAGGAATTGGTAATTTATTTTGCAGAAAAAAAGCCTTAAAAAAAATCACAACAAACACTGTTAAAAAAATAATTGGCATGAACTTCTTTACTTTCATTATTCGACAATTCCTTTTATTTCTTCACAAAACCGTTCTTTATTAAATTTTATAACCGCCTGTTGTCCCTCTTTAGAAAATTCTTGCCAAAGGGTATTATTTGAAATAATCTGTTTTGTTCTGGTAATAAATTCTTCTTCTGTATCCCAGAGAAATCCATTCTTCCCATTCATTACTATTTCTGGCTGGCCTCCGGCATTTATAACAACCGGCACCGCGCCAGCGCCCATTGCCTCGGCAGTTGCTATGCCAAAATGTTCTGCTTTCTCTGGATTTTTTTCTAAGTTTTCTCCAAAACCAGAAGCATGCCAATAAATTTTTGCTTTTTGATACATCTGCCAAAGTTTTTCGTTTGATGGATTCTCGATAATTTCGATCGGAAAACCCTTTGCCCGCTCTCTTAAACTTTTTATTTTTTCTTTGTCTTCCTTCTTAACGCTAATAATAAGAATAAATCGCCAATCTGTTATTTTTGTTGCAATTTTCTTAAACACATCAATCATAAAATCCTGTTTTTTAAAGTTGTTGCCTTTAGTATCTAAACTAAACCTCCCAACATGCAGAATAATATTTTCTTTTTTGTATGTGGTATTTTTCATAATATCGACCGGAGGATATAAAATCTTACTATCTATATAAAATTTTTTATCAATATATGACTTTGTAAATTTAGAATTACAAATAACTTGCTTTACACTTAAAAATTTTACTCTACCTAACAAAGATGGCTTTACCCGCTCAACAGGAAACTGAAAATGGATAATTAAATTTTTTTTAAGTGAGAATGGAATACTTCCATCACTTAGATACACAATAACGTCATATTTTTGTAATTCCCAAAGCCTTTTAAGAAACGGGGTTTTAATTGAAAAAATATTATCTAGGAAATTAATTGTATTTAGATTTAATCCAAAGCGCTGCATTGCTCCGGCTTTTATTTCGTCTTCTTTTTTTTTATCCCAAAAAATACACACATCGTGTTTTTCCGATAATACTTGCGCAAGAACAAGCATATACTTTTCTCCGCCGCCCAATGTATCTAAATATGGATCAAAAATTCCAATTTTCATATATAAATTCTACAGTTGATCTTCCAGATGGGACAACAACTGCTCGAAATGTATAATCAGCTCTAAAAATTTTTGTTTCTTTCTTATTCACTTTCGCTATCCATCCTGGGTAGAAATTGTCAGACAAGAAAAGAATTGCAGGAGCACTTGATGTTGTTTCTATATCTATTTTATTTGGCGTATAAAACAAAATGCGCGCGCTACCTGAGCCTTGCTTAAACTGCCCTATATTTTCTTCAAGAAGCAAGGTTTGTTTAAAATCAAAATTATCGCTATAAAATCTTTTTATAATTTCTCTATCGTTTTTAATCACTTCAACATTATAAAAAAGGCTTACTCGAGACATACTTTGGGTATTTTTATAAAGCTCAAATTTATCATCTTTATAGATAATAATATTTCGCGCTTGATCTTTCCACACAGGATACGCCCAATCTTGGTTTGTATCCGGGATTGGATTAAAAATAAGCGAAACCCCTAAAACATCAAGCACTCTATTAGTATATTTTCCGCCTCTGGAAAGTTTTACTACAGACCGCTCCCCTTTTTGAAACTCCCCTGTGTCTGCACTCCGAATAAATTCACCGTATCTTCCAATATATAATGGGTCGTATCCTTCAATTGAGGGAAAACCATAATAGGTAGTAAGCTCTGCGCCGATATTGCCATAGATTCTCCCATAGCCAATATTTTTTCTAATTCCTTCAATAATTGGAACGTCGGGAAAAACAAATTCACGGTTTCCAAATGGCATCCATTTTTGGGCAAAACGTAAACTATCAAACGAAGCAGCAAATAGTAAATAACAAACAGTAAGTAGTAAAAATACTTTAGATCTGATGAATATCGATACAAAAAGTAAAAATGACCCTCCGATAAATAACATCGTAGGAAGAATAAAATTCCTTTTAGCTACAATCAACCATTCATATGGATATAATTTACTAAAAAGTATTATTACCCACACAATAATCATAAAAACCGCTGTTACTGACAAAAGTGAGATAATTTTTTTCCTTTCTTTTTTTTCTATATCTTTTAAAAGAGCATCAAATCCAAATCCTGAAAGGACTGCAAAAGAGAAGCTAAAAAGAACAATAATTCGAGAAAAAGCACTTGTTGATAAAACTGGAATTTTAAGGGAAATAATAACAGGAGAAAGCGCACTATTCACTGCAAAGATCAATGCTGATAAACCAAGAAATACAAAGAAAAACTTCTTTTTATTTTCTACTCTTACCACAGTATAAATTGCAAATAAAAATGGCCATATCCCTATAAACGATGCCCACTCCGCATAATGCCCAAACCAATCATTACGAGTTACCGGATTACCAAAAAAGTCTGGAGCTATACCTGTTATTAGGTACTGAAATGGAATAACTTCGCTAAGCAAAAAAAGCTCGCTACGAATTGCTTGCTTGTAAAGTTCAAGCGCTGGTAAAAGTTGAGGAAGCGAAAGAACCAAACCAACAAAAACAGCGTATAGCGTATAGCGTATAGCGTATAGTTTTCTCACGATAACTCCTTTGAAAAAGATATAAAGAACAATTGACAAAAAGAAATATAGGCTTATTTGAAAATGACCGGAGAAAAACGACAACGGTATTGTTGTTGCAAGAAGAAAAAGAAAAAGCAGTTTTTTTGTTTGCAAATATTTTTCTATAGCATATAAAGCAAGCGGCAAATACAAAATTGCGTACGCAAGTGTCCCATATGCCATCCATACAACAATAAATCCACAAAACATAAAACTAACAGCGCTTACTAACGATCCAACTTTACTTACCATAAGCTGTCGGACAAAAAAATACATAAAGAGTCCTGCTAAAAGTGGCTGCAGTAAAATGCTAATACTCCATGCATCAATAAAAGGGAAAATAAAAAATAAAATGTTAAATGGGGAAAGAACTGCGGATTGATAATTTGCTAAATGAGGATTACCTGAAAAATTATACGGGTTCCAAAAAGGAATTTGACGTTGCTTAAAGGTATCTATGGTAAATTTTTTCCAGGGGTATATCTGTCCATGTACATCTGGCATGGCGTTATTTTTAACCGGCCCAGCGAATTTTTGATAATGGCTCCAAGGAGGAAAAAAATTAACCTGGTAATCTGAAGCATACAGTACTTTTCCCTTTATAAAATACGGATTTGCAAAAACAAACCAAACAGAAAATAGAAAAAAAAATGGCCAGAATTTATTAACAAATTGTTTCATCTTTTATTTTTATCTAGTCTGTATCAAAATACAAATTAATCATTTTAACCACTGCTGAAACTGCTAAAATATAAATAAATGGTAAAAGTGGTAAAAAATAACGAGTTGTGGTATTACCGATAGACAGTAAAATGCTATACGTAACTACCCATAGAAAGATAATCTTTTCTGATTCGGTAAGCCTTAATTTTCTAAACGCTACTAATATAAAATTAATAAATGTAAGAACTGTAGCAATTGGCCAGGCTAAAATCCAAGTATCATCGGTAATAATCCGCTGATCTGCCCACCATGTATGCCATCTATTAAAAAGTATTAAGTCCCAGAAAGAAAAAAGATTAATCAACTTTGATTGTTGATAAGCCAGTATGTATTTTTGGATTGAAAAAACCTGCATAACAGAATACCCTGCTTGGATTGTTTTTATATATGATAATATGAGTACAATTAGAGATAAGGGTAGCGTTAAAATAAATAAAATAATGACTCTTCTGTCAAAGTTTTTTTGCAAAAGCAGGTAAAGCATCATGCTAAAAAGTTCTGCTGCTCCAAGAATAAAAAACCTGGTGCTAATCACAAAACCCAACATAAGCGAGGTGAGCAGAAACCAAAAAAAATATTTTCTTGCTGTAATTGCTTTTATAAAAAAATACAACGCAAAAATAATAAAAGGCAATTGAACAGACTCAAGAACTGGCGAGTAACTAAATTTACCAAGAAAAAGAGGTTCATTAATAAAAATTCCAAGAGGAATAAACGATAACAATAGGCTGTTGTTTAAACATAATCTTCCAATAAGAAATACTCCCAATACTGAAATAATAGTCAACGGGATTACAATTGTATTTGCATTATCAAATAGAAAAATAGAGAGAGAAATAATATATCGCCCCAAAGGCGGATGATCATGTACTATAAGTATAGGATTTATACCTTTTAAAAAAATGCCTCCTGCAAAAGCAGTTAATGTTTCATCAGGAATAATTCCCGGATTCTTTTTTTGGACATATTGCGAAGAGTAATATGTAGACCGATATGCTTCGTACTGCAAATGGTATCCTGGCCAAAAAAATTTTTCCCTTTGTTGATAGACTAAAAAAGTAGGCCTGGCAAAAATAACTAAAAATAGGATAAAACAAACAATTCTATAAATAACTATCTTTCTAACAATTGGTTTAACTTTCATATTAATTTTTTTCTTCTCCATTTTGCTTGTTTTGAAATTCCCAAAGTCGAGAGTAAGTAATAAACATGCTAAATGATTGATAAATGCTTTCTATTAAACCCATTATTCCTGCTTTCCATCCACCTTGCTTAATGTATGAATCATAAAATGCAGTGAGCATAACTCGAAAAAAACGCCACCAGGCCATCTTTGGATGATTTGCTCTAAACCGCAACTCTGCTTCCACTTTCGACCAGGCAATAGTTTTCTCCACCATAGATTCAAGGTTTTGACGCGTGTAGTGAAGCAAAAAACCATCCAGCAAACCAACTGATCCTTTAATTTTTGGACTTTCATGTAAATCTCCATACCATTCTTCAAGATTTTTTTTTCTAAATAACCTTTCTAACTTTTCAATATACGGCCACTGATGATTTCCATAGTAATAATTCTTTCGTTTCACTTTAAATGCAACAATATCTGATTCCTTATTTTTTATTGCTGATTCAATTTCTTTTTGCAAGACATCTGTTACTCTCTCATCTGAATCAATATAGAAAACCCACTCGCCTTTTGCTTTTTGCAAACCAAAGTTTCTTGCATCAGCAAAGCCCTTTGCCCGATATGAAAAACTTTTTGCTCCCATTTTACTTACTACATTCAATGTTCTATCAATCGATCCATTATCGATAACAATAGTCTCGTCTGCGAAGGAAACAGAATTTATCGCATCTGCAATGTGTTCTTCTGCATCTTTTGCAATAATAATTGCGGATAATTTCATATCAAAAAACTTCCTCGCCCAAAACGGGAGATATAAAAATCACGTACTCCAACACGCTGCCAATTTCTCCCAGAAAAAAATAAACTTACACTTTCTCTAATTAATGCTACTTTTGATCGCAATGGCGCATATCTCATTCCGAAAAGCATTCTGTTTCTAGTCGTATAATAATCCTGAAGAGCCGACCCTGACCCCCCTGTCGAACCAGCATTAATATGCCAAAGAAATGCCTTTGGCATATATACGATTTTGTATTCCCCCCTAATCGCCCTCATACTAAAATCTGCATCTTCATAATATAAAAAATACTTCTCATCGAATAAACCAACATGTTCGAAAACTTCCTTTTTAATTAACATGCAACATCCTGTTGCAAAATCTGTTTTCTCCACTTTGTCATATTGACCATGATCTACTTTATCAACTCCTCTATGAATTCCTACGACATTATTCCAATCTATTACCCCTCCCGCATACCAAATTACTTTTCCCCGCTCTTCTTCTTTATATCGCTCTCTATGAAATTCGTGGCCTTTGGCAAAATAAATTTTAGGAACTACAACTCCTATTCTTTTATCCAAGTTGGCAACCTTTAATAATTCTTCAACTAAATGCTGATTAACTATCGTGTCGTTGTTCAAAAGCATTACATAATCTGCTCCATTTCCCAAAGCATATCTGATTCCAACATTATTTCCCCCAGAAAATCCGAGATTTTTTTCGTTTCTTAAAACTGTAATTTCATCTTTTTTGAACTCCTCTTCAGAACCGTTATCAACAACAATAATTTGTAATTTGTAATTTGCCCGCCAGCTGGCGGGTTGTAATTTTTCAACACTTTCTATACATTGAAATGTATCTTTTTTTCCGTTAAAATTTACAATAACTATACTTACTTTATTCATTTAGATGAGATGACGACGTAGTCTAAATAGCAGTTTTTTGATTCCATTTGCTGACTTTATTTTCTCATTAAAAAACCAAAACATTATCTCTTTATGCGCATTTCTAACTTCTATTTCTGTCTGCGGTAAAATCTTGGCATCACTAATTTGATTAAATCCTTGTTTTTCCCAAATTTTGGCAAAAACAATAAAATGATAAAATGCCATAAGTATAGAAAGCATCAAGCCATGAAAACCGTCTTTGTATCCTTCTCGTGCAAAAAATCTACTTACAAATTCTTTTATTGGCATTTTAAGCGCATCCGCCCAAGTTATTACATATCCATTTCCTAACAATTGTTCGGCCTCATTTGAGGTGTAGATAAGATCAAGCTTTGTTAGAAATTGCGAAATGGAATCGTAATTATAATGTAATATATGTTCTTTAACATAAGCTGTTTCTCCTTTAAGAGTAATCATTTCATGAACATGTTTGGCAGAGAAACTTCCCATATCTTTTTTAAATAATCTTAATTGATAATCGGGATACCAACCTGTATGCTTGATCCATTTGCCAAAAATTATATTTTTGCGCGGAAGCCAAAAGCCGTTAACACCAGATGGCGCGTGGCGTGTAGCAGATAACATCTCTTCTTTTAATTCAAGAGTAATTCTCTCATCTGCATCCAGGCTTAAAATCCAATCACCTGTTGCTTTGGAAAAACCAAAATTTTTATTAGTATTAAGCATTAAATTATTTGGCTTAATAAAAATTTTGTCAGTAAATTTTTTGGCAATTTCAACTGTTTTGTCTGCCGAAGAATTATCAACAAAAACAATCTCATCAGCAAAAGAAGCCGACTCAAGACATTGCGTAATCTTCCCTTCTTCATTGTATGCGCTAATAACAATGGACAATTTATTTTTTTTCATAACTTTTAATTAATTGTTTTATATCCTCTCTAATTTCTTTGGCAAAAAAAGACATTAAAGAAATATAAACTACTGCTCCCAACATTATTATAATACCCAAGCTAATAAAATTAGCAACAAACATTTTCGCAGTTAAAAAAACAAACACACTCATTACGACTGAACAAAAAAGAGGTTTATAAATACTTGAAAAAAATCTAAAGTTTACAATCTTTTTTACAAGATAAACGGTTATACTGATAGTAAGTGTTATAAGAAAAGACGTAACGGCAACGCCGTTATAGCCAAAAAGAGAAATGCTTATCGGAGTTATAATCCATGTTGCCGCTGTCCACAAAATCATAAGATATAATGTTTGTCTTACTCTACCAGTTGCGTCAAGCACTGTCACAAGAATTCCAGATATCGAAGACACAGCCGCATTCAAAGAAAAAAATGTTAAACTTATAATTGCAGGTTCCCACTTTTGCTGCCATTTTGGAAAATATAAAATTATGTACGGAGCAACAATAATAAGTCCGAAAAGCAAAGGAAAAATTGCAGAACTTACAAGAAACAAAGATTTTTCAATAACAGATTTTAAAAGTTTAAGATCATCCTGCATTCTAGCGTATGTTGAAAACGTGACTTTTGTTACATTGTCAACAATAAAGCGGTAAGCAAAAAATGCATTACGTTGACCAAATCCAATATATCCAAGATCAACAAAAGACAAGGTTTTTGCCAAATAAACTGTAAGTAGATCATCTTTTACTGCCGCAAGAATATTTTTTGCCTGAAATTGTGCGCCAAAATGAAGATGTTTTAATGATTGCTTATCTATGCCAAAACTAATTTTCCATGGAGAAACAAAATAATAAAATGGAATTCCTATAAATGCAGAAACAAGAAATGCAAAGCTATAACTATCAATACCATACCCCAAAAGCACTAAAATAACAAGAATTGCATTAAAAATAAATGATTCAATAATTTGAGGAATAATTAATTTCTGAAAATGAATTTCTCTTTCTAGAAGAATTGAGGGAATAATCTTAAAAGAAGATAAAAAAATTAAGAAAACAAGCACAAGAAATAATCTTAGCGCTTTTTCTCCAAGCTGGAAAAAATTAGCAATCTGATCTCTAAAAACTACAACCACAACAAATAAAAACAACGTTGCAATTACTTGCACGCTAAATACTGTTTTTAATTCCTTCTTTTCAAGAGATTCTTTTTTTTGAATCAATGCTGCGCCAAAACCAAAATCAGTAAAAAAACTAATAATCCGCTGGCCTGCAATGGCAGCTGTGTAAATTCCTAAATCTAAAGGTGTTAAAACTGTAAAAATAACAAGTGATGAAACAAAAGAAATAATACTTAAAAAAAATGTCCGCGAAATAAGAGCTAAAATTCCATGCGCAGACCTTTTTCCAATTGTCAAAATGTCAAGCTCATCCATACTACTGATTTCTCCATGGCTTGGTCCTAAACAACCTCCAAATAACCATTATATCTCCCCAGATTGTTGAGACAAGTCTAACTGTTGATCCTGGATTATCTACCCAATGAATAGGAAGTTCGCAAATTTTGTAACCGCTTTTTTCGCCAACGATTAAAAGTTCTCCATCAAAAAACCAGTCATTATCTTTAATTTTTGGCAAGAGTTCTAAGACTACTTTCTTTTTTACCCCTTTAAATCCACATTGCGCATCGGTAAAATGTGTCTGGAACGGAAGTTTTATAAAAACAATATTAAGAACTCTTGATGTAATTTCGCGAAGCAATGTTCGCCCCTCAACACGGGCGCCTTTTGCTAAACGTGAACCAATTGCTATATCGCAACCTTTTTCAAGAACATGAATAAGCTCCGGTAAATGTTTTAAATCTGTAGATAAATCCAAATCCATATAGATACAATAATCTGTCTCCGCATTGCTCCATGCACGTTTTACCGCTCTTCCCCTGCCCTTTTGTTCTAAACGCAGATGAAATATATCGCTATTTTTCTTTGATAGAATTGACGAAATAACCGGTGTGTTGTCCGTTGAAGCATTATCGGCAATAGTAATATGCCAATCGTAGCTTTTTAGATTTTCTTTACAAAAATCAGCAAGTTTAAGGATATTTCCTTCCAATTCCTTTTCTTCATTATAGACAGGTACTGTTATTTCTACGCTGTGTTTTTTCATTTCTTCCTAGCATAGATTATACCAATAATAAGTACCCCTATACCAATAACGGATAATATGTTGGCGATCTTTTCTAAATTTGTTTGCTCAAATCGCAAAGGAGGAAGCTGATCTTTATAACGTTTAAATAGGTCTTTTTGATTCTCTACCGTTACTGCAACACTTTTCTCATTTGTATTTTTTTTTGGAATATCATAGTCAGATATTGGAAGTTTGACATTTGTTGGTAAATATTCATCTGATGTTTTTGAAGCTATCCATTTGAGAGCTCTGTCGTTTGTATAATCTTGCGCTGTTTTTAACAGTATTGTCTGCGGCTGAAAAAGTTTGATATTAAAAAATAGAAGAAGAAACACTAAAATTGCAGTACTTAAATACAGAATAGTATTAAAGTATTTTACTTTTCCAAATTCTTGTTCTAAAAACCAAACTATTGCACCAACAAGAAATGATGAAAAAAAAGAAGTAAACAATAAAAACCTCCATGGGTACTGAAAAAATGCGATCAACGGAACTGTCTCCCAAATTGATTTGGAGATTTCCAACATCAAAAATACTGATGCAAAAAACCCAACAAGAGAAAAAAGAATGATACCAAGTCGTATATATCTCCGCCTCCATATAAAACTTAAAACTACAAAGAGAGACATTATCACTGTAATTAAATGCAGTTTTCCTATTTTAAAAGAAAGTCCATCTATACATCCCTTTGTTGAGCCGCCAAAACCCCAAGGGCTATCCCAAAGCTGGTTTAAACAAACAAAATGATCACGAAAATCTGCGCCGCCGCCGATTTGAGACTGCACATTGGTATACTGCATTTCAAAAACAGCAGGAATCCAATAAAAAGCACTAAGAAGCAAACCAAGTAAAACAGCGTATAGTGAATAGCGTATAGCGTATAGTTGCCTATTTTTATAAAAAATGAAGCAATAAAACAATATAACAATGAGTAAAAAAGGTGTAAGCATGATTGCTGTTAAATTATGAGACAGAATTACTCCGGTATATCCTATTGATCCAACAATTACCCATTTCCATTTTTTTTCTGTATATATTTTATACAATCCGTAAAACACAAGAGGAATAAAAGCATATGACCAAAGCTCTCCTACCGCTCCTCTTACATAAATTTGTAGAGCATGGTATGGTGCATAAATATAAAAAAGGGCTGCGATAATTCCTCCCAATTCTCCCCAAAGCTCTCGAACAAGAAAGTACATAAAAATACCTGCAAGAAGGACTCCAAGACCAATCATAATTTTTGTGGCAATAAGGGCATCTACACCAATAAGCGTTATAATTCCACCAACATAATACGCAAGCGGCGCATAATAGTTAAAGATTGGGTATCCATAACCATACCCTAAATCCGGCACCCAACGGGCAGGAAATACTCCAGTCTGTAATACTTTTCCCATTTCAAAAACTCGGGCCACCTGCGTATCATCATGTATTGGGAAAAACCCAGGAGCAAAAAGAGATCTTACCGCCCAAAAAGAAATTGCCAAGATGATAAAAAATCCCCAATGTTTCATATTTCTTTTACCTTATTTTCCAACGAATAGATACTCCCAAAAAAATAAGCAAACTTGCAAATGAAATAACATCGCTGAATAATCGCATTGGTGTTTCTGAAAAAATAAATTCTACCGCATTTGGGCCTTTTACAACAAAAATGTCCATAACGCCATATTTATTACTGTAATCTATTTTACTTTCTCTGCCATCTATATATGCTTTCCATCCTGGAAAATAGACTGTGTTTACTCTTATCCTTCCGTTATTTTCCATATTTAGATCAAAATGTATTTTTTTATTATTAAAAACAAGGTTTTTTATTCTTCCTTTTCCTTCTAAAATCTCCATTTTATTTTTAAGATGTTCTGTTGGTTTTTGCTTTACCCAAACAGGCATATACTCATCCTGCACAGTAGTAGTTGCCTCGTTGGTTGCATAATACAAATCGCCCTTATCAAAAAAGCTTTCTGGTTTTATATAAGGAGCTGCTGAAAATCCAAGTAGACTAAGTCCAACTATGGATATAATCATTTTATTCTTTTCTTTAATTTTATCAAGAATATAAGCAAACAAAAAAGCAGCGCTTAAAATTGCTAGCGATAAAAAACGAAATGGAAACTGAACAAAAGAAACAGGTAAAAATCTCCAAAATATAGTACTTGCTGAAGTAGAAAAAAAAACTGAAATTACGCCTAAAACAAAGAAAAAAATCACCACATTTTTTCCATACTTCGAAGTATTAAAGAATTTGCCAGAAATAAGAAAAATAAAAGAAATAAAAAGAATCGAAA
The DNA here is from genome assembly GCA_016432345.1 of Candidatus Levyibacteriota bacterium. Classification (GTDB taxonomy): domain Bacteria; phylum Patescibacteriota; class Microgenomatia; order Levybacterales; family UBA12049. The sequence continues at coordinate 360,152 of CP066685.1, read as the reverse complement.
ATGTTGATAAACCAACAAGTGAATAATGAGAAAAATATGTTTGCCAGCTGGCAACCTGGGTCTTGACAAATATGGTATATTGAAGATCAAATAAAGCCGGTATCCAAAAAAAGGCGGAGAGACCAAGACCGTAGCACGTAGCTTGTAGCACGTAGCTTGTAGCACGTCGTAAAAATCCATATATAATGATTACTGGTAGAAATAAAACAGCAAGTGTGTTGTGAGAAAGAATAAGAAGAGCTACTCCAAGACTTGTCCAAAACAAGCTTTTTCGCTCAATTTGCCAGAGAATAAACGGCACTATAGCAATAGCTAGCGTTTCTCCTACTGATCCTCTTTTGTAAACATCAAAAAGGTGGTAAGGCGCATAAAGATAAAAAAAAGCTCCTATAATCGCTGGCCACTTTCCAAAAAGAGATCGTAACCAAAAATAAGAAAAAACAACCGATTCAACAAGAGAAATCCCAAGTGTTATTTTTATTGTATCAACAAACCCAAACCCCAAAAGCTTTAGTATTTCTCCAAAATACATAAAACCCGGGTAAAGAAAATTGGCAACAGGATATCCATATCCGAAATTTAGCCTTTGCAAAAATCTCACCGGAAACTGTCCGTTGATGATGGCCTGATGAAAAGCAGAAAATCTAATAATCATCCACTCCCCGTCATCACTTTGAAAAAATCCAGGATGAAATAATGGTAAAAGTACTGGAACGCAAACAGCAAGAAACAGCAAAATATATAATATTTGTTTTTTCATTTCGTTTCTACAATGGTAAACATGGATTTACCATTCAAAAGTGTGATCTCTTTTGTTTTAGACATTTTTTTAATTGAATCCGAAACAGATGAAGATTCTTCAATAAGAATTGTATTTAATCTTTGCATATCCTTTTCCCAATCAATCTCTCTAAATACATATCTATTAAATCCGTTAACATGCACAAAACCATCTTCTGTTATTGGATAACGAATGGCAATTTGTTGATATATCTTTGGATCAAATCGTGAATAGAATAATAAAAAAATATATGGAGAATGCTCGGGTTTTGACATAATTACTTCTTTACCGACATATTCGTCCGCAGATAAAATAGTTGTAAGATATTGATATCCTGCTCCCCAATTTTCGCTTTCATTTTTGGGGAAATGAATAAAGTAACGATCAATATACATTCCTATACTGTATGCATATGCAAAAATAAAACCCGCCATAGCAATATATAAAACTTGTTTATAACGCTGCCTAATTTTTGACAAAAAATAAAAGACGCCAAAAGAACAAACGAGCGGTAAAATAGGAAGAATAGCAAGCATGCGGGCCGAGTGCGGGGCGTCTTTGGTAATACTTGCTGCTATTGGACTAATAAAAAACCACCACAAAACAACTGTTATCTCCTTGTTTTTTTTTATAGATAGCAAGTAAAAGATTCCTAGAAAAAGAGGTAAAACATCAAGTAAATACATGTTGCCAAAATTGGCAATGTTATGAGCGCGATTAGCGCCGCCTTTAACAAATAAAAATTCCGGGGAAAAAGACATCAGGTAATTTTGAAAAAAATGCTCGGCAGCAAAAGAGACTCTGTTATAAAACAGCCGCGCGAAAAAGGATTGTGGATTTGCATACTCATTTCGGGGAATTTCTATCTGTGCATGCACCACTGCCGAGTTGCCAAAAATTCCAATACCAGAAATTTTTGTGGTATTCGCAGAAAATGTTATATAACCGATAGAAATAGAAAGTAGGATAAATAAAATAGCGGCCACAATACCATATGTTTTTTTAAAAATCTCTTCACGATATAAAAATGTCAGTCCTAACACTAGCAGTGTTGTAAAAATGTAATTTCCAGCATAAGTAAAATACGTGAGGGCAAAAAAAATGGCAGACATTATAAAATATGTTTGTTTTTGCAATCCTTTATAGAAAAAAATGGTTGCGGTGATAGTTAAAAATACTGCCGTATTTGCTTCGGAGGCAACACGGGAAAAATGAATACTCCAGGGAGAAAATGCCATAAAAAACATGGCAAAAAACGCCACTGCTAGACTTTGGGAAAGTCTTTTGGCAAGAAAAAAAGTAAGAACAACGCTGCCTATGCCAAAAATGACGGAAGGTAAACGAATTGCAAAAGCAGATAAACCCAAAAATTTGACAAATATTTCTGTTGCGTATACATATAAAGGAAGTTTCCAATCGCCAAATGACTGAAAAGAAAGTGGATGCCACCTTCCATATTCATCTTTTCCTGTTTGTAATAAAGAATAAGCCGTATAGCCAATTGATGCTTCGTCTCGATTTGGACCCGGGGGTACTTCACCCAATTTATATAATCTAAGAAATGCTGCAGAAAATAAGATGATAAAAAAGAGAAAGAAAAGATATTTTTGTTTCATATTTTTTGTTTTTTTGAAAAGAAAACAAATATGCTGACAAAAGCAAAACTAACTACTGATAGCATTATTCCAATCTTAAAAGACAATGGAAAAAATGTAAAGATAACCACATGGCTGCCTTTTGGCACGACAACTGCCCGAAACGCATAGTCGGCCTTAAATATGTGGGTTTGTTGCCCATCGACTGTTGCCTGCCATCCGGGATAATAGGCATCGGACAACACCAATAGACTATCTCCTGCTGAATTTGTTTTGATAACCACATTTTCCGGCGCATACGAAACAATGGCTGCTTCTCCATTTACCAAAGATGAGACTCCCGGATTTTCATTAAGCAACACGGTCGCTTTGGGATCAAATGATTTGGCAAAAAATGCGTCTTCAAATGCCTTTGGCGTGGTAAAAATACGATATTGAGAGGCAAAAAATGCGCGCGGTAAGGCTTTTTTGTTTTCGAAAATTTTCCACCCGTCCTTTTGGTAGATAAGACGGTATCGGTCTGGAATGAATGATTTTTCAGACAAACCGTTGGCGTCTCGATCAAGAATATAAAACACACCAAGCATATCAAGTACGCGATCTCGGTAATCATTTACAAAATTATCTTTGCCATATCCCTGTGATATGATTGCATCGGATCTGGTTTGGGGAGTAAATGCTCTAAGCAACTTACCGTCGCGCGTTGATGGAAGAAATGAACCATACCAACTCGGATAAAGCGGATCATATCCTTCTGGCGAAAAAAGACGATACTGTGTGGCAAAATTTGCCTCAATTGCGGCAGTTCCGTAGCCCCAAAAACGATTTATTCCTGTTTTGTTTTGTAGAACCGTTAAGACATCTGCTTTGGGAAAAACGGACTGTATTGGCGAAAAAGGATTAAACTTTTGAAAAAAACGAAATGTATCTCCTATTTGCAATAAAAGAAATATTACCACAAGAAAAATTTTTATTTGTTTTAGTAAAAATCCAATATAAAACACTACACTTGTCAAAACAAAAAGCAACGATGCATACAAAAGCGGCTTCATTCCTATTAAATAAATCTGTTTCCAGGAAACAAAATCATATTTGGAAGCAAAAACAACAATCCATAAAACAAAAAGTGTGCCTCCAACAATGATGAACGGGCAATATTTGTTTTTTAATTTATCATCTCTAAGAAAAACGTCAATACCAAATCCAGCGAGCACTGACATAGAAAAACAAAAAATAAATACACCAAGCGTTGGAGCGCTTGAGGAAACAAACGGTATATCAAAACGATATAAAATTGCAGTTATGGGGTTTAATGTTGCAAAAACTAACACAATCAAAGAGGCAACAGAAAAAAAACGGAAAAAAAATGGTTTCTTTTTGACAAAAGAAAAAAGAATAAAAATCAAAGCTACAAAACCAATTGAAGTTACTTTTCCAACATAGGTATCTGGTATCCAATAATTTCTGGTTGCCGGGTTGCCAAAAAAATCTGGCACCAAAAGCATAACGAGCTGCCAGGGCTGAATGAGAATTTTTTCAACCATTTCCGTATAAGGATGCGTGTTTCTGGCGGAAAATATGATAAGCTCTAAACTGGGAATAAACTGCACCGAAGATAAACCAAGAGACAATAACATGGAAAAAAACAATACAAAAGGAAAAGATATTCCCAAACTTTTAGCCCTAAAAAAAATATACACTCCCACAAAGAAAAAAAAGTATGCAAATACCTGAATATGCCCTGCCAGCGATGCTGACACAAGAGAAAATATAAATAATAAAATAAAACGTTTTTTTCTATTTGAAAAAAATTGTTCGACGGCAAAAAGCGCCATTGGCAGATAACAAATAACTTGTCCAATAGTGTTGTATTCCAGCCAAACCGAGAAAAACGAAGAAAATCCAAACGAAATAGCGGCGAAAAGACTACCAATAATTCCAACATTAATTTTTCTTGCATAAAGATAAGTAAATAAACAAGCAATAAGAGGTTGCGCGAAAACTAATATACTCCAGGCGATAATTTGTGGAAAAATAAAATATAAAACATTTAACGGATATAAAACAGCAGACTGGACATTGGCAAAAAGCGGGCTACCTGAAAAATTATAGGGATTCCATAATGGAAAAGAGCCATTTTTTATCGTATCTATAACAAGAGTTTTCCAAGGATATAACTGACGAATAACATCGAAATACTGGGCTTTATTAGGAAAACTACCTGGCACATATCCTAAATAGGAATATGTTTTCCATGGACCGTATTCTCCAATAAGCAAGTCTCCGGGAAATGGAACAAGCCCCAAAAAAATAAATTTATAAAAAAATAATGCACAAACAAGACTTAAAAAAAATAGAGCAAGATATTCTTTTTTCATAGAAAAAATCTTTTTAAAATTTTAGGATCGAAAAGACAAAATAAAAAAAGGAAAATAATTGTAAGTAGAGATAATAAATCAGAAAATATGCGAATTGCTGTTTCTCCAAAAGAAATAACAACATTATATTTTCCTTTTGGGACAAAAAAAGTTATTTGCCCTCTCCAATGTTCGTCTTGAAACTGCACGGGAACTTCGTTGTTATCTACAAACACACGCCAGCCAGGGAAATATTGTGTGTGATCGACAAGTTGACTTTTCGTCTCTCCTTGTAGAGTAAAAGTGTGCAGGTTTGATTTTTTAACAAAATCTGTAATTGTTGCTTTGCCTCCAATAACATCAATCCTGTTTTTAGGATAAGATCCTGCAGGTCCCGCAGACCAAATAACATCTGTTTCGCCAAAATAAGTGGTATTGAGGGGATAATTCCAATAATCAACTTCGTTTATTTTGATAAAACCTAGTTGTGGAGTCCAATACCAAATTGTAGAAAACACAATACCAAAAATCAAAACTAAAAACCCTATTTTTTTTTGGAAAAAAGGAATAGATAAAAAACTGACTGAAAGCAGCGACAAAACAAAACCCATAATACTTAAAAAGCGCCAGGGGAATTGAAATTGGGTAAAAAGCGGCATTTTTTCCCAAAAAAAAGATGATACCTGCTGTGTTAAAAATAATGAAGCTGTAAAAAAGAAAAAACAGAACAAAAAAAGTTTTTTGGCTTCCTTACTCTTTTCTTGAAAAAAAATAATAACTGACAAAAAAAGAGCTAATATGGAAAATAAACCTATTTGTATTGGCACATCGCCAATTCGCAAACTCTTAATATTAAAAAAATTAGGGATAAAAAATGTCGAAAGATTGGCAAAATGCTGTTTGTACAAATTTTGAGCAAATAAGTCGCCATAGGTATATTTATGTTCGAAAATTGCTGGCAACACATAATATGCCGAAAGCAATAATCCTAAAATTACCGCCATCAAAAAGTACCATCTGCTTTTTCTATCTTTACCAAATAACAACACAAAAATAATTGCCATTATAAGAAAAATTCCACCTGTTGCTAAATGCGACAGTAATAAAAATGCAGTGCTCAAAGCAACAATTAATATCCCAAATCTATTCTTTTTTCTCCAAAAAAGCGTTGCTCCATATAAAAGAAGCGGCAAATGAGCAAAAGCAAAAAGCTCTCCAATACTACCCCGAACTAAAAGATCTACTAAATGAAATGGAAAGAATTGATAAGATACTGCCGCAAGCACTGCTTTTTTTTTGTCTTTAAAAAATTCTGATGCAAACAAATACATACTTATTCCAGATAACAAAAAACTAGACAATACTGTAAGTTTATACGCATCAACAAGACCAAACCCTAAAAAAATAAAACTTGAGGCAACAATATAGGGAAAATGAAAAGCGAAATTAAAAAGCGGCATGCCATAGCCATAATTTAAATCTCCCGCCCACCTAACAGGAATCTGTCCATCTTTTAAGGCTTTAAAAAAAGCCCCTTCACGAGCCAGATGCGTCCAGCCATCCTGGGTATACGGATACAATGTGGTTGCAAAAGTGGTAATAAACGGAAGAAAAGAAAAGAGCAAAATAGCCAGAAGGTACGCGTGTTTTTTGATGAAGAAATTCATCGCTATTTATGTTTTACCTTTGCCTGATCAACTTTATAAACACTCATATATGCATCCCCGATGCCTTTTTGATATTTTGCCACAAAAATAAGCGGCCATTTTGGCGGAGGAAACCTTGAATTATTAAACACCACAAATGTTGGCATAATTTTGGCTTTGGCCAAAATATCCTCCGGTATTTCCGCAGTTATCGGCCAGATGCCCCGTTTGTCTATATTTGGATTATTTCCTAAATAAATTTCTACCGTATAAGTGGGTAAGCTACCAAAAGTCCCTTCTGATGCCACAAAGATTTTGCCATAGGCTGCCTGATCTTTAAGCAATGCCACCAGCTCTTTTACTCCCCCTCCGGCCGGCCAATTATTAATGTACTGTCCCAGATCTGATTTGGGTATTGGCGAGTGAGCAAAATCCAAAAGAATAAAATAATCAGACTGAAGCGGCAAAACAAAAACTATGATAAAACACAAAGCGATAAACGGTTTTTTGATACTTTGCACAGACAGAAAATAAAGCGATAAGGCCATAAGCGGCAAAAGAGAAAGAATCATAAAAAGAATAAAACGCGGATAGAGAGTTTTGCCAAAAATTGCCAGAGTTAAAAAAGGAATAATAAACCAAAGAGTTAACACCGCCTTTTCCCGCCACTGATTTTTGTATACAACGTATGAACCAAAAATTAGTATTACTCCTGACCACGTTGTGTAGGTTAAAAACCAATCCCATACACCTTTAAGATTTCCATAGAAAAAATTAAATGGGTGATCTAACCAGTCGTGCCACGTATAAACAAAAAGAGCATTTTTTTCGGCAATGATATAAAAAAATGGCGAAAGTCTAAGCACCGAATAATAAAGCTGTGTTAACGCAACAACCAGCAGAAGAAGCCCCACAAAACGAAATAATCTTTGCGCCAAGTTCTGTTTTTTGAAGTCAAAAAGCAAAAACAGCAGCGGCAATAAATAGATGTTAAAAAAACCAGATGTTTTTGTTAACACGCCTGCTCCTGCGCTAAAACCCAATAAAAGCGCTGTATCAAGACGAAGATTTCGAACCAGAAGAATTGCTAAAAACAGGCTCCATACGGCAAAAGTGCCAACCATTGTATCGTATAAAGCCATGCGGTCGTACACCAGCGCCATTGGAAATACAACGTACAAGGCGCTGGATATTAAACCAATCCAGCGTTTATAAAAAACTTCCCTTCCTAAGAAAAAAAGACCCAACATAGTGAAAAAACCGGCCATAACCGATGCCAAGCGTCCAGCAAGCAGTGGATCGGAAACAAAACGCATCATAATAAGTGTTGTCCAAATAAAAGTTGGCTGCTTGCCGTCGGTTAAAGAAATAAACCTCCAACTGGCATCCTGCTTTGCTATCTGCGACCACCGAACATAAATTGCTTCGTCGGTAAACATAGGTAACGAATCTAATCTATACAAACGAGTAAAGAAAAATAAAAGTACAAGGAGTGCAAAAAAGATAATTTCTTTTTTGTATTTGTTAACAAAGTCCATATGATTATTGTAACACGTTATGCCTTACCAAAAAGCGATTTCGTATAAACCATATGACTACCAAAAAAGCCGAAATCCCAATACCAACAAATCTGATTGTTTCGAGAAGTACTGGAATTGGTGAATTCCAATTACCAGTATATAAAAATGGCGCGTATTCAAACAGAGCAAAAAGAGAGATTACAACCGATGGAATGAGTATGAAATACTTTTTGGCAAGAAATGACACAAATGGCAAAATATACAAAAGATACCATGGTTGAAAATTGGTCCGAACACTAGCAACGACAACGGGAAAAATCATAAACAGCGTAATTATTAAAAAGATTAAATTCCAATTAATCTTTTTTTGTTTAAAAAGTAAAAAGCCAATTAGTAAAAAAACGGGTATAAGAAATACTGTGGCAAACTTTACGCCTATTGATAAAACAAGTAATAAAAATGAACGAAAATATTTTTTGTCCAATAAGAGCTTAAAAGCCCAAACAGACAGGAACATCATAAAAATATCATTGTGAGCTGATACTAAACTTTCGATTAACACAAGCGGATTAAAAGCAAAAAATACTATGCCGAATAATGCGTCTTTTGGAGAAACTTTGTCTAAAATCTTTTTTAAAAAAAGTACTGTTCCTAAATAACTAATAAACGCCAGTCCCTTAAAAAGCATCATCGTGGGAAGCAGTAGCCTAAAACCATCAAGAAGACCAAAAGGAATTGTTACCAAAAGCCAAAAGGGTCCATACGGATAAGTCCGCTGTGTCCAATGCATAAAACCAAGCATGGGATTACCCATATAATCAAGCGCCCGATGCGTATAGGGATTTTGATGATAAAACGTAACAATTTTTACATCGAAAATGTAATTAAATAAATCGTAAGAAAAGGCGTTGTAGGAAAAAAATAAGATTGCGCTTGTTAACAAAATAAGTATTGTAATTTGCTTTTCTGTAAGTAATTTTTTTTGGGCTAAATATAAAAAGGCAAAGTAAAAACCAAATAGAAAAATGAGCAAAAAAGTATACCAGACGGTTGAAAATGGCCGCTGAAAATAACCAATAGTTTGGAAAAATTTTTGAAATTCCTGCCAAACAGACCATTGACTAAGTGTTAGGCCTAAATCTACCTGGGTGAAGGAAAAAAAGAACAAACTAAGAATTACTGTTGTATAACATATCGCAAGAAAATTGAAAATTGAAAATTGAAAATTGAAAATTCGCATGGATTTATTTGTATTTTCCCTGCAGGTCGTTTTGTTTGATGCGAAGAAGATCAAAAAAACCCTCGATGGAATCTGTAAGCGGATTAACCCGACGGGTTTCCACATACAGCCAGTTTACAAAAACCTCTTTTATCTTAAATTTCATTTTTTGAGCAAGATACAAAAGCTCCACATCAAAACCCGCCGCCACATTGGATCCTGAAATTTGTGAAAATCCATTGTGCAGCTTTTGAATTTTGGTAAAAAGTTTTTTGGCAACATCTTTTTTAAACATTTTAAATCCACATTGCGTATCGGTAATACCTGTTAAACCAATAAATACAGTCCTAAGAATTATCATACCCCGAGCCATAACAACACGTGTCCAGGGCGAGCCTTTTCTTTTCGTACTTCGAGAACCGATAACAATATCAAAACCTTCATTAAAATAAGGCAAAAGATTTTCGACCTCCTCGATAGGCGTTGCCTGATCCATGTCGGTAAATAAAATATATTTACCGCTTGCTAAAAGCACACCTGAGGTTACTGCTCCAGCTTTTCCAGCATGTTGATTTTTTATCAGTTTAAAACATGGATTTTCTTTTACAAACTCTTGGACAAATACAACACTCCCATCTGTTGAACCATCATCAACAATGATAACCTCATAGCTGTACTTTTTTTTATCCAAAAAATGAGCAACTTTATCTAAAACTCCCTTTTGCAAATTTGCCATCTCATCGTAAGAGGGTATAACAACGGAAATAAACGGTTTCAACATGTAAGAAAAATTATACAAGAAAGTGATCCCGCATACAAACTGCGCTACTTAAGCGCTAGACAAAAAAGCTATTTTCTTAAAGCGCAATATGTGAAGCAGATATTGAGCAAGAAGTTTAATGTTTTCTAATCCATGTTTTACAGATTGATAAAAATTTGGAGAGCTTGCTTCCTTTAAATAATCTTTTGCCACCGATACTTCCGATATTTTAAAACCAAAATAAACTGCCTGGATAATAACTTGTGGATCAAAAATATAACCATTACCATTCTTGCGGTAAGGAATATTTTCTAAAAAATTTTTACTAAATCCTCTATATCCTGTATTTGCTTCTGTGAGATGAGTGTCTAAAACTAGATTAAACAAAAAAGTTAAAAATTTAATTGAGATTGCCTTATAAAATGGAGTACCATGCTGCTTACCTAAAAATCTCGAGCCCAAAATAAGATCTCCTTCTTTTTGCATTAGCGCCTTAACAAACAACGGTAAATCCGCTCCATTATATTGACCATCTGGATGAAGCATAATCACATACTCTGCTCCAAGTTTTAAAGCTGTATCATAGCAGGTTTTTTGGTTTCCTCCGTATCCAAGATTTTTCTCGTGTACAATTGTTTGAATACCTAATTTTTTTGCCATACTTACAGTTTCATCTTTGGAACCATCATCTATTAACAATATCTTATCAATAATACCTTTGGGGATTTGATTATAAACCTTGTCTAAAGTTTTGGCGGCATTGTATGCAGGCATTACTACAAAAATATTTGTTTTCATCTGTGTTTAAGCAAGCTCTTATATCTTTCAACTATGATTTTTAATCCTTCTTTATAATCAATGGATGGAAACCATCCCAATGAATTTATTTTAGATGTATCTGCAATAAAATCTGTTATACCGACAATTTTATGGAATTCTGGCGGATCAATCTGGCCAATTTCGGATTTTTTATCGGTTAATTGATGTAAATAAGAAATTATATCCTTAAAAAGGATGGGCTTGCCATATCCAATCAAAAAGGTATCATTAACTGATTTCTCTTCTAGAAATTGTAAAGCCGAAACAACATCCTTAACAAAAATATAATCTCTATAATATTCTCCACCGCTATACACATTAATTTTTTCTCCCTTGATTGCTTTCATAATCAAAAAATTAAGAGCGCCCTTTTTGCTATTTGAAAAATCTTCCTTTTCTCCATAAACATTTGTCAGACGACAAATTAAATAAGGAATGTTAAATAACCTTGAATATAGTTTAATTATGCTTTCCGAAGCTAGTTTTGTGATTGGATATAAAGCCAAAGGATCTGTTTTTGAATCTTCGTTAATTGGATTTTTGGTCCTTGTGTACTCGTTTCCATACACAAAAAAAGTTGACAGACATATTATTTTGGGGGGAATTTGCAATTTTCTGCAACATTCTAAAAGATTAATAGTCCCGTTAATATTAGTTTTAACGTCAATATATGGATCGGTCAACACATGATAATTATCTACAGTGCCCGCACAGTGATAAATTATATCAATATTTTTTAAATCATTTACTCTTAAGCTATTCAAATCCTTAAGTAATATCTTTACATCCTGCCTTATTACTCTTTCTTCATTTTTTCTAGTTCTGGACAGAATGACAACATCGCCATCCAATGAGTTAATAAGCGTTGAACCGATTAAACCAAATCCGCCCGTAACAAGATAAGAATGCTTCATAGCTTGTTTTATTATAGCAAAATCTTTAAAATAAAATAAATGAATGAAAATAATGAAGCTATAAAGTCAAAAATTCATGCTCTTGTTAAACAATATCTTCATTTAACTAACACTTCCAAATTTATTCCAGGAAAAACACTCATAAGATATGCCGGCGCAGTTTACGACGAAGAAGATTTAAACGCCATGGTTGATGTAATGTTAAAAGGATGGTTTGGTTTGGGAACAGAAGGGGAGTTGTTAGAAAAAGAGCTTTCCGATTATATCGGAGCCAAACGAACATATTTAGTTAACTCCGGCTCTTCAGCAGACCTTTTGGCAATTGCTTCTTTAATGTCTTATCAATTTACCAATCATTTAAATCCAGGAGACGAGGTAATTACCCCCGCCTGTACCTTTCCCTCGGTAGTTGCTGCCCTTGTTCATCACCGGCTAAAACCAGTTTTTGTAGATATAGATTTGGAGACGCTAAATCCAAAAGCAGAAGATATAAAAAAAGCCATCAGCAAAAAAACAAGACTAATACTTCTTGTTCATACGCTAGGAAATCCTAACGATATGGATGCAATAATGGATATTGCAAACAATAATAATTTATTTGTGATCGAAGATAATTGTGATGCTTTTGGATCAACCTACAACGGTAAAAAAACTGGCTCTTTTGGGATAATGGCGGCGCAGTCTTTTTATCCTGCGCATCATATAACTACAGCAGGTGAAGGCGGGGCAGTTTTTTTAAATGATTTAAGACTCCAAAAAATCACTCAATCACTTCGCGAATGGGGCAGGGCCTGCTGGTGCGGCGCAGCTGAAAGTGGTCCAAATGGAACTTGCGGAGTAAGATTCAAGTTTAAAATTGACAACATTCCTTACGATCATAAATATATATTTTCCCAAATTGGGTATAACTTAAAACCAGTCGAAATACAGGCGGCCATGGGCCGAATACAACTAAAAAAAGCTGCTGATTTCATAAAAGTTAGAAAAAGAAACTTTGGTTTTTACTCAATTTTTTTTAAAAAATATGAAAAATACTTTGTTTTACCCAAAGCTATGCCTAAATCAGATCCTAGTTGGTTTGCTTATCCATTAACCATTAGACAAGATTCTCCTTTTGACAGATTCTACATTACCAATTATATAGAAAATCATATGATACAAACCAGGCCAATTTTTGCTGGAAATATCTTAAGGCAACCTGGATATAAAAATATTAAACACCGAAAAATAGGAAGTTTAGAAAATTCCAACCTAACATTTACTAATACTTTTTTTATTGGTCTGTACCCAGGTATAGAAGAAAAACACATCCAATATATCTGTTCTGTATTTAACTCTTTTTTACATAAATATGAATAACCCTTGGTTTATATAAACCTTTTATTGCTCAAAAGGTGGATTTGAAGTAAAATAGAATTGTTTTTTGCCCCCGTCGTCTAGCGGTTTAGGATATCTGGTTCTCATCCAGAAGATCACCGGTTCGAATCCGGTCGGGGGTACTTATATGCTTACCACGGTCGGAAGCGGTCTTGCTGAAGATACGTTAGCAAATCTTTGCCTGTTCGGTAGCCTGGCCGAATACGATACAGGAAAAACCTATTTTCTTGACTCTGCTTGATACCTGGAATTGTTGATAGCGCAAGACTAAACCCTGCCTCTTTTACAACATTTTCCGCTTGAACATCAAATGATCCGCCTGGATAGGCAAAAGAAACAACGGGAATCTGATATGTCTCTTCAAGCTGTTTCTTGCTCGTCTTAACTTCGTACTCTGCAACAGGCAAAAGTTTGTAAGCCAAACCAACATGATGGACAGTATGAGCGCCTATTTCAACTAACCCGCTTTGAATAACTTTTTCCAATTGCTCTTTGCTTAAAAAATCGGATCCGCCAATCAATCCAGAAATAATATATGCCGTTGCCTTGACATGGTATTTTTTTAGAATTGGCAATATATCGGTATATAAATCCCAGTGTCCGTCATCGATAGTAAGAAGAATTGGTTTTTGCGGCAGCTCCCGTTTTCCATCCAAAACTATGGCAAGCTCAGATACGGTCATAAAGGTATAACCATCGTCTTTTAATGTTTTTATTTGCAAATCAAATACGCGGGGAGAAATCGTAAGTGATTGTCTAATAGTATCATTTTTATCCTTAACATACTCAATATAATGATACATAAGTATTGGCACGCGAAACGCGGCAGAGGAACTTGCCGATAAAACTGCTTTTACTCCTTTGGGAAGTTTGGCCATGTCTGTTTTTCTTGATTCAACAATCTCACTAAACTGCCAGCGCGCAAATGCAGAAAAACTAAACAAAACAAAAAGAAAGAAAAAAGGAATTAATAATAGTTTTTTGGAAAATTTTTTCTTTTTACGAGATGTTTTCTTTTTTTTCATACCAAACTAAATATAATATCTATAATATACCATGTATTGACTTTAAAAAAGTAACACGATATACTCAACCTTGCTGCCGAAAAAAATAATGTTTAAGATTCAAAAACTTGATCTTTTAATCTCCATTTATATTTTCTGCATAGCTGTTTCCGAGCTTATGGGCGGCAAAACATTTCATATCTTAAATATTGGATCGTATCCACTGAATGCCAGTGTGGCGCTTTTTGTTGTACCAGTTATTTTTTCGATTAACGATATTATTACCGAAGTGTTTGGAGCAGAGCGCATGCGAAGCATTATTAGATCTGGACTTGCTGTCATAGTTTTAATACTTTTATTTTCACTTCTGGCAGTCAGTCTTCCGCCGTCTCTTCGCTTTATGACTAAAGAAACAACCTATGACATAATTTTTGGGTTAACCGCCAGAATTTCCGCGGCCAGTCTTACTGCCTTTGCTATTGCCGACTTTTTAGATGTTTTGCTATTTGTTAAAATTCGAGAAAGCTTAGGCGAAAAAGCATTGTGGTTTCGAAACAATACCTCTAACTTTATCTCCCAACTTGTCGATTCAACCGTATTTATTTTTCTCGCATTCTACGCATTTGATAAAGGCTTTGGCGACAACATAGGATTTTTAGTTAGCCTAATTATTCCCTACTGGCTCTTAAAATCCTTTATGTCTGTTATCGAAACACCATTTGTGTACCTTGGTGTTAACTGGCTTAAAACTGACAAAAAGTAACATGCCATATAAAAACCTCTCCCTGCCAAAACTAGCTAATCGCCCCTTTTTTTACACCAGCTTTGCCCAAACCATTGATGGGAAAGTTTACATTAATAAAAAGGGTTACTGGCCAATTGCCAGTAAAACTGATTACGAGACTTTTACCTACCTTCGGTCATATGCGGATGTCATAATTGATGGCAAAAATACCGCCATTCGATTTGCTAAATATACCATAGATACTATACATAGCGATGAATTTAAAAAACTGCGGGAGAAAAATGGGAAAGTTGGAACTCCTAAATATTTAGTTTTGACCAAACACCCCGATGAAACCCTGACCAAAATTTTAGAAAATCCCTATGAGTATAACCCAACTATTTTTCAGAAAGAAATAAGTGAACTTGTTGAGTACCTTAAAGGAAAAAATGCAAAAGCTGTATTTGTGGATGGTGGACCGCATGTAATTGCATCGTTACTTCGAGCAAAGCTTCTTGATGAATTTTTTATAACTATTTCTCCACGAATATTTGGCAATACAGAAAACCTTGCAATAACAATGGTTGAAGGACTACTTTTAGAACCAGACGAGGTAAAATTAGAACTTTTGTCAACAGAAATAGTCGAAAACGAACTCTATTTGCGCTACAAAGTTATCTATTAATCTGCTGGTTGGGGTTGGCGGGCGTGAAGCATAGGACGGGAAGACATTATAACTTCTTCTTTTTTGACAAATGGCTTGGCAAACGCAATGTTTAATACCTCGTCCATGTGCGAGACAAAAACAAATTTTAAGTCCTTAATAACTTCTTTTGGTATATCTTCTAAGTCTTTCTGGTTGTCTTTTGGCAATAGAATTGTTTTAAGTCCTGCTCTATGAGCCGCAATAACTTTTTCTTTAAGTCCGCCAATTTCTAAAACCCGGCCCCTAAGCGTTACCTCGCCAGTCATACCAACTGTCCGTTTAACCGGAATCTTTGTTAGGGCCGAGGCAATGGCAGTGGTGATGGCAATACCGGCTGATGGACCATCTTTGGGCACCGCGCCCTCCGGCACATGAATATGCACATCAAGCTTTTGATAAAATTTATCGGAAAGCCCCAAAGTCTGCGCGCGTGAGCGAATATAAGACATTGCTGCTTGACAAGATTCTTTCATAACATCTCCCAACTGGCCTGTTAGGATAAGACTTCCTTTTCCTGGCATCAAAGCTACTTCGATAAACAAAATATCTCCGCCTGCTTCTGTCCAGGCCAGACCTGTTGACATACCAACTTCGTCCTTTTTCTCGACCATTGTTGCATTATATTTTGCCGGACCTAAAAACGCGGCGATGTTTTTTGGCGTTACAACTGTTTTTGTTTTTTGGCCATCAGCCACCAGTTTTGCCACTTTTCTAAAAAGGGCTGCTATCTGTCGCTCAAGACTCCTAACTCCAGCTTCTCGCGTATAGCGTTCTATAAGATAGCGCAAGGCCTCGTCGGTAATAAACACATTATCACTGCTAAGTCCATGCGCTTCCATTTGCTTTTTAAGCAAATATCTTCCCCCAATATTAAACTTTTCATCTAATGTGTAACCTGCAAAATGAATAATTTCTAAGCGGTCGCGCAGAGCAGGCGGAATAGTATCTAAGATATTAGCTGTAGTAACAAACATCACATCGGACAAATCAAACGGCACTTCCAGATAGTGGTCTGAAAACTGATTATTTTGTTCGGGATCTAATGCTTCCAAAAGCGCAGATGACGGGTCGCCTCGAAAGTCTACGCCAACTTTATCTATTTCATCAAGCATAAAAACTGGATTTTTAGTATCAGCATCTTTAATTCCCTGAATAATTCTCCCTGGCAGGGCGCCAACGTAAGTTCGTCTGTGTCCTCTTATTTCGGCTTCGTCGCGAATACCACCAAGGGAAACTCTAACAAACTTTCGCCCCAAGGCCCGAGCGATTGATTTTCCAATCGAAGTTTTACCAACGCCAGGCGGCCCAACAAAACATAAAATTGGCCCTTTCATTTTACCAGCCAGCTTATGAACCGCCAGGTATTCGACGATTCGCTCTTTAATTTTTTTTAGTCCAAAGTGGTCTTCATCCAAAATTTTCTCGGCAGTTTTAATATCAACATTATTTTCACTTTTTTTGCTCCAGGGCAGGCTTACCAACCAGTCAACATAATTTCGAATATAACCTGCTTCTGGATTAAACTGATTCATTTGTCCCAGTTTTCGAATTTCTTTTTTTACCTTTTCTTTGACATCATCGGGCATGCCAATTTTATTAACTTTGTCCATCATCTCTTTTATTTCCCCAGTATCTTCGTCTCCCAGCTCTTTTTCGATGGTTTTAAGCCGTTCGCGCAACATTGCCTCCCTAGCCCCTTTTTCAAACCTTTCCTGGGTTTTGGAGGCAATTCGGCGTTCTAATTCCAGCACTTTTATTTCTCGAGCCAAAAATTCGGTAATTTTCTCCAATCTTGTTTTGACATCTGTTTCTTCTAATAATCCCTGCCTTTCTATCGGTTTTAAATCCAAAACAGAAGCAATAAGATCCGAAAGTTCGGCCGGAGACGTCTCTGACATAATATTCATAAACACCAAAAAGTCTGCCGGCTTGCCCAAATTCATAGCCCGTCTAAATTCATTTGTCAGATGGTTGCAAAGCGCCTTAATTTCTGGCGAGTCTTGTATAACATCCGGCAATTCCACAACTTTTGCCAAAAGATATGACGCGTGTTGTTCGTAAGAAAGAATTCTAACTCTAGAAATACCACGCACTTGGGCGTTAATCTCCCCATCGGTTCGAATCATTCGTTCAATTCTAGACAGTGTGCCAATTTCGTATAAATCTTCTGATGTTGGATCATTAAGCCGCGGGTTTTTTTGTAAAACAAAACAGACAACTCTTTCATGTTTAAACGATGATTCAAGGGCTGACAAACTTTTTGGTCGTCCGAATGTTAAAACTGAATCCGTGTGGGGAAAAATGATGCCATCGCGGATTGGAATGATTGGAATTAGTTTTTCCATATTATTAGCACTCTACCATAACATCTGCTAGTTGTCAAGCAAATCAAAATACAACTCTAGTATACACTAATAATTAAGGATTGACAAATATATTACGAGGTTTACAATAAAACATATGAACAAAAAAATAGAAACTAAAACTACCACCGCTTTTGCCGAAATAAAGCCAGATGCCTTGTTAAAAAAACTGCATGGATTTGAAGGAACCCTTGCAGCTTTAATTACTGCCTTCTCTGGCAGCATGCCTTTTGTCTATTTTCATGTCTTATGGTTTGGACTTTGGATTTCCATAAATCATGGACTACTTGAACCATACATTCATCCATTCGACCGCTTCCCTTATGGACTACTAACAATGATCGTCTCTCTGGAGGCGATTTTTCTTGCTACTTTCATCATGATAGCACAAAATAGACAAGCATTACTTGATACATACAAAGAATTGGAAGAAGAAAAAGAAGAACAAGAAGCAGAAGAGGAAGTAGAAGACATCCAAAAAGATTTAGATGATATTAAAAACGCCATCTCCTTTATTCAGCAAAAAATAACCCAGGTTGAGAAAGCTAAAGAAAATAATAACGTTTCTGTAAACGGCGCAGTAAAACCAACCTAACATGCATTATCCGCCCAGAGACCTTTTTTATGACTTTCGGCTTGTTTTTGGGCCTCCTTAAATTCTACTTGATATCTATATGGTAAACGATATGTATATTCATGGGCATAGCCTTCCTGGATAAGCAGTTTATTAAAATTTGTGCCATCCTCTAAAAAAACATAGCGTAAAAGCCGATTGTATTTATCTCTATTTCCTTGTGATGCGTCCTCTTCCAGTATGATCTTTTTACCGTTTAGCATATTTTTGGTAAAGTTTGATGCTTCTTTACCAAAACACTGCGCTTTTTTTCGCGGATCAACAACCTCTGGCGCGTCTACCCCAATAAACCGCACTATCTCTTCTTTATTATCTAACTGAATATGAATCGTATCGCCGTCAACAACTCTTATGACCTCTGCTTCCTGGTAATTTTTTGCTCCCAAAACAGCAGAGTTTGTTGCAACCGGAGACGGCGTTTTTTGAACAACAGTAGGCGCTGGAACAACAACGCTCCAAATCAAACCAGCAAGAATAAGCAAAATACCAAAAAAAAATAATGGCTTATCTAGCTTTCTCATGTTTACTTTGTAACATACCTGATGATTTGATACAATAAGCCGCAGTGCCGGGTCGTCTAATGGTAGGACAACGGACTCTGAATCCGTTTATTTTGGTTCGAATCCAAGCCCGGCAGCAAGTTTTGATTTAGGTTTGGGGGGCTCGCCGCAGCGAGCACGGAAAATCCAGGATTTAGGCACGAAACCCGCAGCCGCCGATCGTATAAAAAGTAGTTCGAGACGACAAACATAGATTAAACACATAAGTTTCGGAGGCGCGGCGGGTCGGGGTGCCGCGCCGGAGCAAGCGAGGCCGAAGGCCGAGCTAACACATTGAAATTCAACATTTTCTGTAAACGGCCAATGGTAAAATATTCCAGCATTAATGCTTTTTTATGAAGTTGATTGTCTTTGTCCATATTTAAAATTGAGAAGAAAGTTGGATAATTGCTTTGCTTGGTACTTCAAACCAATACGAAATTTTGTTATTTTCGGGTGTAAATGTATTAGCGATTACAAGAGTTTCGGAAGCCCAACCTGTTACTTCTGAAAGTTTATTTTTTATCCCTTTTTGCACAAAATTATCTTCAACATCAAAATACATTTGATTTGGACCTATTTCTTCTCCATTTGCTTTAAAAATAAGAGCATCTCTTCCATTTTTTTGAATAAATACATATTTGTTATCTGGAGACCAAGCATTATATGGCACACCAAACGTTTGTGGTTCTGCTGCTTTTACGGTGTATATTTGTTTTTGATTAGAACCTGATTGGTCGGATGTTGTAAACACATAAGTAAAAGTCGAGTCAGAATTGTGGGTTTTTTTCATAGTAAGCAATTTTACCCCATCAGGAGAAGTTTGTGATGCAATGTCAACTTTTGGACCTGGCACAGGCGTAACAACAGTATCTGTTTTATTTGACGCATTAAAAGGAAGCGATGTATAAAACCAATCTTTTAGACTTTTATTACTTTGCCAAACAACAACGCTGCTTAAAAATGCTGCCAAAAAAACAAAAGATATTGTCTCAAGCTCTATTTTATGTCGTGTTGTCATATTATGATTGTATTGGATTTTCCTGCACGCATTTGTCTGGTCCGATAAACTGATTACAAACCGACACTGGCGTCCCCAGCTTGCTATTTTCTGGCCCATCTGCCCATTCAAATAATGCTTTGGCATCAACTGGCCGCATATTTACACAGCCATGACTCATGGTATGGCCAAAATTATTATGCCAATATGCTCCATGCAAACCAAAATCATGATAAAAATACATCACATATGGCACATTGGGTAAATCGTATGCATCAGCGCCACTTCCGCCTGACATGCGCGTTGCTCGCAGTTTTTGCCAGATGTTAAAATTACCAGTAGGAGTTCTTCCCCATCTACCAGACGCAATCAGTGTTTGAAAAACTTTATTATTTCCTTCGTAAGCATAGAGTGTTTGTTTTTCCAAATCAATATAAATATGTTTTTTTTCATTTGTGTCTTTTGTACCCAAAACTACAGATATTGCCGTATCGTACGCAGTATCTACTGTTGGCGCAACAATTTTGTGCCCCTGGAACATACCAACAGCGCCGTTTTCTATTTTTTCTGACAAGGAGCTTTGACAAGAAATAGAATTAGCGCAGGGTGGATTTGGCTTTACAAAATAGGTACCCAAAATAAACACAGTTAGTCCAACAAAAAAAGATAAAAAATAAATTCTTAGATAAAACCGAATAGTTTTTCTTTGATGATGTTTTTTAGAATGAGATCGGTTTCCCATGTATATTTAGAGCGTAATATATATACTATGGCAATTGCAAGAAGAATTTTATTTCGTATCCCTATTTAACTATAGGGTCTTGACAAGAACAAACACTTTATTTAATACTAAATATATGGCTAAGAAAAAAATTAAAAAATCTATAAGCAAAAATAAATCATCATCAGATGCTTTATTTGTAAAACATCCTAATTTACAATGGCTATTGCCTCTTTTGGCTGTGGCAGCAATTGCTACATATCTTCTTCAAATATCTTCATCTTAAGCTACAATATAGTAAGCTATGTTTGAAAAACAGAGTCTTGCTGTAAAAATTATAACAATAATTGCCTATATTGTTTTGTTAACATCTATTTTTATTGCCTGGCAGGGATGGTATTTCCCAAAACCGCAGTATACAGCCACTTCCTATGCGCAAGTGATAGCCCAAGAATTTGGCATGTCTATGAAAAACATTATTATTAATTTGGCAATTTTTTTCTTACCAATGTACGTCATTTCTTTTTTGTTTAAAGCTTCTTTAAAAAGATTTTCTTGGTGGCGAATATTTTTAGTAGGTACAATTGCTTTACTTTTTAGTGTTTTTTTTGTTGTACGAGCAGTAACTGAAAGTCTTTCACTTTGGTACCCGCTTGAAAAAGCAACTCACAATATAGAACGAAAAGTATTTACGCGAGGCATGGATGGGGGTTTGGGTTTACAGAAAGAATATACCATACACTTTAGCGTAAAAACTTCTAACTTGTTATTTATTCAAAACCAAATTGCGCCAAATTTACAACTTCTTGGCTATTCTGTTGAGAGCTTTGGGGTGCAAATAAGAGGCAAACGATATATTATGCAATCAAACCAAAAAAACAAAGATAATGCTGTGCAAAATATATATAATACTCCTTTGCAAAACATATTATTAAATGGTGATGGTGCTGTAATTAATTTCCAAAAAGACCCCAAAAACACTATTTATTTTGTTACAGAAAGTTATCAAGAAAACAATACTATCGAAGGTTTTTTGCAGTCTCGCTACTAAATAAACTCGTCCCGACCGAATCGGGACGAGCAGGATAGTATAAAACCTAAACTTATTTTTTCGATGCGCACGCTTTGCAATCTTGCATATGTGTTGCCAACAAAACAACACCCGATGCGCCAACCAAGATATATACTAACTTCTCAACCCCTGGAATTGTGCCAAAAATTGCTGTTACCAAATTAAAATCTAAAAGTCCCCACAAACCCCAATTAAGAGCACCAACAACAACTAATGTAAAAGCAACTATGTGTAATGCTTTCATGTAATCACCTCCTTTCCTCAAAACCTATCTTGAGTGTACTCATAGAATTTATCAGAAGTCAAGATGGATTTATAAATATATGAGGAAGAAAAATAAGAAGACCAACTATAATTGCAGCTATGACAGTAAAAAAGACCATCCCTGCAGAAACATCTTTGGCTATTTTTGCTTCTTTTTTATGCTCAAGGCTAATTAGGTTTACCATTTGCTCTATGGCTGTGTTGAGCATTTCTGCCATTACAACAAAAAGAATCATTATCCCCAATATCCACATCTCAAATCCGCTCAATTTATAAAAAATTCCAGCAGTTAAAACAAATAATGTTACCAAGATATGGATTCGTAAATTTTGATCGTGGACAAAAGCATAAGTTATACCTTCGAATGCGTACTTAAATGACAACAATAATCTCTTAAAATCTACCATATGGATTATTTATACATATACCTTCCTACAAAAAATGTCAATAAGGCAATACCTATTCCAAGAATAACGCCAATAATTGCTTCGTTTATGGTATGTTTTCGAAGTCTAAGCCTTGCCCAAGCAAGCAATGGAACAATCCATGATACTATAAGAAAAGAATAAACACCGTAGAGAATAAAAATGGCCGTTGTAAATGCAGATGCAACTGCAACGTGGTTGCTTGTTTTGACAAAACGGTTTAGAAAATCAAAAATACCAATACCAAAAACAATACCGACTGCAATAATTGACATTGGGTAGAAAATTCCTTTGAAGAAAAGTGAAACGGCTATGTAGATGACGCCAAAGATAAGAATAAGAAAATAAAATTCATACCGCTCTTCTTTTTTAGATAAATCGCAATCGGAAAAAATTCCTCTTCTCCTGCCAATAAGAACAATGGTTACTGCAATTGCCACAAACAAGGCAGAAAACGCTTCCCATTTAAGTACAGACATTGAGTTTTGGCTATATCGCGAAACAATAAGAATTGGCATGATCAGAAAAAAAATCACCGGATGAAAAATAAACGATATAATTTCTGCAAAATATTTCATGTAAGTAATTTTTTAAGCCTCTTTATCGTCTTTTCTCTGCTTAAAATCGTTAAGGATTCTGGCAATGGCAAACCGCTTGGGGCGCCTGTAAGTATCTTATATAAAATAGGCATACGAATACCTTCTTTATGAATAACATTTTTTAATGATGACAAAATTGTTTCATTATCCCAAAGTTTCATTGTTAAAAAAGCATTATAAAGTTTTTGAGCAGTTTCTTTTTCCTTTTCATCAAGAACTACTTTTGGTTCTTCAAAAAAATGTCGGGTAAGTGTATAAAAATCATTCAGCGTATTCATTCTCGTCTGCGCAAGAGGAATAAGTTTATCCAACAACGCATCATCTACATTTTTAAGTTTTGAGTTTTGAGATATTATTTGAGATTTGAGATTTGATATTTGAGATTTTCGTATGTATATTCCATTCATCCACAATAGCTTTTTTACATCAAAAATCGGACTGGCCGTGTTAACACCCGGCAAATCAAAAAGAGTGATCATTTCATCTAAAGACATAATTTCTTGATCGCTTCCAGGATTCCAACCCAACAAAACCATATAATTAAGCAGCGCTTCTTTTAAATACCCTTCGTCGCGGTAATCAAGCGCCGACTTTGCCCCATGCCGCTTTGAAAGTTTTTGATGATCTGGACCTAATATCACTGGCAAATGGGCAAAAACCGGCTGATCCCAACCGAAAGCTTTATAAAGCTGGATATGCTTAGGAGTTGAGGAAATAAATTCATCACCTCTAATTACATGAGTTATTTCCATCAGATGATCGTCAATCACATTGGCAAAATTATATGTGGGAAAACCATCCGACTTTAAAATAACAAAATCTTCCTGGTCTTTATTTTGAAACAAAATTTTCTTGCTGCCTATGGCATCTTCCCATTCGTTTACTCCTTCTTTTGGCATCCGGAATCTAACTGCGCCATTATCTTCGTATGCTAATTCTTTTTCTTTAAGTTTTTGTACGTATTCTTTGTATATTAAAATCCGATCTGATTGCTTATACTCTTCATCCCAATGTATCCCTAACCAACTAAAAATCTCTTTAATTGCATTTTCGCTGCCAGGCACAAGTCTAACACGGTCTGTATCTTCAATACGTAAAATAAATTTACCTTTATGATGCTTGGCAAACAAATAATTAAAAAGCGCGGTTCTGGTATTGCCAATATGAGGAATGCCTGTTGGACTCGGGGCAATGCGAACTCGAACTTGTCTCACACCTTGATTTTATCATAAGCCATCTTCTATACTCAATACAGCATGCCTACGCTTCACGCAGTCACAGAGGAAACAAAACAAATCACAAAATGGGCTGTTATTACTGTTTTTGCTCTTATTCTTCTTTTTTTTGTGGTTAGATTTGGAACCACTATAAAAGAGTATTTTTACCCCACCCCTCCCGCTCCCCCAACTGTAGCCTTTGGTAAATTACCAAGCCTTATCTTTCCTAATAACAGCACCGACAAAAAACTTTTATATTCTCTTGATACCATAACCGGCACTCTCCCCAACTTCCCAGACAGAACAACTGTGTATTCTATTGATGAATCTCAACCAAACCTTCTTGGGCTTCAAAACGCTCAAAAAAAAGTTGAGGCGATTGGTTTTAACAATTCTCCCTATCCACTTTCCGAAAACACCTACATCTGGACAGAAACAGCCTCTCCATTTAGAAAACTGATTTTAAATATTGTCTCTAATAACTTTACGCTTTCTTCAAATTATCTTTTAAATCCAGACCTTCTTATTAAAACTCCTGTTCCAGACCAAGCCAGCGCCCAAACTTCGGCTACAAATTTTTTAACAAGATTGTCTCTTTTTCCAAATGACATCGATATTGCCAAAACAAAAACCACCCTTCTGACAATACAAAATCAACGTTTGGTTGAAGCTTCAAGCCCCTCAACCGCCCAAGTTGTGAGGGTAGATTTTTACCAAAAAGACATAAACCAAATCCCAATCTATTACCCCAACCCGCCTCAATCAATTATTTATTTTATCCTGACCGGGGGAAGATTTGACGAAGAAATCATAGAAGCAAAATTCAATCACTCAACAATCAATCAAACATCATCTGCCACTTATCCCATAAAAACTGCAGATCAAGCATTTGCAGAATTGCAAAAGCAAAAAGCATATCTTGCTTCTTATTTTGGGAATCAAGATATAATTCGTATTAAAAACGTATCATTAGGCTACTATCTTGGAGACCCGCCTCAAACATATCTTATGCCGATTATTGTTTTCGAAGGCGACAATGGCTTCTTCGCCTACGTCCCCGCCATTACGGATGCATGGATTGATACTGCATCTGTCCGGAAATAAGAGAAAGCAGCGTTTGAGTATCGGCAAAACGATCCTGACTTTTCATCACTACCAAAATAAATGCTTTTTCTCCTTCTTTTTTTATAGTTACAAGCACATCTCCCGCTCCTTCTGTATGTCCTGTCTTCATGCCGTAAACACCATCTATGCCAAGCAGCTTATTAAGATTATTCAATATATAAACATTTCCATCAAGACTTCGTATCACATACTTTTTAGTTGCAACAATACTAGAAAGCGTTTCGTTTTTAAGTCCAAACGAAGCAAGACGCGCCAAATCTAAAACAGTTGTGTAGTTTCCGTTATCATCAAGCCCCGAAGCATCGGTATAATGGGTTTTAAAAAGGTGTAAATCCTTTGCTTTTTCATTCATTTTTTCCACAAATACTGCCTCGCCTCCTGGATAGTTTTGGGCAATGGCAATTGCCGCATCGTTACCAGATGGCAATAACATTGCATAAAGCAAATCTTTAAAATATACTTTCTCTCCTTTTGTAAACCCAACATTTACGCCTTCAACCTTTTCATTCTGAACAATTAAAATATCCGATGATTTAAAGTGTTCGATAGCAACTAATGCTGTCATAATTTTTGCTGTTGATGCCATGGAAAAACGAAAATTTTCATTTTTGGCGTAAAGAATAACCTTTGAATCATTATCCATAATTATTGCTGCTTGGGCTGTAATAGGAAACGACATACTTTTTTCTCCCAAAACAGCCGAAATAAAAGGATACTCTGCTGGTTTAGAAATAACAAAAGGAAGAGGTATAATTTTTGCTCTTGCTGTGTCTTGGATAATTTTTTGATCAACAATTATGATGCCCGTATACAAAAACGAAAAAACAAAACAAACGCAGGCAATTTTGGCGTTTTTTCTAGTTGCAAAAGTTAACAGTTTTTTCTCAAATGCGCGATAATCTCTCATCAATTCGTTCCATATCTCTTGGAAAAAGACTTGCTTCCCTAACATTTGAGAGCCCAAAAATTTTCATAGTCATTCGTTCCAGTCCAAACGAAAATCCTCCTTCAGGCGGCATACCATATTTAAATGCCTGCAAATACATGGTAAAATCTTTGGTATTCATGCCACGGTTTTTAATAGATGCAACCAGCATCTCATAATCGTTAATTCGCTGACTACCGCTTAACACCTCAACGCCTCGAAATAACAAATCATAACTTAATGAGTATTCTGGATTCTTAGGATCTGGCATGGTATAAAACGGTTTGGCTTTTGTTGGAAAATGGGTAATTGTTACAAAATCGCTATGATGTTTTTCTTTGACCCATTTGCAAATATCCACTTCGTCCTGCGGCGCTAAGTCTTTTTCTTTTCTTCCGTCTCGGCCAAATTCTTTAAAAATCACCTCTTGCGCTTCCCGTAGAGTAAGTCTTGGAATTTTGCCAGAAGGCACTTTTTCCAAATTGTATGTTGTAAAAATATCTTGGCACTTACTTTGGGCATAACTAACCATTTCCATCCCGACTTGCTCCAAACTATCTAACAATTCTTCAAAATTTACAAATCCCAGCTCGCAATCAAGCTGTGTAGTTTCTGCCAAATGTCTTGTAGTAACTGATGGCTCAGCGCGATATGCATGGGCAATTGTCCAAACCCGCTCAAAGATTGGCACCATCATTTGTTTGTATAATTGCGGGCTTTGGGTCATAAATGCTTTATGTCCATAATAATCAACTGCAAAAACTTCGGCTCCTCCTTCTGTTGAAGAAATAGCAATTGTTGGTACCACAATTTCGGTACAACCAAGTTGTTCTGCTGCTTTTCTAAACCCTGCAGCAAGCGCCGCCTGCACGGCAAAAATCGCCTGCTGCTTGGGATGGCGTAAAGTTAATGATCTAAAATCCAACAGTGTTGGCAATTCTAAATTTAATTCTTGCTGATCTAAGTCAAAAGGCAAGACATCTGCTTCTGCCAGAATGGCTATCGCAGTTGCTTCAATTTCGACAGTGCCTGTTTCGAGCTTTGGGTTAACGAGTTTTTCCGGTCGTTTGTTAACTTTTCCAATAATTTCAACCACAAACTCCGACCGCAGTTTTTGTCCTTGCTCATACGCATTTTGAGAAACATGAGGATTTATAACTACTTGAACAATTCCAGACCTATCTCTAACATCCAAAAAAATTAGCTTCCCATGGTCCCGTCTGGTTTTTATCCAACCCTTAATTAAAACTTCCCTATCTATATAACCAACAGTTTCCGCAATAAGAACTCTTTGCATATTTGATACATAATACCTATTTTTTTTGTTCTTGACAAGCGCTATTGCATTTTATACAATCCCATAGTATGAAACCGCTTGAATCTCTTGATCGCTATTTTACAAGATCGGGGTCTTTTCCTCAATTACGTACACATGGAATAAGAGAGCTTAAATTTACTGGACTCTACATGGATTTTGTTGCTCTTCGAGCAAGAGTCACAGGAATTTTTGGCGTCAAAAATTTTTCGGAGATTCCAGCTATCACAAAGACCCCCGAAGCGCTTGCTCGCGTTAAAACAACATATGACGAACGATTTTCATTGCAGTTTCCTGATTTTGCAGACGAGTCAATTGAAGCTAGAGCTAATCGGTATAAAAAATACTCTGAAACTGCAGATTCGATAATAGATAACCTTAGTAAAGATTTTCTTGGTCAGGATGTTGTTGCAGTCGATCTCACCAACGAACTGCGAGACATTCACCATCCTGTTGATCTTATGACAATAATATTTAATAAAGATGAGTATAGAACCACACGGTTTGAAGCATACCGAAAATTAGTGCTTATGGAATATGCTCAAGACATTGATTATGCTGCTAGTCAATATAAAGGGAGTATTGACGAAATAAATTATTTCCTTGATCAAAACTTGTTAAGCAAAGATCAAAAAAGGGGCGCGCCAGAAAGAGTATTCATTGTTAGTCATCTTAATCCAGAAACATATGAATGCGCAAACTACACTACATTTAATACACGACAAGAAGCGCGAGTCTATCAACAACAATATCCAGGCACAAAATTAGACGTTCTTCCAGTACGAAGACTTACGGAAGGAAATAGAAAAATTTTTCTCCACACTCGAAAAAAACTGGATATTTCTCAGGTAGTAAAATTATTAAGAAAAAGATCACACGAACCAACCGAAGCAGTGCAAGATGTGTTTGGTGTATTTGCAGTCGTTGAAACTTATCGTGATGTAAAAAAAATTGTTGAACAATTTATTAGAGCCGCGCAAACCTCAGGAAGCGAAATAGAAGTTACAGACATCGAGGATTCTATCCAAGATGGAAAATACTCTGCCGAAAACGGCGGCAGCTCCAAAGACTTTAAGGTATGCAAACTTCAAGTAAAATTTCATGGATTAAAGGTAGAAGTCATTATTCATACTATAAAAACATACCTTGATTCTTTATATCAACGAGGGGTGTCGCGTGACGAATTTGAGGCAAAACGAGTCTTTGAAACAGGAGTTATAGAACGACTTTTCCCACCAGAAATATACGATCTAGACGATATCCAAACACTCTACCAACAAGCCATAGCGCGAGCGCGAGCAAAGATTGAAAAAGATAATTAGTTTAATTTCTCTTTATATCCCTCACCTTCAACTGTAACGTTTTTCTTCCATTCCACTCATTCTCATCAATCGTATAAACAATATCCACCTTATCCCCAACACTAAATTCCCCTGCTTTCTCTCCCAACCCAAACCCAATTGCGTCAATCGAAAATTTAAACTTTACATGTTTTCTGTCTTTTCCTACTAATCTCATATCTTCAATAACAACATTTCTACTGACAAATGTCGGCTCTGGGTTTTTCATGCCAAACGGCGCTAAGGCTTGCAATTCTTTATATAAATGCTGGTCAATAATTTCTATTGGAATTTCACAGTCAATTCGCAACGATCGCTGCAACAATGCCTCGTCTATTATTTCTTCTGCTTTTTCCTCTAAATGTTTTTGCAAAAGAGTTAATTTTGCTGTTTCCACCGTAAACCCCGCTGCCATTGGATGCCCCCCTGCATCAATCAACAAATGAGATGCAGTACGGATAAATTCAATAATATTAAATCCGTGAATTGACCGCGCCGAGGCTTTACTATGTGTTTCCCCAATAGATACCACAATTGCCGGCCGATAAAACTCCTCGACCAACCGCCCAGCAACCAGTCCAATCACCCCTTGCTGATATTGCTCCTCCGCAATAAAAAGTAATTTCTTCCTGATTCCTGATTCCTGATTCCTGATTCCTGACACTGCGTGCTGCGCGCTTTCCAGCGTTATATCCTGCCTTTCTCTATTTGTTGCTCCTAAATTTTGCGCCAACAGTTTTGCCCGTTTTGTGTCTTTGGTGCACAAAAGTCGCAAGGCATCCATGGCATGCTCTATTCGCCCTGCTGCATTCAGCCTTGGCGCAATCACATGACCAATTTCATACGTCTCAATTGTTTTCTGGTCAATTCCCGCCTCTTCGCATATTGCCACAATACCTAGTCGTTTTGTTTTATGCAACACAGATAAACCATGCATAAGTAGTGTTCTATTCGCACCAGTTAATGGCACCAAATCCGCCACAGTTGCCAGCGCCACAAGAGCAAGATGATCTAGTATTTTGTATTTTGTATTTTGTATTTTGTATTCTTGAGCTAAAACCCAAGCCACCCCTGTTCCGCATAATTTAGTTGTATGAACAATTGCATATGCTTTTGGCAGTATTTCTC
Organism: Candidatus Levyibacteriota bacterium; assembly: GCA_016432345.1. GTDB lineage: Bacteria > Patescibacteriota > Microgenomatia > Levybacterales > UBA12049. Next base: position 330,063 of record CP066685.1, on the reverse strand, counting down.
CCACCACATGATGATCGGTAATAATAACATCTATACCTTGTTTATTAGCAAACAAAACCGCCTCATTTGCAACTATTCCATTGTCTACCGTTATTATCAATTTGAGATTTGACATTTGAGATTTGACATTTGAGATTCCCGCAAGGGATAGACCATAACCTTCATCTATTCGATGAGGAATATATGGCATTACTCTTGCTCCTAAGCAAAAAAGTGTTTCCCATAAAATTGCAGCTCCGCAAATTCCATCTACATCGTAGTCTCCAAACACCACAATCTCTTCCTGCTTTTTAATTGCCTCTTCTATTCTTTGCAATGCTTTTTTCAATTGAACCCCATCAATGCCAACGCTTTTTACCGTCACATCTTCCAATTTCGGATGTAAAAACTCCCCAATCTCTTTTTTAGTTTTAATTCCCCTATTTTCCAGAAGAACGTTTATGATACTTTCATCTTTCAATTTATGTAAAACTTTCCACTTCTTCATATTCATATTTGCTATACTATAGCAGATGACAAACAATATCCCAAACGAAATTATTTCTATTTACCAAAAAATAGCTGATGCAAAATTCGAGGTATATCTTGTTGGCGGCAGCATCCGAAATTTACTTATGAAAAAACCAGTCAAAGACTGGGATTTTACGACAAATGCAACACCAGAAGAAATCCTTAAAGTATTCCCAGACGGATTTTACGACAATCAATTTGGCACTGTTGGAGTACCAATCGTCATAAACAACGAAAAACACGTTGCCGAAATAACTACTTTTCGAACCGAAACAACCTATTCCGATAAACGCCGGCCAGACAAAGTCGAATGGGGAAAAACAATAGAAGAAGATTTATCTCGCCGCGATTTTACCATCAATGCCATTGCTCTAAAACTAAACGCTATTGTTGACCCGTTTGGCGGACAAAAAGATATCGAGCAAAAAATTATCCGCGCTGTTGGTGATCCGAGTCTTCGATTCAAAGAAGACGCCCTCCGACTTCTTCGCGCCATACGCATCGCCACCGAACTTGGATTTATTATTGAAGAAAATACCTGGAACGAATTGCAAAAAGATGCTGCACTTATTACTCACGTTTCAGGAGAAAGAATTCGAATCGAACTTCTACGAACTTTATCCAGCAATCATCCATACGATGGTATAATGCTTTTAAAAAATGCGGGATTATTAGATTATATTTTACCCGAACTTACAGAAGGTATTGATGTTTCGCAAGTGCGACCAGGCCGCCACCACACCACCGATGTTTTTACCCACAATTTACTTTCTCTAAAATTTTGTCCATCAAATGACCCAATTGTTCGATTTGCAACTCTACTGCATGATGTTGGCAAACCAAAAGCTAGAAGCGAAGATAAACAAGGATTAGTGATATTTTACAATCACGAAATTGTCGGGGCCAGAATTGCCAGAGAAATTTGCGACAGACTTAAATTCTCAAAAAAAGACAGAGATGCCATAATTACCCTTATTCGCTGGCACATGTTTACGGTTGACGAAAAATCAACCGATGCCGCAATAAGAAGATTTATTCGAAGAGTGGGAATAGAAAATATCCAAGACATGTTAGATCTTCGGGTTGCCGATAGACTTGGCAGTGGCACCAAAACAGCCGAAAGTTGGAGACTAAAACTATTCAAAGAAAGAATCGAAAAAGAATTACAGCCCGCGGCATTTTCTATAAACGATTTAGCAATTGACGGCAATGATATTATGAAAGAATTAAGTATCAAACCCGGCCCAAAAGTAGGGGAAATTTTACAAAAACTTTTTGAAGAGGTAGACCCAGATCAATCAAAAAACACCAAAGAGTATCTCCTCACACGAATAAAAAAACTATGAGCCCAATTCTCGACGTCAAAAATCTCACCAAACAGTTCGGTAGCTTTACTGCTGTTAATGATATTTCATTTTTTATACAAGAAGGCGAGGTACTAGGTCTTCTTGGTCCAAATGGCGCGGGCAAAACAACAACCATCCAAATGCTTTTGGGTGTTATGGAACAAACAAAAGGAGAAGTTTCCTATTTTAATAAATCTTTTAAAAACCACCGAGAAGAAATTTTAAAACAGGTTAATTACTCATCTACCTATATTAGTCTCCCCTGGCTTTTTACCGTTTCTGAAATCTTAGAATGTTTTGCAAGGCTTTATGAAATACCTGACAAACAAAAAAGAATAGATAAGTTACTTAAAGAATTTGAAATAGAAGATGTAAAAAAGAAACAATTTTTTATGCTTTCGGCTGGAGAAAAAACGCGTGTATTACTTGTCAAAGCGTTTCTTAATTACCCAAGAGTATTACTGCTTGATGAACCAACCGCCAGTCTTGATCCAGAAATTGCGATAAAAGTACGGGAATTCTTAAAAAAAGAAAAACAAGCATACAACGTGAGTATGCTTTTTACTTCCCATAATATGAGCGAAGTAGAAGAAATGTGCGATAGAATTATTATTTTGGATCACGGAAAAATTATCGATGAAGATACGCCAGAAAAATTAGCCAACAAAATTACAGAATGTAAAATTTCATTAACAATTTCTAAAGACACAAAAAAAGCAATCAGTTTTTTAGAAAAACAAAATTTATTGTTTACGCAAGACAGATTTATTTTTACTGTTCCTATTCGAGAAAAACGTATCGCAGAATTCCTAACTATATTATCAAAAGAAAATATTACATACGAAGAAATTAGTATTGATAAACCAAATCTAGAAGATTATTTTCTTACTGTTATTGGAGAAAAACATGATTAATTTTAACAGAGTATTTGCAATGATACTTCGCTATACCTATGGCATGTTTCATAGCTTTGACAAACTAAGCGACATGTTTTATTGGCCTGCAATGGATATTATTATGTGGGGCTTAACCGGACTCTATTTTATTAGAAATAACAATAACCCCTCCCAACTTTTATTTGTTGTTATCACCGGACTTATTTTTTGGATCGTTGTCTGGCGGACACAATACGAAATAACAACTAATATGTTGGCCGAAATATGGGATAAAAATATCGTCAATATTTTTGTTTCGCCGCTTAAAATTTCCGAATGGATTGTCGCATTTATGATTTTTGGTTTTATTAAAACACTTTTAAGTCTAGCATTCTCTGCAATTGTTGCATTTATACTGTATCAATTAAATATATTTATCTATGGCTTTTACTTACTGCCGCTTATTGCAAGTCTTATTCTAACCGGCTGGGTTGCCGGATTTTTTGTTACCGGATTTCTTATTAGATATGGCCAAAATATCCAAACCTTGGCATGGGCCGGTGTATACTTAATTGCTCCTTTTTCGGCAATTTATTATTCGGTAACCATATTGCCGGTTTGGGCGCAAAAAGTTGCTCTTTTTATTCCCACCAGCTATATTTTTGAAGGATTTCGCGAAATTCTCTTTACGGGTAACCTTTCTTATGATAAGCTACTAATAAGTTTCGGACTTAACTTTATCTACTTAATAATAGCAATATGGTTTTTTGTTTTTATGTTTCATAAAAGCAGAAAAATCGGATTAGGAAGGCTCATTTAGTATGACCAAACAGGAACTTAAAAACGAGTTAAAACAATCCATGCTGGCTAAAAATGAGCTCAAAACCTCTGTCCTTCGAATGCTCTTGTCTGCCATAAATTATTACGAAATTAACAAAGGCGGGGCAGGATACGAAGCAACAGATGAGGATGTTTTGGCTGTTATCCAAAAAGAAGCAAAACAAAGAAAAGATTCAATTGAACAATTTACAAATGCAAACCGCATCGAATTGGCAAAAAAAGAGGAAAAAGAATTAGCAATGCTTAATGCATATTTACCAGAACAAATGTCCGAAGATAAAATCCGAGAACTCGTAAAAGAGGCAATTACTCAAACAGGTGCCACAACAGCTGCCGATATGGGAAAAGTGATGGGAGCACTAATGCCAAAAACCAAAGGCAAAGCAGATGGAAATCTGGTAAGTAAAATCGTCAGAGAAAACTTGTCCTAATTGTTTTTTTAATTAAGAAACCTTCTTAAATACCCAAACTACCAATCTAATTACTACCATTGCCAAAATAATCCAAAGAAAGAAATTTAATAACCAATATAAAAACAGTTCACCACTAGTAACTTTAAAAAATCCTCCGATGTTCATTACTAATGCAACAACAAATGAAACCAAAAAAATTCTTAAATCTCTACCACTTGTAGGTAATACCTTCATATAAAACCTCCTTTCCATATTTAGTATGGATGGGGGGGATCTGATTGTCAAGGATACAGAATCCAACCTAGTTTGCTGGAATCTGCATCTGCTTTTGACTAAGAATCGGATTTAAAACTTTTGAAGCATTAAGGATTTCAATACCCAATAATTCCCCGCTTTCCCCAAGCTCAACACTTATACCCGGCGCTATTTCCTTATATTCAATTTCTGGCCCGCTTTTAACAAAAAACCAAAGAACATCTGCTTCTTTAGCATAGTATATTTTTTTATTTTTTCGAACCCTTTCCATATTTTTCCCCTCTAAATGCAATAATGAATAAAAGAGTTGCTATAATTACAAGCATCCAGTAAATAGACCCTGTAGAAATAATCTGTTCCCAATTAAGATTCATTATTTACCACCTCCTTTAATACAAAAATACCCAACAATAACGAAAAAAATCCTGTAAATAACGATGTTGTAACCAGCATCATACTTTTAGGTTCTATAAAAGCTGCTGTAAACCAAACTACAGCCATTGTTGAAAAAAAGTTTGCAACGAGTTTCAATTAAGCTGTATTTAAAAGTATCACTCTACTCATTTTACGACTGTTTTCTTCTCTCTGTCAATTCCTGCCAAACCACCAACAGTGGGGCGGCATTGAAAATGGAAGAATATGTCCCGCTGGCAATGCCAATAAGAAGCGCGACAATAAACCACCTAATTGTTTCTCCTCCAAACAAAAGCATTGTAAAAAGAACTAAAATAACTGTTATTGATGTATTTAAAGACCTGCTAAGTGTTTGCAATATCGAATCATTTACAATATTAGCAAAAGCTACTCCAGGCATTCTTCGCAGGTTTTCCCTAATCCGATCAAACACTACGATCGTATCGTGAACAGAAAATCCAATAATTGTCAATATGGCTGTAACAAAAAGACTATCCACTTCCACATGCCAAAAATGACCCAAAATCGAAAATATCCCAACGACCACCAACACATCATGCAGTAATGCTGCGATTGCGCATATGCCAAACCGCCAACTGCTGGCCGGTTTTGGCACTTTTCGAAATGACCACGCAATGTATAAAACAATAAGAATAGATGCCACAACAATTGCTTTTATTGCGTTTAGGGTTGTTTCTTTCCCAATAGTTGGCCCAACTGTCTGGAAACTCACTTCTTTAGCGTCTCTAAACTTCGATTCAATAGCTCCTTTTACTTTTTGATGAGTCTTTTGATCAAGCGGCTTAGTCCTAACAATAAATGTATCTTTTGATTGCTGTATCGAACTTATCTCCATGCCTTGATTTTTTATTGTTTTTTCAAACTCTGACCGCTCAATTTTGAATTTTGAATTCTGAATTCTAAACTCAATTCTTGATCCTCCGGTAAAATCAATCGACAACCGTAACCCCCACAAAAAGAGCGAAATAAACCCTGGAATAATCACCAAAAGCGATAGTCCAAAATACCAATATTTTTTCCCAACAATATTCATATCACCTATAAACTAGACGTAAAAATGTTCGCGTTACTACAATTGCCGAAAACATCGAAACTAAAACACCAATTGCCAGTGTAAAAGCAAAATTTTTAACAATTCCTGTTCCAAAATAATATAAAATAAAGCTGGTAATCAGACTTGAAATATTCGAATCTCGAATTGATGACCATGCTCTTGTAAAACCAAGTTCTATTGCCGAAGATAAGTTTCTACCACTTCGCAATTCTTCTCTTAGGCGTTCGAAAATAAGAATGTTGGCATCAACCGCCATGCCGATAGACAAAATAAATCCGGCAATGCCAGCCAGTGTCAATGTAACAGGTATAGCTTTAAAAAGTGCCAACGTAAATATTGTATACAAAAGGAGCGCAATACTCGCAATAACACCAAATCTCCCGTACAAAACAACCATAAATACAACGATCACAACAAATCCAATAGCGCCTGCAAATAACGATTGTTTTAGCGATTTTTCTCCCAGAGTCGGCCCAATTGTTTGCTGCTCTAAAATAGTAAGTGGAACAGGCAGCGCGCCTGCATTTAATTGGATACTTAAGTTTTTTGCTTGCTCTGTAGTAAACCCTCCAGTTATAACTGCATTACCATCTGTAATTGGCACATTCACCCTTGGCGCTGAAATAATAACATCATCAAGTACAATTGCAACGGGTTTATTTAGATTTCGCTTTGTAATATCGGCAAATTTTTTTGCTCCATCATTGCTAAACTTAAGCGACACTTCAGGAACACCAGTATTTGTGTTAAACGTTATGCCTGCTTTTTGCAAATCTTTTCCGCTTAAGTCTGTTTTTTTGGGGATTGGTCCTAAAAACTGTGTAAGTCCATAAGGCAATGCCGAAGATGTAGCTTGTTTCATTTTTGCAGAATTTGATGCTCCTTCTTCCCAAAATGTTAACTGCGCTGTTGTGCCAATCAGACTTAGAGCTTCATCAACATTACTAATTCCCGGAATTTCAACAATAATTCTTGATTCATTATTAACTGTTGCTGTCTGAACTACAGGCTCGGATACCCCAAAAAAATTGATTCTGCGCTCAATAACATTTTTTATAGATTCTAAAGCGTCATTTCGCTGATTTGATGGCAAATCTTCAACTTTTGCTTTGTATGTAATACTTACTCCACCTTCTAAATCCAAGCCTCGTCGTATAGAAAAATCTTTTTTTACATGCAAGGATCCAATAGAAAAATTGGGAGAAAAGGCAGAAAACTTTTTCCCAAAAAGGGTAAATTCTTTTGGTAGATCAATATATAAAGCAAGTATTGTTAAAACAACAATAAGCCAAAAAATAAATCTTGGGCTTTTCATCAAGTAAATTATACAAGCATTTGCTCCTCGTCGCCAACAAGCATTAACCTTGATCTTGTAAGGATCGAGATAATAAATGGATCGCTTCTTTTTTTTCTAAAATTAAATTCTTCCTCTGACATAACAGTGTAATTAATTTCTGTCTCAAGCCTCTTTTCTTCACCTTTTACCAAAAGTGCTAATTCCGGTAAAACAACAGTGCCCACCACTAAAAGATCAACGCTGTCTGGCCCTTTTTTTACTCTTCTCACAAATCCTCCCGAAAACATTGCATACTTTATTTTTCCAAGTTTTGCGCGATTTTTAAGTATCTCTGCTCCTAAACCAACTGTTTTTGCTCCGATATTTAACAGATCGTAATAAAATGAGTAACTTTTAGAAAGTGTATAATAAATTCTGTTCGCTCGCGGTTCTTTTGCAAGAACACCTTTTTTTTCTAAAAAAGATAATTCGCGGCGAACTGCATTTATCTCATCTCCTGTCCGTCTCACAAGCTCTCTCACATGAAACATCTCAAACGGAAACAAAAAAAATACACTCAATAATGTTACTCTAGATTTAGATGTAATTAAATCTGCAAACATACCTGCCCCGTTATACGGGGAGTCCCTCCTTATTTTACCGTTATTACTCCAGTTGTGGGCAGGATTTCGAACCAAATTTTTCCTCTATTAAACTTTATCGCATCTCCAGAACTGTCAAAAATTAGTGTTCTTCCTGTTCTACTATCCTTTCGCCAAGTCCCTTTTATTTCTTTTCCATCCATATATATTTGCGCTTTCCCTGTCCCTTTAGTCTTGTAAAGAAGATGCAAGTTGTCCTCGTAGCCATCATTTGCATTGCTTTCCTGCATGAATAATACAACAATATTTTTTGTTGTCAACTGTTTTTTTGTATTATTATCTATATGTGATTTTCCACCGTTACTTCTCTTATAACTATTTGACTGTTTATCATAAGTCCAATCAGCAAAGTAAGCCGAATAATTATCCCAAAACTCGAGATGGATTGTTTGATTTACTGCAGACGCTTTATCATCCTTAAACAAATACTTAATAAACTTTTTGTCCCAAGACTCTCCTTCTTTATCAACATTACTTAATCCTCGCTGTTTCTTAGCAAAATCCCAAAGTTTTGTAGTTGTTGAATACATCGTATGTTCTGTTTCCGTTGTATAACCTAACCTGTCATAGTCTCGCCAGAATGTTGGAAAACCTATTGAAAACTGATTTAAATCGTTATAGCCAGTCCACTCATAAGTTGTAAGTTGAGAAAGTGCATCGGCAGGACCTGGTGTATTTGCTCCGCCTACATGTGCATAAAGCGGTGATTCTCCATACTCCGATGCAAAATCAATAAAGTATGTTCGAGCCGACCTTACAGGCCCGATTGGATTTGCGTCCTGACAATAATATACTGCCATAAAGCGAGTAATACCGCCCTCTGCTACTGCTTCGTATACAATATCTGCAAAAGTAAGCCCTGATTGCGGCCGGGAATTCTCGTGATTTTCAATCATCACAGTAAGGGGTCTGTGTTTTTCCCACCACTCTCTTTGCTTTTCTGAATATTTTTGTCCGTTCATAGGACATTCCTCTGTTTTAGGAAGCGCATCATCAAATGTGATACTTCCGTTAGTTGTTTTTGGCACAGGCTGCACAATTACTTGTTTTTGCGGAGAAACACGCGAAAAAATTGCGTACGATGCTTCTGCCGACAATAAATATGCTAGCGCCGCAATTACAATCATTTGTATTTTTTTCTTATGCATTAGTACTCCTTGCTTCCTTTATAACCTTTTTCTCTTCATCCGATAATTCATGTTCCATTCCCTTGCCATTGATCACTCGTTTTGCATACCATCTCGTACCTGATCTTGAATATAAACCAGTAATTATAACTCCTGTATTATTCGCATCAACAAGTGATAAAATAAAACTTTGGTCCCCACCCGTATCTTTAAAAGGATTAAAACGCAATAGACCGATTTTTTGAATATGAAATAACCCTTCCTTTTCTAGTTTATCACATTTTATCTTCAAAAGAGACATGTTTTTCTCTGCTTCCTCAAGTTGAACCAGAATATGATCCAAAATTGATTTAAGAGTCTTCGTGCTAATACCGCGAGTTAAATTATTGTAATGAGAAGAAAATTGCCAAAATAATGTTGTAAGTATACCTAACCAAATTATTGTGATAATTAAACCCAAGAGTTGAAGATTAAATACCATGTTTTATTTATATTAGCCTCTTGACAGCCTCCATGTCAATAGTGTAATCTTTCCGTATTCTATGGCTAAGGCAAGACCAACCCGTAAAGAAAAAATTATCGCTGATCATCATAAAAAGCTGCAATTGCAAGCCTCTTATTCTATCCAGTCTTATTCTCCAACGCATATTTACTCTTATCTTATGCGCGATATCATAAAAACCTGTTTCCTCACAGGAGGGATTATTATAGGAGAGCTGATCCTTTCATACATGGTAAAAAACCAAGTAGTAAAAATTCCTTTTATAACTTATTGATGGAGGGAGGTGAATTATATTATGGCATCAATGTATTGTGTAAAATGCAGAGCAAAAAGAGAAGATCCAGCAGCTGTTAAAGTTACCATGAAAAATGGTAAACCAGCAATGAAAGGCAAATGCCCAACTTGTGGCACTGGCATGTACAAGATCGGCGCAGCATAAAAAGCTTTTGTCTATCAAAACAAAACCCCCAAAAGGTTTACCTCGGGGGTTTTTGTGTGTTAAAATAGAGTAACTAATGAGACAAATTATAATAATAGTTTTTTTAATAGCGGCAATTGTTGGACTTGTTGTTATTTCCTTTAGTATAAAACAGGTTGATCAAGAAGAAAAAAGACTAAGTATTGACCTGCAACATAGATCAACACTCCTTGCAGAAAGTTTAAGAGAAACAGTCGAGCCAAATTTTATTAACAAATCAGATGAATATCTTCAAACGGTCGTCGAAAAATTTGCCAATAAAGAAAGGCTCGTTGGATTATCGATATTCGACAACAAGGGTAAAATTATTGCTGTTTCTTCAAGCTTATCTAAAGAAACATTAGAACCTCAACAAATTGTATCTGACGCAATGGATGGAGATAAGGCAAACGGAGATTTCGTTACGCTTAACGACAGCAACATATATATTTTTGCTGTTCCTCTTCATGACAAAACAAGCGTAGTAGGAGCTTTGATGGTAGCGCAAAACGCTGGATATATTGATACGCGCATACAGGAAATATGGAGAAATAGTTTAATGCGTTTATCGATACAGGTTTTTCTTCTGTCAATAGCAGCAATTTTATTTTTACGATGGGTTATTCATAAGCCCATACAAAATATTGTGGAATCATTAAAATCAACTCGTATAGGAGATAAGTCTAAACAGATACCAAATAACCCTTTTTTTCAACCACTCGTTAGAGAAATTTCAAACATTAATAGAAGTCTGATGGAAGCAAGATTTGCCGTAAGCGAGGAAGCAAAGTTGGGACTTGATAAGGTTAATGCCCCTTGGACAGCAGAACGTTTAAAGGAATTTATTAAAAATGTTTTAAAAGACCAAGCAATACTCGTCGTATCTAACAGAGAACCATATATACATACAAAAAATGGGGGAGACATAAGTTATTTTTTCCCGACAAGTGGCGTAGTAACAGCAATCGAACCAGTAATGCAGGCATGTGGTGGCACATGGATCGCCCATGGAAGCGGCAATGCTGACAAGCTTGTTGTAGACAATCATGATCGAGTAAAAGTCCCGCCCCATGAACCAAAATATACATTACGCAGAGTTTGGCTGTCTGAAGAAGAAGAAAAAGGATATTATTATGGATTTTCCAACGAAGGCCTTTGGCCGCTTTGCCATATTGCCCATACAAGACCAATCTTTAGAAAAGAAGATTGGTTAGAATACAAATCAGCAAATGAAAAATTTGCAAAAGCGGTGCTACAGGAAATTAAAAATATTAAAAATCCAATGCTGCTTATTCAAGATTTTCACTTAGCGCTTCTTCCAACACTGATAAAAAAACAGAGGCCTGATGCGAAAATTGGCATATTTTGGCATGTCCCATGGCCAAATTCCGAATCTTTTCGTATTTGTCCATTCCGTAAAGAACTATTAAACGGCATTTTAGGCGCAGACTTAGTTGGCTTTCAAACGCAACTGTATTGCAATAATTTTATTGATACGGTTGGAGGAGAATTAGAATCCCTGATTGATTTAGAACAATTTGCCGTAACTAGAAATGGACATACAAGCTATATAAAACCATTCCCCATAAGTATAGCATTTTATAATGGATATCTCTCCGAACCAAATGACAAATCAGGCGAGCTGGATAGCAACAATATACTAAAAACATTTGACATAAAAACAAAATATATTGGGCTTGGCGTTGACAGACTCGATTATACAAAAGGAATCATAGAGCGGTTTAAGGCAATTGCGTTTTTCTTAAATAAATATCCCTCATACAAAGAGCATTTTACATTTATTCAGGTCTCGCCTCCCTCGCGAAGCAAAATAAAAAGGTACCAAGATTTTGAAAACGACGTCAAAACAGAAGTAGAAAAAATTAATGCCATGTTTCAAACGAAAGGATGGAAACCAATAATTTTTCTTAAAAAACGCTATACGCACAAAGAAATCAATGAATTTTACAAAATAGCAAATATATGCTTAGTCACTTCTCTCCATGACGGCATGAACCTTGTATCAAAAGAGTTCGTTGCTTCAAGAAGCGATGAGAAAGGAGTATTAATTTTAAGTCAATTTGCTGGAGCTTCGCGCGAACTAAAAGATGCTTTAATTATTAATCCCTATAATATAGAGCAGGTTGCCGATGCTATACAATTAGGACTGGAGATGAAAGAATCAGAACAAACAATACGAATGATTAAAATGAGAGAGGTGGTTAAAATTCATAATATCTACCGCTGGTCAGCAGAGTTTCTAAAAACATTATCCAGTCTAGCATGACAAAAGTTTATGAAAGTCGCAATTATTGCTTCAAATTATCTTAGTCTTAAAAAGACTACAAAAAAAGGGACAGAAATTATTGTTCATACCTTTATTAATAGCTTGGTAAAACAAAAAAGTCTTCAAATCACGACTTTTGCTTCCGGAGATTCTGACCTACCTACAAAAATCGAGAGTATTGATTATTATCCCTCTACTGCTAATGAGCATATTATTAAAGCCGGTAAGCACATTATCTTTGAATTAGCACTTCTTTCCAAAGCCTTCTCGCAACAAGATAAGTTTGATCTTTATCATATTAATATAGGTGATGGCGACATTGCCCTACCTTTTGCCCCTTTTGTAAAAAAACCTATTCTGATTACTTTATATCACCCCACAGATATCCAGTATGCAAAAAAATATTTCTCTCTCTTCGAAGAGAACAAAAACGTCTACTTTGTTTCTCCAACTAACATACAAAGAAAACGCTTACCATACCTACCCTATATTGCTACTATCTATCATGGAATCGATGCTTACCATAGTTTTATCTTTAATCCCCAAGGAGGTACAAACATGATGTGGGCAGGACGGGCAATTCCTCAAAAAGGAATGGATATTGTCATAGAGATAGCAAGGCTGACAAAACAAAACCTCAAACTTTTTGGAATTACAAAAAGCGAGCATAAACTGTGGTTTAATGATATTTTGCAAAAAATTGATCAGGTTAACCTTTCCACTTCAATTTCTATTGCTTTAAATAAAAATCGCCATGAGCTCATTAAACACTTTCAAACAAGTAAGCTTTTCCTTTTCCCTGTTCAATGGGAAGAACCTTTTGGACTAGTTATGACTGAATCTATGGCATGTGGAACTCCTGTTATTGCGTATGGACGAGGATCAATACCTGAAATCATAAAAGATGGAGAAACTGGCTTTATTGTGAATCCGTCAGATGATGATATAAGAGGAAACTGGATTATTAAAAAAACAGGTATTAACGGTTTGCGCGAGGCAGTTAACCGAATATATGCAATGCCTAAAAATGAATATCTACAAATGCGCCGTTTGTGCCGCAAACATGTTGAAGAAAACTTTACTGTAGAAAAAATGGTAGATGAGTATAAAAAGGTATATAAGGAAATCTTAAAAGAGAGCTTAATGGCTTCTTAAATATTGTAGAAAGCTTGCCGGAGTGGCAAGAATAATATTAAAATCTTTTTTTAATTTATCTGCCTTAAAGTGTTTTGTATTGTAAGAAATAAGAAATTGCGCATGCGCAGTTTTTGCGCCCGCTACAATATGCGCATCATTAATATCTAATACATATTCATCGAAAACTAATTTTATATCTTCAATCGTTTCTTTTAATTGAACAGTAAAAAAACGTTTCTGTATAAGATTTTTTGCTTTTTCTATATCAAGATGCAGCCGTTTTACAACTTTGTCGATTTCTTTTGCAGATATATTTGAAACAAACAAATCAAAGTCGTCTGTTTGGTTGAGTAAAAAATGTGCTGCGCCAGTTGGCGAAATAAGAGAAGAAATTACAACATCTGTATCGACAAAAACTTTCAGAGCCATAAAGTTACAGAGTAGCTCGTACTTTTGCAATCTCTTCTTGGACTTTAGATAACTGCTTTCGGTCTTCTTTTTCTGCCTTGTAGAGATCGTAATCGAGTCCTGTAAAGACAAAGGACAGAGAACTTGCAGGAATACGATAGACCTTACCAATCTTTTTGGCGATAATCTCACCCCGATTAATAAGTTGATATACCGTATTTTTAGAAAGCTGAAGCATCGTTGCTACTTGCTCTGGTGTATAAACCTTAGCAGAAATTATGTTACCATTCATGACTAAATTGTACTAAATGTTACTAAACATGTCAATAACTAATAATTTGATACTATATTAACTCATCTAAAATTGAGTTAATGTCTATGTTTTCTATTGACTGCTTAACCAACCGCATTGTGGAGATTTGGGGGATACCATCTTCCCATGTAGGCCTTTCTTCCTGATAAATAATTCCTGTAGCTATCTGCTCCTTCTCACCCTCTTTAAGAAGCCTGCGAAGGGGCCAACTTTCGGCTATTTCAAATGCTTCTGTCTTATCCTTAGGGTCATGATTTTTTGTTTCTACTTTATAGACTCGCTCGTAAAACCAAGCAAAGGTATTTTTGTGGTTAAACGTTACACATGGCTGCATAGTGTCAACAAATGAAAACCCTTTATGCTTAATTGCTTCAATTAATAATTCTGTTTCTTGCTTGTTGTCTCCGGCAAATCCGCGGGCAATAAATGTGGCACCAGCTGATAACGCTAAACTTATTGGATTGACCGGTGCTTCAACAGTTGGGACAGGTGTTGCCTTATTTTTTTCTCCCATATCGGTTGCCGGCGAATACTGACCGGTTGTTAACCCATAAATTTGATTGTTATGTACTAGAACGGTGATGTTTATGTTGCGTCTTGCAGCATGAATAAAATGACTAAGCCCTTCCCCATATTGATCCCCATCTCCGGCAACAACAATAACTGTTAATCCATGGTTTGCTAATCTAATTGCCTCTGCCGCAGGCATTGGACGGCCATGTAGGCCGTTAAATCCATATGTTTTTACCCAATAAGGTAGTTTGCTTGAGCATCCAATCCCAGAAACTAACACAACTTCCCATGGATTTAAATTTAACTGCACAATTGCATTCTTTAACGACACCCAAACGCCAAAATCTCCGCACCCTGGGCACCAGTTTGGTTTGTCATAAGTAATTTCTAAATCTTTTAACGTTGTCATAGTAATGACCGCACCTTCTCCACTATTTCCTCCGGGTAAAATGGTCGGCCGTCATATTTTCGAAAATGATTACTAAATACAAATCCTGTCTTTTCCCGAACAACACTTTCGAATTGGCCTGTTTTATTACCTTCGATAACCAATGTTTTTTTTGCACCAGTTAATATTTGTAGTACCACATCTGCCGGAAAGGGATTTAGATATACAACCTGCAAAAAATTAACACTTATTCCTTCTTTTTTTAACCACTTTATTGCCTCGAGTACCGGCAATTTTGTCGATCCAAATCCAACAATAGTAAGACTTGCATCTTTGTCGCCGTATATTACAGGCGGCGGCAATATTTTTGCAACCGCGTCTAATTTTTTAAAACGTTTGTCCATCATTGTTGTTCGCATTTTTGAAGTTTCGTTATACAAACCCTTCTCATCATGTTCATCGGATCCATTTAAGGCAATTCCATTCTGCTGGCCAGGTATTGAACGTGGTGAAATTCCATCTTCTGTAAACAGATATCGTTTATAATCTGTCTCTTTTAATGCTTCTTCATCGGTCAGCATCTTCCCCCTGTCAATTTTATAATTTGAGATTTGAGATTTGAGATTTGAGATTTTGAGTGTGGTGTGTCCTTCATTAAGATATTTATCTGTAAGCACAATAACAAGCATTTGATACTTTTCTGCTAAATTAAATGCTTCCATTACATATGTAAATGCCTCCAGACAATCGCCCGGAGCAACAACAATTCGAGGAAAATCTCCATGCGCCGCATGCAAAACAAACCTCACATCACCCTGATCTGTCCAAGTTGGCATACCTGTTGCTGGCCCTGGTCGCATACCTTCAATTACTACAAGCGGTGTTTCGGTTTGGGCTGCAAGACCTAAACCTTCTACCATTAAAGCAAAACCGCCGCCAGATGTGGCAGCAATACTTCTCACTCCAGCAAAAGAGGCGCCAATTGCCATATTAACTCCGGCAATTTCATCTTCCGGCTCTTTTACCACAATGTTATATTTAAGTGCGTATGCAGAAAGCGTCGTAAGGACGGCATTAATAGGTGTCATCGGGTAAATGGCTGCAAACTTTACCCCCGCCCGAATTGCCCCAAGAGCCAAACTTTCAGCTCCGCCGATAAACAAATTCTCCTGCGGTTTTTCTTGTATTGCAATTTGTGATTTACCGGCAAAATTTTTGACAACATAATCAAACCCAGCTCTTGAGGTATCAACGTTAAGCGCAATAACTTTTTCACCTTTTCTTCCAAAAATATCTTTGAGTATTCCCTCTAAAACAGAGAAATCATTGTATAAAAGAGCAATCGATGCGCCAACCGCCACAGTATTAATCATCAGTCTATCTGCCCCAACTTGCTTTGTTAATTCTAAAAAAGGAATTAGAATAAGAGTTTGTGTAGTAAATTCTGTAGACTCAACCTTAGTAACATTCGGGTCATAAACTACAAGCGCTTGCGGAGTTAATTCGTGTTTGTGTCTATCAATTGTTTCCCGATTTAATGCAACGAGTATATCAACTGGCTGCTTCTGGCAAAAAATCTCTTCATCTGATGCCCTAACATAATACGCGTTATGACCTCCACGAATAAGAGAAGGATATTCTGTATAGTCAAAAACCGACAAGCCGAGACGAGTAAATACTTTTCCCATTATGGCGCCAACAGTCATAATGCCATATCCTGCTTCGCCACCAATTAACCACTGAAAATCTACCATACTAGGAGGGCCAGACTTGGCGGATTTCATTTCCTGCATCATCTACTTCAACAATAATAATCGCATTTACCGGACACGACTTGGCAGAATTAAGAATATTTTCCTCTGTATCGTTAATATCTGTATAAGCGACAAAATTAGATGTTGGTTCAACAGAACCATCTTTTTTTTTAACTACAGCTTTTCCTTCACTATCTAACTCAAACGTATTAGGGGCAACCGCAACACAACTTGCGGCGCCAATACACAATTCCCGATCAACTTTTACTTTTAACGCCATACAAACAATCCTTTAAAACCGAAAGTGCCAAAAGCGCGCATTTTTTGCGTGTTTCCGATACTTCAATTCCTAATAACGCAAGCATATCTTTTTCCGAAAAACTTGTCAACTCCTCTTTTGTTTTTCCTTTTGCAAATTCCGTCAACATAGACCCTCCCGCCATACTAATCGCACAACCACGACCATCAAACCCAATGTTTTTTATTTTATCTTTCTCCAATGTAATAAACATCTCGACATGATCTCCGCAAAATGGGTTTGATTGTTTTGATGAAATATCAAAATGAGACAATTTCCCAAAATTTTGTGGATTCCGGTAGTGTTCTAATAATTCTTCACGATATAAACTTTGTGTGTCCATAATTATTCAGAAACCGTAAATTTATTTTTTAAGTAACATTCAATAAGATTTTTAGTCGCTGGAAAAAGATTACTTGGAATTGTATCTTTATCAAACCATTCCCATTTCTCCCAATCTTCTGGAATTAAGTTTTTAATCTCCCCTTTTATTTCTGCCACAACCCCAATGCCAATATAATGATTTCCTAACGCGTAGTTTGCGTTTACACAAATAATTTTGTGAGACAAAACCTCACAACCTAAATCTTTTCTAATATCTCTTTTTACTGTATCACCAATTTTTTCTCCAAATTTAACATCCCGTCCTGGAACACCATACATTTGTTTTCCCAAATAACTCCACTTTTGGGTTAAAAGCCCTAAAAGAACCTTATTTCCTCTTATTATTAAAATATCTACATTAACTTTGGGTATCTTTTTATTCATAAACTTTAAATAATTTAATGACTAAAAATCTTTTTTACTTCTTTTAACCCATCAATAAGTTTATCAACATCTTCTTCATCATTATAAATATAAAAACTTGCCCGGGCGGTGGCAGGCACACCTAATCTTTTGTGGAGCGGCATGGTGCAGTGATGGCCGGAGCGAATACAAATATTCATATCTCCCAAAACCTGCGCCACATCATGCGCGTGAATCCCATCAATGTTAAAACTTATTACTCCACTTCGGTTTTGAGCATTTTGAGGACCATACAACGTGAGTCCATCAATTTTTTTTAATCTCTCCATTGCATAATTCATAATTCTAAATTCATAATTCTGAACTCTATTTATACCCGTACTATTTATATACTCAATTGCACTACCTAAACTAATAATTCCAGCAATATCTGGAGTTCCTGCTTCGAATTTATACGGCACGTCTGCAAAGATTGTCCGTTCAATTGTAACTTCTTTAATCATGTCTCCTCCATATAAAAATGGTTGTATCTGCGCCAATAATTCTTTTTTACCATACAATACCCCAATGCCAGTACTTGCCATCATTTTGTGCCCCGAAAATACAAGAAAATCACAATCCAAATCCTGCACATCAACTGACATGTGTGGTACCGACTGTGCCGCATCAACAAGAATTTTAATATGAGGATTTTTCGATCTTACCTTTCTAATAATTTCCTTAATAGGATTAATTGTCCCTAAAACATTCGATACATGCGTAATAGCTAGCATTTTTGATTTTTGAAAATTGAGATTTGATTGAAAATTGAAAATTGAAAATTGAAAATTATCATTGATATCTATGACTTCAAATTTAGCACCA
Organism: Candidatus Levyibacteriota bacterium; assembly: GCA_016432345.1. Classification (GTDB taxonomy): domain Bacteria; phylum Patescibacteriota; class Microgenomatia; order Levybacterales; family UBA12049. The sequence goes on along the minus strand of CP066685.1, from coordinate 311,602 downwards.
TTAATTTTGGCAAGTTGTTGCCACGGCACAAAATTACTGTGATGCTCCATAATTGTTGTAACAATACTATCTCCTTTTTTGATATAGTTTCCTAAACTATAGGCTACTAAATTTATTGCCTCTGTGGCATTGCGAACAAAAATTATCTCTTCTGGATATTTGGCATTTATAAACCTTGCTGTCTGTTTTCGTACCTCTTCTACCTTTACTGTTGCTTTTTCGGCAATTGCATATAAACCGCGTCGAACATTCGCATTATAAGTTTCGTAGTATTCCACTATTGCATCTAGTACAATTTTTGGCTTTTGACTTGTTGCAGCAGAATCTAAATAAACAAGTTTTTGGTTTTTCTGGAAAATTGGAAAATCTTTTTTATATTGCTGCATAGATTTCCTTTCTCACAACTTCCTGATCAGATTGTGGCAATAACGTAATAATAGGCTCAAAAAATCCCGAAACAATTAATTCTGAGGCCTGCTTTTCCGACAAGCCACGACTTCGAAGATAAAATAACTGATTCTCGTCTGGTCTCCCAACAGTTGAGGCATGCCCTGCCTTTAATTCATTTTCATCTATTTCAAGTGATGGTACGCTCCTGCCTTTTGCATTATCAAAAAGCAAAATTTTGGAAGCAAAATACCCATCGGCATTTTTTGCTCCTTTGTTAATCCGCACCATGCCGTCATTATTAATAGAAGCGTGATCTGTAAAAACCCCACGAATAGTAGTAAGACTCTTAGTATTTTTTGCCTCGTGCACCACGTTGGTATTAAAAATTACTGAATGTGAATCTGAACCAAAAAAAATCCCTACAATTTTTAAACTCGCACCATCTCCTGCAAGCCTTGCTTCTATCGAAACTTCCGTTTCTTTCCCATTTACCCACACAAACGGCACTACCTTTTCTTCATTTTTGTTTACAACTATTTTTATATTCTTCATCCAACCGCCCCTGTCATCTCCAATTGAATCAATCTATTTAGTTCCACCGCATATTCCATTGGTAACTCCCGCACAATTGGCTCGACAAATCCATTAACAATCATCACTTCCGCTTGCGCTTGGGGAATACCACGAGATTGAAAGTAAAATAACTGCTCTTCACCAATTTTTGAAACCGAGGCTTCGTGTCCAATAGTCACTTTTTCTTCATTAATTTCCATTGTCGGATAAGTATCCGATCTACTTTTATCATCCAAAATAAGAGCATCGCATCTGACTGTTGATTTACTATTTACTGCACCTTTAGCAACCTTCAACAGCCCCCGATACGAAGTTCGCCCGCCATCTTTACTGACCGATTTTGAGCTAATAACAGATGTTGTCTCTGGCGCTAAGTGGATTGCCTTTCCCCCCGCATCTTGATGTTGCCCTGCTCCCGCGAATGCCAAAGATAAAATTTCTCCCCGGGCTTTTCTTCCCTTTAGGTACACCGATGGATATTTCATGGTTAGTTGACTACCTAAATTCCCATCTATCCATTCACCAAAACCTTCTTCTTCCACAAACATCCGTTTGGTAACTAAGTTGTATACATTCTTGCTCCAATTTTGAATTGTTGTGTACCTAACTCGTGCTCCTTTTTTTACTAAAATTTCAACCACTGCAGAATGGAGCGAATCGGTAGTAAATATCGGTGCAGTGCATCCCTCGACATAATGGACGTAACTTCCCTCGTCTGCCAAAATTAAAGTCCGCTCAAACTGTCCCATATTTTTGGCATTAATACGAAAGTAGGCTTGAAGCGGAAGCTCTACATAAACACCTTTAGGTATATAGATAAATGACCCACCAGACCAAACAGCTGTATTTAATGCAGCAAATTTGTTATCGGCAGCTGGAATAATAGTGCCAAAATATTGCCGAACTAGTTCTGGGTATTTTTGTACTGCAGTGTCTGTGTCAACAAAAATAACGCCTTTTTTCTCGAGCATTTTAGAAACACTGTGGTATACCATTTCTGAATCATATTGCGCGCCAACTCCTGCCAAAAATTTTTTCTCTGCTTCTGGAATACCAATCTTATCGAAGGTGTTTTTAATTTCAGATGGCACCTCTTCCCAAGTACGTCCCTGCTTGTCCATTGGCTTTACATAATAAAAAATATTATCAAAATCAAGAGTAGATAAATCCCCACCAAAACCAGGCATTTTTTTGGAGTAAAAAAGAGCGAGTGCCTTAAGCCTATGCTCTAACATCCATGCTGGCTCTTTTTTCATCCAGGAAATTTCTCTTACCACTTTTTCTGACAAACCCTTTTTTGTTGAAAAAACCGGCTTTATAAGATCATGGAATCCATATTCATAATTGGAAGTATTAAATTGCTGCATATCCTTCTTTTTCAATCAAGCGGACTAAACTAATACCACCTGATTTTTTAATTTTCCCATCCATTAACACATGGACATAATTAGGCCGCAGGTAATGTAATATCCGCTGGTAATGAGTAATAAGAAAAATTCCCAATCGATACTTTGTAACTACTTCTTTTATTGCCTTTGCAACAATTTTTAGGCTATCAACATCGAGTCCGGAGTCTATTTCGTCAAGAATTGCAAATTTTGGCCGCAGCACCAATAACTGGGCAATTTCTGCTCGCTTTTTTTCTCCTCCCGAAAACCCTTCGTTAAGCGATCTATGCATAAATTCTTCAGGAAGAAACACTGTTGCTAACGCATTTTTCACTCTTTGTTTAAATTCTGACAGCGGTACTTTTTCCTGACTATAAAGTGCTTTATAAGCAGTACGAAGAAACGATAAAAATGATACCCCTGTTATTTCAACCGGAGACTGAAACGATACAAAAAGCCCAGCCCTTGCCCGTTCTTCAGGTAGCTTATTAAGCATATCCTCACCATTAACTTTAAACTTTGAACTTTGAACTTTGAACTGCGGTTGTCCCATCATCCCCATGGCTAACGTTGTTTTACCAGCGCCATTTGGCCCCATAATAGCGTGTACTTCTCCGCTTTTAATTGTTAAGTCAATTCCCTTAACTATTTCTTTATCTTGTACTGAAATTTGCAGATTTTTAATAATTAGCATATTATTTATAATGCATAAAATCCAAAACGCTTAAACTAGAAATTCTTTCTAAAAATTCTCTATTTAATTTACGCCAAATATAGCCTGTGCGACAAAATCCTTCCTGCGGACATTTTCCCTTTACAGAAAAAGCAGAGCAACAACTTAATAATGCTTCTGTAGAAAACGCTTTTAATACTTCTCCCATTTTTAAATCTTTGGGATTTTTTGAGAGTTTGTATCCGCCTTTTTTACCTTCAACTGCTTTTACAATACTTTTGTTGCGTAAATCGTTTGCGACATTTCGCAAAAAAAGAAGTGAGAGTTTATAAGATTTTGCAACTTCCGAAAGCGATATAAGACCACGACTATAATGCTCCGCAAGTGTAGTAACTAAAATAACCGCGTAATCTTCTCTTCTTGAAAATCGTACCATATAAACTAATACTAATGTAGTAATAGTTTACCTTGTTTTTTCTTTTCTGTCAATAAGATTATGCAATAAAATATCCCCTGGAAAAGAGCATAAGAAGTAAAAAAGAAAGAATTATTCCACAAACAACATATGTTACATGTATCCACTTCTTATTTATTAATGCTAAGGTAATAAATAAAGGAAATAAAACAATTACATATCTAGGTAATCCGCTAAATGTTCCAGAAAAAACAGGAATTAAAAATGCAATTGCGGCAAAAACAAGATAAGACAAACGAATTAGTTTTTTAAAACCTAAATATATAAGCAACATTGCAACAATAAAAATAACAAGCTCTAAAAGCGCAATCCACCACTCATAAATATCTGGTGAAACCGAAAATATAATTTTTATATAACGAAAAATAGTTTGTGGAAAAAGTACTAGCGAATCCGTAGATCGCCCATTTCCTAAAGTGCCATGCGCTTGTAAAAAATGAAAAAAATTACCCCAGCTTACTAGATTAAAAACACCATAACTTACAATACCAATCGGGATAAAAAATAAATTTATAATTTTTTTTGTTTTAAATGTTTTTTCTTGAAAATATAATTCGTAAACCAAAGCTGGAAAAATTGCCACCCCAACAATTCTTGTTGCGGTAAGAAACATACCGCATATCCCAGCAAAAAACCATTGCCTCTTTCTTGCAAAATAAAACGATAAAACTGTTAATAAAAAAAATAATCCTTCTGAATAAATACTTACAAAATAAAAAGATGTTGGAAAAATAAGAAGTAAAATAATTATTTTAGTAGATGTACTATGGTCATAATCAAACCTAAGTAATTTATAAAATGCATATAAACTTAAAATAAATACAATATTAACTATAAACAACGCAGAAAAAAACTGCATTAATCCATATGTTTGACCGCCTCCCAAAACTAAATGAATAACATTAATCAATAAGGGAAAAGCTGGGAAAAATCCAGCATTATCTTTAGTATATTCGCCTCCCGCTATTGCAAGATAATATACACCATCAAAATTTGCCCATGGGTAAAGCAGTATATTATTTACCGGCTCGTATGGCTTTATAAATTTCCATATATTTGTATAATCAAATGCTTGTCTGTATATAAATAATTGCTGTCCAATAAAAAGTGGAACAAAAAGAAGAACTCTCCAAATTAAAAAAATACCTATCAAAGAAATAATAATTCGCTGCATTATTGCTTTTTATAATGAACAAGCTTATATACTCTTACCACTGATACATCCCATTTTTCCATAATCTCTGCTCTGCCAAAACCAGAAATTTCCCAGGCTGGATTTCCAGGAGGAGAACATGGTCCTTCGCACACCACAAAAAGTTGATTTGTTACCGAATTTCGATTGAAATCTTCGTATGGTTTTTTAATTTCGACAGGGTCTTTTCCTGCTAATCTAAAAAAGTACCGATATGCATGATCGGAATTACCACCACTAATAATGGCAAAATTATATGGTTTTCCTTCAGTTTTACTTAAAACAAAATTGGCAATCGTTTGCATCTGCGCTAACTGACGATTTGCTCCTGACCGAAACGGAATTCCCTGCAAATTCACAGTAAGCAATATAATAAAAATGCCAACGGCTACCAAACTAAAAACATTTCTCTTTTGCCATAAAAACCACAGAGCATTGCCAATAAGTAAAAAGGGTAATGGAAAAAGAAATCCAAAATAGTAATCATAAATTGGTTTTTTGTAAAAACCAAACAGCATAATACCCAAAGAAAACCATAAAAAGACAAGAAGTTGTATTTGAATATTTTCTTTTTTTTCCCGAAGCATCAAGTAAAATTTCCATAAAAAAAGGGAGGCCGAAAAGATTCCTAAAAAAAGTGTAAAAAGGTAGAATGGTGTCGCAGGAATAGTAATTCTCTCTAAAACCAAATCAAAAGCTACAACAGAATCTCTCACAGATATTTGCTCCGGAGGAGGAAATGCAGTTGCCAATCTGCCAAAAAGACGAAAAAAAACATCCATCACCACCGGGAAAAAACTCATATTAGTACCAGTATCGCCAGAAAAAAATATAAACTTAGCAATGCTTTGAATATTGGGAAATCCATGCCTCACTTCAAATAAAAAAAACGGCAGCCAACCAGCTAATAATCCACCCAGAATAAAAAGGTATTGTTTCGCAACAACAATGCCTGCTCTGCCGAAAAGTTTTGCTTTCTTAATATATTGCAACCATAACTCATCGCATAATATGTATATGCCAATAATAAAACTCAAAAAAATCGTTAAGTAATGAAGCTGCAAAGCAATACCCAAAAGAAATCCGCACAATAGAAAAAGCAGATTATTTTTCTTTGCAACTGCGTTATAGACAACAAAAAGAGAGAGAAGCGAGAAAAAGGGCATCAAGTTTGGATTCCATGAAGAACGCGAGTATGCAATAACAATTGGAGAAATTGCGTATAAAAGAGCAGCAATAATGCCTACTTTTTCACTAAAAAATTCACTTCCTGCTTTGTAAACCAACCAAACTGTAGCAACGCCAAATAAAGCCACCATTACAGCGGGCCCAACAGGATTGTAGTTAAATAACCATAGAAAAGGAGCCATAAAATAGTAATAGATAGGGCCTAGGAAAAATCCTCCAACAGATGCAGTTGGACCAAGCAATGTTGGCTTACCATGAAGAATATCGTAAACAACAAACGCATCTCTTCCTTCATCCCCCAAAAACGTCATATACTCATCAATTCTATAAAGTCGTAGAAATGATGCAAGTAATAAAATTACAAGAATAATTAGGTGCGTGAACCGAAATTGAAAATTGAAAATTGAAAATTGAAAATTTCGTATCATCCTACCATTTTTTGAAGACCCGAAAGAAAAGAAATATGCCAGCGTTTCCATATAAAAATATTATACATCGAATAACTATAAGGAATAACAAAAAAACCTATTGCTATGACAAGAAAAATTTGCCTGGAGGCTGGGCCAAAAAAATAATTCCCCACTGCTAAAATTGCAGAAATTATTATTAAAGACCCAAACGACACTAGATTAAACTGTGGAAATTTTACCAAAATTTTAAGTGGATTTGTAATTTTGTATTGGTTAAACGCCCAAAAATTATTTATTACAAAATTCCATATTATGGATAATTCTGCTCCAATAGCACCAGCAATAGATGGATGAAATCCTTGACGATAAAAATACTCAAGACCCACTGCATTAATTATATATCCTGTAAATCCAGTAATTGCGTACTTTAGAAACGGAGAATACACAAGTTCCCAAAATCTTGCAGCAACAACATAAGTAAGCAGTTCCGCAATATATTCTTTAGGAGCAATTTTTGATCGCCCTAGCGTTCTGTCGGTAAAATGTATCGGCACTTCTGCAACTTTAAATCCGTCTCTAACAGCTTTATGAAGAAAAGAAACTTGAAACGTGTATCCTCTGAATGAAGTAAGCTCTTTTTTTTCTTTCAAAAATACTTCTTTTCTAAGTGCCCTAAATCCACCTGTCCAATCATGAATCCAAAATCGCATCAGAATTGCTTTTACTAAAAGGTTGCCAAAGACCGAATAAATCTTACGAATTATTCCCCAATTTGAAGGGATTGATCCCCCCTGGCTATAACGCGTGCCAATTACCATATCATATCCTTCATCAATTTTTTGCAAGAATTCCGGCACTTTTTTAGGATCGTGTGATAAATCGGCATCCATTTCAAACATTACTTCTGCCCCTAATTTTTCTATAGCAGTATTCATGCCGCGAACATAGGCCGCCCCCAATCCTAATTTATTTCCATTATTAAGAAGATGAAGATTTTTATATTTTTTGGTAAGTTGTTCTACAACATCCGCTGTTTTGTCTGGCGAACTATCATCGACCACTAAAATGTGCATCTGATGATTTTTTATGTTAGGAAAAACATCATTTTGCAAAATCTCAATGAGACGCTCTATATTCCCCTTTTCGTTGTATGTTGGAATAATAATGATAACTTTCATGTTTGTCTAATTTGTCTAAAATAGACTATTGTTTTTCTAAGTCCATCGTTAAGCGCCATATTCGGTTGCCACCCAAGAAGGCTTTGCGCTTTTTTAATATCTGGTTTTCTCTCTTTTGGATCGTCTTCTGGCAATGATTCATAGATAATTTTTGATTGAGACATGGTTAGATCTTTAATTATTGTAGCAAGTTCCGCTATGGTTCGCTTGTCTGGATTCCCTAAATTAATTACTTCTCCTTTTGATTTATCTATAAAAAGAGCTTTAGTTAAACCTAAAACCATATCATCAACATAGCAAAAACTTCGCGTTTGCATCCCATCACCATAAATTGTGATATCTTTATTTTCTAATGCCTGGTTAATAAAATTAGAAACAACTCTGCCATCATCCTTTTGCATATTAGGACCATATGTATTAAAAATTCTGACAATACGACAATCCATATTAAATTTTCGCACATACGCCATTGTTATTGCTTCCCCAAAGCGCTTTGCTTCATCATATACAGATCTAACACCATTTGGATTTACATTTCCAAAGTAATCTTCTTTTTGAGGTGTAATAGCTGGATCTCCATACACCTCTGATGATGAAGTAAAAAGAAATTTAGATTTATGTTTTTTTGCTATTTCTAGCATATTTTGCGTGCCAATTGAATTAACTAATAATGTCTCAATTGGGTAAGCGATATAGCTTCTTGGACTTTTTTTGTTGGGGGAAGCTGGGGAAGCAAGATGAAAAACTGCTGAAAAAGATATAGCCTCAAACACATTACACACTTCTCTTTCCGTCACGTCTTTTTCTATAAAATGAAAATGTGAATTTTTTGATAATGAAGCAATATTTTCTTGTGATCCGGTAAGAAAATTATCTACACAATAGACTTCAAAAATTTTCTCTAAAAGAAGTTTACAAAGATGATAACCTATAAATCCTGCCCCGCCAGAAACCAAAACGCTCTGCATAATTTATGCTTTTCCATTTCCTTTTTCCATTTTCACATCAGCACGAACCATCATGTCTACTAATTGTTTAAAGTTTGTTTTTGGCTTCCATCCAAGAACTTTTTTTGCTTTACTATAATCTCCAATTAAATAATCCACCTCTGCAGGACGCAGATGTTCAGTTTTATTTGCCGCAACATACTTCTTCCAATCACTTATGTCAACAGCCTGAAACGCCAATTCCACAAATTCCGAAACGGAATGATTTTCTCCAGTTGCAATTACATAATCATCGGCTTTCTCCTGCTGCAGCATCAACCACATTGCCTCCACATAATCGCCTGCAAACCCCCAATCTCTTTTAGGATTAAGGTCGCCAAGCTCTAATTTATCTTGTTTTCCCAAAACTATCCTAGCAACTGCACGAGTAATTTTTCTGGTAACAAACTCTAAACCTCTTCTGGGAGACTCGTGATTAAACAAAATTCCAGAACATGCAAATATCCCAAAACTTTCTCTATAATTAACCGTAATATAATGCCCATAAACCTTAGCGACTCCATATGGACTTCGGGGATGAAATCTAGTTGTCTCTTTTTGGGGTGTTTCTGTAACTTTGCCAAACATTTCAGACGACGAAGCTTGATAAAACTTTATCTTTGAATTGATTGTCCTTATTGCCTCAAGAAGTCTTGTTACTCCTAAAGCTGTAAACTCTCCTGTAAGCACAGGCTGATTCCATGAAGTTTTAACAAAGGACTGCGCAGCAAGATTATAAACCTCATCTGGCTCTGTTTCCATAAGCGCGGCTGAAAGAGAACTCTGATCCAAAAGATCGCCCTGAACCAACGTTATACGATCTTGAATGTGCGCAATTCGCTCATTATTTACCGTGCTGGTTCTTCTAGTTAATCCGTAAACTTTATACCCTTTTTCCAAAAGAAATTCTGCCAAATATGATCCGTCTTGCCCTGTAATTCCGGTAATAAGTGCTTTTTTCATGTTATTTAGATATTATTCTAAACGATATCTCTCCAGTAATCCAGAGTATCTTTTAACGTTTGTTCTAAAGTAATCTCTGGCTTCCAACCTGTTAGCTTTACAAACTTGCTATTATCACATACACGCTCTAATAAATCCTGGGGCCGAAGAAGGCTTTGGTCTTTTCGTATTGTTATTTTTACTCTCGTGATTGAAAGAAACATTTGTAATATCTTTGAAATTTTATATGATTTACCATAACCAATATTATATACATCTCCTGTCTTACCAAGACTAATCAAAAGTTCATACGCCCGCACCATATCTCTTACATCGGTAAAATCTCGCCGGGCTTCCAGGTTTCCAACGTTAAGTATCGGCTCTTGCAATCCTTTTTCTATCTTGGCTATTTTTTGCGCAAAATCTGCAATAACAAAACCCGATGATTGACGCGGACCAACATGATTAAACGGCCGCGCGCGAATAATCTTCATATTGTACGACAAAAAATACTGTAGCCCCAAAAAATCTTGCGTTATTTTAGAAACAGCGTAGCTGCTGCTTGGATAAAATTTGGTTTCCTCATCTATAGGTAAATCCTCTTTTGCTATTTTTCCATATACATCTGCCGAAGAGACAACAAGAATTCGACAATCAAAAAGCTCTGCTTTTCTAATAGCTTCTAAAAGATGCACTTGCGCAGCAACATTATTAATAATTGTTTCTGCAGGTTTATCAAAACTTGATCCAACTCCAGGTAAAGCTGCAAGATGAAATATAACATCAGGGCGCTCCCTTTCTATAAGCTGCTCAATGCCCTCTTGATTTATCAGATCAACTTGTGTTAATTCCAAATTATCTTTTACGGAAGAAAGGTTTTTAAGGCTACCCGAAACCAAATATGTACCGCTTACTTTATATTTTTTCAGGGAAATTAAGTATTCTGCCAGAAAACTACCCGCAAATCCCGATATGCCTGTAATTAATGCTTTTGTCATGTATTACGATCTACCAACACCTTGGTAGACAAATCCAAGCTCTTTTGCTTGTTGGGGTTCGTAAATATTTCGACCGTCAATAAGTATCGGTTGCTTCATAAGAGATTTTATTTTTCCTAAATCTAATTGTCTAAACTCATTCCACTCTGTCATAATAATTAAAATATCTAAATCTTTAGCCACTTCGTAAGAATCTTTATAATAGGTAATTCCTTTTAAGATATTCTTGGATTTTTCCACCGCAATTGGATCATAGGCTTTTATCTTTGCGCCCATCTCCTGTAATTTACGAACAATAATAATAGATGGCGCGTCTCTCATATCATCGGTGTCTGGTTTAAATGATAATCCTAAAATACCAATTGTTTTATTTTCTACATCATTATTTAATAGTCGTTTTACTTTAGAAACAATCTGATTTACGGCTTGTTTATTAATATTTTCTACTTCTTTAAGAAGGGCAAAATCGTATCCATGTTGTTTTGCAATAGCAATTAATGCTTTTACATCTTTGGGGAAACAACTTCCTCCGTAACCAGCTCCTGGAGAAAGAAATGATTTTCCAATGCGCTTGTCCAAACCAATACCCTCAAGCACTGCCAACCCGTCTGCTCCTGTTATTTCACAAAGTTGGGCTATGGCATTGGCAAACGAAATTTTTGTCGCTAAAAATGCATTTGCGGCATATTTTATCATCTCTGCAGTTTTGATATTAGTTAAAACCATTACCCCATCTATTGGTTTGTGTAATTCCACAAGTTTTTCTTCTGCTTTTTTTGTTTCTGTACCAATAATTATTCTATCTGGATGCAATGTGTCAGAAATTGCCTGTCCTTCCCGTAAAAATTCAGGCACCGATGCTACATCAAAAGTGGCCTTTTGCGGTATAACTTCTTCAATAATTTTTTTAACTTCAAAGTTAGTGCCAACGGGAACTGTGCTTTTAGTAATAACAACCGTATATCCATCAAGATATTTTCCAACTTTTTTTGCAACTTCATATACAACCGACAAATCTGCTTCTCCAGTTGATTTTGGAGGAGTGCCAACGGCAATAAAAACAACTTCTGATTGAGGAATTGCCTCGTCGTAGTCTAAAGTAAACAGTAACCGTTTTGCTTTTACATTTCTTTTAACAATTTCATCCAGTCCTGGCTCGTAAATTGGAATTATGCCTTTTTTAAGGTTTTCGACTTTTTCCGCTGTGTGACCAATTACCCAAACCGTATTTCCTAAATCAGCAAAAATAGAAGCAGAAACAAGCCCCACATACCCATGCCCGACAAAAGTTATTATCATAATAATGTATTATTGTAGCATGTTATATTGCTTTTTGTAATACTCCTGATACTCGCCGCTTTTTACCCGTTTCCACCAACTTACGTGAGTTTTATACCATTCTATAGTCTTTTCAAGCCATTCATCAAAATTATGCGCTGGCTCCCAACCAAGCTCATTTTTAATTTTTGACCAATCAACAGCATACCTTCTATCATGTCCTGGTCTGTCTTTGACAAATTCTATAAACTCTTCATCTTTTCCAAGAAGAGACAAAATTTTCTTTATAATTGCCAAGTTATTAATATCCTCCGTTAACCCGCCAACACAATATGTCTCTCCAATTTTTCCCTTTTGCAAAACCAAATCAATTGCCCGGCAATGATCTTCGACATACAACCAATCCCTAACATACAACCCGTCCCCATATACCGGCACTTTTTTACCTTCCAAAATATTTGTAATTGCAAGTGGAATAAGCTTCTCTGGAAATTGGTATGGCCCAAAATTATTTGAACAATTTGTAATTGTAATTGGTAACCCAAAAGTTGCATGATATGCTCTAACCAAATGGTCTGACCCAGCTTTACTAGCTGAATATGGACTTCTGGGATCATAAAGTGTTTGTTCATTAAACTTACTCAAATTATTAAGATCAAGCGAACCGTATACTTCATCTGTTGAAACATGATGAAATTTCTTTACCTTATTTTTTACTGCTGCATCAAGAAGCACCTGTGTACCCGCCGTATTTGTCATCACAAATGATGCTGGCTCCATGATTGAACGGTCAACATGGCTTTCTGCGGCAAAATGCGCCACCACATCTATTCCTTTCATTGCGCTATCCACTTGTCTTGCATCGCAAATATCTCCTTGAATAAACGTGTAAGATGGATTTTTTTCTATCTCTTCAAGATTTTCTAAATTGCCAGCGTAAGTTAATTTATCAAAATTTATGATTTTATCTTGCGGATATTGCTTAAGCCAATAGAGTATAAAATTTGATCCAATAAACCCCGCGCCGCCAGTTACTAGAAGTCTCATACATTACTTTACAATACCTTTTTCCAACTCTTCTTCTGTATATTCAACTTGCTCATCTTTAAGACTTGGATCATAAGGAGGATTGGGATAATTAATCAGCCAGGCTTCTTCATTTCCAATACATTCAAGTCCTGTTGCAATATCTTTTGGAATAAACAGTCTTTGGGGATTTTCTGCATCAAGAATGTACTCCTCTTTCTCATTTGATCCTGGCCTGTAAAGAATAATTTTCATTTTTCCTTTTAATGGCGCGTATCGCGCTGCCCGCACCCTATGCAAATGGTATCCCTTAAACATTCCCTGTTTTACAGAAGTCAAATACGCAACTGTTTTATCTCCATCTTTATATAATTCGACAAGAGAACCATTTACATTTTTATCTGGGTCGTATGTTGTAACTTTTTTTGCATCCTCAATTTTTGCAATACTCATATAATTTCTCCTTTTTTTACCTTTTCAGCAACTAGATTATTAGCCCTAAGCAATTCGTCAAACGATGTCCCGGCATCTACCCACCAATCAAGCATTTCGCAATACATTGTGCCTTCCTTGACGTACTGATTATTAAGATCAGTTACTTCAAGTTCTCCTCTGGCAGATGGAACAAGGTTTTTAATATAATCAAATACGCAATTATCATATAAATAAATACCAGCTTGCGCAATATCGGATTTCGGATTCTCAGGCTTTTCCTCTATAGATTTTACCTTGCCTTCCATATCTACTTCAATCACTCCATATTGCTTTGATTCTGTTGCCATTTTTACTCCAAAAACAACCGCTCCTTTTCCTCTTTGTAAAAACCGGTCAATGCTATTTTTTAAATTGAACGTAAAAATATTATCTCCTAAAATAACTAAGATGGGTTGATTTTTCGCAAAACTCTCTCCAAGCCTTATTGCGTCCGAAATCCCTCCTTTTGGATTTTCTTGCACAACAAACTCAAGATTCAAACCAAAATCCTCTCCATGCTTTAGAAGTGCAGCAAAATGCCCAGCGTGATCTGACGAGCTTGTAATAAGAACATCTTTAACACCTGCCTTAGCCATTGCAGTAAGCGGAAAAAAAATCATGGGTTTGTTATAAATTGGCAATAAATGTTTATTCGTTACCCATGTCAAAGGCCGCAACCTTGTTGCTAATCCTCCTGCTAAAATTATTCCTTTCATAAACTCTATGACCCAAGTAAAAAAAATGAAGCAATAGTCATTCCTAAAGCCCCAATTAACATATATTCTACCACAATTTTTGCGCTTAAGTTGTGATTTTCCCTATGATGTACTATTCCAAAACCAACATAAAAGAAAGTTGTAATAACAATTGTCATCATCTGAATCTGCTTGTTTCCAGGAAATTGCAGTGTTAAAAACACACCTAAAATAACAACAGATAACAAAGAAAAATAATAAAAAATGTGTTCTTTAATCTTATTTTTTATCATAAAATTGATCCGCGATTAAAAAGAATAATAAATAACAATATCATAAAAAGAAATGTTATATGATCTAAATTATGTCCAACAAGCCTCACGATTTTTCTTCTTTCTATGATAATTAGGTCAATAACAAAAATAAAAATAAATAGGGCTAGTGTGGCTATCCCCACATATCGCGAGACTAATGAAATATCAAAAACTGGCGTATTTATTACTTTTTCTAAAGCAATTTGAGGAAGAACCTCTTTACTCGGAATAGTCTTTTCAGGTTGGCTTCCAAGCACCATAGGTTCTGTACTGCCAAACATCTCAACAACTAATGTGGTATCCTCTCCTAACAGTTTTCCTTCTAACACCGAAAAACCAATGTCTTTATAATTTGTGGAAAGCATATTATCTCTATGTGTTGGACTTTCCATCCATGCCTTAACAACATCAGAAGAATTTGTAAATCCCCGCGCTAAGTTTTCTCCAGCATAAACATAGTCATACTTTGTCTGTCTAATAAAAACCCATGGCGTTGTCCCATCAGGCGCATTATGAGCCCAATAATTTTTCTGAAGCATATATGTACCTTTTAAAAAAGCGGCTTTGGACAATTTATCATTTAGAAGAAGCGATCTTAAGCCTTTATTCTGTCTTTCGTCATTTGTTAACTGCAAAAGCCGCTCTACAGAGACATCGATCTTTGCTCCCAAAACATCTCCAAAATTTGCTTTTGCCGATCCCATCATTATTTGTCCAACCAGAAAAACAAAAATAAAAAACATCAGCGATGTGTGATGAAGAACTTTAGGCCGGTGATTATTAGACTCATGAGGAAGAAAAAAATGATGTAGAAATTTTAGAAACATACAACCAGTATAACAATATTAATAAGTGGGTTCAATAAATTCTCCAACTGGTTTATTATTTACCGAAATTTTTAGTGAATAAGCTAACGCATTTGCTATAACCATCCCTACTCGAAGGCCGGTAAAAGACCCAGGACCAACATTAACTTCTATAGAACTAATGTCCGTTGGCTTCAATTGATGCTTGTCTAAAAGCTTGTCAATAAGTGGAAGCACCACCTGAGCCTTTCTTGCATCAATTTTTTGTTTGATATTATCTGTTTTCCCATCAATGGATAATCCAACATAAATATACTCATTACTTGAAGTATCTATTATTAAAGTAGTCATAATTTGATTGCTCCCTCTCTAACCACTGCCCACGGTTTTTCTGAACAATCAATAACAGTGGACGCCTTGCCAACCAAACATTCGCCTGGAATAACATAATCAACTAATTTTATGAGTTTTGGATTTAAATCCTCATACCGATAAGGTGTTTGTTCATCATGGAAATTTGCCGAGGGACCCAAAATACCAACACCCACACCACGAATAAGTTTTCTGGCAATTGCGTGGTTTGGAATTCTTACCCCAACTGTTTCTCCTCCACCCCTAACTAACGATGAAACCGATTTCATATTTGCCGATAAAACAATTGTTAATGCGCCAGGCCAATACGGCTCGATAAGTTTATCTATAACATCCTGTGGAATTTTCAAAACATACTTTTTTGCCATTGTAATTGTATCAATTAAAATAGACATTGCTTGAGTTTGGGGCCGCTTTCTAATTTTGAATAACCTTCGCACCGATTCTTTATTGTCTACTCGACAGCCAATACCAAAAGCAGTGTCTGTGGGAAAAATTACAATCCCCCCCTCTTTTAATATTTTAATTGCTTTCTCAATATTTGAAATCATAAGTAATTCTACGCTTATTTTTATCTAGATATTCAAAATAAACATCTGTTCTTTTTTTTGGTAATAAATCCCCAAGCCTTTCTGCCCATTCAATAACCACAATATTTTCTGGATTTTCTAAAATCTCCTCAATTCCCAATCCCTCAATATCTTTTAGACTTTGAATTCTATATAAATCAATGTGATAAAATTTCTTAAATTTTATTTTATAAGTTCTAACAACGACAAACGTCGGCGATATAATTCGTCTTTTTATTCCTAATCCCTTTGCGATTCCCTGGGTAAATGTTGTTTTCCCGCCACCCAAATCCCCATGCAATGCAACAACCTTTGCTGTTAAGGTCGCACCTTGTACCAGGTGCGACCTTTTAACAAATTCTTCCCCAAGACTTTGGGTTTTTTTATAGCTACCTGTAATCATCTCCTTGACTCTTTTTGTAACTTCGAAACGCTAGTATACCAGACGTTGAAAGAAACACAAAACCAAGTCCGATGGCAATTTTTGGAAAATCAAAAAACGGCCCTTCTTCTTTCTGTATAGCTTCCGTTGGCATTGCCGACGGCGCTGCCGTAACCATTTCACCCAAAATAGACGTTGGACCAATATCAATTCCCTCTATTGTTGGGACAACAACTTTTGTTGTTGGCGTGAGAGTAAAAGTAAATGTAGGCGTTTGTGTTGCTTTTGAGGTTGGGGTTGATTTGTTTGTTGGAATAGGAGTAGGTGTTTTTATTTGAGTAGGAAATGGAACTTGTGTCGGTGTCGCAGTTAAAGTAGAAAAATTTACTTGTATTGAAACCGGATCACTATCTGTATAATATGAAGAACAACTAGTCGTATATCGTCTAGCTTTTAAAAGATATGATCTGTTATTGACTGTATTTTCTTCGCCAATTTTTGTTTTTATTGTTAAAGACGTCGTAGTTAAATCCGAAATTTTATAGTAATTTTTACAATCCTGGCTAGATTCAACTTTTACCCAATCATTATTGTTATTCAACATATATCCAAAATAGGTCTCACCCGATGATTTCTGCCAAGCAACACGAAAATAAGACTCACTAGGCAAATCATTTATACTTATATTTACTGTTACCTCTTGACCACTACTAGAAACAGTATCCGGATTAATACTTGAAATACTTAATGAAAATGCGGCAAAAGTTTTTTGCGGAAAAAGAAAATAAAAAACAAAAAAGAGCAATACAGAAAAAATGCCCCAAACAATTCTTGGTACAGACATGCTGTTTAAAAAACAACTTTAGCTATTTCTCGAATACCACCAACCGAATAATAACTAGAAAAATCTATGTTATGACCATTTGGAGTAAATGGATCATTCATTTTATAATTTCCATTTGATCCGCTTATTATAACAACAAAATGGTCTGGAATTGGCCCGCCATCATAGGAAACTCCAACAACCACCGGATGCCCCGAAGAAAGTATGCTATCAATAGTCGCGTTTACTCTGCTACTTATTGCTCCATCTGCCATAATAGTTTTGCTCAAATAGGCAGGGTAATAAGAAGCAAAATTTTCCGATCGGCTGTTAATGGTTAAGGGTGTAACACCCCGATGGCCATAATGGGTATAGACCATTGCCATCGCAGTTACCAAACAACCATCACTCGCAATAGTATATTTGGTATTATTAAGTGAATTATTGCCCCATTGACTATCTCGTTGATTGTAATAACATCCCCAGTCATCACAAACAGTTTGGTTATTTAAAATACTTGCTCCTCCCCGAGCAGCGGCAAAGTTAGAAAAAGCAGCAAGTTGGGCCTCTGCTTGAGCAAGTAATTTTTGATAATTTGCTTCGTCTCCCTGTGTTTCTGTTAATAATCTCTGTCTATTTTGCTTGTCAACACTTAATTGTTTGGTATATGCTTCTAACTGCGTTTTTAACGCTTCTACTTTTTTCTTTTTATCTTCAAAAATCTGTTTTTGGGTTACGTAGTCGTTTTTGGCCTGTTGGGTGGCGAAAATAAGTTTTTTGTCGTTTTCCTGCGCGACTTTTAAATAACTAAGTCTCGATAAAAAATCTTGGGCGTTATCCGAGGCCAAAAGTATATGAAAAGGTTGAATACTCCCAACTTCATATGTAACAACGATTCTATTGATAAGAACCTTCGTTAATTTCCTAAGCGCCTGTTCCAGCGAATCAATTTTTTTATTGGCTGTTTGGATATCGCCAGAAATACTAACTATTTGCTGTTTTGTCGAGTTAATACGAAGTTCGGTCAACTTAATCTGATTATCCATCACGTTAATTTGAGAAGAAAGCGTGCGCTCCTGACCTTGTAAATCTTTAACTTTCCCCTGCAGTTCATTTATTTTATTTTGTAAATCTTGTTGCTCTTTGCTGGTATCTGGAACTGGCGTAATTGTTACTGACGGAGTAGGCGTTGAAGTTTCATCGACCGCAAAAGAAACTCCGTTAAAAGAAAAGAAGATCAAAAAAACGATTAAAAATTTGACTATTTTTTTGCACATTCCCATAATTCATAATTCATTATTCCTAATTCTTATTTAAGATATCTAAGTACGCTTAAAAAACTTGAAACTATTCCTAAAAATATCGCGATTAAAAGCTCAATCCCTAGAAGCTGGAAGAAAAAAATAATCGGAATTGGAAAAAGCGGAATTCCCTTTAAGAAAGACGACAAAAATGGTGTAGCGTACCAAAAAAGCCCTAAGGCCAAAAGCCACCCCAAAAATGCTCCACTTACTCCATAAAATACACCTTCGTAAATAAACGGCCACCTTACATACCATCCTGTTGCTCCAATAAGCCGAACAATTTCGATTTCGTCTTTTTTCTGAGATATTTTAATACCAATAATAATTACCATCAGAAATATCGCATCCAAGGCTAAAATAGCACTTAATGCTATTCCAATTTTACGCAAGGCATTTGTCCACACCGCCAGATTTTGCACAACATCTTTTTGAAAAATAACCCGCTCAACAATTATCGAACCACTAAGCATTTCTGATATTTGCGTTAGATCATCTATTTTTATGGCAGAAACCTTTAGCGCCGCAGGCAAAATTTCTGCCGTAACAAGCTCTAAAAGCAATGGATCATCTTTATTTTGTTCTTTATAAATCTTGAGCGCTTCTTCTTTGGACACAAATTCCAGCTTTGCAATTTTACCCGTCTCTTTTACTTTTTGCGAAAGAGTATCTATATCTTCCTGTTTTGCCTCTTCCTTAAAAAAGGCTGTTACTTGTGGGACTGACTCAAAATAGGCGATAATTCGAGATGAAGCAAATATTAAAAAGGCAAAAAAAGTTAACACAAAAAAGGTTTGGGCCATAATAAAAACAGCGGCAAACGCTTGGTAGGGAGAACGCCTAATATGTCGCCAGGCTGTTTTAAGATGTCGCATATTTTCCTTTTTTCTGATCGCGAATCAATTTTCCTTTATCTAACGCCACTACTCTTTTTCCCAAATTATTTACAATATCCACATTATGTGTGGCCATAATTACAGTTGTTCCTTTCTCATTTATTCCCTGCAAAATTTTTACAATCTCCTGACCCGTCTTTGGATCTAAATTACCAGTTGGCTCATCTGCCAAAAGAATATCTGGCGAAAAAACTAGCGCCCTGGCTATTGCCGCCCGTTGTCGCTCTCCTCCAGAAAGCTGTATGGGAAATTTATTATATTGCTCCAAAATTCCAACATGTTTTAATACGTCTTCAACTCTTTTTTTTGCTTCTTCTGGTTTTATACCAGACACTTCCAATGGTAACATAACATTTTCAAAAATTGTCCGATCCATTAGCAGTTTTAAATCCTGAAATACCACGCCGATTTTTTTTCGAAGATGTGGAACCTTGCGGCTGGATAATTTGGTAACATCAAATTCTCCCACAACTATGGTGCCTTTTGTCGGAAACATATCCCTAATTAAAAGTCTAAAAAGTGTTGTTTTACCGCTTCCTGTTGGGCCAACCACAAAAACAAATTCTCCTTTCTCAATAGTCAGAGTTATATCTGTTAAGCTAGATGTGCCAAGCATAAAAGTCTTGGAAACTTTATCAAGTTTTATCATGAGGAATTATTCTAATACTTCTACCCGACCCACGTCCATGAGCCAACCAGCTCTTTTTGCAGCATTTGTCTCTCCCCACACTTTTACCTTTTTCTTAACAAAAACAGACAGATCAACAATTGATGATGTTAAATACACATTTTGGCTATCTCCGCCTGGTCTAACCAGATGATATTGCCCCTCGTCTTCAATTCCGCCTTCTTCAAGCACTCCCTCTGCGGTATCTTTAAAAGTTTTTGTATCACTTGAGCCAACAATTGTTCCTTTAGAAACTGACGACTCGCCAGTAGTGCCATTTATTTTAGAAACCATACTGCCAGTATCGTACGAAGCTAACAAATAGCCGCTGCCCAAACCAAATATAATAGCTACGCCAACAATCGCAAGAAATTTTGTTGAAAACATAGAAATTTTAACGTCTTTATTAAATTCATGGAGCACTTCTTGATTTTCCTTTTTCTCCATCTTCTCCATGATAATCCTCCTTCTCTAGTAAATCACATTTTTAAACATTTGACAACCCTCTTAATTCATCTTCTATAAATCCCTCTAATTCTCCATTTAAGACTGCTTCTGTATTTGCCGTCTCAAAATTTGTACGTAAATCCTTTACCATATGGTATGGATGCAAAACGTAAGAACGAATCTGGTTTCCCCAACCAGGAGTTTTGTATCCTCCTTTTAATTTTTGCTCCTCTTTTTTTCTTTCCTCTTCTTCAAAGAGCCACAATTTCGCCCGTAAAATTTTTAGAGCATTCTCTCTGTTTTGCCCCTGATATCGCTCTGATTGCGCTGTTACAATAATTCCTGTTGGCTTGTGTTTAAGCCTAACAGCAGTTGAAACTTTATTAACATTCTGCCCGCCGTGGCCGCCGCTTCGATAGAATTCCCATTCCAAATCGTCATCTTTTACCACAATTTCTTTATCATCTTCTATTTGCGGCAGTACCTCAATTAAAGCAAAGGAGGTTTGTCGCAACTTATCTGCATTAAAGGGCGATTGTCGAACCAGCCTGTGAACGCCTGCCTCATATTTAAGATTACCGTATGCGTATTTTCCATCAACTGAAATAGTAATACTTTTTAAACCCGCTTCGTCCCCTGGTGTTTCTTCGATAATTTCATATGCCCAACCTTTTTTTTCGCAAAACCTGGTGTACATTCTGTACAGCATTTGCGCCCAGTCCATTGCCTCAACTCCGCCTTGACCTGAATGAATTGACAAAATCGCAGCGCCTTTATCGTATGAACCGCAAAAATATAACATAGTTTCTAATTTTTTAAGTATTTTTTCTGCTTCTCCATACTCACCATTATTAATAAGTTCAGAAAGCCAATCTAATTCTTCAACCTCTTTTTGTAAATCAGACAACAGTTTCATTTTTTGAGCTGCGCTTTTGTGGTCTTGCCAAAATGCTACTTGAGTACTTTCTGCCTCTAATTGACGAATTTGCTTTCTTTTTTCTTCCACATCAATTTTTTCTAAAAATTTTTGAGTTTTTTCTTTTAATTCTTCCATAATGATGCAGCCAGCAAAACAGCAGCAATAATCATAATAACAACAGTTGCAATACCTAAGATATTAAGCAATTTCCCATTTACTTGGTCTTTTAAGATTGCTTTGTTATTGGCAATAAGCAGAATAATAATCAAAAGCGGCGGGGCAATAAACCCATTGATTACTGCTGTGTAGTATAACGCGCTCATTGGATCTATGCCTATAAAATTGATAAGAATTCCAATCAATGTTGCAATCGTTATCGCCCCATAAAATCCATGCGCAGATTTAAGCTTTTGATACAATCCTGCTTTCCAACCAAAGCTTTCAGAAATTGCATACGATGCCGAACCAGCTAAAACTGGCACTGCCAAAAAACCTGTACCAATAATTCCCAGGGCGAAAAGTCCAAATGCAAAATCTCCAGCCAAAGGTCTTAGCGCCAACGCCGCGTCTTGGGCAGTCTTTATATCTCGTATGCCGTGAGTAAATAAGGTTGCGCCGGTTGTAACAACAATAAACCACATAACAAGATTAGAGAAAAACATCCCAACAATAGTATCTATATTAAGGCGCGAAATATCTTTTGGTGTTACTTTTGGCTGCCCTGCTCCCATTCTGCGAATTCGATGATGCGCCACTTCTTCTTCCACTTCTTCTGAAGCTTGCCAGAAAAAAAGATAAGGCGAAATTGTTGTACCAAAAATTGCCACAATGTTAAAAAGATATTCTTTATGAAAAGAAAATGAAGGAATAATACTTGCAGTCAATACCTCTTGCCAATTTATTTTTACAATAAATGCAGTTATAACGTAAGAAAAAAGAGAGAAAGTTAAGTATTTAAGATATTTAGCATAAAGTTTGTACGAAACAAAAATTTCCAAAACCAGTGTAGTAATAACCATGCCGATCAGCCACACAATAAAAGGCAAGCCAAACACCAGCTGCGCCACAGCCGCCATAGCCCCCAAATCTGCGCCTATATTAATAGTGTTAGCCACAAAAAGAAGCAATACTGCAGGATACAAAATTTTTTTTGAATAGTGCTCTTTGATAACACCAGCCAATCCTTTACCCGTAATCAAACCGATCCGCCCCGACATTTCCTGTACAGCTACCATAAGGGGAAACGAAAAAAGCGCTGTCCACAATTGTCCATATCCAAACTGGGCGCCTGTTTGGGAATAGGTAGCAATTCCCGACGGGTCATCATCGGATGCCCCGGTAATAAAACCAGGTCCAATAAATCTTAAAAGTCTTTTTATCATTCTAAGCTCTTACAAATATTCTCACACATCTGTTTTGCCTGGTTTTTGGGGTATTGTTCTAAAGCCTTTATGTCATTGATTACTCTCTGCAGTTGTGGAGACGAAGACGCAACATCTTCAACGCTTAAATTACCTACCTGTTCTTTTAGAGAATCCAATTTTTTCTGCGCTTCAGATCGAATTGAAGAGGAATTAAATGTAAAAGAGAATGGTTTACTGTCATCTTTTGAATCGGAAGACGAGTCTTTATTTTCCTCTGCAGAAGCACCTGCAACAGAACCAGGTGATTTCGGAGATGTCTTTCGTGTTTGCTCAAAACTCTCTAAAAAATAATTTTTCGCTGCATACACAAAACCAACAAGACAAAAAAGAAGTATTGCTGCAATCGCAATTTTTTTCTTATCCCAAGACTCTTCAACAAGCTCCTCATTCTTCATGAGTTTATTGTAACACGGATTTTATGTGTTTTCTTACACCTTCGTAACTTGTTGCGTAAAAAACACCGACAACTACACAAACTCCTGCAAGAAAAAACAGTGGCGTAAGTTTTTCTCCTAAAATCGGAATAGCAATCATAGCACCGGCAAATGGCGCTAGATATTGAGAAAGTGATGTAACAAAAGAACTTGTCTTTTGTATTAATAATTGTGTAAGAAAAAACATAAATGCAGAAGAAAAAATACCCAAGTACATAACACTACCAACACCAGACAAATCAACATTTTCCAGTTGTACTGGTTGCAATATATACTCAATAGGTAAAAGGGGAACAAGAATAATTATTATTGTTACAAAACTTGCAAATGTGGTAACAACCGGACTATAGACATCTGTCAATCTCTTTGAAACCACAGTATATGCAGACCATGATAAAGCTGCAAGCAAGGTCAACATATTACCAATCAAGGTGCCAAATGTTAATACCTCTGTTTTTATAATTGATTGTTGAATAAGAATACCAACACCAATTACTGCAATAAATAAACCTATGATTCTTTGTTTTGTCATATTCTCTCGTAAAAAAAGAAAACTCATAACCAAAACTATCCCAGGAACAAAACTATAAAGAACTTGCGAAATTATTGCTGTGGTATATTGTATAGCAATGCTAAAAATACCTGCGTTTCCGGCAAAAAATAGGGATCTAGTAAATAAAATCCAAATATCATGTCTTGTAAGATGTCTTTTCTCTTGAAGAAAAAAGGGTAAAAATATAATAGTCGCAATGATAAATCGCAGTGTTGTAAGTAGCAATGGAGGAAATTCTGTTAATCCTAACTTAACTAATATTGGGGTGCTTCCACCTAATATACCAATCACAAGTATGCCAAAAAATCCAATCCACATAATCTGTGTTAAGGTCGCACCTTAACAAGGTGCGACCTTCTAATCAATTAGTTTTTTTACTTTTTCAACAATATGTTTCGCTGTAATGCCGGCATCTTCCATAACCTCATCTTTTGTCCCAGAACGAGAAATATGATTAACTGCCATTTTTATAACATGTACTCCTGTTTCAGAAACAGCATCCAAAACAAAATCCCCCAAACCGCCATGCTCAAAATGATCTTCAACAGTAATAATAATTTTTTTCTTTGTCTCTTTTAAACTCTTAATTAACGTTTTGTCATCGATTGGCTTTACCGAATAACAATCAACAACACGTATTATTATACCCTCACTTCTTAGTATATCGTATGCTTTAAGCGCCTCAAAAACAGTGATACCCGCAGCCACAACAGTTAGTATATCTGTTTTTGATCTTTTGAGAATTTTTGAACCACCGACAACAAATTCTTCATTATTATCATACAAAACCGCTGTTTTTGCTCGCAAGGTTCGAAGATACGAAATACCAACATGGGATACCATCTGCGGCAAAAGTTTGGCTGTTGATACACTTTCTGATGGGTGTAAAATAATAGAATCAGGAAGAGCGCCAAACATAGCCATATCTTCAAGTCCCATTTGCGATGGCCCATCTTCTCCAATCGAAACACCAACATGCGAACCAACAAACTTTACATTGGCTTTTGAAACCGCAGCCATTCTTATTTGGTCAAACGCTCTTGTTAAAAACGCGGCGAACGTTGATACAAATGGAATTTTTCCTTGTGTAGAAAGTCCTGTTGCCACACCCACCATATTTTGCTCGGCAATAAAACATTCAATAAACCTATCCGGATGAGCTTTTAAGAAATCCTGAGAATATGTAGAATTTTTCGTATCGCCATCTAAAGCATATATTAAAGTATTGCTATCTCCAAGCTTTGCCAAAACTTGTCCATACACTTCCCGTGTTGCAACTTCCTCACCCTTTTTATAAGGGGGATTTGTTAAGGTCGCACCTTGTACAAGGTGTGACCTTGTATCAGTCTGCGATTCTCTAGGCAACTTCAACGTAAATCTTAAATCATCCGAAACCTCTCCCAACTCCAACAACGCTTTTTCTAATTCATCCTTTTTAAGCGGCTTCCCATGCCATCCATTTTTTCCCTCCAAAAAAGAAACGCCTTTGCCTTTTTCTGTTTTGGCAATAATCACAAACGGCTTATCCGATTTATTATTAACAGCCAGTGATAATGCTTTATCAATTTCCAAAAAATCATGACCATCAATAGCAATTACTTCCCAGCCAAATGCCGAAAAACGATCGGTATATTCATTGATATGATGATTAAACATTGTTTCCTGACTCTGCCCCAAACCATTGATATCGGCAATGGCAATAAGATTATTCAATTTATAATAAGAAGCAAAATTTGCCGCTTCCCACACACTGCCTTCTGCCAACTCGCCATCCCCCAAAAGTACATACACCTTAGGCAAATTCTGAATTCTGAATTCTGAATTATGAATTGAAAATGCCATTCCTGCGCCTACAGATAAACCTTGACCAAGCGAACCCGTAGTAACATCGGCATATGGAAATCGTGGTGTTGGATGTCCTTCCAAACGACTGCCAAATTTTCTCAAGGTTTTTAGTTCTTCAATTTTGAGTCCTCCGCTCATGGCAAAAAGCGCGTATAAAAGTGGTGATGCGTGGCCTTTGGATAAAACAAACCGATCGTTATTTGGATTCTTGGGATTTTTAATATCAAAACAAAAATATTTATCAAATAAAACTGTTCCTAAATCTGCTGCCGACATACAAGAGGTGGGGTGTCCAGAACCTGCTGCAGATGTTGAAACAAGAGACCATTTACGAATTAAGGTTGCCTTAGCTTTCCAGCTATTATTTTGGTTCATATTATTCAATAATATCCTCTTCTTGAACTACATCATTATTGTCGCTATCCGAAGAACTTTGAGAACTTGCGGCAGGAGCAACAAAGGAAAAACTCGAAATAATTGTTTGGTATACACCATCCCAATACGACTTGTCTGTTGCTCTATAAAGAGTTACTTGAAAAAGTATCCCTTGATCAATGGCAAAAAGTGTCGTTTTATCGCCACCTGTTACTTCTATAGCCTCCAAACTTCCAAGTGCTGCTTCTTTTGTTGTCGTATTTTTCTCTACCAATTCGTCAACAGATTTAGCTTTGGTGTCCTCAACCAGAAAAAACATAGATCCAGATACCTCTTTTGATACAATTTCTAAAGATGAATATGTAACAGAACTTGTGTTGTCTTTTTTAGCAACAGTCAAATCATCTGGGTAATCAAATTGAAATCCTGCATCGTCAACATAAGTTTTTGTTGTAAGAGATGGAGATTTTTTTGTTTCCACCGGTACATTTTGCTGCAAAGGAACAGGATCAGATTTTTTTGAAGAGGAAAAAAAGAAAATGCCAAAAGCAACAAGCATTATTATTACTACCCCAAGACCAACAAACCGCACAACATTTGGATTTTTCATTATCTGCTCTAGTATACCACTAGATCTACAAAAGTAGAAATGTGCTATTGGTATTTGAGTTCATCTTTCATACACATTTATTTTCTGCTTAAATTATAATAATTAGTCACTTAAACTATTTTGTTTTCTTATTCTTTCCATTTTTTGGAATTTTAGGTTTATCCTGTAAAACTTGGTGTGAAGTAGGAGTTAAAGTTGAAGTAGGTGTTTGTTTTTGTTCTGGGAATGATTGGTCAATATCATATTCAGTAATACCACCAAAACCATTCTTTCTGCATAAATTGTATATTAACCCAACTATTTTTCTATTTATATTTGTTTCCGAGTTACCCGGATTATTGATATCCTCGTATAAATCACGAATTTGCTGCCTGATCGCTTCATCTCCATGGAATGTAATCGAAACTTTGTTAAGCGATCGACGAAATTCTGGAGAAGAATAATCACCTCTAAAAGTCATTAAATCTCTTATTGCCTCATTTTTAATTCTCTTATCAACTTCATTTTTCCCAACTCGCCAAATAACTAAACCAACAACTAAAGGTCCTAATAGACTTTCAAGAAAGGTTTTTGCTACATCAACCCAATTTATCATATTAGATTTACCGAAATAGGTTGGGCAGCAGGTGACCTTTCACCAATTAAAGGACTATAAGAATCATATAAAA
Organism: Candidatus Levyibacteriota bacterium; assembly: GCA_016432345.1. GTDB lineage: Bacteria > Patescibacteriota > Microgenomatia > Levybacterales > UBA12049. The sequence continues at coordinate 284,331 of CP066685.1, read as the reverse complement.
ATGCTTCTACCCCATCTTTGTACTGCGAATCTACTAATGCCCAGGTAACTTTTAATTGTCCATAGCTAGAGTATCTTAAAATTTCTGGATTACTCCTGTGTTCCCTTAATCTGCTCCCAATATCTCCTTGACCAACTCGTATTACTTTCGCTCCTGACGGACTAGAGTACCATAAAATATAAACCCCTTCCTTATTCAGAAAATAAGGCGCATTGAGATCAAGCCTCAAAAGATCAAACCACTGATTATTATTTGAATTTTTAACCCAATTAACTTGTAGACTTGGCATATTGTTAATTTATTATACCTGAACTTCTAAAATTATGTATTTAGTTTTTTGTATAGCTTTTCTGCATTAGCTCTTTTAGACCGCTTACTAAGTCTACAATAGTTAGCATAATTGGATTCATTTGATTAGCTGTTGTTGGACCAGCTGCGTTACTCGCCATAGATACTCCGTAATGCTTAAACACATCCTCTACAATTTTGCCAACCGTACTTAATAAATACTTATCTTTGTCTTGTTCGGCTCTTTTTAGTGACCAAAAAAGAAAAGCAGAAATTCCAAAAACTATCAAAACGGCACCAATTGCAAGTATAAATTTATCGTACGGTAAATTCGAAAAAATAATTCTTTGTAGAAAATATAAAGATGTTGCTCCCGAAATGATAGGAATAAATTGATAACCCTCACTCTTTTTTTTGGATACCTCTCTTTTCAAATCTTCCTTGTATTTTTCTACATTCATATTTCTTCCAGCACAGCCTGAATCTTTTGCTCTAATTGGGGAATTATATTTTCTTTAGTATTTTTTATATAATCATAATTGAGTTTAAGTGTAGCTATTATTGCTTTTTGTGTTTCAAGGTTCGGCACCGGAATTTCATAATTTTCAACGTAAGTTACAGGTAATCTTTTTTGCCCTGCTGAACCAGACATTTTTGGAATACCGTTTATTTTAAAACTATCTGAAAAAATAAAATACCATAACCAAAGCGGTTCAACTTTTGATCTATCTGCTCTAATCACAATAAACTCTGTTGATCCAAACCCAACACCGTCTAGCTTTACAATTCCGGATTTTCCATTTTCGAAGCATGGGGTAATTTTCGCCAACAACACATCATCATTTTTAAAACAGGTGTAACCATTTATAACTTCTTTCAGTTTTCTTTTTTCCATTTTTTTCGGGTTAGGAGAATTCGTATCGAGTACTGACATTGGTAAGAAAAAGACGTCTTTATCTAAATCCCATTCTTTAAATTTAGGTTTTGAAGGATTAATTTCAGCCACCTCACTGATTTTTTTTAGCTCCCAAGCAGTATTTATCTCAATTTCAGGTTTCCAACTGTTTACTATCTGTTTAGCAGCGTCAATAATTTTCTGGTAACTTTCTACTTCCTCAACTATTTTTTTTTGTACCTCAATCGGTGGTAAAGGGATTTTTATTGACCTCAACCTTTCCTGATTCAACTTTGGGACTGTCACTCCTGTAATATATGGTGTTAAGTCCATTGAATTAAGAACTGGCACAAGGTATTCATCAATAAGTCTGTCTCTTATGGGTCGCATAACATGTGCATGATTATTCACCCAATATTTACCTTCAGCAATAAAAGCAGTTTTCTCACCTTTACCCCATTTAGCTCCATCTTCTCCAACTAATACAAGTTTTTCGTCAAACAAAAACCCATCAACATAATCCAATATGCCTGTTGCACCATAATAAGGATATTTTCCAGATTTTCTGTCTGCTTTTGTTACTGGTCTTCGTTTACTATCTAAAACTATACAAATATCACCCAACTCCACCATAGGCCATTTTTGATTTTTTAGCTCGTTAATTTCTTTATATCGTTCTCCAGTCAGGTAATAATCACCGAGTTCTCGAATCTTAGATTTGGGTACAAAAATTGAAATTGTATTCTTTGTTAATGTTTCCAGATCATTGGTTTGTGGTAAATTATTTGAAGTAATATTTTTCTTATAACTATTCAATAGCATTAAAGCTGTTGGTAAATCATTTTCTTTTATTTCCCTTCTTTGGGCTCCCAAGTCAAGCCCATCATTGTTGACTTTCATAAATACGACTGAATCTGATTTTTTTGCAAGTTCACGGTCTAAAAACAAAATTGAAGTTTTAACCCCCGAATAAGGCTGGAATACTCCAGCGGGAAGTGACACTACAGCCCACAGATAATTTTCTTCGACTAATAACTTACGGAGTTGTTTATAAGCATTGCCTGATTGAAAAATAATTCCTTCCGGCACAATAATACCCGCACGGCCATTTGGACGTAGGTGTTCTAAAATGTAATCCACAAATAAAACTTCGGAACGATTGGCTTGAACACTAAAACGCTTATGCGGTTTGATACCCCCTTTGGGAGTCATAAACGGAGGGTTAGCAAGCATTACATCAAAACTTTCATCCCATTTTTCCTCACTTGAAAGCGTGTCGTATTCGTAAATCGTCGGATTGGGAAACCCATGCAGATATAAATTAACTCTCGAGAGTCGAACCATATCTGGGCTAATGTCATAACCTGTAAAATGATCCATGAGTTTTTTTCGTTCATCTGGGGTAAGTGGTTTTTCTTTGTTTTCAGGGTCATTTTTTCCATCATGCTGTTTGAGTATATGTTTGTAGGCAGAAATTAAAAAACCAGCAGTGCCACAAGCAGGATCGCAGATGGTATCATCTTTTTTGGGGTTAACGACATCTACTATAAAATCAATAATGTGCCGAGGAGTTCGGAATTGTCCTGCATCTCCCTGGCTTCCCAAAACCGAAAGTAAGTATTCAAATGAATCCCCTAGATCCTCGCTATGTTCGTAAGTAAAACCGTTTATTTCTTTCAAAAATAAACTTAGAGTTTCAGGATTACGATAGGGTAGAAATGCATCTTTGAAAATATCACGGAATAATTGGGGAATATGGGGATTTAAAGAAAGTTTAGCAAGTGCTTCCATATACAGATCGAGTTTCTCGTGTCCACCCAGTTTGGCATCCATCAATTTTGTCCACGCGTATTTTTCGTAACCATTAGTGAAAAATCTAGCCTTACCACCTAGTTCTTGCGATGTCTTGTCCATGTCATCCATAAACTTATAGATTAAAGCTGTGGTGATTTGTTCAACTTGGGCCTTTGGATCCGGGACTTTGCCAACTAAAATGTCGCGGGCAGAATCAATTTTTCGTTTGGTTTCTTGATTAAGCATAATATTATCTTTTTTTATTATCTTTTTTTATTTTTGTTTCTCTTTTTACATCCACATCTATAAATTCAAAACTATTCATCAGAAACCACTCGCCTGGATCAAGAAGTCCACCACAAAGACGGCATTGATAATCAACATTTCCAACTTGAATGGCGTTTTTATAATCATGTCTGCAACCTGTTTTTTGTTTTTTCATATTTACAAATAAGTGTTAATAGAAACATAATCTTTGACATATTCCGGCACAATTTCGCGATAGCCATTTAATTCTTTAAAGTCTCTCATTGTAACTTTGGGATTAGTGGCAAAACGGCTGTATTCTTTTCTCTCAACAATGTCCCGAATTTCGGAGTCGGTTATATACGCTTTAAGATAATTTTTAATTGGGAGAACATATTTACTTTCCGGTTTGTAAATTGTAACAAACTTTTCAAATTCCTCTTCCAGTAATTCATCTTTAGATTTAAATTTATTTATTCCGCCGAAGATTTTCTCCAGTATCTCTTTTAAGCTAATGCGGCGGTCTGCCTTTACTGATTTACGAAGTTTCTCCAAGTTGAAATAGTCCTCTGGCTTTTCAAAGATCTCGTTTTTTACATATTCCTCAATACCGGAAATATCTCCTTGTTCATATTTTTGTTTGACAACAGAATTGTTTTTGACCACAGATTCAAACTTTTCAAAGAACTTCCAATCCACTTTCATACCGGCTAATCCTATGGGGGTTTGGGTAAGTGTTTTAAGCGGGTCTGGTGTGGCAACTGTTACCTCATCTATATCAATCCCTCCACCACCGCTACCACCAGTTCCTTTACCGATAGGTAGTTTTAATTCTTGGTCGTAGTTAAATTTTTTCTCGAAGTATTCGCAATTGGCGAAAAAGTCAAAAAGTTTGAAAGTAGCTTTTTCGGTAGAAATTATTTCATTTTCGCTGTCTTTGTATTTAAAAGTATATTTACGTGTCCCTCGTCCTTTGATTTGAATAAAATCGGTAGGAGAAAAAATGGGACGCATCATGCAAATGTTTAATATATCTTGACAATCATAACCAGTCGTCATCATACCAACAGTTACGCATACTCTGGTTTTGCTTGATTTGTAATTTTCAAGCCATTTTGTATGACCATTGAGGTTATTGCTTTTATCTGAAAAGTTAATTACGAATTGTTGTGCATCACCGATATTTGAAGTAATTTGTAGAGCAAAATCAGAGTTATATTTGTCAGACCAAAGTGAATCTGCAAACTCGTTAAGAATTTGAGTAATTTTTGATGCGTGTGCTTGACTAACACAGAAAATGATTGATTTTCCAATCTCTCCACTTACTGGGTCTTTAAGTGCATTTTCCAAAAATGTTTTGCAAAAGATTTTATTTGTTTTGTCTGAAAAGAATTTACGCTCGAAATCTTTTTGAAAAAAAACTTGCTCCTCTTCAATACCCTCATCGTTCTCAACGATTAAAGAATAGCCCTTTTCGGATAAAAGTTCTGTTGTTATTTCTGTCCTTGCATCCGCAACAATAGGATTTACCAGATATCCATCTTTAACACCATCAAGCAAACTATACTTGAATGTTGGCTCGCCCGATTCACAACCAAATGTTTGATAAGTATCCAACAGCTGACGACGTTCCCATGATCGGGGATCTTTCTCGCTTAATTTTTGGGGGTCAATGTTTTTAAGGTAATCCTTTGGGGTGGCAGTAAGTCCTAATTTATAACCGACAAAATACTCAAATACGGCACGGCTGTTGCCACCAATAGAACGATGCGCTTCATCAGAAATAATCAGATCAAAATCTGTCGGACTAAAGAGTTTTTTATATTTGCTGTTGAATGACAAACTTTGTACTGTGGAAACAACAACTTCTGCCTTACGCCAATCATCACGATTTCCTTTATAGATAACACATGTGTAGTCGTTTTTTAAAATCTTAGCGAAGTTTTTCCACGCCTGATCTTCCAATTCCAAACGATCAACTAAAAATAAAATTCGCTTTGCGTTGCCGGACTTGAGAAATAATTTGATAACTGCTGCGGAAATAAGAGTTTTGCCTGTACCGGTAGCCATTTCAAAAAGATATCTATCATTGCCTTTCTTGGCTTCGTTTTGTAAAGTGTGAATTGCTGCTAATTGATATGGTCGTAATAACTTCAAATCTTGCTCTTTTATTAAAGCTTCTTTTTGGGTTTTATCTATCCAGCGCGGGTCTTTTTGATAATTTGGGTTTTGAGTGAGAAGTATGTAGTCGTTTTCAACCTTTTCTTCGGCAAGTGTCAAAAAACTCGGATTGAACGATTCGGAGTGCTTAAGTGATTGATAAGATGGAAACGTAATAATAACGGACGGATTACCCCGTTCTAAATCCCAAAAATAATGCAGGTTGCCATTGGAGAGAATAATAAAACGAACATTTTGCGATTGGGCATAACGACGAGCCTGCTCTTTACCGTCAAGTGGGTCTTTATCCTCGGATTTTGCCTCCAAAACTACAAACGGAAAACCCTTTTCATCAAGTAATAAAAAGTCAATGAACCCTTTTTGTGTTTTCTCAAAATCATTGCCGAATTCGTCTATAGCCTGTTTGGTGACTTTTGCATTGTTTTCCAAAACTATGTTTGCTTTACCTTTTTCATCATCAAAAAAACGCCAGCCTGAACTTTTGAGAAGTTCATTAATTTTAATCCTTGCCTTAGCTTCTTTTTGCATAATGTAATTCTAACAAAAACGAAGCTTGTAAGATACTACGAGCTAAACAATCCTAAAGAGTTATATGTTGCTCAAACCTCAGGGTTTTGGAGAGGGAGTAGCGGTTGGTAAAATTATCAAAAACTGACATAATTGTTTCTTGTTATTTTATCAGAAATAGATTTATTTTTCTTTCTTCATTCTTAACAGCTTTTTTACCTCGCGGTCAAAATCAGAAACATACTTTTTATCCTCTGATTTTTTGCTTTCCAAAAATTCCTCGTCTGCTTTACCTTGCGCTTCTTCCATACTTACCTTGCCGGCATTTTTTAATATGCCTTTACCCATAAGCATAAGATACTCATCAAGTTTTTTAATCCAATCTTTCATTATCATTGTTTTCTCGCTTATCGCCTGAATTTCGGCAAAAGAAAGATAAGCATCAACAATACGATTAAGCATTTTCAGCTCTTCTTCATAAAGATAATTTTTCGCTATATAGATATCTCTTTTAATTGGATGGTAACCTGAAAAGTTTGTCAGACCGAGATTCTTTTTATTTTTATCAACTCGTTCCGTTATAATTTCAGCAGCAGTTTTACCGCTTACAGCATAGTGCATCTTATTCTGCACGGTTTTGAAAAAAATATCAGTCTCTTTAGCATCTTTCCGATAATCAATAGATGTCGCGTAAATATCGGTTACTTTTTGATATAACATCCGCTCACTACTTCGAATGTCGCGAATTCTCTGTAACAGCTCTTCAAAATATCGAGACTTATGCCCACCCTGCTTAAGACGCATATCATCAAGAGTAAAACCTTTGACAATATATTCTTTTAATCGTTCGGTTGCCCATTGACGGAATAATGTGCCACGACTTGAATTAACGCGATACCCAATAGCAATAATTGCTTCCAGGTTATAATGTTTTGCCCTGTACTGCTTTCTATCAGAAGCAGTTATTAAGAAATCCTTAATAACTGAATTTTCATCAAGTTCTTTTTGTTGAAATATGTTTTTAAGATGCATGTTGATGTTTGCCGTTGTAGTGCCGAACAGATCTGCTAGCAATTTTTGCGTCAACCAAACATTTTCTTCTTCAAAACGAACATCAATACGAGCTTTCCCATCATCTGTTTCGTAAATAATTATTTGATTTTCTGGTAATTTATTTTTCATCATATTTATATTAATACTAAAGCATCATCTCTATTCTACCAAAAATTAAAACCCATATGATATACTTATTAATGTGAAAACACTAATTCTAACAACAATCTTACTTTTTGTTTCTTTTCTTTTTCCCTTTGAAGCTTCGGCAAAGGTTTTGCCGCAGGCAAAATCTGCGGGAACTGCTAAAAAAGTAATAAATTCATCTGGAAAAACAGTAGGAATTAGTGTTTCGCCGAAATTAAGACGAGACCGAAAAGCGCTTCTTGTTTACTTTAGCAATCTGCAAAACGCCTCAAATGTATCCTATGCACTGATCTACCGAACCGAAGGTAGGGAAGAAGGAGCTGGTGGATCGGTTAGAAAAGACGAAGGAAGCAGTGCAAGTCGCGAGCTTTTATTTGGCACCTGTTCAAAAAATATCTGCCGCTATCACACTAATATTACAAATGCAATTTTTGAAGTTACAGGAACTCTTGCATCCGGCAAATCCTTCACCAAACGCTACCGCATTAGGATTTAATTTTTTTTATGTCTTGCTTCTAAAATATCTTTGTGTAATTCTTCTTTTAAACTTTCTGCTGCTTTTTTAATTTTTTCTTCTATATTTTCTACTTTGCTTTTTAATAATTCCCAAATTTTATCGTGATTATCAACTGCCAAATGTTGTAGAAATAATTTCTTATCGTTTTCTGAAAGTTCGGAAAGCACAGTGTCCAAAACCGCATGATGGAGATTTTCGTGCGCAAGAGAAAGTAGTTCTAAACGCTCAACTTGTGATAATTCCATATCTCCAAGCGCCAGACTAAGAGTTGAAGTTTCGATAAGATGACTGTAAAAATGTTTCATAAATTAACTGGTCCCAAGGGAATTGTATCATTTGGATCATCAATAAAAAAATAAATTACTGGTCCACGCATCGAACCATCAACTCGCTCTAAATGACGCATAACTTCGGGCGATCCCCCAAGATGTTTGCCTGTAAATTCTCCGGGCCCCGCATCTCCAATAACCGCAACAACTGCTTGGCCGTTTTGCGGATTGACAACTAACATTTTTCTAAATCGAAAAAAATCTCGGTATTCAGCTAACCTTTGAACGTAATCAGGAACAAGAAATGTCTGGACAGCAATGTAATATTTTTCCCGCAAATTATCTTTTTCTGTCAAATGCTGCTTTGAAGGAACAAAATATCCAAATGCACCAAGACCTGGTGCCATGCCTTGACTTGCAAACTGCTGCGCTTGGCCTTCTGAATCAAAATGGCTGCCCAAATTATCTCCCGGGTACCTTGCCAAATGTTGTTCCTGACCAATAAGTCCATAACTTCTGTTAAGTTTTTTCCCATCCAACTCTGCAATCGCCTTAAAAGAAAAATAGCGAGAGAAAACATCCGAAACCTTTTTTTCTTCTTCTTCTGATAAAGGCCGCATTTCTTTTGGCAACACGTGTGATAAATCTGCCACAAGAAATGCATGTTTGCTAATCGGCGCTTCTTGAATTACAGATAGTTGAGAAGGAGACAATTGCGATATACCTGGAGAAGAAAGCATCATCAGTCCGCTTAACGAGCCTATGGCTAGCTGTGAAAGAGAATCTTTATGCTTATCCCAAAGTCTCGCCTGCAAACTTTTGTTTTTTGCTGTCCACTTTTCTTTTAAATGATGATAATGTGGTCTTGTTGAATTATCCATTAAATTATATTTATTTATATTTTCTTTCTGCTAACTATCAATGTCATAATACCAAAACTCGTAAGCACAAAGCCAGCAATAATAAACCCCGCAGAAACACCGGTTGTATCATATCTAACAACAACAATATGTTTTCCTTTTTCAACCGGAATGGCCCGAAACGTATAGTTGGCGCGAAGAATTCTACCTTCTTTTCCATCAATAAACGCCTTGAATGCTTTCGTATAAGTATCGGAAAAATAAATAAGCGCGTTATTATCTGATTCGACCTGCATTGTTATTTTATTTGGAGAATAGTTAAAAACTTTTACATTTCCCAGATATTCTTTTGGCGCAAAACCGGGATTTTCTTCAAGAATAACTTTTGCTGGGTTAAACTCGTTGCTAAACAAAGTCTGAAGAATTTTTTCTTTATTAGTAATAATTTTATAGTCGCTGGTAACAAAAAATCTCGGCATAGTTTTTTTATATTCATATATTTGCCATTTCTCATTCTCCCAAACCAGCACAAAATTATCCTTATCAGGAATTATCTTTAATTCTTCCATAGATTTTTTATCAACCACAATATATTTTATACTTGTTAGTGAAACAAAATTATAGAATCTTTTATTTAGAGGAGTAAAAACATCCTTGGGGCTTATTTCCATATCAAAAGCAATTTTATTTGGAATTCCAAAATCTCCATATTGCATATATCTAACAAATTCTCCATAACGACGAATATACATTGACCCAATCCCTTCTGGGGAATATAAGCCAAACTGTAAAGGCAGACTTGGAGCAATATGACCCAAACCAATACTCATAAAACGATCTAATCCCTGATGTTCTTTTAAATATTTAAATACAGGGTGTTCTGGATACAAAAACTGCCGCTGCGAAAATGGTATATACTTTTGAGCAAATATATAACTTTGTAAAAAGAAAACAGCAATAACACAACCAAAAAAAATGTTTCTTTTGTATTTATTTTTAAAAAATACGCATATTATTGTCAATAATATAAAAATACCAACAGAAACAATTGTACTGCGAATTTGTATTGCCGAAACATTCGTATTTAACCCAAAATTATCAACACGAGACAAAATACCAGGATCTATCACAATTTTATAACCTACAAATATAACAAATAATACAACCGCCAACCACAAATAAAGGAAAACTTTTTTTATCTTTCTCCATACTTTTTCTTTATCCTCAATCAAAACAAAATCAAAACCAAAAGAAGCCAAAACGCAAAAAGAAAAAATTGCAACAACAAATATTCTGCTAGGAATAAACGAACTATATATTGGCAGATGCAACAACAGCAATGCTTTAGAAAAAAGATTATCTATTCCTAAAAGGAAAGCGATAATAATCGCCAAAATAAAAAATAATTCTTTTTTTGTCTTATGTCTACTAATTAATAAAAGAGAGAAAAATAATGGTATTACTCCGACAAACAAAATTGATTCCTTGTAATCACTTGGGCCATAAAAATTGTAGACCGCAGGATTGCCCCAAAAGTCGGGAAAAATAATTGTTGCTATATGGATAAACGGCATTAAATGTTGATAAGAAAATAATCTTCCTTCCAATGCCAAACGCGGAGAGTCCGCAAGGGCTTCTAAAGCAGGTATCGTATGAAAAAGAGTAAGCAATGGAAATAATAAAAAAGGAATAACAATAAAAAGATTTCTTTTCGTATCTTTCTTTTTTTCAAAAGATATTTCAAACAATGCGTATAATAATGAAAAAAACAAAATATAAAATGTAAACTGAAACCATCCTGCCAAAAGAGAAAAACATAAAGAGATAAGAATTACCCATAAAAATCTTATTTTTTTTGTCTGTAAAAACGATTCCACGCCCCAAAAAACATACGGCATCCAAATAAGTGTATGTCCAACACTTAATCCATCTATCGCGCGGGTAATAATAACGCCCGAAAAAGCAAAAGCTAATGCTCCAAATATCGCTGATTTTTCTTGGGAAACTATTGTTTTCAAAAATAAATACATACCTACTCCTGTAATAATAGGCTCAATAATAATCAATAATACCCAAACATCAATTTGTGGAAAAAATAAAAATAAAAGATTAAATGGATAAAAAATAGCAGTTTCCGAAAGTCCCAAGTGATAATTACCAGAAAAACTATATGGATTCCACAAAGGAATTTCTTTATTTTTTAAAACAGTTGTAGAAAATGTTCTTTGGGGATAGAAAATCCACAAATCATCTTTACCAGATGGCTTATTTGGAATACCAACCTCCCAACCCGAAAATTTTTCTTGTTTCCATGGACTAAAAAGAGATACCAAGAGATTCGCAGATAAAGGAATTTTGTTTTGTAAAAATACTTGCCAAAAAATAACACCATTCAAAAAAGAAATGATGCAGAAAAAAACTAATATTCCTTTATACTTATGCAATTTATGAAACATTTGGGTAATGACATTTCTTCCATTTTTTGCCAGAACCGCAAGGACAGGGATCATTACGCCCCAACTTCTCTCCCTTCGGTACTTTTGATGCTTTTTTATTGTTTGATATTTCTTCTTGTTGTAAGGCTGGTTGTGCAGCAACCTGAATTTTATAAATTCTATGTACAATCTCATCATCTATTGCATTGATTAGCTGCTCAAACATACGAAATGCTTCGTTTTTATATTCAACCAGCGGATCACGTTGTCCGTATCCCCTAAGTCCAATACCCTGGCGTAAATTTTCTACAGCATCTAAATGGTCTGTCCACAAATTATCAATAACAGACAACACCACAAATCGTTCAATTTGTTCCATAACGTCTTTTCCAACCTGCTTTTCGCGGTTATTGTAAATATCAACTGCCAAATTAGAAAGAAAAGATATTTTCTCTTGTTCGTCTTGTATTTGCTCTAATTGTTTTTTTAATTGCTCTTGCGACGCCTCATCAAATGGAATAATCATTGCAAAATCCGAAACAATAGCAGTTATTGGCAACTGTCCTCTTTCCTGCGCTTCTGTAGTTCTAAGACTTACTGCTGTTGTAATTGCTGCTTGTATTTTTTTAACAACTTCTTCTTTTAAAGAAATTTCATTTTTTTCATCTTTTCCAAGCATCTCCCTTCGCATGACATAAATAATTTCTCTTTGTTTATTTAACACATCGTCGTACTCAACCAAATGTTTGCGAATATCAAAATTAAATCCTTCAACTTTAATTTGGGCTTGGCTTATTGCTCGCGTTACAATTGGGTGTTCAAGCGGTATATTTTCTGGCATATTAAATCGGGTCATTAGGTTTGCTATCATATCTCCTCCAAAAAGCCGCATAATTTCATCATCCAGCGCCACAAAAAATCTGGATGCGCCAGGATCACCCTGCCTTCCAGACCTGCCTCGCAATTGATTGTCAACTCGTCTTGACTCATGCCTTTCTGTTCCAATAATATAGAGTCCGCCTAAAGAAACTACCGTGTCATGTTTTTTCTGCCAAGTTTTTTTATCTTGCTCTCCCGGATCTCCTCCTAAAATAATATCAACACCACGTCCTGCCATGTTTGTGGCCACAGTAACAGCTCCTTTTTCTCCTGCTTTAGATATAATTTCTGCTTCTTTCTCGTGATTTTTGGCATTTAAAACTTCATGTCTTATTCCGCGGCGGCGAAGGGCTTGAGATATAATTTCATTTTTATCAATAGCTGTTGTCCCAACAAGAATAGGCTGTCCTACTTTATAAATCTTTTCTATCTCGTCAATAACCGCAGATATTTTTGCTCTATTGGTCTTGTAAATTGCATCCGAACTGTCTTGCCTTATCATGGGATTATTGGTTGGAATAGCTACAACATCAAGTTTATAAATTTTATTAAATTCCTCCGCTTCTGTTACAGCAGTTCCGGTCATGCCAGCTAATTTTTCGTACATGCGGAAATAATTCTGCAAAGAAACAGTTGCCAAAGTTTTTGATTCTCTCTGGATTGGCACATTTTCTTTTGCCTCAATTGCTTGATGAAGTCCTTCGGATAATCTTCGACCCTGCATTAATCTTCCTGTAAACTCATCAACTAAAATAACTTGATTATCTTTTACAATGTAATCTTTTTCTTTTTGGAAAAGCGTTCTGGCTTTTAAGGCTGCTTCTAAATGATAAACTGTATCAAAATCATTTTCGTAAATATTGGCAATACCAAATAATTTTTCAATTTTTGCGATTCCATGATCTGTTAAATGAGCTGTTCTTAATTTTTCATCTATTTTATAATCAGTATCTTCACTTAATTTTTCAACTAATTTTGCATATTCATAATATTTTTGGGATGGAATCTCTTGAGGAGCCGAAATAATATGCGGCGTTCTTGCCTCATCAATAAGAACCGAATCTACCTCGTCCACAACTGCAAAATAATAACCTCTTTGTACTGTATCCGCTAATTGCGTTGCCATGTTATCACGTAAATAATCAAAACCAAATTCCGAATTAATACCATAAACAATATCGGCCTTATAAGCCTCTTTTCTAGAAATTGGTTTTAAATGCAAAAGTCTAAAATCATGTACTTCTTTATCGGTATACGAAGAATCAAAAATAAATGACTGCTCGTTAATAATAGAAGAAACGGTAATTCCCAAAAAATCAAAAACTGGCCCCATCCATCCGGCATCTCGTCTTGCCAAATAATCATTGACCGTTACTAAATGAACACTTTTCCCAGTTAAACTATGTAAATAAAGCGCCGGTACCGCAGAAAGAGTTTTACCTTCTCCTGTTTTTTGCTCGGCAATTTTGCCGCTCGCTAAAATAGTAGAGGCAATAAGCTGCACATCAAAATGTCTTTGTCTTATTGTCCGTTTGGCTGCTTCACGAACTAGCGCAAATGCCTCTGGCAGAATAACTGTTAAATCTTCCCCGCTTTTTATTCTTTCTCGAAACTCATTTGTTTTTTTTACAAAATCTTTATCTTTTAATTTTTCAATTTTTTTTTCAAAAGAATTTATTTCAGAAAGAATAGGCGCAATCTTTTGTAATTCTTTTTGATTGGAATCAAACAGTTTTCCTAAAAACGAAAGCATATATTACTATTTTACCATACATTAAAAAGAAAAACCCCGCCCTACATAATGTGGAACGGGGTTTTTACCAACTGATCAATTGGTAATCCGCCAATTGGCGGACTATCTTACCAATTTACTTTTTCTTTTTCTTTTTCTTTTTTGCCATGGAGTAATTCACCTCCTCTTTTTTTTCTTAAATTTTCATGATAAAAATTTAAGATTGATGATATATAAATCGTGGAATATTTTTTTTATTTTGTCAAGAATTTTCCTTTGCTTCAAAACAAATAATTTAGATTGCAATAACAACAAAAATCACAATAGTTATTTTTTATATTTTTTGGAGAATTATTTTGAAGATGTAATACGATCTTTATCAATATATTTTTGTAAAACAGTTGGAATTTTTATAGACCCGTCCTCTTGCTGATAATTCTCCAAAATTGCAATAATTGTCCGACCAATTGCAAATGCAGTTCCATTAAGAATATGCGCGAACTTTTTTTCATTACCATCTTGGTATTTAATACTTAATCTTCGAGACTGAAAATCAGTAACTGTAGAAACCGATGTAACTTCTCGATATTTATTTTGTCCCGGCATCCATGCTTCGATGTCATATTTTCTGGCAGCTGGAAATCCTAAATCACCAGTGCACATTTTTATTACTTGGTATGGAATCTCTAACATTTGAAATAATTTTTCTTCCAAAGACAATAAATAATCATGTTCTTTATCGTCTTCTTCTTTTGGAACAAACGAAACCATTTCTACTTTGTCGAATTGATGCACCCGCAAAATTCCCTTTGTATCTTTACCATAACTTCCTGCTTCTCGCCGAAATGCCGACGAAAACCCAACATACCGTTTTGGTAAATCTTTTTTTTGAAATACTTCATCTTTATGCATTGGCACTATTGCGTGCTCTGCTGTTCCGGCAAGATAGAAATTTTTTCCTTCTGTTGGTTCTCCAACCAAATAGTAATCTTCGTTTCCGCCTGCTTGCCAATAACCAAGACCTTCTGTAATCTCTTGATGAATTAATACTGGTGGAATAACTGGGATAAATCCCTCTTTTAGTAAAGTTTCCATCGCTAATTGAACCAAAGCAAATTCTAAGAGTACTGCATCACCTTTGAGATATGCAAAACGCGCCCCAGAAACTTTTGCAGCTCTTTCTACATCGATAATATCGAGTGCTTCTCCAAGTTCTAAATGATCTTTTGGGGTAAAATTAAATTTTGTAGGTTCTTCATATGTTTTAATGACTTTATTTTCAGATTCATCTTTACCAACTTTTACATCACTTTTTGGAAGATTGGGAATTTTTAAAAGCCACTCTTGCAATTTTTCTTGAACAGAGTTTAATGCATGTTCTTCTTTTTCCAACCTGTCTTTTATTTCTTTCCCTCTTTCCCTATTCTGTTCTTTTGCGATTTTATTTCGTTCTTCCCGAAGTTTTTGAACAGATAAAAAAAGCTCTCGATACTTTCTATCAATCTTTAAAACATGATCAATGCTAATATCAACTTTTTTATCTTTTGCAGATTTTTGTACAAGACTTGGATTTTCCCGAATAAATTTAATGTCTAACATACTTTTTAATTATGGGCTTTAATTTTTCTATCGCCTTATATCTATGATTATACAACTTTTGTTCCTTATCTGATAACTGATCTTCGTGATAATACTTTTTTATCTTCGGCAAATAAAAAAACGACCGATACGGATAACCTTTAAGAATTTTTACGTGCGGTTTTTCTGCAATAATCCCTTCAACTTCTCCACTCACACTCCATACTTTTCCATTGGGTAAAGCAAAAGAAATAACTGTTTTAAACCACGCCTTCCTATTTTCATAGGGGAGATTTTTTGCCACACTTGCTAAATGATTAAGTAGTACTTCATCAGATTCAGCCTTTCCCAACCATCGCCTAGATTTAACTCCAGGCGCACCCCCTAACGCATCTATTTCCAAACCTCCATCATCGGCAATTACCGGAAGATTGCTTTTTCTGGCATAAAATAGAGCTTTTTTTTGAGAATTTTCTTTGTAGGTTTTTCCTGTTTCTTCTACATCATCTGTTATCCCGACATCTGATAAAGACACTAATTCAACGGGAACATCTTGTAAAAAAGTTTTTAATTCCGCAAGTTTTCCTTTATTTGTTGTGGCAATTAATAAATTCATCTATCTTGTAATGTTGTAAGTAATATTGGGTGCCTTCGGCCCGGCTTTTCTGCTTTTAGGACCAAACGCAATGGGTACGATTTTGGGACATCTTTTTGCCTGCTGAATACCACAAGTGCTTTGGCAGATTTTGCAAGATTATATAAATCAAACTCGTTTTTGTCTGGAATCCAACTTGGAATAATAGTTATGCGCGGGTCGTGCCAATACTCTAACATAAACGCATAAGGAAAAAGACCAAACTTTCCCTCTGTTATCAGAGTAATACGCGGGCCATTATCTAATTCTTTATCAAGAAAAGCAAATGTCTTATCTAGCCCATATCCAGAATATTCACTTGTTATATATTGATTGTAATCGGTAAGCGGCAATGAAGCCTTTGTGGGATTTGTAATCAGAAAATAATCAAATTGCAATGACAAAAAAAACAAAAAAATAAGTAATGTGATTCGTACTTTTGCAACTTTTATTTGATATAAAACTGCCGAGATAGCTATCAAAAAATACGGAGTGGTAAAAAGAATATATCTTGGAAAAAGTATTTTTCCGACCGTTGCAAAAATAATAATTGGCACAAACCATAGAATAAAAAGCAAACTGCCTTTTCGAAAATCTTTATACAAAATAACCAGCAATCCGATAACTCCAGCAATAAATATAGGAATTGTGTAATATGCAATTATCCACTGGGATAATTCATTAAAATTTTTTCCTATTTCGTAAAATGGCGCAGAAAATAGTTCGTTAACCGGAAGCTGAAATTTTTGATTTTTTTCAACCATAAGCTGGTAGTTAAAAGAAAATCTTTGGATGCTATTCATCAATTCTGCGATACCTACTGCAATAAGAGGTAACAATACTATCTTTGTTATTTTATGTTTTCTCCAGATCAAAACAAAAAAACAAAGAGGCGTAAGTAATGCAAAAATAACTGCCGGAGGTTTTGTTAGAAAACCCAAACCCAAAAATAATCCCCAAAGCAATGCATCTTTTTTTGCTAATGTACTTGCAGTCTTAACAGCAAAGTATACACTCCATAAAAGAAAAGCAGAAAGCAAACTGTCGTAAAGTGCCAGTCGGTCATACAAAAGCATAAATGGATTCATAATAGAAAAAAATACAGCAAGATACGCAATTTTTTTTGAAGAAAAAAGAAGATTGGTTAGTTTGTAAATTCCAACAATAGTTGCTCCGCCGGCAATAACAGAAATTAATCTTCCGGCAGCAAGATATATATCTTGCGGAAATACCTGCAAAAGCAAAGCAATAAACCAAATAAAAAGCGGTGGCTTACCATCGGTTAAGGACATAAAAAAATGACTATGAAATGTAGCAATGTACTTTGCCCAATAAATATAAATAGCCTCGTCGGTAAAAATAGGTAAAAGGGTTAGATTATACAGTCTCGTAAAAAGAAAAAGCAAAGCCAAAAGAAAAAATAATTTACTCATTAAACCTCTTTTTAACAAACTCTTTATCGAGGGATAAAATAATCCACCCTGCTTTTGGGCCGTGGTCTTTGCCTATTAACGATAAATATATTGCAGCAAACGCATCTTTAGAAGAGACACCCAATTCTTTTGCCCATTCAAAAAGGTTTTTTTGCAAATCTTCGGCAATCCAATTTTTATCTAATTCACTTGATAATCTTGCAAGAAACTGTTTTTGCAGTCCTGACAAATTTTTGGCTTGCTCTGGTAATTCTTTTTGTACAACAAATTTTTCCGATTCCGGGGCAAACCGCTCTACCCAAATCCTGGCATATTTTGCCCATTCCTCCAAACCCTCTTTTTTAATTTCCAAATCCATATTTGGCATCTGTACCCACTGCGCCAAAACAGAAAAACGTACCGTAGGTGGTTTTTTTACTTTATCTATTTGTGATAATTCGAAAGTTCGCGCTAAATCATCACTCGTTTTTTCAAAATATGCCTCTGCTGCTTTTTGATACTCATCAAAAAGTGTTGAAATCGTATCTTTTTCTGCAGGGTCGAAATTAATTGCCTGATTAATTTTTGTTTTCACCATTAAAAACCGCAATAGTTCTGGCGGTAAAATTTCAAGCATGTCAGAGGCAGAAGACCCTAAACCTTTAGACGAAGACATTTTTTTACCTCCTACCAAAAAAAATTCATAAGGCAAAGCAAACGGAGGAGAATAAGCAAAAATTTTCTTTGCTATCTGCGAAGAAAGATCGTATGAGCCTCCAGCGCTCATATGATCTTTACCTCCACCTTCTACAGTAATTCCAATTGTTTTCCACTTTGCCGGCCATTCTACTTTCCATGGTAGTTTTCCCCTAACTTCTTTTTCATCGCTAAAGGGCGATGCTTTACCTATAAATCCACATCCTTTTGTGTATTTAACCGCATCTACATTACAAGTAAATGTAACTTCTTTTCCATCCCAATCTGTTACTTTTGTTGTTGACACTTTTCCACAAGAAACACAATACACTTGAAATGGATACCATGGATCAGAAATTTGTTTTTTGTACATTGCTTCATAGATTTTTTTTATTTCTTGTGATTTATCTAAGGCTTGTTTTATACAATCATTCATTCGCCCACTTTTATATAAATCTGTAACCCAAATGATTTCTGGATTACATCCTATTGCGTTAAAAACTTTTTTAAAATCAGACGCATAATATCTTGCGTAGTTTTCGTAACCTTTCTCGGGGGATGGAACTTTAAATAACGGCAAACCCATATATTGTTGGTATTTATTCTGATCTAAATAAACAGGTAATCCGTCCATAGGATCCTGATCTTCAAATACATAAGTATATTTTGCTTTAACTCCTAAACTTAGCAGAGCTTTATATGCAAGATCATGAACTACAACCCCACGAAGCGCGCCAACATGAATTTTCCCGCTTGGAGTTTTCATGTCGTCTACCCATTCAAGCGGCAACTTCCTTTTTTTTAATTCCTGCGCAACAGCATCTGCCCAAAACATAGTATTATTATAGTCCTTTAAAGTCTAATGTGGCAAAATAATCATCTATTGTTTCTGCGCGGCGAATTTTCTTTATTGATCCATCTGACTTTAGCAAAAGCTCTGCTGACCTAAGTTTACCGTTATATTGAAAACCCATAGAGTATCCATGCGCGCCGGTATCGTGAATAACCAAAATATCACCAATCTCAACTTTTGGCAGTTTTCTGTCAATGGCAAATTTATCATTGTTTTCGCAAAGCGAACCCACAACATCATAGGTATAATTTTTCGGTTTGTTTTCTTTTCCAAGAATTGTCTCGTGATGATATGCGCCATACATACCAGGACGCATAAGATTGGCCATGCATGCATCAACGCCTACATAATTTTTATAAATTTCCTTTTTGTGAAGAACTGTTGTAACTAAATATCCATACGGACCAATAATAAGCCTCCCATTCTCCATGAGAATTCGTAGTGGATTAAGTTTATTCTCAACAATTTTCTTTCCATATAGTTTCTTGATTTCCTTTGACAAAAAAATATAGTCAACCGATTTTTGCTCCGGTTTATACGGAATACCAATGCCGCCACCTAAATTTACAAACTCAAATTTAATACCGAGTTTTTTTGACAATTCGACTACTAAATCAAAAAGCATTGCCGCAGTTTCAACATGAGCATTTACATCTAGCTCGTTTGAGACAACCATAGTATGCAATCCAAAACGCTTGACACCTTTATCTCGGGCAGTTTTACACCCATCAAATAATTGTTTTTTTGTCATACCAAATTTTGCCTCTTTGGGATTACCAATAAATCTATTTCCCTCCCGTAGCGGCCCAGGGTTATAACGAAAACAAAGTATCTCCGGTAAACCTGCATGTTTTTCTAAATATGACAAGAGTGAAATATCATCCAAATTTATAATTGCCCCCAACTGTTTTGCTTTTTGAAATTCACGGAAATGAGTTTCATTTGAAGAAAACATAATTTCTTCATCTCTAAACCCAAGTTTTTCGGCAAGAATAAGTTCTGTTAACGAACTACAATCAACCCCCATTCCTTCCTCTTTTGCTATTTTGATTAGGTATGGATTGGGATTTGCCTTTACAGCAAAATAATTTTTGAATCCTTCTATCCATGAAAATGCCTTATATAGTTTTTTTGCATTCTCTCGGATTCCCTTTTCATCATAGATATGAAATGGGGTCGGATACTCTTTTATAATTTTTTCGATCTGTGATTTTGTAAAAGGCAATGTTTTTTGTGTCATAGTTTTAGATTTTCTTGAATGCTTTTGATTGCTTTTTCGATTTGCTCCCGATTACCAAAAGCGCTTAAACGGAAATATCCCTCTCCTTGTGGGCCAAAACCAACACCAGGAGTACCCACCACATGTGCTTCGTTTAATAATTTATCAAAAAAATCCCAGGAACTCATTTTTTGAGGAGTTTTAAGCCAGATGTACGGTGCATTTTCTCCGCCAAAAACTTGCAAACCTATTTTTGAAAAACCCTTTTTAATAATTGCCGCATTCTTCATGTAATAACTAATTAATTCTTTCGATTCTTTTTGCCCTTTCTCCGACAACACTGCAAGCCCACCCTCTTGAGCAATATTGGATGCACCGTTAAACATGGTTATCTGTCGCCTGTTCCACAAACTATTTACCTTTCCTTTTTCTGAACCTTCCACAACCAAATCAATTGGCACCACAGTCCAGCCCAAACGTACTCCTGTAAACCCGGCCCACTTCGAAAAACTACTTATTTCTATGGCGCATTTTTTGGCGCCAGGTATTTCGTAAATGCTCTTTGGCAAATTTTTATCTGTTATATATTCAGAATAAGCTGCGTCAAAAACAATAACAGCTTTATATTTTATGGCATAATCAACAAATGCTTGCAATTGTTTTTTGGTGACAACAGCGCCTGTTGGATTATTAGGACTGCAAATATAGATGATATCCACTTTTCCTTTTGGCAGAGACGGGATAAAACCATTATCTTTTATGCATGGCATATATACGATTTTTCGCCCCCCAATAATTGCCGTATCTACATACACAGGGTATGCTGGATCAGAAACTGCCACAACACAATTTTGCCCAAAAATAGATTGGATATTGGCAGTGTCGGGTTTGGCGCCATCAGAAATAAAAATTTCCGATGTGGTAAGATTTATGCCTCTCTCTTTATACCAATTGGCAAATGCAAATCGAAGTCTAATATCTCCCCGCTCGTCGCCATAACCGGTATACGTTTTTGCATCTGCAAGTTTTTCAACACCAGATTGCAAACCTTTAATAACCGTCGGGGTAAGCGATTGTGTTGTATTACCAATACCAAGACGCAAAAGCATTATACTAGGATGTTTTTCCTGAAATGCTTTTGTACGTCTTGTTATTTCGGAAAATAAATACCCGCCTCCCAGTTTGTCGTAATTCCTATTTATTGTTGCCATGTCACTTAATAAACCCTTTTGCTTTTAATAATTCTGCGGTGAGGACTGCGCCCCCTGCTGCGCCGCGGATGGTGTTATGGGAAAGACCAATAAATTTATAATCAAATATTTTGTCTTCTCTAAGTCTCCCCACGCTAATTCCCATTCCATTACCCAAATCTCTATCAAGATGTGTTTGAGGTCTATTATCCTCCTCAAATACCGTAATAAATGGATGTGGAGCAGAAGGAAGATCGAGATTTTTGAGCGGATCGAACGATTTCCATGCCGCAAGAATTTGTTCTCGTGTTGGTTTTTTGGCAAATGACACAAAAACCGATGCCATATGTCCATCATTAACTGGTACCCGAATGCAGGTTGCGCTAATTTCCTGTTCTTTAGCAATTTTAATAGTTCCATTCTCGACTTTTCCCCAAATTTTCATTGGTTCTTTTTCACTTTTTTCTTCTTCCCCTCCAATGTATGGAATCACATTCTCCTGCATTTCCGGCCAAGAGGCTAATGTTTTTCCGGCCCCAGATACTGCCTGAAGCGTTGTGACTGCTATTTTTTTTGGCTGAAATTGCATAAGTGGTGTAAGCAGTGGCACATAAGATTGAATTGAACAATTAGGTTTTACCACAATAAATCCTTTTTTCCACCCATGATGTTTTTGTTGCGCTGAAATAATAGAAAGGTGATTAGCATTTATCTCGGGTATAATCATCGGGACATCTTCTGTCCACCTGTGCGCAGAATTATTGGAAATAACAGGAATATCCCGACTGGCAAAATTATTTTCAATAACCTTAATTGTCTCTTTTTCCATGTCTAGAGCCGAAAAAACAAAAGAAACTTGCTTGGCAATTCTGTTCATGTCGTTTTCCACTGCACAAACAGAAAGACGAGCAATCTCGTCTGGAATTTTTTCTTTCATTACCCAGCGATTTTCTACTGCTTCTTTATAATACTTTCCAGCAGATTTTGCTGATGCGGCAACACAAGCGACTGTAAACCAAGGATGATTTTTTAAGAGAGTAACAAACCTCTGCCCAACCATACCTGTTGCGCCTAAAATACCAACAGGAATTTTTACCATTATAACCACCCTCCTTCTTTCAAAACATTTGCTACAACTTCTTTATTTTTATCGCTTATTTTGGTCAGCGGCAAACGATACACTTCCTTAATTTTCCCCATTAACGCTAGCGCTGTCTTTACAGGAATTGGGTTTGATTCAATAAAATTAACATTCATTAAATCAAGCAGTTTGTAGTGTAAATTTTTTGCTTTCTCAAAATTCCCGTTTAAGGCAAAATTGACCATATCCGAAAATTCTTTTGGTGTTTCATTAGCAACTACCGAAATAATGCCCTGCCCACCCACGGCAATAAGCGGCAGGGTCAATGCATCATCTCCCGATAATATCGAAAAATGTGATGGCGCTCCTTTAACAATCTCCATCATTTGATTAATATTTCCCGATGCTTCTTTAACACCAATAACATGGTCTACTTTTTTGGCAATATCTAAAGTTGTTGCAGCAGTTATGTTTGAACCTGTTCGTCCCGGCACATTGTAAAGAATAATTGGCATATCAACTGCATTTGCTATTGTTTTAAAATGCGCTAAAAGTCCTGCTGGTGTTGGCTTGTTATAGTAAGGAGTTACATGCAAAAGCATATCTGCTCCTGCTTTTTTGGCAATCTTGGAGTTTTTTATTGCCTTAACAGTGTCATTGCTGCCTGCGCCAGCAACTACAGGAACTTTTCCCTTTACTTCTTTTACTACTGTTGAAATAACTAATTGATATTCCTCCTCGGAAAGAGTTGCTGCTTCTCCTGTTGAACCGCAGGGAACAAGTCCGCTAATTCCACTTTCTATCTGAAACCTAACCAACTTACGAAGAGCCGCAATATCAACTTTCCCGTTTTCTGTAAATGGTGTAACTAATGCTGTAATTGCGCCGATTAATTTTTTCATTTTATCACCCCCTTTAAAAATGAATCTTCAAAGCCGTAAATGCCTTTCTTTCCTTTTATATATTGCGCGGCAAGTATAGCCCCTTCGGCAAATCCGCGCCTGCTATGCGCCGCGTGCGAAAGTTTTACTTCGTCTGCCTGACTGTCAAAAAGCACTTCGTGATAACCAAAATTTCGCCCAGCTCGTATCGATGCAAAATGTAACTCATCTTCGCGAATTTGCCTATCTAGTCTTCCTGTCTCTAGTGTTTTTTTCTTGGGAAAGTTTTCCATAATCACTGCTGCTAATTTTTTAGCCGTTCCACTGGGACTATCTTTTTTACCTGTGTGATGCATTTCAAATCCGGCAACATCATACTTACCATACTTCGCAAAAAGCTTTGCCGAAAAACCGACAATCTGAAAAAATATATTTGCTCCTAGCGAAAAATTCTTTCCAAAAATCAGTCCAATCTTTGTTTTTTTAACAATTTTTTCGACATCAGAAAGTTTGTCGTACCAACCTGTTGTTCCAACAACTAAATTTATTCCTTGCGATGCAACTTTCTCTATAGTATCCAAAACAATATCTGCCGAGGTAAAATCAATTGCCACGTCTGCTTTTTTTATAGTATTAATATCTAATTTGTCGGTAATATTTTTATAACTTACGGATACAATTTCATGCTTATTATCCTCTTTAAGAAGAGTATGAATTTCTTGCCCCATGTTTCCATGCCCGATCAGCGCTATTTTCATTTTCCTCCTCCTAATAATAACTCATCATGCAGCGCTTGTACAGCTTCCTCCCAACACGAGCTTTTAATAACACAACTGATGTTGCGGTTTTGGGCGCTAAAGGAAATCATTTTTACCCGGATATGTTTTTTATCAAGAATCGAAAAAACATTGCGTATTGCATGATGATACCTTCCAATATGCTCACCAATCACCGACACAACCGCGGCATCTTGGTCAACTACTATGCGGGAAAATTTATCTATTTTTTTAACCGCGTCCTGCAAATTATCCACCATATCAAGGGTTAAAGATACGGTTACTTCCGACACGCTAACCAAATCAACCGAAATATTTGCCTCTTTAAAAATATCAAATATTTTTGCTAAAAATCCTGTTGTCATAAACATCTGCTCCGCTTTAATTGTTAGTAAAACTACTTTTCTCTTAAAAGTAATCGCAGTAATTCTGCTTTTTCTTTCTTTTCTACTTACGATCCTCGTACCTTGATTTTTAGGATTAAATGTATTTAATATTCGTACAGAAATACCTGCCTTTGCCACCGGTCGCATGGTACGAGGATGTAAAACTTTTGCGCCTAAAAATGCCATTTCAGACGCTTCCTGGAAAGTAATTTCTGGAATTGATCGTGCTGTTTTGACAACCCGCGGGTCAGCGGTAAAAACGCCATCAACATCGGTCCAAATTTGTACTTCTGCTGAACCAAGCGCAAAACCAATAATTGATGCTGAATAATCTGATCCTCCACGGCCCAACGTTGTTACTTTTCCGCCTTTGGTTGCTCCAATAAATCCTGTAACTATTGGGACAATACTGTTTTTGATTAGGGGAAAAAGCATTTTTTGGACCTGTTTTTTTGTTGGCTTTTCCAAAAACTCTGCTGATCCAAAATTATTATCTGTAACAATTATTTCTGTGGCAACAATTTGAACAGACGGTATATTTTGATAAGTCAACCACTGACTTATTATGTAAGAAGATATTATCTCTCCGTGTGAAACAATGCTATCAAGTAAACGCTTATCTTTGTTATTTTGTTTCAGAAGTTGACTAACTAGCTGCAGTTGTTTGTTAATAAAAGAAAAAACCTTATTTGCAGATTTTTCGTCCTGCCATAATTCTCTAATAAGCTGCTTATGTTTTTTTCTTATTTCTTCAATTTTTTCATTTGCTTCTTTGATTGGGGAATTTGCGGCGCTTAACAATAAATCTGTAACTTTACTTAATGCCGAAACCACTACAACAGGATGTTTGTCTTTTAAACGGCGGACAACATCACCAATTGTTTGAATATTTTTTTTTGTACTTACCGATGTTCCACCGAATTTTACGACAATCGATGCGGTCATGTTCGTAAGCGGGCAGTTTTAATCAACACTAACAATAGTATACAGTATTTTACCTGCCGGTGCAGTTACTTCAACTTTTTCTCCAACCTTTTTTCCAATTAACGCCTTGCCAAGAGGGGATTCGTGCGAAATCTTCTTGGCTAAGGGGTCCGCTTCCCATTCACCAACAACCATAAAATTTTCTTTTTTACCATTTACGTGCAGTGTAACTTTTGAACCAAGCTTCACCAATACCGAACCCCTTTTGCCGGCTTCATGAATAACGCTTGCCTGTCGAATAAGCTCCTCTAGCTCGTCTATTCTTCCATCAATAAAAGAAAGTTCTTCTCGAGCCGCAGCATATTCGGCATTTTCGGAAAGATCACCAAGACTTCTTGCCTGCGAAACTCTTTCTAATACATCTGGCCTCCTAGTCTTTGTAAGATTCTCAAGTTCTTTTCTAAGTTCTGCCAAACCTTCTTTTGTTAAATAAATTTTTTTATTCTGCGCCATACTCTTCAAAGAAAATTCCCTCGCAAGAATCGTGAGGGAATTAGAAAACAACTGAATGGTATAGTATATTACTTTTTTTGTCAAGAACCTCTAGTAATAATACTATAAGGTAAATTTCGAGACGATATCAAAGGCTCTTTTTTTCATTCTTTCGGAAACCTGAATTTCAACAACTCCTTCATGCGGCTGGCCATATAAAATTACAAATCCTAAAGGAGCTGCCAAAAGAAACGGTAAAACTGCCAAGTCTTCTTCTCCGTCAATTTTTACAATATAACGATTATTATTAGTTTTGGAAAAAATTTCTTTTGCGCATGCAAAGAGTTCTGGCGTTAAACTGCCTGGTGGATTAACAACTTCTATCAATTGTTCATCTCCCGAAAATCCAAGCTGTGAAATATCTGAAAATTTTTTTTCTCTCTGCACAACAAAATCAATTATAGATATTTTCTGATTGAATGAAAGTTCATTACATGCTTTTGTTGCAACATCACCAACAGTTATTGTTTTATCTGAATCCAAATCCTGTAATTGATGCTTAATATCTTTTGACAAAATTCCCAGTGGATGCTTTAACTTTTGCCTAATATCATCTGGAAGTATAAGGGCATGAGATAACCAGGAAAATTGAATATAAAGCCTTCCCTCTCTATCAATTTCTCCCATTCTAATTCTTGAAGAAGAAATAACGTTACCATCTTGCGATTTTGTCATGGGATAAACAATAATTTTCAAAGGTAAAAGTTTTTTCTCTTTCCTGCGTTTATTAATTACCTCTGCGCCACTTTGTGTTTGTTCGGATACAATAAGTGCTTTTATTGGATACTGTTGCGAAAGTGTCGGCCCAAATATATCATCTATAGAAACTATCCGTGCATTATTAAAAAAATTCTCCTCCCGTAAAAAATCCTCAACATTTTTCCTTCTCTCTTCGTATGATTCTATGAGTTTTGAGTTTTGAGTTTTGAGTTTTGAGTTTTCAATGTATTTGTCGCTTGTGATCCCGATAATAAGTTTGTTAGTTTGGAAAATAGCAAATTGTAAAAAATCTTTGTGTCCTTTATGAAAATGGTCAAACGTGCCGCCGCACGCAACAAGATGATACAGTTTCATACTATATGATATTTTCTCAATTTTTCTTCATATCTGCTTAGTACTTTTTCTGCATAGTCAAATGGATAAAAAGCAAGAAAATGGTCTCCCACCTCCTCATTTTCTCTATGTTTGTACATATACCAAAGCTGTAACTTCTTGGCAAGAAATTCAAGAACGATTAACGAATAATGATTAACGAATAATGAATTTTTTTCTTTATTCTTAAATCTTAAATCCCGATTTGATCGGGATAAATCTTGAATCTTGAATCTAATCGTTGCGTTTGACAAAAACTTTTTAACCCACATATTTGCCAAAATGAATTTTTTATATGTATTATTCCTATCGAAAAGTGGCTTCATCTGAACAACTTCATGTGCCGTATAAAGATTTTGTTTTCCTTTTGGAAAAGCTAATGCACTTTCTTCTATAAACATATTCAAACATATTTTATCAGAAACATTCCCCATTTTTCTTTTTCTGCGCATTTTACATATGTCAAGCAAAATGGTTGCTAAAAAACGCGTAATCCAAAGCGTATTTTTTTTTGCAACGATACATATATCAATGTCATCATTTTCCAAAACATTCTCCATCGCTAAAGTACCACTTACCCCTACAAGAGAGATCGTGGGAATAAAAGATAAAATGCAGCTTGCCTTTTTTGCGACTTTGTATTTTTTGGCACTATGTTTTTTTGCTAACAACCTTTTTTTTATTATAAATTCTCTTTTTCTCAAACAAATGTATCCATTTTTCTCAACCAAAAAAGACGATACCTGTATATATTCTTTAATTCTTTGGTTTGGTATTTTTCTATCATTTATAAGAAAATATGATATTTCGTCTATTGTTAATGGGTAATCAAATAGATCGCTATATAAAATTGTCTTGAGGATATTTTTCGATATATTACTGCCCATATTGACCTAACACTTGGGCGACGCCTTTTGTTAAAGTTTCAACCGCTGTTTCTGCCGAAGTGCCATTAAGCACCGATCTTACAGCATTGCCTAAATACGCATTCATCTGTGAATTAATCCCATCATCAAAAGTATCGCTGGCAAAAAAAGAAGACATGGCATCATTTGCCTGACTAATAAATGGATAAACTAGCTGGTTGTCTTTTAAACTGTCTGCTAAATCTTTTCTTGGATAGAGCTCGCCAAAAAGTCTGGTTTTTGATTCTTCTGTAAAAAGTTTTTGCATAATATCTTTCTGGCTTAAAAACTTTATAAAAATCATTGCTTCTTTTTGATGTTTGCTTTTTGCCGACACCCCATTTGCCCAATAACTGGCAATAGTCATAGCGCGGCCCGAAAGATGAGGAACCGACACCACCTTAAATGAAAATTGCGGATTAAGTTGTTTTATTGCAAAAATATCCCACGAATAGCCAAAATACATTGCCACATTTCCTTTTGCAAAAGCAATAATTGATGGATCAAGCGAAGTATCCCAAACTTTTCCCTCGTCTTTGGCAAAAGAAGCATAAAAATCAAGCGCATCAACAACGCTTTTTTGATTTTGTGAAAGATCAGAAAAATTTGCGCCGTTTTGGGCAAAAAGAAGCGACATAATATCTGGAGCATGAATTATATTATCAAATGTTCCCATTGCTGTTCCTGATGTTTTAATTTTTCCTGTCTCATCTTTAACCGTAAGCAAACGAGCTGTATTTGCAAATTCCTGCCAATTGGTTGGTGGGATAACACCAGCATTTGTAAATATCTCTGTATTTATAAAAAGACTTAAAACGTCAATATTTGTCGGAATGCCATATATTGCTCCTCTTCTTGTTAGATCATTAATAACAACTGGATAAAAAAAATTTTGGAATTCATCTTTTGACATCACATCATTTGGCAAAGGCAATAAAAAAGTATACATTTGCGGCAACCAGGTGTTATGGAAAAGAAAAATATCAGGCCCGCTGCCATTTTGAATTCTAGTCATAACCCTGTTTTTATATTGTTTATTATCTTGCTTTATATAAGAAATTTTGATATTTGTATTATTCTTTTCAAAATCTGCAATAATTCCTTTCATAATATTGTCGTCTTCCCATAATCCCCAATACAAAATATTTACTGTTCCTTTTGTCGTTTGTTTAAATTTAGGCAAAACAAACTGCATGACAATAAAAAATACAAATGCTGCAAAAAATAGTCCTAGTATTCCTTTTATTATCAAAGCAGATGGAAACCCGCTATTTTCGTTTGAATCTAATGGCTGCTGCCGCATTTGCATTGGAGAAGATTTCTCGGAAGCAACTGCTCTGTTTTGCGGAGTTTCTTTTTTAGGACTGCTTTCTTGTTGAAAAATTGTATTCTCTTCCATAAGGTATAGTATAATACCTACACAATAAATAAGGCAAATAAAAATGACTAAAAAGCAATCCTCCAAAAAAAAGATACTTCTTAGAATTATTAAAAGTTTTTTTTGGTTTCTGACTGGCGCTTTTTTTGGCCTTTTTTTCTTTACCAGCTTTCTTTTTATTATTTTTCAAAAACATTACCAAAATAGAGTATTTCCAGGAGTTATGATTGATAATGTTGATTTTGGCGGGAAAAAGCCAAGCGATATAAAAATATATTTTGCGCAAAAAAACTCACAAATCGGAAAAACAGAAGTTTTATTTGTGTATCCGACAAAAACAATTAGCATAACCGCGCAAGAACTTAATATTGGATATAATAGTAGTCTTTTGGCAGAACAAGCTCTAAACATTGGCAGATCAGATAATCTGCTCTCAAATATTAGTCTTGTATTACAATCGTACCTAAACGAAGTTAGTCTTTCACCTTCATATCAATTCTCGGAAAACAAACTGCAAGAGTCTCTTACCCCCATCATAAATGAAGCAACAATTGAACCTATTGATGCTCTTTTTCAATTTCAAAATGGCAGAGTAACCACATTTAGACCATCGAAAGAAGGGCAAGAAGTAAATATGGAGGCTATTAAAAGGTCTCTTTCCTCAAAAATTCCACACCTAATAAAAACCGCTAATACCAAAAAAATTATAATTGACGTGCCTCTAAAAGTATTAAAACCAAAAGTAACAACAGACCAAGCAAACACTTTGGGTATTAAAGAGCTTATTGGGAGCGGAACATCTCTTTTTCAACATTCCATACCAAACAGAATCTATAACATTACCTTAGCAGCAGCAAAAATTAATGGCATTCTTGTGGATCCAGGAGAAACATTTTCCTTTGGCAAGGCGCTTGGCGATGTTTCCGCATTCACTGGATATAAACAAGCATACATAATTCAAGAAGGAAAAACCATTCTTGGTGATGGGGGAGGAGTATGTCAAGTTTCAACAACTCTTTTTAGAGCCATTCTAAACGCCGGTCTTCCGATTGTAGAAAGACATGCGCATGATTACAGAGTAGGCTATTACGAACAAGATTCGCCTCCCGGTTTTGATGCAACTGTCTATGTTCCAAATGTTGATTTACGTTTTAAAAACGACACAAACAATCATATTTTAATCCAAACTGAAATTGACCCAAAAATACAGCGTTTAACGTTTTATCTCTATGGCGAAAAAGACAATAGGCAAGTTACTATAAGTAAACCTATACTAACAAACCAGACGCCTGCCCTTCCCAACTTATATCAAGATGATCCATCTCTTCCTAAAGGCACTATAAAACAAATTGACTACGCTGCTCCTGGAGCAACAGCTACATTTACACGTGAAGTTGCCAAAGATGGCAAAGTTATTATTACAGATACGTTTGTCTCACGCTATCGTCCGTGGCAAGCAATCTACCTGAAAGGAACAAAAGAATGAATAAGATTTTAAACATTAAAAAAGCAACAGAACTTTCAAAACAGTTAAAACAGGAAGGTAAATCTGTTGTTTTGATAGGTGGTTGTTTTGATGTTTTACATACTGGACATGTTGAGTTTTTTAAAAAAGCAAAAACTTACGGAGATGTTCTTTTTGTACTCTTGGAAAGCGATGAAACTATAAAAAAATTAAAGGGAAAAAAC
Source organism: Candidatus Levyibacteriota bacterium (assembly GCA_016432345.1). GTDB lineage: Bacteria > Patescibacteriota > Microgenomatia > Levybacterales > UBA12049. The sequence goes on along the minus strand of CP066685.1, from coordinate 253,282 downwards.
AGGCCAATTCACACCCAAACGGATCGAGCCAAGGTACTTGCTACTATTGAACCTATTAATACTATTATTATGCTCCCGCAACTTGAAAACAATAACGACTATGACAGCTTGATATCTAAACTCAAACCTACTATAATTGCCACAACAACAGGCGACCCCAACAGATATCATAAAGAAAGACAGGCAAAACTTATACAAGCAAAAGTTATAGATGTTGTGAGCAGAATAAAAAACAAATCGACAAACCAATTAACAAAATTATTATGAAAATGATCCTGGCACTCTTTGCGCTTCTTCTGGCTATAATTGGCGGTATTGCCTTTTTTCAAAGTGATCTTAAAAAGAATATTCCTTTTCTTACAAAAACCCCGATGGCAACAATTAATAACCATAAATTTTCACTTCTTATTGCCAAAACTCCACAAGAAAAAGAAATTGGCCTATCAGAAAAAACATCTATACCTCAAGATTCTGGCATGATCTTTGTTTTTGATACTCCAGATACCTACCCATTCTGGATGAAAAATATGAAATTTCCAATTGATATTATCTATATTAATCAAAATAAAATTATTACTATTTTTGAAAATACCAAACCTCTTGCATCTCCAGACGAAACTCCACAAATATTAAGGCCGGATGAGCCAGCAGATAAAGTGCTCGAAATTAATGCCGGACTTTCCCAAAAATTTGGCATAAAAAAAGGGGGCGAGGTAAAACTTGAAAATCTGTAATGAGAATCTTAGGCATTGAGACTTCCTGCGACGAAACCGCAGCCGCAGTTATTGAAGCAAATCCCCATGACAAAACAGTAAAACTTGTTACAAATGTTATCGCCTCCTCACTCCCCATGCATGCCAAAACAGGCGGCATAATTCCAGAAACTGCTGCAAGAGCACAGATACAATACATTCTTCCAGTTATTAAACAGGCTCTTAAAGAATCTATTCTTACTCATAACGATATAGATACGATTGCCATAACCTATGGCCCAGGACTTATTGGCAGTCTATTAGTAGGAGTCGAAACAGCAAAAACACTATCATACATTTGGAAAAAACCACTTGTGCCAGTAAATCACCTGATTGGTCATATATACGCTAACTTTATTGATTCTAAACTAAACGCTGACATTGAATTTCCCGCCCTTGCGCTCATTGTTTCGGGTGGACATACTGATTTGGTTTTATTAAAAGATCATGGAAAAATAAAGTGGTTGGGAGGGACCCGCGATGACGCAGCTGGTGAGGCATTTGACAAAATTGGAAGACTTTTGAACTTATCATATCCAGGAGGTCCGGCAATCGAAAAAGCCGCAGAACTTGGAAACCCAAAAGTATTTAATTTTCCCCGCCCCCTTATTGGATCGGATGATTTCGACTTTAGTTTTAGCGGCCTAAAAACAGCAGTATTTCGTGAAGTCAAAACAATAAAAAAATTAAACAATGAAATAATTGCCGATTTATCAGCAAGTATCCAACAAGCAATAATCGACGTACTAATTAAAAAAACTCTCAAAGCTTCAGAAAAATATAATATTAAATCACTTCTTCTTTCCGGCGGCGTTGCGGCAAATCAAAAAATAAAAGAGGAATTTGCATTGAAAATTGAAAAATTAAAATTGAAAATTTCATTATCTGTGCCTCCTAAAAATCTCTGTACAGATAATGGCGCCATGATCGCCGCAGCAGCGTTTTTTAATTATAAAGAGATCTCCTGGAAAAAACTCACCGCAAATCCAGAGCTGTACTTTGATTAATACAATATCTCAGCAGTAAAATTAATGATTGCTTTTTAAATAGTTTGGATTTTTATCAAGATATTCTTGACAAAGCGTTAATCTTGTCCCAACTTCATATTGATCGGGATCATCTCCGCCATCATTTGCAGCCTTTTCCAAGATTTGTTTTGATTGCACCCTGGCTTGTATTTCCCAATCTTTTCCATCAGAACAATATGTATATGAATAATTTGAATCATTAATCGGATCTATTGGCAAACTTGTTAATGAATTAAGCTTAATCTTTACCCAACCAGTCCCGTCTGCTTTTTTAACATCGTATAATTTATCAGTCGAATCTCCTGCACATAAACCAACTTGGCCGTTGCAGAAAGAAGAATTAGTTTGCGCAGCGTTATTAATAGCTTCCTGAATTGTGACTAAATCCTTTAATCTTGCCGTATCGTTTGCTTTAACAACCATTCCTGCAGGATTTACAGCAACAAGTAGCCCAAGAGCAGAAACAGCACCAATCACAACCAGTAAGGGAAGAATCATTACCAACGTTATGAGAATCTTAACCCACGTTGGCCATTTCATCCAAACCCACATCAGGATAACGCCTACTGGAAAAACAAAAATGAGAAGCAGCACTGTTATAATTGTTTTTGTATCTTCGGACATTCCCTGGTTTTGATTTGTCAGTGCTGCCATTATATCCAGTAAACACAATTCCCCCCCCCGATGTCAAGAGCCTATAATATTTTACTGTCTTCACATTTACTTTTTTTGTATCCTTGACAGCCTTCCAAAAATCCCCCACAATAAAAATGAACATACTATGATCTTTCGAAAGATCATATTTTATTCATCAAGTAGAATATGGCTCAAGTTTCAAAACGGTATTTACACAAAGATGTTGAGGAAAGAATTTTAGATCTTTTTTGGATGTCTCTTGCTATGCTTTCCACAAAAGAAAAAATTTCTATGTTTCTTGATGATCTTTTGAGTCCGACCGAAAAACTTATGCTATCAAAACGATTAGCGATTGCATTTATGCTTATAAAAGGACATGACTATCCTTTAATAAATAATAAACTCAAAGTAAGTAATCAAACTATCTGGAATGTCAAAACAAATCTTACACACAGAGGAAAAGGATACAAAATGGCGGTTGAACAAATTATGAGCAAGGAAAAATGGGAAAAGTTTTGGCAAGATCTTGATCATTTTTTAACACAAGCGTTGCCACCCAAATATGGCACTAACTGGACAGAAGTCCGCCGAAAACAGTGGGAAGAACGCAGAAAACAAAACAAACCATTCTAATAAGATTTAATCTGAATTTACTATGATCTTTCGAAAGATTAAAATAAATTCAGATTTAACACTCTTATTATTGTATCTTTACCATAATATGGTAGAATAAATGCCCATGGAAAACTTGCTGCCGGTAATTATCCTTATTATCCTCGGTTTTGGAATTGTGATTTATTTCCTGAATAAAAAACTTTCTGATCTTGGAAAAAGCAAACAAGACGAGACTCTTATTGCCTGGCTTAAAAGCATGCAGACTTCTATGCAGACAAGCTCGACGGATATGACAAAGATTCTGCAAGAAAACTCAAAACAATTAAATGAACGACTTGATCGGGCAGCAATAGTAATTAAAGATGTCGGACGAGAAGTTGGGCAAATGTCTGAAATTGGCCGCAGCATGAAAGAGCTGCAAGATTTTTTAAAAAGCCCCAAACTGCGGGGCAACATTGGCGAGCAAGTATTAAAAGATTTAATTTCTCAAATGTTTCCCAAAAACAGTTTTAATTTACAATACCAATTTAAATCCGGAGAAAAAGTTGATGCGGCCATTAAAACTGATGCCGGCATTTTACCAATTGACGCCAAATTCCCGATGGAAAACTTCCAGAAAATGATAAAAGCCGAAAATAAAACCGAACGAGAATCAGTTGAAAAAGAATTTATTCGGGATATTAAAAAACACATCGAAACAATTGCCAAAAAATATATTTTGCCAGAGGAAGGCACTATGGATTTTGCCTTGATGTATGTACCCAGTGAATCGGTGTATTACGAAGTTGTAAATAATGTTGAAATTATGGAGTATGCCAAACGCAACCGGATTTATATTGTTTCTCCCAGCACTTTATATATGCACTTACAAACAATTCTGCTGTCTTTTGAAGGGAAAAAAATCGAGGCTCACGCCAAAGATGTTTTTCGACTTTTGCAGGCATTGCAGATTGATTACGAAAAAGTTGATGAAAATTTAGGTGTTTTAGGAAAACATTTGAATAATGCCGCGTCTCAATTTCATAATGTTATAACTGGATTTTCTCAACTTGGTTATAAATTACAAACTACAAAAAGGTTGGAAGAATAAGAAAAAAATTACTTGTGGTAAAATAACTGCATGGTCAACGGACGAATCCTCAATAAAAAGCAGCTTTTAGCAGTAAAATATGGAGAAGGACCATTGCTTATTATTGCGGGCGCAGGAAGCGGCAAAACAACAGTTATAACAGAACGTATTAAATACCTCATTCTTGAAAAGAATATTCATCCATCAAACATTTTAGCTCTTACATTCACCGAAAAAGCAAGCCGCGAAATGGAAGAGAGAATTGATGTGGTAATGCCATATGGTTATACGCAGATGTGGATTGCCACATTCCACGCCTTCTGTGATCGGATTTTGAGAAGTGAAGCAATAAATATTGGCCTTAATCCCAACTATACGCTTATTACAGAAACAGAGGCAATTCTTTTTCTTCGAAAACATCTTTTTCAATTTAGTCTTGATTACTTTCGGCCTTTGGGTAATCCCCATAAGTTTTTAGAAGGAATGCTGCAGCATTTTTCCAGACTAAAAGATGAAGACGTATCGCCCAATGAATACCTAAGTTGGGCTCAAAGTCAAAACGGCGACGAGGTAAAAAAAAACTTGGAGTTGGCATATGCTTACCAAGCATATGAAGAATTAAAAACTAAAGAAAGCATGATGGACTTTTCTGACCTTATTGCCAATACCCTAAAACTTTTTAGAACCAGAAATAACATCCTTAAAATATATCAAGAACAATTTAAATATATCCTTGTTGACGAATTTCAAGATACAAATTTCGCTCAAAATCAACTCGCTATTCTTTTAGCCGGAGAAAGAAAAAATATTACAGTTGTCGGAGACGATGACCAAGCAATTTACAGATGGCGGGGGGCGGCAATATCCAACATTATTCAGTTTCGAAAGCAGTTTCCAAAATGCAAAGTTATCACACTAACAGAAAATTACCGATCTACACAGGAAATTCTTAATAAATCATATTTACTTATCCAGCAGAACAACCCAGACAGGCTGGAGGTAAAAGAAAAAGTAGACAAAAAACTAACATCTGTACGAAACATCAAAGGAGAACCAATTAAGCTGATATTTACAGAAAGAGTAGAGGATGAAGCAGAACAGGTTGCTAAAGAAATAAAAGAACTTGTCGCCGATTATCATTACAACGATATTGCTATTTTGGTTAGGGCCAACGACCACGCCCAATCCTTTGTCCGCAGTTTTGAACGAGCCCACATTCCATACCAATTTTTAGGTCCCGGACAACTGTTTCACCAAGAAGAAATTAAGGATCTAATTGCCTATCTAAAAGTACTATATAACTTTGAAGACACAGCTTCTTTATACCGCATCCTCAACATGACTATATTTAAGATTGAACCACGAGATATCGCCGCAGTTCTTATTTTTGCTAAGAAAAAAAACTTAACGCTTTTTGAAGCACTAGAAAAAGCAGATGAAACAAATCTTACAGAAGAATCAAAAGAGATATTAAAAAAAATAGTTGCTATGATAAAGCAACATTTAGGAAGACTGTCAAAAGATACTGCGGGACAAATCCTCTACTATTTTCTTCAAGACTCAAAAATCCTACCGCAGCTTTTACAAACTAAAAATGAAATAGAAGAAAGGAGAGCAAAAAATATTGCCAAATTTTTTGATAAGCTAAAAACGTACGAGGTCGAACACGAAGACGCAAGCGTATTTGCAGTTATTGATTGGATTGATCTTTCTATGCAAATGGGGGAGAGTCCGCTATCTTCTAATACCGACTGGGCAGATAACAATGCAGTAAACATTTTAACTATCCATTCCAGTAAGGGTCTTGAGTTTCCAATTGTTTTTTTAGTAAATCTGGTAAACCAACGCTTCCCAACAAGAGAACGTAAAGAGCAGATTCCCATTCCTCAAGAACTCATAAAAGAAATCTTACCTGTGGGAGATTATCACCTTCAAGAAGAACGACGGCTTTTTTATGTTGGCATGACCAGGGCCCAAGACATCCTTTTTTTAACTGGCGCAAAATACTATGGCGAAGGAAAACGCGAACGGAAGATTTCTCCATTCGTTTATGAAACACTCGGAGAATCGTATGTTGTAAAAAAACTTGCAAAAGTAAAATTAGAAAAAACTGCTGTTCAAGAATCATTGTTAGAATGGGCAGAAAAAACAAGTCAAAAAGAAACAGCAAAAATTAAAAGTCTTGATGTTATCCCTATAACTTATCTCTCTTTCTCGCAACTGCAGTGTTTTGATATATGTCCTTTACATTACAAATTAAGATATATTTTAAAAATTCCATCAGAACCAACGGCGGCGTTAAGCTTTGGCACAAGTATTCACTCAGCGCTAAGAGATTTTTATCAAGAATTAATTCAGGGAAGAAAACCGGACAAAAAAGAAATTATTGGGTTTTTAGAAAAACACTGGATTAATGAAGGGTATGCAAATAAACAACACCACAATAAAGCATTTGAAAAAGCAAAATATGTTCTTACAAATTACTTAGAAAATAATCCAACAACCAACATATCTCCACTTGGCGTTGAGGTTTCTTTTCAGTTTTTTCTAAAAGATTTAAATCGAAAAAGAGTTATTAAGATTGGCGGAAGAATAGACAGAGTTGACAAAATTGAAGGAAATAAAATTGAAATTATCGATTACAAAACCGGCAGTAATATGCCAAAAGAAAACGATCTTGCTGCCAATCTGCAATTAACCATGTATGCCTTAGCTGCCATGAATGTTAACGATGCGCTATTTAACAGAAATCCAGAAGATGTGCTGTTGACACTCGATTATATTGAAGAAGGAAAAAAAATAACAACACAAAGGACTCGTGAAGATTTAGAAAAAGCAAAAGAACTTATTTTTACCAAATTAGAAGAAATAGAAACAAGCAGCTTTGCCTGCAGTAAATCAATCTTCTGCCAAAACTGCGAATACAAAATGCTCTGTCATGTGCTATAATTAGTTAATCCTAGGAAGAAGAATCGCTAGTGTGTTCAGATTCATGAATACACAGGAAAGTCCAGACAGGTGTAAAGCCGGGGACAGGGCGTAAGCTCTGGCTAGCAATAGCCGGTCTCTACACTTTTTACCCACGTGTTGGAGTGTAGAGCAGGTTTTGAACTAACAAAACTTGAGAGCAACAGAGACGAGTGGGAGTGAAACGGGCAATCCTACCTGCTGCAACCTCCGAATGGTGCGTTATTACCTGCTTTACGGGAGCATCAAAGTTTGAGGGCATAGATAGATTGCGATAAAAACAAAATCTGGCTTACTCACTTCCTAGGATTTTTTAATACTCGCTCGGTCGTTTACCTTATCTATAGAATACTCAAGCAGTATTTTAAGTGTGGCTGCGATTGGAACCGCAAGTATAAGACCAAGCGGCCCTATCAAATGTTCTCCCGCAAGAACAGAAAATAAAATAACCAAAGGGTGTAATTTTGTTATTCTTCCTAAAATATAGGGTATAACAAAATAATCCTGCAATTGCCTGGTAACAGTATAGACAATAACCACAACAATTGCTCCCTGTAATGGAGAAAATGCAAAATTCCCTGTCCCGCTAAAAAAAGTAATAAGCGCCGCTATTGATGTTGCGACAATTGGGCCAACAATCGGCACAATTTCGGCAATGCCCGAGAATATGGCCAAAATAAGGGCAAACTTAACACCCAAAACAGAAAGCGCAATAAACAATATTAAAGAAACCAAAAACACCATAAAAATTTGTCCGCGTAAATACCCGTTAAGGACTGCATTTATTCTTCGAAAAAGTATTTCTACCTCGATTTTGTAATCGTTAGGAACAAAAGTTAATGCCTTTTCAAACATACCCGCGCCTTCTTTTAAGAAAAAGAATCCGGAAAAAAGAAACAGAATAAAACTAACAATTCTGGATATGGCTTGAGGGAAAAGAGTAAGCAGGTATTCTGGAGAAAAAAGCATTGATTTTCGAATAGAAATAAGCGCATCTTTTGCTGCAGGCGCAATCCAATCAGGAAGGGTCTTGATTTGCTCTTCAATTTGTATGGTTACATCGTGCACATAACCTGTTAACTGCGAAGATTCTTCTAATACTCGGCTTGTTAAGGCAATCGCAATTGTAACAATGCAGCCAATAATAATGGCATAAATAATAATAATAGACAAAATTCTTGGCAGTCGTATTTTATGAGAAAGAAAGTTAACAATTGGATTAAAAACATAAGCAAAAATGCCCGCTAAAACAAAGGGAGTAAGAATTTCTCTCTCCAGATACAAAAACCACAACAGTAAAATACCTAAAACAATAAAAAATGCCGTACGTAACCTGATAGTCATAACTCTATTATAGCAAGTTTAACTACTAACGCTTGCATAGTGTTTAAGAGCAAAATTCCAGCAAAAAAGACTCAAAATAAAAAATGTCAAACCAGCTGCAAAAGAAAAAATCAACATCTGCCAAGATAACAAACCCATGATAGCTTTTGCCGGAAAGGTAATCATAATTCCAACCGGTATAATAAATGTCAAAAACCCTCTTAGGGGTTGTGCATATACATCAATTGGCAACCGCCCCATTTGCGTTAAGTCCCGATACAACATAATAGCATTATCAATTTCTGTTGTCAGAATACCAATTGAAAGTACAAAAATATGCAATGCAAGCGATATAACCATCGCATTTAAAACAAGCGCGCAAAAACTAATTATTCCCATAAGAGTAAGTATTTCTAACTTTGCTGCGGAGAAAAAAATAAAAATAAAAGAAATAATAAGCATGACGATATCAAGTATATCACTTCCGCCAAAAAGACTTCGAAAAAGAGGTGAAATTGGCTTGGTAATAATATAATCAAAAAATCCACTTACCACATAACTCCTAAATCTGTACACTTCTCGCCAAAGAAGCTGTGGTATTGTGTCAATCAAGTTAAATGTGGCAAAGAAAAAAACAATTTGCCAAATAGAATAACCAACCAGTGTTTGTGTTTTAGACACCAAAACAACAATAAACAATAAAAAAAATAAAAAACGCAAAAGTTTACCAAATAAAAATACGATCGCCCCAAACCGAGATTGAAACGCTACCATTGTAGTTAAGCGGGTAAATAATAACCACAATCTAAAATATCTTTTAATTTCCATATGCCGTATACATTTTAAGTCCTTTTCTCCAAACAAAATAAAGACAACCAGACAAAAAAATAATCCATACAAGCGAAATACTTATTCCTTGCATTATTTGCGGCACAGATAATTGACCAAGATATATTTTTAATGGGAAAAACAATAGGTAAGAAAATGGCATAAATTGCAATAAATTAAATATTGGTTTTGGAAATATATCTAAAGGAAATAAAGAACCGGCAAAAAAACCAATTAAGATAAAAAAAATAAATCTTGGCGCCCATACTTCGGGACTCCAAAAACCGATCATACCAAGAAGCGATCCAATGCAAAAATGTAATATAATCCCTAAAAAAATAGTGGTAATAAAAAATAACAAATATATAACATCTGTTTGGAAAAATAAAGGAGGATTAATAAGAAAAAATAAAAAAGCTAGCTCAATAAGAGAAAACGTAATATTTCCTAATTTATCTCCCATATCCCGCGCAAACCAATAACCAAAATATCCGATTGGTCTTGCCAAAAAGGCAGATAAATTTCCGCTGTTTATATTTTCTCCAATTTCGTGAGTTCTGGTCGAAAGAACAATCGAGCTAATAAATGAAGTCCCAATAACATAGGTAAGCATTAGCGACTGCGAGTAGCCAAAAAGTGTTTTTTGATGCGGTATTAAAGATGACCAAAGAAAGTATATTGTTAAAAGCTGTAAAACTGTCCGCAGTCTCCATAAAATAAAACTAAGCCGATAAGTCAGTATTTCGTTCCATGTATTTGTGATAACTAAAAAATATTTTCTCATTTTATTTTGTAAACATGCCCCTAATAACATACTCCATATCTGGATCTTCTATCGTTACATCCTCTACCGGAAATTCTTCCAAAATTTTGGTGGCAGCTTGCCCCATTTTTTTATGATCTACCCGTAAAATAAATTCCGGATAAGAAAAATGTAATACTTCTCCCAATTGCTCTATTCTCTTAATGTTAATTGATTCTTTTAAAATAACTTTAATCAATTTATATGGAGCATGTTTTTTAATAAGTTCTAAAAGCTCTCCATCGTATAGCATTTTCCCATGATTAATAATTATTACTCGCTTACACAATGCCTCTACATCTCTCATGTAATGACTGGTTAGCATAATTGTTGCTTTATATCGCTTGTTATATTCTTTAATAAACTCCCGCAATTTTTTTTGCATAACAACGTCTAAACCAATTGTTGGTTCGTCCAAAAATAAAACTTTTGGCCGATGAATAAGCGCTGCCAAAAGTTCACATTTCATTCGCTCCCCCAGCGATAATTTTTTTACTTGCACTCGCAGCAAATCTTTAACTTCCAAAAGTTCTGTTAATTCCAAAAGTGATTTTTTATATTCATTATCAGAAACATTGTAGATTTCTTTATACAACTCAATACTTTCAATCACTGGCAAATCCCACCACAACTGATTCTTCTGTCCCATAACTAGGGACATTTGTTTAAGATAGGCATATTTTCTCTCGTAGGGTGTAAATCCTAAAACCGATATACTTCCATGTGTTGGATACAAAAGCCCGGACAAACATTTAAGCGTGGTTGTTTTACCAGCGCCGTTTGGACCAATAAAACCAACTAACTCTCCTTCGGTAATAGAAAATGATATATCTTCTACTGCTTTTATTGTTTCGTATTTTCTGGCAAAAAAAGAAGAAACAGACCTCCATAATCCAGGTTCTTTTTTATAAACCTGATAATATTTTGAAAGATGAGAAACAGAAATAATCATAAAAGCGTTTAGCGTCTAGCAAATTAGCGTATAGTTACGAAAAAAACTAAACGCTAGACGCTATTAACTAAACGCTGATTTAATTATACCAAAAGAAGCCACCTAATTAACTTAGGAAGCTTCTTTTTATATTGTGTGAATTTATCTTACCACTTTTTTAAGTGTTTTTCCTGGTGTGAATCCAGGAGCTTTTCGAGCTTGGATGGTTATTTTTTCTCCAGTTTTAGGATTTCGTCCTGGCCGAGTCGCGCGGTTTCTCACCGAAAATGTGCCAAATCCTGTTATGACCACTTTTTCTCCGCGTTTTAATGAATCACGAATTGCATTTAAAAAAGCAGCTACAGAATCTCGCGCGGCCTTATTGGTAAGATTTGCTTTTTTTGCTACTAATTCTATTAAGTCTTTTTTTGTCAACTTCTTCACCCCCCTCCGGGCAGAAGATTAAAAATACATGCAGATTAATTTAGCTCAACAATACAATGAAAACAAACACTTTGTCAAGATGGTAAATGCTAAACAGCAGATTGTTCGGGAGAAACAGCGCGGAATTCACGAATGGCTGTTACTTTTATTTCTCCTGGCACTGCTAAGGACTTGGTTGCTTCTTCCCTAATTTTATTAGCAATCAACACTGTCTGCGCATCATCGAGTTTGCCGGGATTAATAATTACCCGAAGTTCTCGTCCTGCTTCAAATGCATAGGCGTCTTCAACGCCTTCGTATCTTTTGGCAATATTTTCCATATCGGAAAGCCGTTTGACATAATTTTCGTAATCCTCATATCGAGCGCCCGGCCTGGCGCCGGAAATAGCATCTGCAATATGTACAATTACCGACTCCAGCGATGAAAACGGCTTATCCTCATGATGCTCTGCCACACAATTAACAACCGCTTCTGGCACGTTAAAACGCTTTAACAGATCAACTCCTAATTTAACATGGCTACCTTCACCTTTAACAACTTTACCAATATCGTGGAAAAGACATCCAAGTCTTACAATATTTGCATCCGCGCCAACTTCTTGAGCGATATGTATACCAATTTTTGTTTCCTCAAGCGTATGCACGACCAGATTTTGCCCGTAGGAGGTGCGGAATTTGAATCTGCCCAAAACAGAAAGAAGTTCAACAGATAGATTATATACCCCTGCTTCGTGAGAAAGTTTTTCGCCTTCTTCAAGCATAATTTTTTCGACTTCTTTTTTAGATTGCTCAACAATTTCCTCAATTCTAAATGGCTGAATTCTAGTATCTTTAACCAGTTTTTCTAAAGCCCGTCTGGCAATTTCACGGCGAACCTGATCAAATGAAGAAAGTTTAATAATTCCTTCTTCATCTAAATTAACATCCACGCCTGTCGCCTGCTCAAAGGCCCGAATATTGCGGCCTTCTTTGCCAATAATTCTTCCTTTTACATCTTCTTCTTCAACCTTAACCACCGAAACTGTATATTCGGCAATATAATCAAGAGCGCCGTGGCGCATGCTATCAACCAAAATTTCCTGGGCTTTTTTATCTGCGGTAAGTCTTGCTTCTTCTTCACGCTCTTTAATAATACGGGCAATAGTTTGAGTTTCTTTTTGTTCGATTTCCGAAAGTAAAGCTTTTTTTGCTTCTTCAGAAGTTAACCCCGCAGCGTCTTCAAGCTTTTCAATATACTCTTCTTTTAGATCTTGAAGTTCTTGTTTTAATACCTCCAGTTTTTCCTCTTTGTCGATTAGCTTTTTTTCAAGCGTAATAATATCTTGCTGTTGAGACATATTTTGGACAATAAGAGGAAGCCGCTTTAAACGTGGATTACTTTACAAAAGAAGATGTTTTTACAGGCGTCCTCTTTGTCATAAACAAATTATACCTCTTTATTAACGACTTCGTCAATGGACTCTTTTATCGTCTCCCAACTAAAACCACGTCGAGCCAAAAATGATCCTAATTTTTGGTAGAGCTTGTTTTTTGGTAATTCTTGGTATTTCTCTATCTTCTTTACTACCAATTTTTTCGCCTGTTCCAAGTCATTATTCTGAATTATACTATCAATAATATCTTGAACAATTCCCTTGTTTTTCAATTCAAGAATAATAAATCTTTGACTGCGAGGTTTAAATCGCATCCTACTTTCAACCCACATTCGGGCAAAATCTTTATCATTGACAAATTTTTGCTCTTTAAGCTTGATAATAATTTTTTCTATAACAAGAGGGTCTACTTTTTTCTTTTTTAGATTATCTCTAATCTCTTTTTCAGAGCGGGGACGAAAGGAGAGAAAACGAAGAGCGTGATTATAATACTTCTCAAACTCATCCATCTAGTTATTCTGATTCAGAGGCTTCTTCCATGCCCACTGCCACTGGTGTTACGCCTTTACTTTTATCCATAATTTCCGCCACAATTTTTTTGGCCACATCCTGATTTTCTTTTAAATACTCCGCTACGGCAATTTTTCCCTGACCAATCATTTGATCGTTATAGCGGTAAAATGCGCCAGATTTTTGCAACACTCCCATTTCTAACCCCACATCCAAAATGCCGCCTTCTCGAGATATGCCGCCTGATCCAACATCAAACTCGGCAATCCGAAATGGTGAGGATACTTTATTTTTGACAATCTTAACCCGATGCCGCGACCCAACCACTTTATCGCCGTCTTTGATGGTTTCGATTTTTCTAACATCCATACGAATTGATGAATAAAACTTTAATGCCAAACCGCCAGTGGTGGTTTCGGGGTTACCAAACATGACCCCAATCTTTTGACGCAATTGATTGGTAAAAATACACACAGTTTTGGATTTAGAAATAACTCCTGTTAATTTTCGAAGCGCTTGAGACATTAGTCTTGCTTGAAGACCCATCATCGAATCTCCCATTTCTCCCTCTATTTCGGCCCTGGGCACTAATGCCGCTACAGAATCTATAACCAACACATCAACGCCGCCGCTTCGGATAAGACTTTCGGCAATCTCAAGAGCCTGCTCGCCGGTATCAGGTTGGGAAATAAGCAATTCGTCCAGCTTTACTCCCAAACGCTGCGCCCACAACGGATCAAGGGCATGTTCGGCATCAATAAACGCCGCCACACCCCCATGTTTTTGAGCTTGAGCAATAATAGATAAACAAATAGTTGTTTTCCCCGATGCCTCTGGACCAAAAATTTCTATAATTCTTCCCCTTGGCACACCGCCAACACCAAGCGCTAAGTCTAAAGGAAGACAACCGGTGGAAATAACCGAAATATCAAACTTTTGCGCTGCCTCGCCAAAACGCATAATAGACCCCCGACCATATTGTTTTTCGATTTGCTCCATGGCCAATCTAACTGCTTCCAGTTTTTGAGAAGTTTCGGTGTGTCCATTTGGAGATGTTTTATGTACTGATAGTCTTCCCATAATTGGTTCTCATTGTAACAACAATATGATAAAATGCAAGTGGTAAACAGGGTGTAGTTCAGTTGGTAGAACGCTGGGCTGGGGGTCCAGAAGTCGGCAGTTCAAATCTGCCCACCCTGACTTTTATCGTTTTGGTGATTGTTTCTTGCGTCTTGCTTTTCCACCCATACCAACTTTTCGTCGCTCTTTTGCTCTTTGGTCGCGAGTTAACAAACCTTTTTTCTTAAGAAGAGGACGAAATTTTTCTTTATCGTATGTCACAATTGCTCTTGAGAGACCATGAACTAAAGCCTCAAGCTGGCCACTTTTTCCCCCTCCTACTACTACAACAGTAACAGTAAATTTACCCAATAAATTTGCTATGCGCAATGGCTGTTCATATCGCATCTTAGCAATACTAGACGGAAAATACTCTGATGCTACCTTTCCATTAATAAATATCATGCCTTTTTCAACTTGTTTTTCTCCCCATACAATGGGGTCTTTTATCTCTGGGTACAGACGAACTCGGGCGACTGCTTCTCTGCGTCTTCCCACAGCATGAATATAATCCTTTTTTATAGGTTTATTCTTTGTTTGTGTTTCTTCTACTTTTACTTGTTTTACCATACGCTGTTTCTAAATTTATCTTGATATGTATGTTCTGCCCCTGCAAAAACAAATAAGCGTTTTAACATTCTATCACGCAATCTATTTTGAGGTAACATGCCTTTTACTGCATGAATAATAATTTCCTCCGGTTTTTGAGCGCGTACTTCTTCTAATTTTCTAGAGCTTAATCCACCTGGGTAACCAGAATATCTATAATAAATCTTTTTTAATTCCTTGTTGCCAGTAACTTTTACCTCTTTTGCGTTTACAACCACAACGTAATCGCCACAGTCTAAATGCCTAACAAAATATGGTTTTTTCTTTCCCATAAGAAGCAGCGCAATTTCTGTTGCTGATCTACCCAGTATTTTTTCTCCAACATCAACAAGATACCAAGATCGCTTTATATCCGCTGCTTTTGTTGATTTTGTCTGTGTTTTCATTTTATTGTTTTTTTCGTTTCTTTCTTTCTTGGCTTTTTTTCTTTTTTGATCTCCGCTTTTTCTTCGTTTTCTTTTGTTTCTTTTTCGTCTGGTTTTGAGTTTTTTTCCGTCCATTCCATAAGTGCCATTTTGGAATTATCTTTAAGCCTATTGCCAATTTTTATTATTCTGGTATATCCACCTGATCTATCTGTAAAACGAGGAGCAACTTCATTAACAAATTTACTGATTGTCGCGCTAGATAAGTAATAATTTAAAAACCTGTATGCAAGTTCTTTGTTACTTTTGTTTGTCTTCGTTACAAGCTTTTCAATTGTTCCTTTTATTGCCTTTGCTTTAGCAATTGTTGTTTTAATATGCCCATATAAAACCAACGCCGACATAAGACTCTTAAAAAGAGCCTTTCTTTCGTTTTTATCTCTTTTCAATTTTCTGCCAAATACTTTCTTTCTCATAAAAAAACGAATAAACACGAATACTCAATTTCCGCTCAAAAAACATTCGTGTCTATTCGTGTCTTACACTCCCAATGATATTCCTTTTTCTCGCAATTTATCCTCGATAATACTAATAGATTTGTTTCCCATATTTCTCATAGTCATAAGGTCTCTTTTTGATGTTCCCAAAAGTTGCCCAAGTGTTTCTATGCTACCATTTCGTAAACTATTGTAAATACGGGTTGGTAAATCGAGTTCATCAATGGTAAGCTTAAGCAAATCTTCAGAAATGCTTGGACTTATTGCTATGCCATCTGATGGAAGCGATGCGGATTTTGGTTCGTATACTTGCATAAAAAACGACCCTAAAACTTTAGCGGCTTGGCGAAGAGCCTCGCGGGGAGTAATTGTGCCGTTTGTCCAAATGGATATGGTCAGTTTATCAAGATTTGTTTGTCTGCCAACACGTGTTGCAGATACATTATAGCTAACTCTTCTTACAGGAGTAAATATGGCATCTGTGGTAATAACTCCTACTTCAGATACTTTTCGATCTTCTACAACCATGTATCCTTGTCCTTTTTCAACAGTCATTTCCATATCTAGTTTTGCTTTTTTATCTGCTAACGAACCCAAATAATGATCTTTATTAACAATTTCAACGCCATCACTGACAACAATATCTCTTGCCGTAATGGTTTTGGGGCCTTTTTCAGAGATTCTAATCGTGGCGCTGGTTTTTGCGTCGGAAAAATGGAAACTTACACCTTTAAGATTAAGAAGCAAATCAACAATGTTTTCTTTAAGTCCAGAAAGTGTAGAAAATCTATGTTTCACACCAGAAATTTTAACAGAGGTTATTGCAGCTCCTGGAATAGATGTTAAAAGCACTCGGCGCAACGCATTTCCAACCGTATGACCATATCCTGGCTCTAGCGGTTCGATAACAAACTCGCCGTACTCATCTGTATGTTTTTCTTCTTTTACTTTAAATACCGGATCCATAAATAAGTTCAAAAAAGTATTATAACACTATCTTGAATAATATTCAATAATCAGCTGTGTATCAAAAGGAACCTGCACATCTGCCTTTCCCGGCATACGCAACAGCTTTCCAGAAATTGCTTCTCTTGCTAGATACGAAAGTATCGGTCTTTCCTCTTTTAAGAGCTCTAAAACATTAGGGTTTTTCTGCAATTTGGGAGATAATTCTATAATATCTTTTTCTTTAACCTGATAGGACGGAATTGTCATTTTCTTACCATTTACCAAAATATGGCCATGCGCAACAAACTGTCTTGCTTGAAATCTTGATTTTGTAAAACCCAAGCGATAAACGATATTATCAAGTCTTGTTTCCAAAAGAGATATTAAAAGTTCTCCTGTTTCACCCTTTTTCTTTTGCAATTTATCAACAAGATTTTTAAACTGCTTTTCTAAAATACCATACATGGTTTTTGCCTTTTGTTTTTCTTTTAACTGCTGACCAAATTCGGACAGGGCTCTTTTTCTCTTTTTTCCATGGATACCAGGAAGAACAGTTAATCTTCTAGTAAGAGATTTAGATTCCTTATCAAGAATATTTACTCCATGTCTTCTAGCTAATTTATGTTTTGGTCCTGTATATCGTGCCATAATTTTTATACTCTTCTTTTCTTTTTTGCCCTTGGCCCATTATGGGGGATAGGTGTAATATCCGCAATTGAAGATATCGAAATCCCCGCTGATTTAATTGCCCGCAAAGCGGAATCTCTCCCGGCGCCTGGTCCTTTTACAGATACATCAACCGATTGAATACCTAAAGCCAAAGCCTTTTTAGCTGCTTGTTCCATTGCCACAGTTGCCGCGTAAGGAGTAGATTTTCTTGTACCTTTAAATCCTGCTGCGCCAGCTGACCCCCATGACACAGTATCTCCCTTATCATTTGTTATCGTAACAAGCGTATTGTTAAATGTGGCAATAATATACACCTTTCCCTTCTGGGATATTTTAACATTAGTTTTTTTTCTTTTTGCAGGCTTTACTGCTTCTTTTTTTATTGCTTTTTCTGCCATAAGCTATTTTTTTCCTCCTGCGGCTGGTTTTGGCGCGCTCTCTGTTTTTGTATCAATACCAAGTTTTGCAGCCATTTCTTTTTTAATTGCGCCAATTGTTACCCTCTTTCCTCGTTTTGTACGAGCATTTGAACGAGTTCTTTGACCTCGTACTGGTAAATTGCGAGAATGCCGCATGCCTCTATAACTACCAATCTCTTTTAATCTCTTTATACTTGCTGTTATTTCTGCTCGTAAATCTCCTTCCACCTTATATGTTTCAAGTGCTTTTTGAATTCTTTTTTGCTCCTCCTCGGAAAGTGTTTTTATGCGTTTTGCCGCGTCAACTTCTGCATTTTTTAATACATCATTCACGTTGCTTCTTCCAATGCCATAAATATATGTCAAAGCAATATCTACTCTTTTTTGATCTGGAATATTTACTCCCGAAATTCTCATAAACTATCCCTGTCTTTGTTTGTGTCTTGGATTTTCGCAAACCACACGAATTACACCTTTTCGCTTAATAATTTTGCATTTTACACATCGTTTTTTAACACTTGCTTGTACTTTCATGTTATTTTCCTCTATAGGTAATTCTTCCCTTCGACTTGTCGTACGGCGTCATTTCCACTTTAACCTTATCTCCTGGCAAAATTTTAATAAAATGCATTCTCATCTTACCGGATAAATGACACAAAATAATCTGCCCATCCGAGGTTTCAACACGAAATAAGGTATTAGGCAATGATTCTTTAACAACACCTTCTACTTCGTATGATCCCTGATGAGCCATAAATATAAGCGTTTAGTTACTAACCGACTAGCGGTTAGTTTGCCATGTGGCAGTCCTTGAACTAGACGCTTGTCTAACTATTATAACAAACCAGCCTATAAAGAGCAAACCTATTTTGTGATTAATATATTTCCATCTTTGATAAGAGCAATTGTCCGTTCGAAAAGGCCGGAGATGCTTCCATCTGCTGTAGAAATAGTCCAGCCGTCTTTGTTTCCATATTTAACTTCTTTTTTACCCATGTTATAAATAACCTCAACTGCAATTGTCATACCTTCAACCAAAAGCGGAGTTTTTTCTATTTTTCTATTAAGAAAACCTGGAACTTCTGGTTCTTCATGCAGCTGTCTTCCCACCCCATGACCAATCAAACTTCTGACAACCGAATACCCTGCTCCCTCGATAATATCTTGAATAGTCTTACTAATATGTCCAATCCTGTTTCCAGGTTTTGCCTGCTTAATCGCCTCCCAAAGCGCTTGCTCTCCGGTCTTTAAAAATTTATTAACTCCTTCCGAATTTTTAACTTGTATTGTATGTGCAGCGTCAGTATGAAATCCTTTATAAAATACTCCGCAATCAATTCCGACAATATCTCCTTCTTTTAATTTGTAAGAAGTTGGCACGCCATGAACAACCACATCGTTAGTTGAAATACAAATTGTATGATTATATCCTTTGATTTTCTTAAACCCAGGCTCTGCGCCTTTTTCCCTAATCAGCTTTTCAGCCATTGCGTCAAGCTCGAGTTCAGAAACACCCTGCTTGGCATAACGTAACACCGCAGACAGAACATCAACCAAAATCTTGCCGCCTTTTACCATGCTCTCTATTTCTTTGTCTGTTTTTATATTTATCATAAAATTTTATCTATATTCTTATGTAGCTCATCAATATTTTCTTCCGAGTTATCTATCACAAAATCCGCAATAGCAATCGGACCGCCTTTGTTAAGTTTTTCAATTTCCAAAACATCTCGCATCTTTACCTGTTCTTCAGTGAGGGGCCTAATTTTTCTTTTGGCAAGCCTTTGATATCGAACGCTTGGTCGGGTAAAAATATAAATAAGTATTAATTTTGGAAAAGACTTTTTTAAAAATAAGTACTCTTCCCACGAATATAGTCCATCAATTACAACAGTATCATATGACGCAAAAAGCTCATCAATTTTTGCTTTTGATTTTTCGGCATAGACAGCCATACCAAATTCCGCTCGCAGACCTTCTCTAACTTTTTTCTCATTTTCCGGAGTAATCGTAAGATTTTGTTCTTGTAATACCTTTTCTGTTAAATCCCCAAACCGCAGCACCGGAAGACCTTTTTTTTGAAGATATAAAACAACTTCGCTTTTGCCAGAACCTGGCATACCAACCAGAGCAAAAATTTGTTTTTTGCTCATGCTACCCCCAAAGAAGCAAGAATTTGCTTGTGGATTGCCTCAATATCCTGCTCGCCATCTATTTCAATTAACTTATTATCTTTTCTGTAAAAATCTAATAATGGCTCTGTATGCGTATGAAAAAGCTCAATTCTTTTACGGATTGCTGAAGTTGTCTCATCTTGTCTAGCTGACTTTCTTAAGCTAATTCTGTGTAACGCTTCTTCATCAGAAACTTTTAAATAAATTGTAAAATCAACGCCATTTTTAAATTGCTCTGCCTGAATAATAGTTCTAGGAAAACCGTCTAAAATATAGCCATTTTTATATTCTGGACGACTTAAATACTCGGTTATAATGGCAATCGTCTTATCATCTGGAATTAAAAGCCCAGAATTCATAACCTCTTTAATATATTTTCCTAAATCCGTTTCTTCTTTAGCTAATGTTCGAAAAATATCTCCAGAAGAAAAAAATGGAATGCTAAATTTTTTGGACAACAAATCTCCCTGCGTTGATTTACCCGAACCCTGAATACCAATAAGCACTATCCTCATAAAGTATTACTGAACAAATCGCTCGTAATTACGCATTACCAGCTGCGACTCGATTGCCCGCACTGTTTCTAGAACAACAGACACCACAATCAACAGTCCAGTGCCACCTAAAAATAGTGTTTGAACTCCACTGGTAGCCCGACCAAGCGTTGGCAGAATTGCAATAACCCCTAAAAAAACAGCGCCTGCAAGAGTAATTCTTGTGAGAACATAATTAAGATACTGCGCTGTTGGGGTGCCAGGTCTAACACCCGGAATAAATCCGCCGTACTTTTGTATCTCTTCTGCTATTTTTTTGGGGTTGAATACAATCGCTGTGTAAAAATACGTAAAACCAACAATAAGCAAAAAATAAATAACATTGTAAAAGATGCTGGTTGGATTAAATAAAGAAGAAAGAGCGGTGGCAATATTATGAATAGCACTATTTTTTGAGGCCGATAAATAATTACCAATAAGAGACGGTAATAAAACCAGAGAGACCGCAAAAATAATTGGAATGACACCTGCCTGATTTAACCGCAGAGGCAAATGGGTTGTTTGCCCACCATACACTTTGTTGCCTCTGACTCGTTTTGCATAATATACTGTTATTTGTCGCACCGCTTCATTCATAAAAATAACGCCTGCCACAACACCAATGCCTACCCCTAAAAAAAGGATTGTATTTAGAATGTTTTCGTTAGTAACTGTTTGTAATGTTTGACCAATAACTACCGGTAATCTTCCCACGATGCCGGCAAAAATAAGAATTGAAATACCGTTTCCAATCCCTTTTTCTGTAATAAGCTCACCCAGCCATACAAGAAGCATTGTGCCTGCAGTCATGGTGGCAATAAACGATACCAGATAAAGAGGAGAAAGAACAGAAATAATGCCCTGATTACGCAAAAGCGCATACATACCAATGGCCTGCAAAATAGCCAGCGGAACTGTTAAAAATCTGGTGTATTGATTTATTTTTTGGCGGCCGCTCTCTCCTTCTTTAGCCAACTCTTCAAGTTTTGGAAAAACAAATGTGCAAAGCTGAAAAATAATTGAGGCGTTAATATACGGATTAAGTCCTAAAGCCATCACCGAAAAGTTTGCTAATGTTCCGCCAGAGAATATATCTAAAAGTCCTAAGAATTGATTCTGGGAAAAAAGCGCTTTAAGACTAACAAGATTGACACCAGAAACTGGAATATAAGCAAAAATTCTAAAAACTACAAAAACTCCTATGGTAAAAAGAATTTTTCTTCGCACCTCTTCTGTTTTTATGCTATTTTTGAAGATAGACAGGATATTCTTCATTATACTAATACTTTTCCGCCTGCTTTTTCTATTTTCTGCCTAGCGCTTTTTGATACTGGCAGAGCGACTGTTAATAAATTAGCAAGTTCGCCGTCTCCAAGAATTTTTACACCGTATACTTTTCCATCTTGTGCGTCAACAATTCTATGCTTAATTAACGTCTCTATATTTACTATACTTCCTTTAGGTAAAAGGTTAAGTACTTTAAGATTAACAATTATTGGCTTCTTCTTAAATACTTTATTTCTGCCTTTTCCGCGCATAAATGGAAGACGCTTAATAAGCGAAACTGCTCCGCCTTCAAAATATATCGGAACTTTGTTTCTTGCTTTTTGACCCTTTGTCCCCCTGCCCGCAGTTTTGCCACGACCCGAACCATGTCCAAGACCCAACCGCTTTTTTTCCTTAACAGTTATTCTTGGCAGTGTGCTTAACGAAACTTTCATATTATTTCTCCTTTGCCTTATATTGATCTGCTATGCTGCGCAAAGCCGCAAGCGTTGCATACACATTTGATGCCTGATTTTTTGTTCCCAAAACTTTTGATGAAATGTTATGAATTCCTGCTGCTTCAACAACGCTTCTAACAGCTCCTCCTGCAATAACGCCGCTACCGCGTGGCGCTGGTTTTAACATAATTCTGGCTGCTCCCACCTTTACTCTAACTTCAAGTGGTATGGTGTCATTAACAATTGGTACTACAAGCATGTGTTTTTTGGCAATTTCAATACCTTTTTTAATTGATGAAGAAACATCTCCCGCTTTTCCAAGACCAACCCCTACTTTTCCTTTTTTATCTCCCACAACCACTAAAACAGAGAAGCCAACTTTGTTACCTCCTTTGGTCTTTTTTGAAACTCTGTTAATTTGGACTATTTTCTCCTCAAACTCCCTTTCCATCAAAATACCAATCCTCCTTCTCTTGCTCCATCGGCAAATGCTTTTACTCTTCCATGATATTTATTGCTTCCTTTGTCAAAAACCACTTTTTTTATCTTTTCACCGATTGCTTTTTTTGCCATAAGCTGTCCCAATTTTTTTGCTCTTTCTGTTTTTTCCGCCTTTTTGTTTTCAAGCTCTTTTTCTGATACCCCTACAATTGTAGCAGCCTTTTCATCATTAATTAATTGTCCGTAGAAATATCGATTTGATCGAAAAACAGACAATCTTGGCATTTCTTTGCTGCCTTTTACTCTTGCCCTTACTCTTTTTCTTCTGCGTAATTTTTGGTTTTTATTATTCATGCTACTTACTCCCTACTGCTTTTGCAGCTTTACCTGCCTTTCTTCTTATTTTCTCACCTGCATATTTTATCCCTTTTCCTTTATATGGTTCTGGAGGACGAATAGCTCTAATTGATGCTGCCGTATTTCCAACAAGAACTTTATCTATGCCTGTTATGACAATTGTATTTTCCAAAACTGCAAATTGTATGCCCTCTGGGGCTGCAATTTTTACGGGATGAGAAAATCCAACAGAAACAGAAAGGTCTTTGCCCATTACCGAAGCCCTATATCCAACACCAGTAAGTTCAAGTTTTTTTTGGAAACCTTCAGATACGCCTTTTACCATGTTTGCAAGGATTGCTCGCGTTAGACCATATACGGCCCTTACGGTATCTTGCAATTCTTTCTGAGGTGTAACAAAAATTCTCCCTTCTTCTGTCTTTACATCAATACTTGATGGAATTTTATAAACTAATGTTCCCTTTGGACCGCTAACAACAACCTCTCCATTATTAATGGAAACTGTTACTCCTTCTTTAATTATAACTGGTATTTTTCCTATTTTAGACATATTTAATATAAAATGCTTTACCAAATTCTAAAAAGCAACTCTCCCCCAATCCCTTGTTTTTTTGCTTGCCTCATAGTCATTACGCCAGCGCTTGTTGAAATAATTTCTATACCAAGCTTTCCCTTTTTCTTTTCTACATTTTTTGCTTTTATATAGATACGTAGCGATGGCTTTGATGCCAAAAGCACATCCGTTATCATAGGTTTTCTCTTCTCATATTTTATTGTCGCTGTAAGAACCTTTTTTCCGTCTCTCTCTTCCTCGGCAATAGACCCAAGAAAACCATTTTTTACTAAAATTTCACCCACCCCTTTATTAAGCTTAGAATAAGGAAGCTCAACAGTTTTTCGCCTTGCCAGACATACATTTTTTAACCTTATAACAAAATCTCCAATTTGATAATTCATATTATTTTACCAGCTTGCTTTTGTTACCCCTGGCAATTCTCCTTTCATGACTAATTCCCGAAAACACAAACGACATAAACCAAACCGTCGCATGTAAGCCCTATTTCTTCCACAAATGTTACATCTGTTTTTCTGACGAACAGCAAACTTTTGCTTTTTTTTAAATTTAACAATATTAGATTTCTTTGCCATAATTTTTAGCGTTCAGTTGAAAAAACTAGACGCTTTTCATAAAGGGCATGCCAAGCATTTCAAGCAATGCAAGTCCTTCTTTATTGTCTCTGGCTGTTGTCACAATAACAACTTCAAAACCAAAAACCTTTTCTACCTTTCCAGGATCAATTTCTGGAAATACCGTGTGCTCGGAAAACCCCAATGTATAATTGCCATGCCCATCAAATTGCTTTTTTGAAACACCTCGAAAATCTCTAAGTCGGGGTAAAACAATACTAGTAAGTTTTGTAAAAAAATCATGCATTCGTTTTCCTCGCAATGTTACCATAACCCCTATTTGATCTCCTTCTCTTAGCTTAAAAGTTGCAATAGATTTTTTGGCCGATGTGATTTTGGGCTTTTGCCCAGTAATTTGCGATAGAATTACCGCTGCTCTTTCGATATTTTTTTTATCCTGTACTACGTCTTTTACGCCCATGTTGACAACAATTTTAGAAATCTTTGGCACTGCCATCACATTTTTTATATTTAGTTTTTGCTGTAATTCGTTTTGAGTCTGACTCATATCGTTTGTTTACATTTTTTACATATTCTCTCTTTTTTATTATCTAAAATTTGATAACCTGCTCTTGTTGCTAAATGACATTTAGAACAAATAAGTGCTACGTTTGCAAAAAAAAGCGGCTTTGCAATAGTAACAATCTCTGATTTTCGCATATTAGCTTGCCCTTTTATGTGTCTTTTATATTCGTTTATCCCTACAATAAGCACCTTTTGCTCATCTGGAAAAACTTTCTCCACTTTTCCTGTTTTTCCTTTATCTTTCCCTGCAACCACTTTTACCTCGTCTCCCTTTTTTAGCTTCATAAGTTTTATAAAACTTCTATCGCCATGCTGGCAATTTTTGCAAAACCTTTATTTTTTACTTCCCGAGCAATTGGCCCAAAAATGCGTGTGCCTTTGGGATTTTTATCTTTGGCGTTGTCAATAATAACAGCAGCATTGTCAGAAAAACGAATATATGAACCATCCTGTCTTTTATATTCCTTTCTCGTTCTCACAACAACTGCTTTAACCAACTCGCTATCTTTTACCTGCCCTGTGGGACTTGCTTGCTTTACAACACAATTTAACACATCGCCAAGATATCCATATTTGCGTTTCGAACCGCCAAAAATATGAATTACCACCAGCGACTTTGCGCCGCTGTTATCTGCTACATTTAAAACTGTCCTTTGTTGAATCATGTTACTTTAATACCTCTACTACTTTAAAATATTTATCTTTTGACAATGGTTTTGTCTCAACTACTTTAACCACATCTCCTGCCTTTACTAAAAAACTCTCTATCTCTACTTTGTATTTTTTATGCCGCACAAGCCGCTTCTTGTAAAGCCGATGTGTTTTTATCTGTTCAACAATAATTACTGCTGTTTTATCCATTTTTGTTGATAAAACTATTCCTTTTAATGTTTTCATATGTTTTCTTCTACCAGTTTCTTTTCTCCTAAAATACTGTATATTCTAGCAATATCTTTCTTCTTATGCAAAAGACTGCCAGTATTTTTTAATTTCCCCCGATTATGCTCAAACAATAATGCTTTTACCTCATCTCTTGCTTGGGCTAATATTGTCTGCAGTTCTTTTATTGATTTTCCTCTTAGCTGTTTCTTCTCTTTTATCTTCATATATTCCCCTTTTCAACAAACTTTGTTTTTACCGAAAGTTTATGGGATGCAAGCCGCAATGCTGCAGAGGCAACATCTTTTGCTACTCCGCCCATCTCAAAAAGAACTCTTCCTGGCCTAACAACCGCCACATATTCATAAACATCTCCCTTACCGCTTCCCATTCTTGTTTCTGCAGGTTTTTTTGTTATTGGCTTATCTGGGAAAATTCGAATCCACACCCTTCCCCCTCGTTGTGTATAATGAGTAATCGCTCGACGAGCTGCTTCTATTTGGCGGTTGCTTACCCAGGCGCACTCTGAAGATACAAGCCCAAATTCTCCAAAAGAAATATCTGTGCCCGCATGAGCCTTCCCCCTCATTCTTCCTCTGTGCATTTTCCTATATTTTGCTCTTTTTGGAACTAACATATTATTTTCCCTCAGGTCTATTTATCCAAACCTTCACCCCAATATATCCTTTTTTAGTCAAAGATGGCACGCTAGCAAAATAGACGTGCTCTCTAATTGTTGATAACGGGACAGTGCCCCTTTGAATTTTTTCCCGTCTGCTAATTTCAGCTCCTGCAATTCTTCCAGACAAAATAATTCTTACTCCTTTTGCTCCGGCATTCATCACTTTTTCTGCTGTCGCAAGCATTACTCTTTTGTAAGAAAGCCGTTTTGCCAACTGATCTGCAATGGTGGTTGCCATCAAAAATGCATCAAGATTTGGCTCTTTCACCGGTTCAACTCTAATATCAAGCTTTGGCGCATTTTTTTTACTTTTATCGAATGTTCGCATTACAGTTAACAAAAACTTCTTTAAGTCTTCAAGTCCAGTTCCCGCTCTTCCAATAACCATACCAGGACGAGATACAAAAGCGGTAATTTTTATACTATTAATTGACCTGTCTATCACAATTTTTGCAACGCCAGCATTTTTTAATCTTTGTAGCAAGGCTTTTCTAATGGTATAATCTTGCATTAAAACTTCTTTATAACGCTTGTTTTCAAACCAGTGGCTTGACCAATCAAAAACTGGCCCCAGGCGCAATGCTAATGGATTAACTTTTTGCCCCATAAGCCTCCTCTAAAATAATTCTTATATGACTACTTCTCTTTTTAAATGGGTGTACTCTTCCTCTGGTTGATGGTCTAAATCTTTTCATGGCTGTTCCTTCTGTTACCTCAATGCTTTTAATTTTTAAATTTTCTTGTTTTAATTTTGCATTATGTACAGCATTTGCCACAGCGCTTTTAATGGTTTTCTCCAAAACCCTGCTTGCCTTTTTTCGAGCTGTTGCCAGCACGCGCAAAGCGTCTTTTATCGAAAGACTGCGAATTGCATCTGCCACCAGACGTACTTTTCGTGTACTTATTTTAATGTTATTATTTTCTGCTCTTACTTCCATATTTTTATGTCTTTGATACTTCTCTAGCAACCACTCGACCATGAGATCGAAATGTCCTGGTTGGCGCAAATTCTCCTAAACGATGTCCAACCATTCCCTCTACTACGAATACATTTACAAATATCTTGCCATTATATACAGCAAAAGTATGTCCCACAAACTCTGGAGGAATTTGACAAGCTCTTGACCATGTCTTAATTGCAGCTTTTTCTCCAGTTTGCTTTTGCTTTAAAACTTTTTTAAGTAATCTTTGGTCTATAAATGGACCTTTTTTTGTACTTCTTGCCATTATTTCTTCCTCCTTTGCAAAATATACTTATTTGAATACTTATGTTTTTTTCTGGTTTTTCCAACAGCAGGTCTTCCGGCATAAGTTTTGGGCGTTGACATACCAATGCCTGATCTTCCTTCTCCGCCTCCATGTGGATGAGACCTTGGATTTTGCGCCACTCCCCTAACTGTTGGGCGAATACCTCGATGTCGTGATCTACCAGCTTTACCAACTACTTCGTTTTTCCAATCTATATTCCCAAGCTGTCCGACAGTTGCAAAGCCAAGACTTAACACTTTTCTAACTTCACCTGACGGAAGTTTAAGATGCACAAAATTCCCTTCTCTGGCCTGAATAACAGCCGCGGTCCCGGCAGACCTTGCCAACACACCGCCTCTGCCAGGATGCAATTCAATGTTATGAATAACTGTGCCAATTGGCAAAACTTCCAGAGGAAATGAACTGCCGACTTCTGGTTCGCCTTCTTTTGCGGAAACAATAGCATCGCCAAGATTAAGTCCCTCTGGTTTTAAAATATATCTTTTTTCACCATCTGCATATTGAATCAGCGCCACATCACAAGTTCTGTTTGGGTCGTATTCAAATGCCACAACTTTACCCGTAATTCCTATTTTATCTCGCTTAAAATCAATAATACGCAAGAATCTTTTATGTTCTCCGCCTTGATGCCGTACTGTTACGCTTCCGCTTGCATCTCGACCTGAATGTTTTTTCTTAATTATTTTTAGTTTGCTCATATTACTTTTTTTGTGTCGAAGCTTTTAAATCGAATAAATCAATTTTTTCACCTGCTGCAAGTTTGATAATTGCCTTCTTAGCAGGCCGCTCTTTAACAATTTGCCTCTTTCTACCAACACGCTTGCTTTTTCCTTTTGTAATAATTGTGGCGATAGCAACAACATGAACTTTAAATTGATCTTCAACAGCTTTTTTAATATCATTTTTATGAGCGCTTTCTGCAATAATAAAGGTAAATTTTCCATTTTGAGCATCATTTATTGATTTTTCTGTTATCAGTGGTCTAATAAGCACTTTATCCATAATTATTTTTCTTTAGCTAAAAACTGTTTTGTTATTTCTGCAAGTGATTCTTTAGAAAAAAGAAGTATATCATGCCTTAATACATCGTAGGCATTTAATTGCGGTGTTTGCAAAATAGAAATGTTAGTCAAATTTCTGGCTGCACGTTTCACATTTTCAAGTTCTTTTGTTATTATAAACAAAACATCTTTTTTATTTTTTGCATCCAAGGATAGGTTTTTAAACACCTCTGCCATTATCTTTGTTTTAGGCTCTACTTTTTGTAAGCCTCCAATTGCCTTAATACCATTCTGCTTGTAAAAAGAAGATAAAGCGCAAAAAAGGGCTTGCTTTTTCATTTTTTTAGGAAATGAAAGAGAATAATCTCTCTGTTTTGGCCCATGCGCAATTCCTCCGTGCACAAAAATTGGCGCGCGTATTCCCCCATGACGTGCTCGTCCTGTTCCTTTTTGCCTATAAATCTTTCGAGTTGAACCCCTAACTTGCCCTCTTGTTTTTGTCGAAACAGTTCCTCGTCTTTTATTTCCCAGATGCACTCTTACTGCTTGAGCTAATAAATTGTTATTTTCTTCAACTCCAAATATTTCCTTCGGTAATTCTACTGTGTCTACAACCTTACTTTTGATATCTAAAACATCAATAATTAGTTTGTTGCTCTTCTCTTTCGCTACTTTTAATTTTTGAACTAGAGTGGTTTTTGGCTTTGCGCTTTGAGCTATAGTTTTAAGTTTACTTACCGGCATCTTTTTCCTCCTCTTCTACTTTTTCCTTGTACAATGGTGCAAACTTTTTCTTTTCTCCAACTTTTTCAATCATAACTAGACTACCTCTTACGCCTGGCACAACACCTTTTACCAACACTTCTCCTTCTGTTACGTCAACAACTTCCAAGTTTTTAATTGTTACTCTATCTTGGCCCATGCGACCAGACATACGTTTTCCCTTATATACTCTTCCTGGCGTTGTGGTTTGGCCAATACTGCCTGGTGCTCTTTCTCTATCCGATTGCCCATGCGTCCTGGGTCCACCTTTAAAATGGTGTCTTTTTACAACTCCGGCATATCCTTTTCCTTTAGAAATGCCGACAACATCAACCATGTCTCCTGGTTTTAAGATATCAGCAACTTTTATATATGAACCTACTTCGATCGAGGCTGCCGAATCGGCATCTGCTAAACGAATTTCCCGTAAAAAACGAGGTGCTTTTTCTAATTTTGCTCCTCGTATATGTCCAACTATTGCTTTATTTGGATGCTTTCTTTGTCCCCATCCAACTTGAAGCGCTCTGTAGCCATCTTTATTCTTGGTTTTAATTGCCACCACAGGAAGATGTGGCACATTGATCTTTGTCACAGGAATTCTGGTTCCGTCGGTTAGGAACGCCTGCGTTTGTAATAATTTTTGTCCAATAAATGCTTGCATATTTATCCGCCTTCGGAGAAAAAACCAAAAAAGCGACTACATACAGTCGCTTTGTATTTAGAAATCTAAACTCGTGCGCTATGTAGTCTACCCCGATGAGCCGCTCCGTGAGCCGTGTACGAATAGTACCTGAAGGCGAACGGAAAGACCTTTTGGGGCCAGATACACCTCCATTAGGTTTACCATGTTTTGTTATTATATAACGCACGTCTTGGAAATGCAATACATTACCTTTTTCCACCAAAAACTAGCTGCACAATTGGAATTTTTAAACAAAAAAACGTAAGAAAGTAAGAAAGCACAAATACCAGAAAAAATTTTAGTGTAATAATAATAAAAATTGGCAACTTGCTAATATCAACAGCTAGATGAAATTGCATCTCTAAAAATCGGTTAATAAACGGGTGGGCTAAATATATTCCAAAAGATGTTCGTGCTAAAGAAGCAATAATTTTTGCCGCAATTCTATTGTTTTGTAAAAACCCGTATGAGGCATGAAGCAAAAAAATAAAAGCGCACAAAGACATTATAACCACATTTATACTAAGATAATGATCGCTGTAATATGAAAGACATCCCGGCGCATCAAGAAAATTATACTTGTATTTAACAAGGAAATAATGTAAATAGTTAAGACCCACAGTTGTTGTAAATGCTGCCGCATACCATATAAAAAGTTTGGATGTTTTAAGTAGATGTTGTTTTGTGCCCAATACATAACCTGCTATAAAAAACCCTGTGTAAGGCATCCAGCGTGTAAAAAAATTCTCGGCGGCACAGGTTTGAAAGATAAATTCCAATCCTACTTGCAGAACTCCGCCAACAAGAAAAATCTTCATTAAAAACTCTTGTGACGCAAACGAAACACTACGCAGATAAGCTCGGATCAGTGGAGCGATTACATATAAACCCATGAGAATAACCAAATAATAAAGATGAAATACGTTACTCTGAAATACGTTTTTTAAAATGCTTACTCTTATAAAATTAAATGAAGGAAGACCGCCGCCATACCAAAAATAAAAAAGCACCCAAAAGATAAAAGGAACTATAATTCTAGAAGCTATTCGTTTTAACGATTGTTCCATTGTCTCGTCTTTTTTTAGCAGTAAATACCCACTGAGCATAATAAAAAGCGGGATGGAAATTCGAGAGGCTGAATCTAAAAATGTAGTTATCCACCAGGTTATTCCTCCAAAAAAATCAGGTCGGGTGTAAACGGCATTTATAGTATGAATAATAACAACGCCAATGATGGCAATATCGCGAGTAACGTCTGCGGCAAAAATATATGTCTTTTTATCCACCTACATTAGTATATCGCATGCGCATATTTGGGACAAGATATATGATAAACCCTACATCTTAATTGTAACATCCACTCCTGCGGGTAGTTCGAGGTGAGTAAGCTGATCAATAGTTCGATCGGTTGGAGAAATAATATCAATTAAGCGTTTGTGGACTCTAATTTCAAAATGATCCCGGGCGTTTTTATCAACAAATGGAGATTTATTAACTACGTAAACACTTCGATCTGTTGGGAGAGGGATTGGCCCCACTACTTTTGCTCCTGTTCTAATGGCCGTATCTAAAATTTGCTGGCAACAACTGTCTATAACTCTGGCATCGTAGCTTTTAAGGCGTACTCTAATTCTTCCTCTTGGCATAAAATTTCCCCCAACAAGTTAATGTACAAACTATTTAAGAATTTTACTAATTACTCCAGCTCCAACTGTTTTACCGCCTTCGCGAACCGCAAACCTCAACCCTTCTTCAAGAGCAATTGGATTTATAAGTTTAACTGTCATTTTGGTACTGTCTCCCGGCATCACCATTTCAACACCTTGTGGAAGCGCAACTTCGGCTGTAACATCGGTTGTCCGAATATAAAATTGTGGACGATATCCTGTAAAAAATGGTGTATGGCGTCCACCTTCTTCTTTGGTTAAAATATATACTTCTGCCTCAAATTCTGTGTGCGGAGTAATACTGCCTGGCTTGGCAATAACCTGTCCCCGTTCGACATCGTCTTTTTCGATACCGCGAAGGAGTAATCCAACATTGTCTCCTGCCTGCGCTTCATCAAGCTGTTTTCGAAACATCTCAACACCGGTAACAACCGTTGACTTAGTTGGTCTAATTCCCACGATTTCAACTGTTTCATTAACTTTTACTTGACCTCGCTCAACGCGTCCTGTAACAACTGTTCCGCGGCCTTTAATAGAGAATACGTCCTCAACAGCCATCATAAATGGCTTGTCAATATCGCGCTTTGGTGTTGGGATATAAGAATCCACTGCATCCATAAGTTCCATGATCTTTTTCTCATATTCTGCATCACCTTCGAGTGCTTTTAAAGACGAACCACGAATAATTGGTACATCAGCTCCTGGATATTGATATTTGGTCAAAAGTTCTCTTACTTCCATTTCAACTAAATCCAAAAGCTCTGCGTCTTGCACCATATCACACTTGTTAAGATAGACAACAATTGAAGGCACTCCAACCTGGCGAGCTAAAAGAATGTGCTCGCGAGTTTGAGGCATTGGACCATCTGGCGCCGACACCACTAAAATTGCTCCATCCATTTGGGCTGCTCCTGTAATCATGTTTTTAATGTAATCGGCGTGGCCTGGAGCATCAATGTGAGCATAATGTCTTTTGTCTGTTTCATATTCGATATGAGAAATGTTAATGGTAACTCCACGGGCTTTTTCTTCTGGAGCATTATCAATATCTTCGTATTTTTTAGCCTGGGCTAGACCTTTTTTAGAAAGAACAGTGGCAATTGCAGCGGTGGTGGTGGTCTTGCCATGATCAACATGACCAATGGTACCAATATTAATATGCGGTTTGTTTCTCTCGAATTTCTTTACGTCTGCCATAAATTTGTAAGAAAATAATAAAACCTCAACTTTTGAGGTTAAAAATAATCTTACAATATTTTTCCTTGCTCGTCAATACCCAATTTGCTACAATCTTACCATCTGTTATGAAAATTGCTTTATTTGGCGGCCGATTTGATCCGCCTCATATTGGACACTATCTTGTTGCTACGCAGATTTTGGAAAAAAGACCAGATATTAAAGAAGTTTGGTTTGTTCCGGCATACAAACATCAATGGAAACCAATTATTGCAAACGGCAAAGATCGCATAAACATGTTAAGCGCCTTTGCTGATAGCCGCATAAAAATTTTGGATATAGAAATCAACAAAAAAGGAATAAGCTACACAATTGATACCATCCAAGAAATTAAAAAAAGTTTTAATCATACACTCTATTGGATTGTCGGAAGCGATATTCTTTCGGAGTTTACGCGATGGGAAAGAGCAGAAGAGTTAATAAACTTAACAACATTCCTGGTATTTCCGCGGGATCCGCTTTTGCCTCCCAAAACACTACCTAATGGTTTTGAGACTGTTTTGGGACATGATCTTATCACAACAAATCTTTCATCAACAATAATTCGTAATAGAGTAAAAAAAAACTTACCTATTACCTGTCTTGTTCCCAAAGAGGTGGAAGACTATATTGTAAAACATAAACTGTACACATGAAAATTGATCCAAAAACCCAAAGCAAAAAAATTGTTTCGTTTTTAAAAACAACTTTTGAAAAACAAGGAATCAAAAACGCCGTTGTTGGTCTTTCTGGCGGTATAGATTCTGCAGTTAGTTTTTATTTGCTAAAAAAAACTTTACAACCAGAAAATATTTTTGTAGCCCACCTTCCGTATTATCCATCAACATTTTCCCTATTTAAACAAATAACAACAATCATTCCAAAAGAAAATGTTTTTGAGATTTCTATAAAACAAGTAGTTGATGTATTTCGTAAAAGGTGCGACCTTGTGTTAAGGTCGCACCTTAACACAATACGCAGCGGCAATGTTATGGCGCGGGTTCGCATGACTTTTCTTTTTGACCTGGCAAAAAA
Source organism: Candidatus Levyibacteriota bacterium (assembly GCA_016432345.1). GTDB lineage: Bacteria > Patescibacteriota > Microgenomatia > Levybacterales > UBA12049. The sequence continues at coordinate 219,244 of CP066685.1, read as the reverse complement.
ACATAATGCCATGGTTGTTGGAACCGAAAATAAATCAGAACATCTCCTTGGTTATTTCACCCGCTTTGGAGACGGGGCATCTGATATAGAACCAATCCAACATTTATATAAAACCCAAATTATTGAATTGGCAAAATATCTTGGCGTTCCAGATGAGATTATCAATGCCAAACCAACAGCAAATCTATGGGAAAACCAAACCGACGAAGGAGAATTTGGTTTTACCTACCAAGAAGCCGACCAGGTACTTTACTACTATCTTGAACATAAATTAAGCCTTGAGGAAATTATCAAAAAGGGATTATCAAATGCAGAAAAAATTATTAAACGAGTCAAAGAAAACGAATATAAACACAAAACCCCATACCTCTTAAAAGTATGAGTATGCCCAATACCCCACATTTTTTATTCCTTTTTCTTTTAAAAATTCACTCTTTTTAGCCACTGATTCTTCATCTTCAAACCACACAATATGATTATTTCCTTGATTATCGATATATGTAATCGTTGTCTCTGCCGATACTTTATCTCGCTTTACATCACATTTTTTGAACAAACATTGATTGACAAATTGTTTTTTGGCAACTGTTGTTGTTACCGCCCTTGCTTGGCCAACTGACTTTCCATCAGTATCAACTTGCCAATCGTACCCAAACATGCCAAAAACAATCACCAATTTTTCTTTTGGCACAATATTTAAAAAATCTTGCACCATAAGAGTAAACTCGGGAAAGGGAAAATTAGGCCCTGGATCGCCTTTTACCTTACTAAAATCGTACGCCATCACAAAAACAGTATCGAGATACTGCCGTAATACGGTAACATCGTATGGCCGAAGCTTGAAAAACGTGTCGCCAAAAAACATCATGGAAAATGTTAAGTTATTTTTTTTTGCAGACTTCGAAAAGTCCGAAACAAACTTATTCATCTGGTCAGTTACCGTTGCAAAAGGCAGACTGCTAATCTCTAAATCCAAAACAATGCCCGAAAAACCTTTTTGTTTTGCTATAACTATTGCTTGTGTCATAATTTTTTCTTGCTGCTTTTTATCTTTAATAATCGCAAAATTTGTGTCTTGATCCATCATGCGAATCGTTAATAATGTTTTTCTTCCTTCCGAAATCCCCACAAACCTACCCAAACCCAAAAATCCAGGCTCTTGAGTATCAATTCCATCTTTGCTTGGAGTAATACCAAAATAAATAAGCATATCGCCAAACTCATTGGGTATTTTATCTTGTGTTTGTCCCCAGTACGGCACAAACAGAAACTTTTTTTCCTGACCCTTGTCATCCCGAACTTGTTTCGGGATCTTCGTAGGAACAATACTATCTGATGCCGGCAAAACCTGCTGTGTCTTGTTTTCTTTCTTTTGGAGAAAAAAAAATATACCAACAACAAAGAAGCAAACAATCAAAATACCTAACTTTTTCACCCTGTGATTATACCAGGTCAGCCAAACGTAAAGGCGTAGACAGCGGTGCCGTTTTGCTCAAATTCTATCCGCAAGATGTGATCTCCTATATTCCCCTTTAGATCAACCAGTTCATAAAGTTTTGCCACATCGAACACCATTTCTCCAATTAACTTATCATCAAGAAAAATTTTTGCCCGATCTTTTTGTGTCGCAGGTGTTACCACCAAAAACACTTTATTAGCGTAAAAACGTAACTCGAGAATCGAACCTTTTGAAGCCACTGCTTGTTCGTCTAAAATATCCCACGAACCTTTAAACATAACCGATCCGTCTCCTCGCTTTTTGCCAAGATATGTTTCTGGAGTAAGTCTTGTTTTTGGTGTTTGATCTTCTACTTTTACTACTTTCCCATCTACTTTTCTACCTGCTTCTTCAAGAAGCGCCTGAATGGCTTTTTCTGTTTCTTCGTATTTTCCTTCACCAAAATGGGTATAACGAATATTCCCATTGGCATCAATAAGATATTTCGCCGGCCAGTATTGATTGTTATATGCCTGCCAGATGGCATAATTATTGTCTTGAGCAACTGGATAAGTAATGTTATACATTTTTATTGCATTTTCTACATTCTCTGTTTTCTTCTCAAACTCAAATTCCGGCGTATGTACGCCAATAACCATAAATCCTTTATCTTTATATTTCTCGTACCAGCTGGTTACATACGGCAGTGTCCGGATGCAATTAATACACGTGTATGTCCAAAAATCTATTAAAACTACTTTCCCTTTTAATTCCTGCATTGTTAAAGGTTTCGAACCAATCCAGTTGGAAATTCCAACAAACTCCGGGGCGCGGCCATAATTGGATAAAGATGAAGACTTAAGTATCTTTTTAATACCTGGGGTTTTGGTTTTTTCGCCTTTTAAAATACCAAGCTGCTCTTTTACTTTGTCGTTACCTTCAAGCTTATTTGTAAATGTTGTGTATGTTGGAAACGCGCTAAGAAGTTTTAATTGAATAACTTTGTCGTAATTTGTATAAATGGCAATTGCCGTAAGAATAGTAATAACACCAAATAATTTTTGTACATGACTTGTGTATGCGGATATAAATCTGCTTTTTTGAAAAAGCCACGTTCCCAGAAATGAAAATAAAAAAAGCGGGATACCAACACCAAAACCATATGCAATAGCCACAAGCACAACCTGAAAATTTACCGCCTGCGTTGCGCCCAGCGCCGCGATGGTTGCCAAAATTGGCCCGGCGCAAGGAGACCAAATAATGCCAAGTGAAAGACCGGTGATAAACCCGCCGAAAAAACCATGGTGACTGGCAATTGGCCTTCCACCGATAAAGCTGCTTAGTTTGGTAATAAGCGATTCGTAACGAATAAGTAGTGCCGGAACAATCATGGTCAAACCTAAAAATGCAATGGTTATGGCGGCAATTATTCTCAAAATATTGGGGTCAAAATGAAACAGCATAACCAAATAGGAAATACTTAATGTAAAAATAGAGAAGCTAACAATAATGCCAAGCGTTATCCCAAGCGGTTTCCGGTGTCCGCCTGTTGTTGAAGAAGAAAGAATGATTGGTAGAAGCGGCCAAATACACGGAGCCAAAATGGTGGTAAGTCCGGCCAGAAAAGCAAAAAACAAAAGCACAATCACACTAACATTTTATCATGAAATAAGAATTTTAAAATTCCTTTTCATTACTGCTGGGCGGAGATGCGGCCGGTGAAGGTGGATTTTGCCAGCATGGCTTCAACAATGTTTCGCGGCACTTCTTCGTAATGCGACGGCTCCATGTAGTAACTTGCTCTGCCTTGCGACATAGAACGAAGCGTTGTGGCGTAACCAGAAAGTTCAGCCAGTGGCACCATCACCATGACAATTGTTGCTTTATGCTTTTCTTCCGTCCCTAAAATTTGCGCCCGTTTGGCAGACAAATCACCAATTACATCGCCCATAAATTCAGAAGGTGTTGTAACCTCAACCTTCATGATTGGCTCCAACAGTGTTAGGTCTGCTTTTTTGGTGGCAGCCTGAAGTGCTTGCGATGCGGCAATCTTAAAAGCAATGTCGGATGAATCAACATCGTGAAAACTTCCATCATATAATGTTACTGTCATATCAACCATTGGGTACCCCAAAAGAATACCATTCTCCATGGTTTCTTTAACGCCTTTCTCAACAGATTTTATAAATTCAGCAGGAATTGCGCCGCCTTTAATCGCATCCACAAATTCAAACCCTTCTCCCCGCGGTTTTGGATCGACACGAAGGAAACAATGTCCATACTGCCCGCGGCCTCCAGATTGGCGAATATACTTTCCTTCTGCTTCGGCCATTTTGGAAACTGTCTCTTTATAGGCCACTTGCGGCGCTCCCACATTTGCCAAAACATTAAATTCTCGCTTCATGCGATCAACCATAATTTCCAGTTGTAATTCGCCAACACCCGAAATAATCGTTTGACCTGTTTCGTGATTGGCTTTAACCTGAAATGTTGGATCTTCATCCATAAGTCTTTTTAAGGCAAACCCCAGTTTTTCCTGGTCCGATTTTGTTTTGGGTTCAATAGCTAAGGAAATAACCGGTTCTGGGAAAGAAATTTTCTCCAAAACTATCGGTTTCCCTTCATTACAAAGAGTATCTCCTGTAGTAGTATCTTTAAGTCCAACAACTGCCACAATTTCTCCAGCGTATCCCTCTTTAATTTCTTCTCGTTGATTGGCATGCATAAGGAGAAGTCGGCCAACCCGCTCTCGAATATTTTTGGTACTATTATAAATATACGATCCTGCCTCGATCTTTCCTGAATAAACACGATAGTAAGTAAGCTTCCCCACATGCGGATCATTTTGAATCTTAAAAGCAAGCCCCGAAAGCGACTCTTCAACAATAAGTTTTCTCAACTCTTCTTGATTTGTTTTTGGATTAAGTCCTTTAACTTCTTTTAAATCAACAGGTGATGGAAGATAATCTATCACTGCGTCAAGTAGCGGCTGAACACCTTTATTGCGCAAACTTGACCCTGCATAAATTGGGACTAATTTGTATGCAATAACTGCCCTTCGTAGCGCCTTTTTAAGCTCGTCAACTGTTGGCTCTGTTCCACTAAGATATTTTTCAAGAAGAGCATCATCTGTTTCGGCAATTTTTTCGATGAGTTTATTTCGATATTCTTTAATCTCGGCTTCCATTGTATCAGGAATGTCATCAGTTACTGTAAACTTTGCCCCAAGCTCCTCACCACCCCAAACTATAGATTTCATAGTAAGAAGTTCAAAAATACCCTTAAATTCTTGTTCGCGGCCAATTGGCAACACCATAATAGCTGGATTTGCTCCCAGCCGATCTTCGATACTTTTGACAGTGGCCAAAAAATCTGCCCCAAGTTTGTCCATTTTATTGACAAAACAAATACGAGGAACTTTGTATTTGTCAGCCTGGCGCCACACAGTTTCGGATTGCGATTGCACGCCTTCTTCGGCATCAAGTACCGTAATACCGCCGTCCAAAACGCGAAGCGAGCGCTCTACTTCTGCAGTAAAATCAACGTGGCCTGGAGTATCGATAATATTAATTCTGTAATCCTTCCAAAAAGCGGTGGTGGCAGCAGAAACAATAGTAATACCACGCTCGCGCTCTTGTTCCATCCAGTCCATTTGGGTATTTCCCTCGTCAATATCACCAATTTTGTAGGTTTTGCCTGTATAGTACAAAATACGCTCGGTAGTAGTAGTTTTTCCCGCGTCAATATGAGCAATAATACCAATATTTCTAATTTTGTCTAATTCTGTAAGACGTGATTTTTGATCAGCCATAAAAAACAAAAATTCGCTCGCGAATTTATCAAAATAGTATAGCATACTTTTTTATCTTGTGCTACAATGCTTTTCGCATATGGGCAAGATTTTTCTTTTTGTTTCAGTTGTAATCATAGGATTTCTAGGCTTATTGTTTTTCGCAAATAAAAATGACGAAACAAAAACAGCAATAATTATACCCACAGCTATACCAACATCAATTCCAGCCACTATTATTCCAACTAACACAATCACCTCTAGTATCCCAACACCTACTGTTGCTACAATAAGTGCTGAACAATTTATTTCTGATATGGCTTCAAAATCAGCAGTTATAAAAACTACAAAAGGCGATATTACTATGTCTTTTTATACCAGTGATTCTCCAAATACTGTGTTTAACTTTATCAAAAAAGCCTCTAGCGGATTTTACAACAATCTTTTATTCCATAGAGTTGAAGATTGGGTGGTACAAGGTGGAGATCCAAAAGGCGATGGTACAGGCGGCGGAAATATGCCTGTTGAATTTAACGACAAACCTTTTGTTGAAGGATCGGTTGGTGTTGCGAGTAAAGGTGATGGAAAAGTACAAAACGACGCTCAGTTTTTTATTGCCAAACAGGATGCTTCTTGGCTAAATGGTAAATACACTAACTTTGGCATTGTAACTAAAGGGATGGATGTAGTTAAAAAGATGGAGATTGGTGACAAAATCCTCGGCATTACAATCCAGTAATTTCCTGCCATAGATAGATGATAAAATATTTCTATGCTTCTTACTAAATCTTCACCATTTACTTTAGAAGAAATTGAAAAACTTAAAGAACAATTTGATCCTTATATTAAAACTGTCATAGATATCAATAGAAAAGTTTGTTCAGCTGGTATAGATAGACATTTTGAAGGAGAACAAATTCTTCTTAAAGAAGACTCTAAACAATCTAACATTTGGGGTGGAGGAATAGATTTAGAAACTAAAGTTATAGATTTTAATTCTTTTATCAATATCAGACCAGGCGATAATAATACTAGTAATGAAATTCAGAATCCAGAAATTAGAAAAAAATATGAAGAATTAACCGAATATTTTTTCCAAAAAGTTATATAATATTAATATGAATGATAAATTAAGTCAGAAAATAATTATTGAATCTTTAGCTATGGATCTGAAAAGAGTTGCTTTGGGTTTACATAGAGGTTCTTTTAACATGGCAAATAGATTTAGAGAAGAAGCTTTTCAAAGAGCAGCAGAATTAGAAAATCTTAATCCAAATAATTACCTTAAAAAGCTACTTTTGTATATGAAAAAAATGATTACAGGTACATCTGAAAGAGTAGCAGAAGATGCTCTAATGCTAAGTACTCTCTTCCAAAACTTCGCTATAAAGAATATCTAAATGATTTTATCAACTAAGATTAACTCTTAAGAGATTCAATAAATTTTTCTAAATCAGTTTTATCAATTCTAATAAATTTTCCTCCAAGCTTAACAGCTTTTAAATCTCCACGTCTTACGTATCTTCTAACACTTTCTGGATCAACCTGCAGAAGCTTTGCCACCTCATCTGTTGTGTAAAAACGCTGATCTAGTGTTGGTTCTTCTGCACTTACTTTTTCTGGTTCGACTGCCTCAAGATAAATATCCAAAGAGTGATCTACTGCTTCAAGCATTAAAGTGTCATAGTCATCTGTATCATTTTTGGTTTGACCTTTTTCTAAAGAATTGATGTACTCGCTACGATCCTCTTTGCGAACTATGGCAGAAGGATAACCTGATTGCATTAAAAGTAAGTTCATTAACAATCGTGCGGTTCTCCCATTACCGTCAACAAAAGGATGAATACTTACTAATTTATAATGGGCATCGATAGCAATTTTAACAGGGTGATCAGAAATATCACTTTTTAACCAGGTTATAAACTCGTCCATTAATTCCGATACTTTTAGAGGATTTGGTAAGATTGTTTCCGAGCCTCTAAGCCGCACGGCTACTGTTCGGTATTTACCTTTATTTGTGTCATCGATTTTATTTAGGATAATGCTATGAATATCTAAAATATCTTTAGTTGTTAATTCTTGCCTTTTTTTATTAACGAGGGTTTGAATATAATCAAAAGCTTCTGCATGACTGATTGCTTCCTGATGCTCTGTCAAACTTTTACCTTTAACAGTAATGCCTTCTTCTACCACCATAGCAGTTTCTTGCCGGGTTAAAGTATTACCTTCTATGGCATTGGAGGTATAGGTTAATTCTATCCGAAACCATTCCTCCAGGTTTTTAATAAGTTCGTTTCGGAGTGGTTTATAGCTATCTAGACGTTGTTTTTTAGCCTGTAACTTAAGTAATCTATCATCCATACAAGGCTATTTTATACTACATTAAGCAAGAAGTCAATAGTTATATGTAACATAGAGTATTATCAAATAATAATGATTCGCAAAATCGTTCTTAGGGATAGACGAAAATTAGACGATTTGCAAGAGGAAGTTTGCATGCAGCCAATGGTCATTTAAATAACATCGACAGAATTACCAACGGAAATGGGCGAAGGCTTTGTTGGCTTCGGCCATGCGAAGGACTGTATCTCGCTTTTTGATTGCTGCTCCTTGATTTTGCAGCACGTCTAACAACTCTGCTGCAAGCTTTTCGGCGAATGTATGAAACTGCGCGCTTGGCCTTGCTTTTGCAGCATCTATTATCCAACGAATTGCTAAAGAAGTTTTTCGCTCTCCCCTAACTTCTGCCGGCACTTGATAATTTGCTCCGCCTACTCGTCTGGCTTTCACTTCTACTCTTGGCCCCACAGTTTGAATTGCTTTTTCAAAAGCCTCCAAAGGCACTTGACCCTTGCTTTCAAGAATAACCAACGCATTATAAAAAGTCTTCTGGGCAGCGGTCTTTTTACCAGCGATCATAATATTATTAATAAATTTCGCTACTAACTTACTATTATAAACTGGATCTGTATTTGTTTCTCTTTTTACAACTTTTTTATGTCTCATAATTTTAGCGTTTAGCGTCTAGATATTAGCGCTTAGTTTTTATTTTTAACTATACGCTGACGCTATTAACTAAACGCTGGTTGCCGCGGGTGCCGATGCTTGCGCTTTCGGCGCAGCTGCCGGTCCACCGCCTAAACCTTTCTTCGTACCATACTTACTTCGTGAAGACTTACGGCCATCAACTCCCAATAAATCAAACTTTCCACGAACAATATGGTATTTTACTCCTGGTAAATCTTTAACCCGTCCTCCGCGAACAAGCACAATGCCGTGTTCAGAAAGTGCATGACCAACTCCTTGAATATATGCTGTTACTTCTATTCTGTTGGAAAGCTTAACCCTGGCCACTTTTCTAAGGGCTGAGTTTGGCTTTTTTGGCGTCATAGTTTTAACCAATGTTACAACCCCTCGTTTTTGAGGCGAAAGATCATTCGTATATAAACGCTCTTTTGCATTGTATAAGCGTCGCAATGCTGTTGAACGAGTTTTCTTAATTTTTCTTTTTCTCCCTCTTTTAGAAAGTTGTGATAAAGTAGGCATAAGGTGTTTATTATACCAAAGGTGTAGCCTTTCCTTCAACGGGGATAAGCCGACCAATAATAACGTTTTCTTTAAGTCCAACAAGCTTATCTTCTCTCCCTTCAAGCGCTGCGTCTGTTAAGACTTTTGTTGTTTCTTGGAATGATGCGGCAGAAAGCCATGAATCCGAGAATAACGCTGCTTTTGTGATTCCTAAAATCACTCTTCTGCCTGTTGCTGGCTCTCCGCCTTGGGCTATTACTTCCGCGTTAACCTCTTCAAATCGCGTATTTGTAATAAAATCTCCTGGAACAAAACTAGTATCTCCAACCGTTTCAACAATAATTTTGTCGGACATCTTTCGAAGAATCACCTCAAAATGCTTATCGTTAATAGTAATTCCTTGCGATTCATATACTTTTTGCGCTTCATCAATAATATGTCTTTGTGTCTGAATATGCCCTTTAACCCGAAGAACTTCTTTTGGATCAAGATAGCCTTGGGCAAATTGTGTTCCAGCAACAATTTCATCTCCATCAGAAACAAGAAGCGATGTAGCAAGCGGCACAAAGTATTCTTTTTCTTCAACTGGTTTCATACGGGTGTTTTTAACACGAATAATATACCCATCGTCCGATGTTTCTATGCTTACTTTACCAGTGATCTCGGAAATTGGAGAGAAGTTTTTGGGTGTTCGCATTTCAAAAAGCTCTTCGATTCTTGGCAATCCTTGTGTAACATCAGACATAACAACTCCTCCAAAGTGTCTAACACGCATAGTTAGCTGTGTACCAGGCTCTCCAATTGATTGGGCGCCAATGACACCTACAGGAACACCAGATTGCACTTTCTTTCGAGTGGCAAAATCCCACCCGTAGCAGTTAGCGCAAACTCCATAAGAAAGATTGCAATAAAGAACTGATCTAACAGAAATTTCTGCAATATCGTTTTCTAAAAGCTGATGCGCTCTTTCTTCGGTAATTTCTTCTCCAGCATCAAGAATTGTTTTTTTTGTTTTTTTGGAAACAACTTTTTGCAAAGAGGTTCTGCCAATAATTCTGCTCGCAAAAGAAGCTGTTCTATCATCTTTTGCAGAAATAAGTGTTCCATCTGTTGCTTGACAATCTTCTTCCTTAATCAACACATCGTGCGCCACATCAACAAGTCTGCGGGTTAAATATCCGGCATTGGCAGTTTTAAGCGCTGAATCAGTTAATCCTTTTCGCGAACCTCTAGCTGATGCTACATACTCAAAAATAGACAATCCCTCTCTAAAGTTTGATTTAATCGGAAGTTCAACAATCTTTCCCAACGGATCAAGAATAAGACCTCTCATTGCCGAAAGCTGTTTTAGCTGTTCTTTTCCAGCGCGAGCTCCTTCTGAATCAATAATAGTTTTAATCATGTTTGCAGTTTTTAAACTATTCCATGTTAAATCTGCAATCTTATCTGTTGTTTTAAGCCATACGTCGTTTGATAATCTCTTTTTTTCATCGCTTGTGATAAGTCCCTTTTGGTATTCATGTTCAATTTTGGTAATTTTATTTTCTGCTTCTTTGATAAGCTCATCTTTTTCCTCAACCATTTGGTTGTCAAAAACAGACACGGAAATGCCAGAAAGAGTTACAGCAATAAATCCCAAATCTTTAATATCGTCTATAAGTTTTGCTGTTTCTTCTGGGGTACATACCGACAGCGCCTTACGAATAATTTTGTTTATGCCAGAGGCTTTTACTGCATCATTAACAAAACCGATCTTTTTGGGAAGCCGTTCATTAAACATCAATCTCCCCACTGTTGTTTCAATTATTTTTTCCTCTCCTTTATCCTCTATCCGCACGCTAATTGGTTGTTTTAGTTTTAACTTTTCCAGCGAATATGCAAGTACAGCTTCGTTAATATTTGCAAATGTTGGTAAAATATCCTTTCTTAAATTATTATCCATGGCTGTTAAATAAAATATTCCAACAGCCATTTCTTTATTTGGCAAAGTAATTGGACTACCATCTGCAGGTTTTAACAAATTGTTAGATGGCATCATTAATCTTATTGCTTCTTCCTGCGCATTTTGAGAAAGAGGAATATGTACAGCCATCTGGTCGCCATCAAAATCCGCATTGTATCCAGCGCAAACACATGGATGAAGCTGAATAGCCGATCCCTCAATAAGCACAGGATAAAATGCTTGAATACCAAGCTTATGAAGAGTAGGAGCGCGGTTAAGAAGAACTGGATGGTTTTTTGTTATTTCTTCTAAAATATCAAATACCTGTGGCGGCCGTTTTTCGATATATCGCTTGGCGCTTTTTATGTTCGGCGCCAGGTTTTGAATAATAACTTCCCGCAAAACAAATGGCTTAAACATTTCCAAAGCCATTTCTTTTGGCAACCCGCACTGGGTTAAACGAAGCTGCGGACCAACCACAATAACAGATCTTCCCGAATAATCAACACGTTTTCCCAAAAGATTTTGTCTAAATCTTCCTTGCTTACCCCTAAGCATATCAGAAAGCGATCGAAGCGGCGCGGAAACAACTTGATTTCTTTGCGACGCATCAATAAGCGAATCAACAGACTCTTGGAGCATGCGTTTTTCATTTCTAAGAATTATCTCTGGCGCGCCAAGAAGCATCAGATGCTTAAGACGGCTGTTTCTATTAATAATTCTTCTGTATAAATCATTTAAATCTGATGTAGCAAAACGGCCACCAACTAGCTGCACCATTGGACGAAGGTCTGGTGGAATAACTGGCAACATAGTTAAAATCATGGAGGAGGAAGTAATATTTGCCTTGCGCATTGCCTCAATAAGCCTCAGCCTTTTAATAATCTTTAGATATCTTGCGCCAGATGACTTTTCTGCCTCTTCTCGCAAATCGGCAATCAGAGCTGATAAATCAAGTTTATCCAAAAGCGCATACAACCCTTCTGCGCCGGTTTGCATGGTGAAGAAAATTGGAATATCGTATTCAAGAAATTTAAAGTATTCCTCTTCAGAAAGCACACTGCCTACTCTAAGACTTTTTATGAGCTTTGCTAATGCATCGCCAATTTCTGTAATTTTACTGCTTTCTTCCTCGAATTTCTTCTCCAACGCTGCAGCTTTTTGCCTTTTTTGTAAATCAAGCTCTGACAAAATAAGATCTCGCTGTTCTGGAGCGGTTTTCTTACCTTTTGTTCCTTTTTTTCTCTCTTCTGTATCTTGCTCTATTCTTTTTTGCTCTATTTCTGTCTCTTCTTTCAATTTTTTATGTCTTTCCTCCATTACTTTCGCAAATTTTTGCAAACTATCCTCTTTCTTCTTATCATCAATACCAATAACAAGATATGATGCGTAGTAAATAACTGATTCAAGACTTTTTTGCGGAATGTCTAAAATAAGAGACAAAGGGGATGAGGGACCTTTGAAAAACCAGACATGACCAACTGGACACGCTAAAGCAATATGACCCATTCTCTCTCGTCTGACACGCGATAAAGTTACTTCTACACCACATTTATCACAAACAATTCCTTTGTATCTAATTCTTTTGTATTTTCCGCAATAACATTCCCAGTCTTTGGTTGGGCCAAAAATTCGCTCATCAAAAAGTCCATCTTTTTCTGGACGAAGCGTTCTGTAATTAATTGTTTCAGGCTTGGTTATTTCGCCATATGACCACGAAAGTATATCGTCTTTATTTGCTAAAAGAATTTTTAGCGACTTAAAATCAATAATTGTCTGATCTTTTAATTTTTTGTTTTTATCTTGAATCATAGCTTCTTCTCCCCTGTGTCTCCAACATGCATTCCTTCGCTTTCTAAGGCAATTTCTTCTCCTCCAAGTGTCTCTTGAAGCTCTTTTGCCTCTTTTTCAAATTTCTCCTCTCCTAAATCTTTTGGTAAACTTTCTGCAGTTTCAATTACTTGCAGTTGCGGCTGAATCATTGCTCCCTCTGGTACAACATTAAGTCCTAAAGCCTGAAGCTCTTTAATAAGAACTTTAAAGGATTCTGGCACTTTAGGAGTTGGAATATCCACGCCTTTCACAATTGCTTCAAATGCTTTGGCGCGACCGACAATATCATCGGACTTAATAGTTAACATTTCCTGCAAGACATACCGCGCTCTATGCGACTCAAGCGCCCATACCTCCATTTCCCCTAAGCGCTGTCCTCCCATTTGAGCTTTTCCGCCGAGCGGCTGTTGTGTAACAAGCGAGTATGGCCCAGTTGAACGCGCATGAGTCTTGTCCTCAACCATGTGAATAAGCTTCATAATATACTCAATACCAACAACTACAGGGTTTTCGTATGCTTGACCTGTTCTGCCATCGTATAAAGTTGCTTTTCCATTTATGGGTAAATCAGCTTTTTTAAGCAACTCAATAATTTTCTCTTCGCTAATGTTCTCAAAAACAGGCGCTGCTATTTTTGTATTTAATTTCTGGGCGGCAAAACCAAGATGCGCTTCCAAAAGCTGACCTAAATTCATACGGGCGAGTACTGAAATTGGAGAAATAACAATATCAACGGGGGTTCCATCGGAAAGAAATGGCATATCAGCTCGAGGCAGTATTTTGGAGATAACCCCTTTGTTGCCATGCCGTCCTGCAAGCTTATCTCCAACAACAACATGTCTAAATTGCGCCACCTCAACCAGAATTTTTCGAATTGTTCCTGGTTCTAGTTCATCTCCATGTTTCCTATCAAGTGTTTGTACGCTTATAACAGTTCCCCGTTCTCCATGCGGTATGCGAAGGCTAGTATCCCGAACTTCCCGCGCCTGCTCTCCAAAAATAGCTCGAAGAAGTCTTTCTTCTGCTGTTAACTCTGTTTCTCCTTTAGGAGCAATCTTTCCAACTAAGATATCTCCCGGACTTACTTCGCTGCCTACTACCACAATACCATCTTCATCTAAATTAGCCAAATCTTCTTCTGAAACATTTGGTATATCTTGCGTTGTCTCCTCTGGACCTAATTTTGTCTCAACCACCGATGCTTCATATTTTTCAATATGAATAGACGACAAAATATCTTCCCTAACAAGCCGATCAGAAATAACAATAGCATCTTCATACCCCAAACCATCAAGCGATGTGTAGGCAATAAGCAAATTTTGACCTAGCGCCAGCTCTCCACTTTCGGCAGCTGGTCCATCAATAAGCACATCTCCCTTTTTCACTCTTTCTAAAACTGCAACAGAGGCTTTTTGTGTATAAGAGGTGGCTTGCGCCGTTCGCTTAAAAGAATCAATAAGAAATGTGGCTTTTTCTCCTTTTTGCCCTTCCAAAACAAGCTTTGTGGCATCAACAAAGGTTACTTTGCCATCAAATGGCGCTTTTACTACCCGACCCATAACTTGAGCAATTGTCGCTTCCATACCAGTTCCAACAATAGGCGACTGTGGCTTAACAAGCGGTACTGCCTGACACTGCATGTGTGTTCCCATAAGAGCTCTGTTTGCCTCATCGTGCGCAATAAACGGAATAAGGGATGCAGCGCTGCCAACAACCTGACGAGGCGTTACATCAACATATTCAATCTTCTCTTTTTCAATTTCCAAAAACTCTCCATTAAATCTTGCTGGCACGCGATCTTGGCTTATATGACCATCTTCATCCAGCGCCATGGCATGGGTAATGTAATGACGTCTTTCATCGTCGGCATCAAAATAAACAATTTCATCTGTTGCTTTAATGATTATTTTTGCTCCTCTTTTCTCTTGCACAACTTTTCTATATGGAGCTTCCAAAAATCCATGCTCATTAACTCTTGCATATGAAGTAACATAGGTAACAAGACCAATATTAGGCCCCTCGGGAGATCTAATTGGACAAATTCTGCTGTATTGAGAACTATTAATATCACGAATCGAAAAGGAAGCGCGTTCTCGTGATATACCACCTGTTCCCATCACAGTAAGCCGATTAAGATTATCTATCTCTGAAAGAGGATTTGTTTGATCAAGAATTGTCGAAAGCTGCGAAGTTCTGAAGAATTCGTTAATCGAGGCCATAATTGGACGGGCATTGATAAGACTGGAAATAACAACAGGCACATCTGGCTGAATAAGACTCATTCTCTCTTTAATGCTTCGCTCAAGCCGCAAGATTCCAACACGAAATGCCGTTGTGGCCACTAATTCCCCAACTCTTCTAATCCGTCTATTGGCTAAACTATCTATATCATCAATATTTCCAATGCCCTGGGTAAGCAAAATAAGATAACTTATCGTACCAATAATATCATCTATTGTTAATACATACTCTTCTGATTTAGTAAAACCTGGAACTTCATCAAGTTTTTTATTCATTTTATATCTTCCAACTTTACCTATGTCATATCTTCTGCTGTTAAAGAATAACCCGTGAAAATTTTCTTTTACTTTTTCTAAAACAACTGGCTCTCCAGGATGCATCTTTCTAAAAATCTCAATAAGCGCTTCTGTTTCACTCGCTGTTTCATCCTTCATAAGGGTATTTTTAATAAAACCGTTCTTGTCCAACTCTTCAATTGCCTTGAATTTTCCCTGGATTTGCTCGTTTGAGGATAAACCAATTGCTCTAAGAAATGTACTGACTAAAAATTTTCTCCTTCTATCTATTTTTACTGTTATTGTGTCGTGCCGTGTTGTTACAAACTCAAGCCATGATCCATGAGTTGGTCTAATCTCCGCCACATATAATGGTCTTCCCGTAACCGCATCTGAAATAGCAGTAAAAAATGATCCTGGAGAACGAACTAACTGATTTACCACTGCCCTTTCAATTCCATTAACAATAAATGTTCCGCTGGTTGTCATTTGAGGAATATCACCTAAAAATACTTCTTGAGTTTGAGTTTTGCCAGTTTTTTTATTGGTTAATGTTGCTTTAACATATAAAGGAGCATCAAATGTAATACCTTTAACAAGTGCTGTTTGTGGAGTGGTAGATACTTTACCAAAACGATATTCTCCTAAATGCAGATTCCAATTTTTTTCTGTAAAATCATCTATGGGAGAAATTTCTTTTAAAACCTCACCAATTGCTACTTCTTGAAACCACTCATATGAATCTTTCTGCATTGCGAGCAAATCAAGCTTTGGTAATTTGGTGTATGATCTTCCCCAGTTTTGTCTTAAATTTTTTTGTGTATTGTGCTTTGGCATTTGAATTGCGGCAGGATTTTGCTCTTAATACAACAAAAAAAGTAGCTGGGTAAGCTACCCTCTTAGTTTTTCCTTGATGAGAGCTTTACTTGTATAACATAAGATTGAACTATGTGTCAATAACCTATAGTAGGGTACGCCCTTTTTTCAGGATAAATAAAAAAAATAAAAAAAAGATTTACATCGTAACTTCATGGTATAGTGGTATAATAGTATAGTATTGTGATCATAGCAAAAAAAATTATTGAAAAATATATTGCCTTTTTTGAAAAAAGAGGGCACAAACAAATTCCTAATGCACCCCTTGTTCCCGAAAACGACCCGACCACCCTTTTTACCAACAGTGGCATGCAGCCGCTTGTTCCTTATCTTCTTGGCGAAAAGCATCCACAGGGAAAAAAATTAGTTAATGTGCAAAATTGTTTTCGCGCTCAAGATATAGACGAGATTGGCGACAACCGACACACTACTTTTTTTAGGATGCTTGGTAATTGGTCGTTAGGCGGGTATTTTAAAAAAGAGCAACTCTCTTGGTTTTTTGAATTTCTAATAAAAGAGTTAAACTTACCCTTGGAAAAACTTTATGTTAGTGTTTTCCAGGGTTATAATGATATCTATAAAGACACAGAATCAGAAAATATTTGGCAAGAGCTTTTTATAAATGCTGGCATTAATCCAAAAAATCATATCTTCTTTTATGGCGCGTCTAAAAACTGGTGGTCAAGAGCAGGAGCTCCCGAAAATATGCCAGCAGGAGAACCAGGAGGACCAGACAGTGAAGTTTTTTTTGATTTTGAAACGCCGCATAACCCAAAATTTGGCAAAACCTGCCATATAAACTGTGATTGCGGCAGATACCTAGAAATAGGCAATTCTGTTTTTATGCAGTACCAAAAACAAGAGAGCGGATCATTTAAAGAATTGCCGCAAAAAAACGTTGACTTTGGCGGTGGACTTGAGCGGCTACTTGCTGCATGCGAAAACAAACAAGATGTTTTTCAAACGTCTCTTTTTTACCCCATTATTAAAACAATCGAAACACAAACTGCCAAAGAATATGAAAAAAGCCCAAAAGAAATACGTGTTATTGCAGATCATTTAATTGCCTCATGTTTTATGATTAGCAATGGCGTTACCCCGTCAAATACCGAACAGGGGTATATTTTAAGACGCTTATTACGTCGCGCATTCGACAATTTTGATCTGCTTGATGGCAAAAATATTTATACTATCATCGAAACTATTGCGCAGCAATATAAAGAAACCGACCCTGTTTTGGAAAATAAATATGAAAAAATCCGTTATGCAATTACAGAAGAAGAACAAGTGTACCGAAAAACGCTTCAACGAGCAAAAGCATATATAGTAAAACAATATTCTCAACAAGGTGATGAATTAATAGGTGTAAAAGTAATTTCTGCCGAAGCTGCTTTTGTCTTGTACTCGACTCATGGCTTATCTCCTAGCCAAATTAAAAGTCTTGGGTTTACTTTTAACGACCAAGAATTTGCCAAGAAAATGGAAGAACATCAAGCGCTTTCCCGAAGCGGGGCGGCGCAAAAATTTGCCGGAGGGCTGGCAGATCATAGCGAAAAAACAATCATGGGTCACACAGCAACACATCTTCTACACCAAGCCATCAGGGATATTTTAGGAAATCATGTACACCAAACAGGATCTAACATTACAACAAAACGCTTGCGTTTTGACTTTAATTACGATAAAAAGTTATCAGATACAGAAATCCAAAAAATTGAACAGACTGTCAACCAGAAAATAAAACTTGATTTACCTGTTCATTTTGAAATGATACCATTAGAACAAGCCAAAAAAATTGGCGCCATTGGACTTTTTGACGAAAAGTATCAAGACCAAGTCAAAGTGTATTTTGTTGGTAATTACTCAAAAGAGTTCTGTGGCGGGCCGCATGTAAAACATACTGGGGTAATAAAAAATTTTACAATTATAAAACAAGAAAACATCGGCCATGGACAGAGACGAATATACGCCGTCGTTGGTTAAGTTATGAAACTGCCTTTCTTCTCATCTATTTTTAATAAAAAAGAAAAAATTAAATACTTTCTTACTCTTCTTTTACGAGACGAGAAAATTATTGCCGCAATTTTTAAAGAGGTAAATGGCCAAGCCAGTATTGTAAGCAAGCATGAAGAAAATCTACCAAATACTTTAGAAACATTACCGTTTGAAGAATTGTTGGATATTTTAGATAAAGCTATATCAGGAATTGAAGAATATGTTTGGGCAATTGAAGTTCAAAAAACAATTTTTGGCGTAAAAGAAAATTGGGCGGAAGGGGAAAAAATTAAAAAGGAGCATCTTCTAAAACTAAAAAAAATCAGCGATGCGCTTGGTTTAATTCCAATTGGATTTTTGATTATTCACGAAGCAATCATTAACCTATTGCAACAAGAAGAAGGAGTTCCTGTATCTGGAATACTTGTTGAGATTTCTCAAAAAAATGCTGCCATTTCTCTTTTTAGAGCAGGACGCGTTATTGAAACAAAAAGAACAAAAATCGAAGAAGACATTGCTAAAGTTACCGATAGATTACTTCATCATTTTATAAATCAGGAGGTTCTCCCATCAAGAATTATTATCTTAAGCGACAAAAATAATCACGAAGCGCTATCTCAAAGCTTTATTTCCCATTCCTGGAGCAAAAGCCTTCCTTTTTTACATGTGCCGCAAATTACAATTCTTTCAGAGGATTTTGATGTTAAATCAATCATTTTTGGAGCGGCAACACAGATGGGGTTTGAGGTATTAGACCAACAGAAAGAAATTCAAAAACCAGAAAACAATCAAATAGATAAAACGCTAGAGGAAGAATTTGGGTTTGTCAAAAATAAAGATGTAAATGAGATAAAAATTAATATAGGTACGCAACAGGAAGAAAAATTAGAGCCAATAATAGCAGAAACTAAACACACAAAACTGCGTAAATTATTAATATCACTAGGATATATTTTTTATTCTTCTTTTAAAATATTAAAAAACATAATAAAAAAATTGTATGTCTTTAAAAAATTTGGAAAAAATAAAATTATTTTTATTCCCCCAATTATTATTGCAATAATTGCCATTTTCTTATCTTATATTTTCTTATTAAAAGCAACCGTATCTTTGTCTGTCAGACCAAAAATTGTTGAGCAAAATCAAGATATTACCTTTTCTACAAAAGCTCCAACTGATTTTTCAAAAAATATTATTTCTGCTAAAACTTTAGAAACAACGCAAGATGGAAAAATTACCAAGTCGGCATCTGGAAAAAAAGAAGTTGGCGAAAAAGCAAAAGGGACAATAACTATCCTTAGCGCTCTTGGAAAAGAACAAACATTTACCAAAGGCACTGTAATTACATCGTCCAACAAATTAAAATTTGCGCTTGATGAAACAGTAAAAATTGCATCCTCATCGGGTTTAAGCGATGTAAAAACAATCAAAACTAATGTTGTAGCAGAGGATATTGGTAAAGAATATAATTTACCATCTGGAACAAAATTTACTATTGACGACTTCGGCTCCTCTGAAGTCGAAGCAAAAAATGATGCTGCTTTTTCTGGCGGAAGTAAAAAAGAAGTAATGGTGGTATCTAAAAAAGATGTTGAAAAGGCGATAGAGGAAATAACAAAAAATCTTGAGGAAAAAGCAAAAAAATCTATGGAAGAAAAAATTGACCAAAAAAATAAACTTCTTCCTGTTATTGTCAACTCGGAATTCTCGCAAAAAAGTTTAGATAAAAAAGTAGGTGAAGAAACAGAAACATTTACTATTGCCGGAAACATTAATTATAATGGAATTTCTTATCCAGACGATGAATTACAAAAACTCTCAAAAGAGTTACTCAAAGAAAAAACAATAGATGATGCTTTTATTCAAGATGATATTTCATATGCCTTAGAAAACTCAAAGAAAAAAAATAATAACGAGGTATCTGCTGCTATTCATGTAAAAGCGTTGTTATTACCAAAACTTGAAAAAGAAAAAATTGCCAATACGCTGTCCGGTAAATCATTTGATGAAGCTCAAAAAATTCTTTTAAAAATTCCGCAAGTGTCTCATGTCTCTATCAAGCTTTCGCCTTCGCTGCCGTTTGTGCTCAAAAACCTGCCACGGATAGCAAAAAATATAACAGTTATCGTTGATAAAGAATGACATCGTATTATTACAAAAAATCAAAAAAAGGTATTAAGATCAATTTCTTAAAAGCTTTTGCTTTTTTTCTTATTTTATTAGGCAGCAGCATTATTATGTATATTTCCTTTCCTCTTATATCTTGGCATCTCTATTTTAATCAGGTCTTTGCTTCCAAAGACTTAACAACTCCCATCCCAAAAACAACAGTTGTTTCAAAAGACACTGTAAAAACACTTATTGAGTCTGCATCTTTGGCATTTGGAAGTGTTGACTACACAGATGCGCGAAACTGGTTTCCAGCATTGCCAGAAAACCTTAAAAGATCAAAAACAAATATTACTTCTTATAAACTTACAATTCAAAAACTGGGCATCAAAGACGCCATTGTCTCTACAACAGATTACGATTTAAGCCGTCATCTTGTCCATTATGGAGATACTGCGCTTCCTGGCGATAATGGAAATATTGTTATTTTCGGTCACTCAACTCTTCCGCAATTATTCAATCCTAAAGACTACAAAACAATTTTTGCAACTTTGTATAAGTTAGGTATTAACGATGAAGTAATATTAACAGCCGATCATGTCTCCTATAAATATGCCATAAAAAATATTTTTGTTGTTGATCCAACAGAAACATCTGTTTTTTCGCAGGATTTTGATGAATCATATTTAACGCTGGTAACATGCACTCCTCCTGGAACAACTTGGAAAAGACTTATCTTACGAGGAAAACTTGCCCCGATTAAATCGGGGGTTTAAAAAATATGAGGAGTATTAGCAACAACGAAAAAGACATTGCTCTTGAGGCCATCCGAAAAAAACTTGTGGGGAAAATACTTAACTACGAAGAAATCTATGCCATCATGGATCAGATTGCACATAACAAACTTGGTGATATTTTAACCACGTACTTTGCGGCATCGGGATATGCAAAAGGATTTAGTAATGACGAGCTATTTTACCTTACAAAAGCGATGGTGGAAACAGGAGAAAAACTTGAATTTTCTGGCATTGTGGCAGATAAACACTCTATCGGAGGAATGCCCGGGAGTCGTACCACACTTATTGTTACGCCAATTATTGCAGCTTGTGGTTTTACTATTCCCAAAAGCTCGTCTCGCGCCATCACTACCCCAAGCGGCACAGCAGATACTATGGAAGTATTATCAAAAGTTGAATTCTCCAAAGAAAAAATTTATGACATAGTTAAAAAAACAAAAGGCTGTATTGTGTGGGGAGGAAGTTTTCATATCGCCCCTGCTGATGATGTGCTTATTAAGGTTGAGGAACCGCTACTATTTGAAAGTTACGACAAAATACTGGTATCAATCATGGCCAAAAAAGTGGCTTTTGGCGCAACGCATCTTGTTGTTGATCTGCCATACGGCACCACAGTAAAAGTACACCGCATGAAAGATGCAGAAATACTCAAAGATAAATTTGAAAATCTAGCAAAACGATTCGGCGTGAAAATCCATGTGCTTATAAGCAGCGCTGAAGAACCATTTGGTAATGGCATAGGGCCAATTCTTGAGGCGCGCGATGCCTTTTTTGTTTTAGAACAAGACCAAAAAAGACCTTTCTCGCTTGAGCAAAAAAGCCTTTACATTGCTTCTCATCTGCTTGAACTATGCATAGAAGATGCGCCACAAATAACTAAAAACCATATACAAGAAACTTATGGCTCGTGTCTTGGTTGGGCAACTGACATATTAAAAACAGGCAAAGCTTTGCAAAAAATGAAAGAGATTATTAAAGAACAAATGGGAAATAATAATATAACCTCAAATCAATTGATACCTGGAAAATTTTCTTTTGTAATTAAAGCAACAGATAATCGGCCCATTAAAAAAATAAATAATAAAAATTTAACAATAATTGCAAAAATTTTAGGGGCGCCAGCTCAAAAAAAAGCGGGAATTTATCTGGATAAAAAAATAGGGGACATCATACAAAAAAATGAAGCTCTTTATACGCTTTATAGTGAAACAGTGTATAATCTTGAAGAAGCAAAAGAATCCATACCAAATTTTCCTATTGTTGAATTCTAATATATGAAAAGAATAGCTGTGCTTTTTGGAATTATTTTTTTTCTCCTCATTTCGTTATCTATCTGGTGGTATAACGGCATCCAACCTATTGACAAAAATAATAATACAAAAACAATTTTTGTGATTGAAAAAGGTTCGGGCATTAGAGAAATTGCCAATAAACTAAAAAAAGAAAACTTAATTAAAGATCCTGTGCTTTTTTTTCTGGTGGTAAAAAAACAGGGTATTGATGGAAAAATACAAGCAGGCGACTTTCGCCTTTCTCCTTCTATGACTATGTATGAAATTGCAGACAATCTTACTCATGGAACTTTGGATGTTTGGATAACTATTCCCGAAGGAAAACGGGCAGAGGAAATCGCCGACATATTACAAGAAAAAATTCCCAGTTTTGATCAGTCATGGAGACTACAACTTGTAAAACACGAAGGATATCTTTTTCCAGACACATATCTGGTGCCAAAAGATGCGGATATTAATCTTATTATTGCTCTTATGACCAAAAATTTTGATAATAAATTTTCCCAAATTAAAACGGCGGGAAAAATAAAAAATGATATTGTAACTATTGCCTCTCTTGTTGAACGAGAAGCAAAACACCAACAAGATAGACCGCTTGTAGCATCAGTTATTACAAATAGGCTTCGCATTGGCATGAAACTTGACATAGATGCCACCATTCAATATACGCTTGGATATCAAAGAAATGAAAAAACATGGTGGAAAAAAGCGCTTACAAGAGAAGATATAAATTTTAATTCTTCATATAATACATATAAAAATCCAGGATTACCACCAACTCCAATATCAAATCCAGGACTTGCCGCATTACAAGCAGCCGCAAACCCGGCCAAAACTAATTACTTTTATTATATATCAGATAAAAAAGGAGTTAATCATTATGCTGCAACTATTGAGGACCACAACGCTAATATTCGTAAATACGATCTCTAGCTCTTTTTGTGGATGCCTTTAAAAAACCGTTTGGCAGAAGAAGTAACTTCATTTAGATTTTCTTGTGGTTTTGTAGACGGTTGTTTCTGTACCACATCATCTGAATTTTCATATTCTTCAATTTCATCCTCTGCCAGATTCTCCAGTTCGGCTATACCTTCCAAACCCTCCTCTGTAATTGTTTTAAGAAGTTTTTTGCCTTTTTTGGTTCCAAACAAAAAAACAATACCCCCGCCAATTAAAGCTCCTAAAATAAATCCATGAGAAAACCCATTACCCGAATTATTGTTATTCATTATTTTTATCTTTTTTCTTTCTCCGCAAAAGCCCTGCAAGTAAAGCTCCTGTTTTAACACCTGTTGCCAAACTTGACAGACTTGTTAGCGGTCCCGAAACACTTTCGGTAATAAGTCCTGCATCATCAAGCACCTTATTTGCCTTTGAGACTGTTTGCCGTAATTCCCGAAGAATAAAAAACACCTGTACTCCTAATACTAAAACAAGAATTGTTAAGACTAAAATAACAAAGAGAAAAACCGCTTGAGCAGTATCGATCATATATACTAGGCTAACATTAAATCCTTTCTTATGTCAAGAAGATGTTGATTATTTAGATTTTATTTCTATATGACGCTCTACTATTGTCTCTGTGCCAAAGCGGCTGACAGCTTTAACTATAATTGTTTCTTTACCTGGAAAAACATTGATTGTTTTTTTAAACTGTCCGTTTTCATCAAGAGATACTGGAACACTGTTAATAGAAAGGCTAACATTAACATCTGTCTTTCCTAAAACCACCACATCCGCTGTTTCTACTACCTGATTTTCTTTAGGTTGTAAAATAACAAGCGGAGGATTAATAACGGCGTATTTATATTGGAAAAAGATATATCCAAAAAGGCCTACAAAAAGAAGTAATCCTACAAGGATAGTGCGCACTGGCAATCGTTTCGTGGAAAAATCCGAAGTTTCCACAAATCCTTCTGGTAAAACTTTATACATTTTCTTTTCGTCAAATTCACGTCGAAAAATAGCAAGTAACGCTTGGGTTGGGATACCTAAAAAGATAGCGTAGTTTCTGACAAAACCTTGAGCGTAGGCAACTGATGGAAGTTTTGTGTAATCTCCTTTTTCTAAAGCCTCCAAAAATAAGGCTTTTATTTTTGTTGCTTTTGCGGCATCGGCTACTGTTAATCCTTTTTTAAGACGAGCCTCTTTTAATTTTTGACCAACTCTGATCATACCTACTGCTGCTCATGCAAACTAGCAATAAATTCTTCAGCATTTCTAACCAACACATCACGCGGCTTTGAACCCTCTCCATGTCCCACAATTCCTGCCGCCTCAAGTTGATCTAAAATTCTGGCAGCCCTGGCATATCCCACCGAGAGCCTGCGCTGCAAAAGAGAGGCCGAAGCTCTGTCGTACTGACAAACTGCTCGGATTGCTTCTTCAAATAACGCATCTTTACCATCCGCGGCAGCGGATCCAACACCTTTTTTAACAGGAAGTGCTTGAGAAATTACTTCTTCTGTATACTCCACGACCGGAGATTTTGATTTAAGGTATTCAACTAGTTTTTTTACTTCTTTATCCGAAATAAATGCGCCTTGAATACGCGTTGGTTTGGCTTGATCTGGCGGAATAAACAGCATATCTCCACGTCCTAAAAGCTTTTCTGCTCCTGGAGTGTCAATAATAACTCGCGAATCAATCATTGAAGACACATTAAATGCAATACGGCATGGAATATTCGCTTTAATAAGTCCTGTAATGACATCAACCGATGGCCGCTGCGTGGCAATAACTAAATGAATGCCTGTTGCCCGAGCCATCTGAGCAAGTCTGGCAATGGCGTCTTCCACTTCAACAGGCGCAAAAGCCATTAAATCGGCCAGTTCATCAAGCAAAATAACTATAAAAGGAAGCGCCTGAAAACCAGACAGCTCATTGTAGGAATCAATATTTCTAACTCCTCTTTCTGCAAAAAGTTTGTACCTTCGATCCATTTCTCCCATGGCCCAACGAAGAGACGACAAAATTTTTTCCACCTCGACAATAACAGGAGTTAATAAATGTGGAATACCGTTGTAACCTGTTAGTTCAACTCTTTTTGGATCAATAAGTATTAACTTTACTTCCGATGGTGAAGCTCTAAAAAGAAGAGAGGAAATAAAAGAATTCATCGTTACAGATTTTCCAGACCCAGTAGTACCGGCAATTAACACATGCGGCATTTTAGCAATATCAGCCACCACCGGATTTCCAGAAACATCCAATCCCAATGCCACAGTAAGTCTGGATTTACTCTTGTGCATGGTATTTGATGACAACATCGTCTTTAAAGTTACGACTTCCAGCGACCTATTAGGAATTTCAATACCCACCAAGCTTCGCCCAGGAATTGGAGCTTCAATTCTAATTTGTCCTGTTGGCGCTTCGGTAGCTAAAGCCAAATCATTTGATAAAGAAGTAATCTTTGATACTTTCGTGCCAAGGGCAATTTCCAAAGCATACTGGGTTACTGCCGGACCCACATTTACCTCCACCACCCGAGCTCCAATGCCAAAACTCTGCAGGGTTTTTTCGATAACAGTTGCAATCTTTTTCACATCGCCTGTATCGGCCTTTTGCCCAGAACTGTCAGAAAGTATAGAAAGTGATGGATACTCCCAAATACCGTCCTTTAACATTTGATTACTTACCAAAGAATCAGCCAAAATAACCGGTTCTTTTTTTATTACTGTTGGAGATGAAGACAAACTTCCAGCTTGGGCAAAATCTTTTGACGCCCCTTTTATGGCTAAAGACTTATTGTCTCGTACCACAAGCTGTTTATTATTCGTTTTAAAAAAGTCAAGCGCTCTTTTAGGAAATAGTTTCCTTATTGTCTGTCCAATAGTTTTACCAATTTGCAGCAACTGGTCAACTGATGTATCAAAAAAAACAATAATTCCTACAACAAAACCAATCAAAAAAACAACATAGCTGCCAATATCGCTAAGCACTTCCGAAAGAATGGAAAAAAGAGAGCTGCCAATAAGACCGCTTTTGGTAATGGCAGCACTGGCGAGAAAAAAAATGGAAAAACCAATGGCAATGTTTGGTTTAGAAAAAAACATTTTAAACCTAAAAAGAAGAAGAGAAAAGAAAATAAGAATTAGTGGAAAAAGAAACGACACTCCTCCAAAATAATACTGCAAAGCGGCATGTAAAGTAAGAAAAGCTCCCTCTCTCTTTATAAACGAAAGAAAGGTAAGTATACTGCCTAAAAAAAGTCCCAGGGCAAAAATTGTGTAAATTGTCTCTTTTTTTAGCTTAAACTTAATCCCCCGTCGCCTTCTATAAGAATGTCTTTTTCTCCTCATATATCTATTATACAATAAAATACTACGCCTCAATGACAACAGGCAAAACCAATGGGCGGCGGCGGAGATCTTTAAAAATGCGCCGTTCGACTACCTCGCCGATAAGTTTTCGAAGATGCACCCAATTATTGACTCGTCCTTTTTTTCCTCTGAAAGCAGTTTTTATATCGGCTATCATATGACCATACAGCTTGCTATCATTTTCAACGCGAAATCCACGCATAATAATATCGGGCTTACTAATAAGTTCGGAATTCTGCGCATCAACTTCGGCAAGAACTATTACTACCCCACCTTCGGATAGCTTTTGTCGATCCCGCATCACAAAACTTTCAACTTCTTCTCCGCTAATCTCATCAACGTACACATTTTTTGCTGGTACGTTTCTTCCTAGTTTTATAGTTCCATCTTTAGCAAAAAGTACTTCCTGTCCATCATCCAAAAGCAGCACGTCTGACTTTTGGAAAGATTGAGATAACGCGAGATTCTTGTATGCCGCCATGTGCCGAAAATTACCGCCAATTGGCACAAGTTTTTTTGGTTTTGTCAAACGCATAAGATGCAGGAGTTCGTCCGATGATCCATGTCCCGATACATGAAAATCTCGCCGAAGCGGTGGATATAACACTTTTACTCCTCGTTTGGCCAGCGTATCAACAAGCTCGTAGACAAGTGTTTCGTTTCCCGGAATTGGGTCTGCAGAAAATATAACAGTATCATGCTCCGAAAGTCTTATGTCTCTATGCTCGTTATCGGCAATTCTGACCATTGCCGATGACTCTTGTCCCTGACTTCCGGCAACAATAAGTGTAAGCATATTTTCTGGATATGAATCTATTTGATCAATTTGTATTTCTGTTTGTGGCTGAATTTGCAGATATCGCAGCCGCAGTGAAATGTCTTTCATTTTTACCAAAGACCTGCCAATAAAACAAACTTTCCTATTATATTTTTCCGATGCTAAAATTATCTGATTAAGTCTGGCAATATTTGATGAATAAGTTGTAACAATACATCGCCCCTGTGTTTCTCCAAACGCATTTTCAAATTGCGAAAGAATGTCTAACTCTGATGGGAGCCGACCCTGCCGCTCCGCTCCTAAACAATCCGAAAGCAAACAAAGCACACCCTTTTGACCTACTTGTTCGATAACATCATAATTGCTCTTTTTACCATCAAATGGCGTGTCGTCAAACTTAAAATCGCTGCCATGATAAAAATTACCAATGGGAGTTGTAATAAAAATGTGTGAGGTATCGGGAATCGAATGGGTTACCCGAATAAATAAGGCTGTAAAACTTCCCATATGCTTTGGCGTTTCACCAAAATTAACTGTATCGATTCTTTTTTGTACACCAAACTCTTTTAGTTTCTCGTTGGCAACTGCTGCGGTAAAAGGCGTAGCATACATTGGAAAAGGTCCTTTATTAAGTAGTTGAGATAAAAGAAATGGCAGCGCCCCAATATGATCCTCGTGACCATGAGTAAACACCATACCAACAATCTTTTTTTTGGCCTGCAATATATAAGAAATATCTGGAAGCAATAAATCAACGCCTAACATTGTTTCATCGGCAAACCCCAAACCGCAATCAACAATCAACATTTCATCACCATATTCATATATGTACATGTTTTTAGTAACATCGCCAATACCGCCAAGAGGAATAAAAGAAAGTTGATTCATAACTTACTGACTGGGCAAAAATTCCTTTACATTATCATTTGTTATGTGAACCGACTGAGCCTTTCCTTCAACTATTAATCTTGCTGTTTTTCGACAAATCCCCTCAATTGTGTGCTTAAGACTACGAATTCCAGAATCAAAACCCAGTGGTCTAATAATTCCTGGCCAAACATTATCGTCAACAACAAGTTGTGTATCTAATAATCCTGTTTCCAAACGTACTTTTTTAAATAAATAATCTCTGCCAATCACAATCTTTTCTTCATCAGTGTAAGATGGCATTTGCACAATTTCCAACCTATCAAGTACTGCTGTGGAAATATTTGTGGTATTATTTGCTGTGGTAATAAATAACACCTCGGATAAATCAAAAGGATAATCAATATAATGATCGGTAAACATCTTATTTTGTTCTGGGTCTAAAAGCTCAACTAAAACTCCCATAATATCTGCTCTGGCATCTTGTGATATCCTATCCAGCTCATCAAGCAAAATAACAGAATTTTTTGCCCCGGCATGTACGAGTTTTTTCACCATATAGCCAGGTTCTGCATCGGCAAAAGCGCGGGATTGCCCACGAAGCGCTCGAGCATCCCCCATGCCCCCAAAGGGGATACGTTCAAATTTTCGGCCCAAAGCTTCTGCGATAGATGAAGCAAGTGTTGTTTTTCCCGTACCTGCCAGTCCAACCAGACAAAGAATGGGAGCGCGAAGCTCGCTTCCTTTATTTCCCTGTTTCATATGCAAAATAATTGCCGCCAAATACTCAAGTATCCGATCTTTAATGGCTGGCAAACCATAATGATTTGTATCTAATACTGCTTTTGCTCTATTTAAATCTAAAATATCTTCTGTCTTTTTTCCCCACGGCATAGTAACCACCCAATCAATATATGTTGCAGTACTTTCGTATTCTATAATATACGTTGGGCTTAAAAAGCCTGCAGATGCGCGAAGTAATGCAAGCCTCTGCACTCGCTCAATAAGTCTCTGTTTTAAATCGGGCAAAAGCGGCGTCTGTTCTACTTTTTCACCCAAACGCCTAATTTGGTCGTTTGAAACATTCTGCTTCTGCGCAAACCCGGTAATTTGATCACTTTGAGAATTTCCAGTATCAGTATTTGTATCCATATAGTTTAATAGTAGCAAATTTAAATGAAATTTAACAACGTATCGTAATTTTTAGCGGCCGGTGCGGAAACGAGAGGGACGCGCTGGGCGTAAAGGACGGGAACCTGGCCTACCACTAGTTTTTCCAAATCTCTCACGTCTAAATTGCATGGTAAGCGGATGCGGGTTTGCATTTTCTCTAAATTCACGACGTGGCCCCTGGTCTGGCATTTGAGCTTTTTCTATCATAGTAAGATTTATTCTTCCCTGCGCATCTATTTCCATAACCTTCACTTTTACTTTCTGTCCTAGACGCACTACTTCATTTGGATCCTTTACAAATCCTTGCGCCATCTGCGACACATGCACCATTCCTTCTTTTCCTGGCAGTATTTCAACAAATGCGCCGAAAGGCAAAATTCTTTTTACTTCTCCTTCAAACTCCTCTCCTGCTTGGACTTCTCGAGTTAAGCTTTGTATCCATGTAACAGCTTTGGCAACCGATTCTTCAGATGTGCCAGATACAGTTACCGATCCGTCATCTTCAACATCAACTGTGGCGCCGGTTTCTGCAATAATGTTTCGAATAACCCGTCCTCCAGGACCAATCACTTCACCTATTTTTTCAACAGGTATCTTAACAACCTCAATTTTTGGCGCAAATTCCGAAACTGCTTTGCGTGAGCTTGGAAGTACCGAAAGCATTTTTGAAAGTATCTCCATGCGAGCTATTCTTGCTTGAGCAAATATCTCCACAATTTGCACATCTGTTAATCCGTCAATCTTTACATCCAACTGAATTGCTGTAATACCTTTTTCTGTTCCTGCAACTTTAAAATCCATGTCCCCGGCAAAATCTTCGAGTCCAATAATATCTGTCAACAACACATATTTGTCTCCGTCCGACATCATGCCAATTGATATACCAGCCACTGGTGCGGTAATTGGTACTCCTGCATCCATAAGAGCAAGGGTCGAACCGCACGTTGATGCCATAGAGCTTGAACCATTTTGCGATAAAACTTCCGATACAACCCGAATTGTATAAGGAAAATCAGCTTGAGATGGAATAACTGCTAAAAGCGCTCGTTCAGCTAGTGCCCCATGACCGATTTCTCTTCTCGAAACAAATCCCATTCGGCCTGCCTGGCCAAAAGAATAGGGAAGTCCTGAATAATGATGAATATATCGCTTTCTTTCTTCCCCATCTGCTGACTCAATAAGCTGCTCAAGACGTGGCGAACCAAGTGTGGCAATACTAAGTGCCTGGGTAATCCCCCGCGAAAATAAAGCTGATCCGTGGGTTCTGGGAAGAATACCAACTTGAGCCGAAATTTCGCGGATTTGGTCAACAGATCTTCCATCGGCTCGTTTCTTTTTATTAACAACGTCAACTCTTATCATTTTAAACATAACCTTCTCTAGTCCTTTTGCAAGTGATTTTTTATCAACTTCTGTTTGAGGGTCTTTTACTTTAAGATCGTCATAGATTTTAGTGATTAATTCTTCTGTTTCAGCCCCTCCGCCTTCCTTCTGAACCCTAGCTTCGATAATCTTGGCTATTTCGCTTTTGTACCCTTTTTCAAAAATGTTTACCGCTTCGGCAAGCGTTGTCTCTTGAGGGATAGGAAGCTTTTCCTGACCGACTTTTTTCACAAGCTCTTCGATTCCTGCTATTATTTTTCGTGTTTCAATGTGCGCTTTTTCAATTGCCATCTGAATAATCTCTTCTGCAACTTGCTTTGCTTCTGCCTCGAGCATGACAGTCTTTTCTTTATTTTGCGAAACAACAATGTCAAGCTGGGATAAGGCCGAGGTCGCCTCGGTTGTGGTTGGATTAACTAAAACTGTTCCTTCACTGCCACCATTCTGGGCATATCCCATCCTAACAGCGGCAATTGGACCACTCCAGGGAATTTTTGAGATAGCCAATGCTGCTGAAACAGCGTTGAGCGCTAAAATATCTGGCTCGTTTTCTGCATCAACGGACAAAACTGTGACAATAACTTGAACTTCCCTTTTAAAACTTTTTGGAAAAAGAGGACGAATCGAACGATCAATCAGACGACCGGCCAGAATTGCTTCATCAGATGGCCTACCCTCACGTTTTACCCACCTGCTTCCTTTAATCTTTCCGCCTGCGTAAAGTCTTTCGACATATTCAACAGAAAGAGGAAACCAATCAATGTCAGTTCGGTCATTACCGCACACAACAGTAACAAATACCACTGTGTCTCCCAAACGCGCTAGTACAGCAGCAGTTGCTTGCGGCGCAAGTTCGCCTGTTTGTAAGGTAAATGTTTTTTCTCCAATGGGTAATGTTACTGAATTATTTATCATACAATCTCAATACTTTGTGGTGAAATTATCCTTTCAATCCTATCTTTTTTGCAATACTCGAGGAACGCGCCTTATCCACTTTTTCTAAGAAGTTAATAAGTCTCCTTCTTTTGGCAATCATGGACAAAAGTCCGCGACGGCTATGATTATCGTGCGTATGACTTTTTAAATGTTCTGTTAAACGATCAACTCTTTTTGTCAGAAGCGCAATTTGTACTTCTGGACTACCAGTATCCCCATCTACAGTTTGAAACTCTTTAATTATTTCTTGCTTTTGTGTAACCGAAAGTGGCATATAATAATGTTATTATAACATGCAATGTTCTAATTTCCAAGCATCCAAAAATATCTATATAAGGGTTGAGCCTTTGTAGACTTTTGGGGTTAACCAATCTGCCGGAGCAGTGGAGTCTTCTTTTTGCTCCACAAATGGGGGAGGAGTTGGTTTTTGACTAAATTGCGCTCCGCTCATCGTCTGTTGTGGTCGTTGCTGTTGAAACTGGCTTCTATTAGAAAAGAAAGGATTTTTTGGTCGAAACCCTTTTTGTTGCTCTTTTGGTTGAAAAGGCGGTTGCTTTACTGGCATCTTGGGTGTAGCAAAAGGAGAAAATACTTCTGGTGTTATTCTTGGTCTTACCAATTTTTGTCTGGTTGCGCCTTTACGCAAAAGAACTGCGGCTATTTCAAAAGCAAGAGGGCTGGTTTTTTGATCTTGGAAGTTTTCTGTAGCAACGCTAATACCCGAAAAAAGATTTTGCGCAATATCTATATCGAGAGGCAATTGTAAATCTGTTAATAAACTTGCAATTTGTTCGGATACAGAAGAGTAATTTTGCGAAACAAAAACAATATCCCCAAAACCCTGATTGTCTTGTTTGTTATCAATATTTATAACTGTAGTATTTTTTAACCCCTCTGCATCAAACAGATTTTCTAAATCAGAAAGCCTGGCTGTTCCAATAACAAAAAGTACTCCTGGAACTCCATTTGCTCGCTTGTATTGCACATCTTTCTCCGAAAAGTTAAGCCCATCTTCACCACATTTTACAATAATGTTTAAAAACCCATCTTCAAGGGTATACGAAACTTTTTCTATCTCGCCCTGCGCATAAGGAAAAGATACTATAAGATCTCCTTTATCTGTCGAAAAA
This sequence comes from Candidatus Levyibacteriota bacterium, assembly GCA_016432345.1. Classification (GTDB taxonomy): domain Bacteria; phylum Patescibacteriota; class Microgenomatia; order Levybacterales; family UBA12049. The sequence goes on along the minus strand of CP066685.1, from coordinate 186,539 downwards.
AATGTTTTAACCTTATCAATTCCAATAAGAGAAGAATGTTCAACCAAAGGTTCTGTTGGGCACGCTATCGAGAGGTTTTTCCCGTTTGTTTTTAGCGACAAGTATAAAGCAAGAGCCGCAGCCATTTCATCTATATTTGGATTTTTCCCAACAACAATACCAATTGTATTATCTCTTTCGATCGCTTCTTGAATCTTCTGAGTAAGATTTCTATCCATATTATCTGTGGCATATTAACATATCACTCGTTACGAAGTCAAGCAACGGAGAAATAATTATTCCGCCTTCTGATTTTTCTTCTATTTTAGATATTTGGTTTTTACCTTGCCTAACCGAGACTATATTACTTTCCCCAACTATCAAATCTCCCCGCATCAATCTTGCTTTATCCCCTTTTGCCACTCTTCCCTCCAAAACAACTATTCCCAAAACCTTTGTCTTTTCAAATGGAAAGCTGGCAAGCACTTTAGCTTTACCAAATACCTCTTCTTGTTCTGCCAATGCTTTCCCTTCCATTACATCTTTGACTTCATCTAAAAGTTCATAAATAATTGTGTAGTTTTTAAGTAGCACCTTTTCTGTCCTAGCAATGTTTTGTATATCGGGTAAAATTTTTGCATTAAACCCAATAACAAGGCTTTTTGTTGATTTTGCTAAAAAAATATCAGATGGGGTAATTTCACCTGTTTTTTTGGCTATAACAATAATCTCTTTAGGCAAAGAGTTAATTATTGCTTCAAGCGATCCAAAACTATCAGCTACAAGTACTATTGAAAGTTTATGTTCATCATGATGCAACGATGTATTGGAAGAAACAGGCGCTTGATTTTGTACCACGGCTACTTGTGTATCTGTACCTTTTTTAGCTACAATACTTCCAACTGGTGGCACTTTCTCAAAACCTAAAATTTCAATAGCTTCTCCAATAGTTGCCCCTGGTACTTGCTTGCCCTGATCATTAAGTAATTGTCTTACTTTTCCTTCGATACTTTCAGCAATGATTTCATCCTTTACATGAATTGTGCCATTTTTTATAACAACCGTTGCCCGCGGGCCTGCTTTTTGGTCTAATTTTGATTCAATAATAATACCCAAAAACTGTGCTTCTTTTAAATGTTTCGCAAACATCTCCTGATGCAGTTCAAACACCAAAAGAATAAGCTCCAATAGCTCATGAATATTTTTGTTGATCTTTGCCGAAACTTCAATATATGGCACATCTCCTCCCAGTCCTTCAAGCAGTATCCCTTCTTTTATTACCTGCTGTTTTGTTTTTTCGATATTTTTATCGGGCAAGTCAGACTTGGTAAAAACAACAATAATTGGAATATTAGCTTGTTTTAACACAGTAATACTTTCTTTAGTTTGAGGCATCACGCCATCAACTGCAGATACAATAAGAAGACCTATGTCTGCAACAGATGCGCCGCGAGAGCGCATTTGGGAAAATGTTTGATGCCCTGGAGTGTCAATAAAGGTAATTCTACGCCTTTGACCATCATGCATTACCTCCACGCCTGAAGCACCGATTTTTTGTGTAATACCTCCTGTTTCTAAAGCGGCAATATTGCTTTTACGAATAGCATCTAAGAGGGTAGTTTTCCCATGATCAACGTGGCCTAAAACTGCCACAACTGGCGGAAAATACTGTGTAGGCTGTGCTTTGGTTACTTCTTCCTTCTTTCCCATATATATAATTTGCAATGCAGGCTCTCATATATTTATTATGCTGCGTTTGCTGTTTCTTCCACTTCTTTATCTTCTGATTCTTCTTCTCCTCTAATTTCTATTCTGTATCCAGTAAGTCTTGAGGCAAGACGCGCATTTTGACCTTCTTTTCCAATAGCCAGCGATAAATCTTTAGCAGAAACAGTAACGTTGGCAACTTTTTCTTCTTCGTTAATCTCAACACGTGTTTCTTTTGCAGGAGATAAACTCTGCGCTACAAAGATTTTTGGAGAGTCGCTCCACTGAATAATATCTATTCGCTCAATTCCCGAAAGTTCTGCAATCACATTCTGGACGCGCACTCCCTTTTGTCCAACGCAGCTGCCCACTGGATCAATACCTGACTGATTTGAATAGACAGCCACTTTTGCACGATTTCCAGGCTCTCTAACTATGCCTTTTATAATAACGCTGCCAGATGCTACTTCTGGAACTTCCCGACGGAAAAGTCCCTCCAAAAGCCCAATATGAGCACGTGAAACAATAATTTCTTCTCCTTTTATGCCTTCACGAATTTCAGCAATATAAACAGTTAGTCGCTGATTAAGATGATATCTTTCATTTGGAATTTGTTCTTGAGGGGGCATTAAGCCTTCGGTTTTACCAATATCCACAATCACATTTAACCCCTGAAACTTTAATACCATACCGTTAATAACGGTGCCAATTCTGGTGCGGTAATCGCTAACTATCGCTTCTTTTTCTTTCTCTCGAATTTTTTGCAGAATTACTTGTTTGGCTGTTTGGGCGGCAATTCTTCCAAATCCAGGGGGGGTAACATCTTGGTCTTGGTGGAAAATGCGAGCTTCACCGGTACTTGGATTAAGCGTTGCAGAGTATTCTTCTATTTCAATACCAGGATGGTCTTTACGGTATGCAGCCAAAATGGCATTTTTGACGGTGTCCAAAACTACCGTTACATCAACGCCTCGCTCGTTGGCAACTTGATTTAATGCTAATGCAAATTCACTTCTTTGTACTGCCGGCATAAGTCATGGTAGTATAGCAGAAATAAACGCGTTATACTAGTATGGAATGAGAAAAATTCTATTTTTATTCTTGTGTTTTATATTTCTAGCTTTTGCGCCCTTAACTCATGCTGATGAGGGGTGGATTATTGAAAACTTTCAAAGCAATGTTATTGTTGAGCAAAACGGAAAGGTAAATATTACCGAGACCATCGATGTTAACTTTGGCACTCTTCAAAAGCACGGCATTTATCGGGACATTCCCAATATCTATTATGACCAAAACAACAAAAATACTTACGCTGATATATATATCGTATCTATCTTAAAAGATGGAGCAAACGAACCATACCAGCAAAGCCAAAATGGCAATTTTTTGCGACTCAAGATCGGTAAACCTAATCAAACATTTTCTGGATCGGCAAAATACTCAATAACTTACACTACGGTTGGTATATTAAAAAGCTTTTCAGATCACGATGAACTCTATCTAGACGTAACCGGCAACGGCTGGCCTGTACCAATTCTTAAAACATCGGCGAGAATTTCTTTGCCACAAAGTGGAATAACCGGCGCACGCTGCTTTGAGGGAATTCAAAACGCAAGCGAAAAATGCGTGGCAACTATTACCTCACAAAATCAAGCAGACTTCTCTGCAACACGAATTCTGCAAGCCGAAGAAAATATGAGTATTCTTCTTGGGTACACCAAAGGCATGGTGCCGATCCTTACAGCCTCAAAACCTCAAGGAGAAAATAACGACATACCAACTTCGCTGATTCTATTTAATATTGGAGGATTTTTGGCTACAACTATTTTTGGAATTGGACTCACCATATTTTTCTTTTTCAAACACGGACGGGACCAAAAAAACCTAACCGCAGACACTATTGTTGCACAGTACTTTGCGCCGGACAAACTTCGACCGGCAGAAGTTGGAACAATTTTAGACGAGCGGGCAGACACATTGGATGTCTCGGCTACAATTGTTGATTTGGCAGCGCGGGGATTTTTAACCATTACCGAACAGGAAAAAAAGTGGGTTTTTGGCTCCGCCGATTATATCTTAAAAAAAGGCAAAAAAGGCTCCGATACATTGCTGACTTACGAAAAATTACTTTTTGAACGATTATTTATTGACGGTGACACGGTTAAAATTTCGGAGCTGGAAAAAAATTTTTATACCGATTTAGCATTGGTTAAAAAATCTCTCTACACCGATGTTTTGGATAAAAAATACTTTAGCCAAAATCCGGAAAGTGTCAGAAATAAATACGCTCGTGTTGGTTTTACTTTGTTTATAACAGGTATTGTTTTGTCTTTTGTTATTTTCCCGTTGATGGGAATATGGATTGGCCTTTCGATATGTGGTTTTGCACTTCTTATTATTTCCCGATACATGCCCCGACGGACAAAGCTTGGATATGAAACGTATATAAAAATTTTAGGCTTTAAACTGTTTATTGATAAGGCCGAAAACTACCGACAGCAATTTTTTGAAAAAGAAAATATGTTTAACGAAATTCTACCTTATGCCATAGTATTTGGTAATACCGAAAAATTTGCCAATGCCCTAAAAAAACTAGGCATCGAACTTCCTCAACCAAACTGGTATATAAGCAATCATGCATTTAACGCCATGCTTTTTACGAGCAATATGAACCATTTTTCAAACTCTCTTACCTCGGCTATTGCAGCGCAGCCAACAAAAAACAGTTTTGCCTCATCCGGCAGCGGGTTTTCCAGCGGGGGAGGATTTTCCGGCGGGGGCTTTGGTGGTGGTGGAGGCGGGAGCTGGTAAAAATTTGACAAACGAGTTGTAATTGTTTTACAATAAAAATATGAATCCTTTTTATATTGTTCTCGGTATTCTCGCCATTATCGCTTTATGGATTGCTGCAGCATATAACGGCTTGGTATCTTTAGTAAATCAAACTAAAAATGCCTGGTCTGATATTGATGTGCAGTTAAAGCGCCGATATGATTTAATCCCCAATTTAGTTGAAACAGTCAAAGGCTATGCCAAACACGAAAAAGGAGTTTTTGAAGAAGTTACCAAAGCCAGAAGTGCAGCTATGTCGGCAAAAGGAGTAGAAGAAAAAGGACAAGCAGAAAACATGCTGACTGGGGCATTAAAAAGTTTGTTTGCAGTTTCTGAAAACTATCCAACCCTTAGGGCATCGGAAAACTTTAGTAAACTCCAAGACGAACTTACCCAGACAGAAAATAATATAGAATCATCAAGAAGATTTTATAATGCCAATGTAAGAGATTTAAATACTAAAATAGAAACAGTCCCCACCAACATTATTGCCAACATGTTTGGATTTAAACAACAAGAATTCTTCCAAGCCCAAGCCTCGGAAAAAGACGCAGTCAAAGTCTCGATGTAGCTATTTGCCCGCTCTAAAGAAAACAAGATAAACAGCAATGCTTGTTAATACTACAGCCAAAACATAAACAATACTTTCGATAGTCATATTTATTTCTTTCTTTTTAACTTAAAAAAATAAAGATAAATTACAAAAAGACTTGTTATAATAGCGCCCCATGAATAAACAAATAATATTTTATCGCTCATTTAGTTCCTTTTTCAAACATAACTGCTAATTGCATACAAACGAAGCAAATAATAATTGCTAGTACCGATCCTGTTAATTGCCCTATACCCCGCATAGGCGTAAATAAAGGCGCAATTACACCGGCCGAAAACCACGCTACTGCCAGATTTGTTAAAAATTCTGTATATACTTTTCTTTCTCCAACCATTTCTATCGCAGAAACAACCTTATGGTAAATCCCCAAAGAAAAATTGTCAACCTAAAAATTGCAAAAAAAAGATTTAAAAATTACTTCGTTTTTGGACTACCATCGCAGTCTATTCGGGCTAAATCTTAATTAGACCTATTTCTTACTTACTTTTCCAGCAGGTTTTGTTAGTTGATAAATTGCATACAATAAAGGAATATCTAATAGTGAAAAAGCGATAATAAGGAATTTATTAGGTATTTCTCCGCTCACTAAAAAAGAAAAATTTTTCATTATTGGATCATTTGGAGCAAAGACATAAAATGTGTAAACAATATCAGTGACTATATTAAACCAAAACATGAATAACCAAAAAGTTTCGCTAAAAACTTTTTTACGATAAATAAAAGCATACAAACCAACTACAACAACAATAAAGTTTGCGATTGAAAAAACATCCCAGAAAGAATTTTTTGTTACAGCAAGTCCTAAAATTGCCAAAACTGCAAAAACAATATTTATCCAAAAAAATATTTTCCACCACATATATTAATGTATATATCAATTCCGAATAAAAATCAAGCAAAAAAATTAAAACCAACCTTTTTTCTTTTTTCCCTCTTCCTCAAATTCTTCGAGGAGGTCTTTTTGGCGGCTGGTGAGGTTTTTGGGTACGACGATTTTGATTCGTACATAATGATCGCCTTTACCACCGCCGCGGACATGCGAAATACCTTTGCCACGAAGCCGAATAACTGCATCTGGCTGGGTTCCGGAAGGAATACGAAGTGAAACCGTCCCATCAACTGTTTCAACATCAATATTGTCGCCAATAGCTGCTTGAGGAAACGAAATTTCTTGTTCGGAAACAACATTCGTGCCTTCCCGCTGAAACTGTTTATCTGGACTTACTTCAACAACCACATCGTACTTTTCAAAACGAATTCTTGTGCCATTATCAACACCTGCTGGAATTTTAATGGTTTGCGATTTACCATCAATGGTTACTTTTTTGTCTGTTCCATGCACTGCCTCCATAAAATCAATTGATAGTGAGTAGACCGAACGCCGCTGTCGTTGTTGGCTAAAAGGTGAAGCGCCACCAAAAAATTGTTCAAAAATTTCGAATGGATCAGAAAATCCGCCGAAATCAAAATCATTAGCACCGCCGGTTGTGTATGTATAACTAAAAGGTCCATACTGCCCTGATTGTGCTCCGCCAAACGGTCCGCCAGTCCCGCCAAAAGGCCCCGGGCCGCCTGCGCCTTGTTCAAATGCCGCATGACCAAACTGGTCGTACTGTTGACGTTTTTGGGTGTCGGATAACACTTCGTAGGCTTTGGTTACTTCTTTAAATTTTTCCTCTGATTCCTTGCCTTTATTTCGATCAGGATGATACTGCAGTGCCAATTTTCGGTACGCACGCTTTATCTCGTCATCGCTCGCGCTTTTGGATACTCCCAATGCTTCGTAAAAATCTTTTGCCATAATCGTATTATACTAAAAAAGCGCCCCTGCGCTCCCAAACTAAACGCTATACGCTATTTACTATACGCTAGTTTACCACTTCTCCCTCAACAGGTTCGTCTTTATCTTTTTTTTCTTCCTTTGGCTCATTAGAGCTTTCAGTGGAGGTGGCTTCCGTCTTCTGTCCTCCGTCTTCCGTTTTCTGAGATGACATCGCCTGTCCCACTTTTTGCAAACTATCCGACAATTCGCTGGCTTTTTTCTCGATTTCCTCCTTGCTGCCTGTGTCTAGAATTTTTTTAAGTTCTGATATTTTTTCTTCTACTTCTTTTTTAAGATCTTCCTTCACTTTATCTCCTGCGTCTTTAAGAGATTTTTCGGCCGTAAAAATAAGCGAATCTGCCTGATTTCGTGTTTCGACTTTGGCTTTTTTCTCTTCGTCTTCTTTAGCGTGCATTTCTGCTTCTTTAGTCATTTTTTCAACTTCGTCTTTCGAAAGCCCTGTTGAACCGGTAATTTTAATACTCTGCTCTTTGCCTGTTGCCTTGTCTTTGGCTTTAACACTTAAAATACCGCTGGCGTCAATATCAAAAGTTACTTCAACTTGCGGAACACCACGGGGAGCTGGAGGTATACCATCCAAAATAAACCTACCCAATGATTTGTTATCCGAAGCCATTGGCCGCTCGCCCTGCAACACATTAATTTCTACCTGAGTTTGATTATCTGCCGCTGTTGAAAAAACTTGTGATTTACTGGTTGGAATTGTGGTGTTTCGGGAAATTAAAGGCGTTGAAACACTGCCTAATGTTTCAAGTCCAAGCGTTAATGGTGTTACATCTAAAAGTAAAACATCTTTGACTTCTCCACCTAAAACGCCTCCCTGAATTGCTGCGCCAACTGCTACCACCTCATCTGGATTAACTGATTTATTCGGCTCTTTACCAAAAAATTTAGTAACTGCTTCGATAACCTTAGGCATACGGGTCATTCCTCCAACCAAAACCACTTCATCAATATCAGATGCTTTAATCTTTGCGTCTTTTAACGCCAATTCAACTGGTTTAATGGTTTTTTGAATCAACTCATCAACAATTTGTTCGAGTTTTGCCCGGGTCAAGGTGGTGGTTAAATGTAAAGGTCCTTCTTTTCCTTGAGTGATAAATGGCTGATTAATCTGCGCCTCGGTGCTACTAGAAAGCTCAATTTTGGCTTTTTCTGCTGCTTCCCGAAGTCGCTGCAATGCCTGCGGATCTTTTTTAAGATCAATGCCATTTTCTTTTTTGAATTCATCGGCCAAATAATCAACAATTTTCTGGTCAAAATCATCTCCGCCCAAATGCGTATCACCGTTGGTTGACTTTACTTCATAAACTCCTTCACCAAGTTCCAAAATAGAAATATCAAAGGTACCACCGCCCAAATCATACACTGCAATAGTATGGGCATTCTTTTTATCCAAGCCATAAGCAAGAGCTGCTGCTGTTGGTTCGTTGATAATTCTAAGAACTTCAAGTCCGGCAATTTCTCCTGCTTGTTTGGTGGCCTGACGCTGACTGTCATCAAAATACGCCGGCACTGTAATAACCGCTTGGATAACTTTACCACCCAAGTAAGATTCTGCGTCTGCTTTAATTTTTTGTAAGATCATGGCCGAAACTTCTTGAGGCGTTAGGGTTTTTCCTTCAACTTCAACCACAGTCATGCCGTCGCGGCCGGATTTTACAGTATAGGGAAGCCATTTTATGTCTCGTTGCACTGACTCATCGTTGAATTTTCGCCCCATCAGTCTTTTGACAGAAAATATTGTCCGTTTTGGTTTTAAAACCAACTGTCGTTTGGCCACATCGCCTACAACGTGACTGATTGGATCAACCACCGATGGAATAACGTTTCTGCCTTCTGCAGAGTGAATAACTTTTGGTGATCCACCCTCCATTACAGCAACGCAACTATTTGTTGTTCCCAAATCAATACCAATTATTTTTCCCATATTATTTACTCTCCTTTTTTCTTTTTAAAATAGCCACAAAACCAGACGTCTTGCCCCCACCATAAAACAGTGCTGATTGTGCATTGCTAAAAGACTCTATTGTTACTAATTCCCATCCTTCAGCACCATACTTATTTAACTCATTTTGTACCTTCTCCAAAAATGTATCTGAAGTGCTTGCATCAATAAGAACAATTTTATATTCAAACATATATTATTTTCCTTCTCCAACAATCACCTGTGCAACTCTTAAAACTCTATCTCTTATCATATATCCCATTCGTGTTTCTTCGATTACTTCCCCTTCTTTTCCCTCTTGAGTTCCAATTGCTTCCATTGTATTTGGGTCAAATGCTTTTCCTTCTGTTTCTATTTTTTCTACTCCTTCGTCTTTGAGTGCTTGTAAAAATTGCTGAGTCGTAACTTCCAAGCTTTTGTCTTCTGAATGTTTACTGGCTAATATGAGTGTATCCAAAACCGGTAAAAATCGCAAGAGTAAATCTTTATTCGCGGTTCTGATCCAACTTACCCTATCTTCCCTGACTCTTTTTTCCAGATTCTGATAATCTGCCAATACTCTTTTTATCTGATTTTCAAGACCTTCGACTTTCTGCTTTAACTTTTCTGTTTCACTATCTTCTTTTTCTTCTTTCTCTGCTTTCTGTTTTACATCAGAATCTACTTTTTCTACTTCTTTTTGATTATTTTTGTCATTTTTCGTCATTGTTTTAACTATACGCTAGACGCTATTATCTAGACTCTAAATTCTACCATCCTGTTGCAATTTCTTCAACTAAATCTCCAAAATATCTAACCGTTGGCACAATCCTTGTGTAATTAAGCCGTGATGGACCAAGTACCCCAACTTCCCCTGCTCTGTGTTTTGGCGTTTCAAAATGAGTAAATACAAATCCGTATTGACCATGCAACTGTGGGCCAAGCTCGTCCCCAACTAAAACATGCACGTCTTGATCGTCTATAAACTTGGCAAATAAAGTATGAAAGTAATCACATTCATCAATTGCCAAAAGCAAACTTTTAGTAACATCAATATCATAAAACTCTGGCATATCTAAGATATTGGCATATCCAGCGCAGTAAAAATCCCCTTCCTCTGTTGTGGCAACGGCAAGAGATTTGGTTTGTTTAGCAAGGGATTTGGTAAGCTCTCTAAAAAACTTGTCTTCTTTCCCACGGTAATCCCACAATTTTTCTTTTACCGCCACCTCTTCCGCCACCGAAAGGTCTTTTTCCTTCATGAGTTGTTTAACGTAAAACTTCATACCTTGTGATGTGGGCATGCGACCTGCTGATGTATGAGGTTTTTTAAGATATCCAAGCTCGGTAAGTTTTACCATTTCGTTGCGAATTGTTGCGGGAGAAGCAGAAATGCTGTGCTTTTTTTCCAGAGTTTCTGATCCCACAGCTTCTGCGGTTTCGATATATTCTTCGATGATAGCTCTAAGGATTTGAATTTGTCGTTGGGTTAAATCGTTCATAGCCTAATTAGCAGTAATATAACACGAGTGCCAGAGATTGTCAAGAGGGGGTTCTTACCTATACACTTGCTGTATGCGGAGAAAAAAAAGACCACTTTTTCTTTTACTTATAAGTATTTTATCTTTTGCCGCACTTTCCTATATTGTTTTCTCTTATTCCCCTTCCAGTCTTATAAATATACAAAAACCAAAAATAGATATCCCATCGGCTGCAACTTTTTTTGTTTTAGTTTTTATTTTCTTTTCTTCGTTTTCTGGCTACCTATTTCATAATGTCCGTCGGGGAATACTTTTGGGAACAAGCATTGTTGTGTATTTACTCTTGCGCTTTTTTGGCCTACGAAATATTTTTTTCCTAATTATTCTTATTGCCATTTTTGCAACTATCGAACTTACTTTCAGCCAAAAAAAATGATAGAATCAAACAATGGCTAAATTTTACCTAACTTCTGCTATTCCTTATGTGAATGCCAAACCGCATATTGGCCACGCCCTTGAATTTGTTCAGGCAGATGTTATTGCCAGATACCACAAAATTATTGGCGATGAGACGTTGTATCTTTGCGGATCAGATGAAAATGCAATTAAAAATGTCCAAGCCGCAGAAAAAGCGAGGATTCCATTACAAACATTTATTGACACAAACGCAAAATTGTTTGAAGATTTAGCAAAAAAATTGGGAGTACAATTTGATATTTTTCAAAAAGGAAGCGATAAAAATCATCATCTCTCTTCCCAAAAATTGTGGGAGCTATGCTACAAAAATGGTGATATCTACAAAAAGGCATATACAGGCTTATACTGTGTTGGATGTGAATTATTTTACGAAAAAGAAGAACTCGATAATAACGGCGAGTGTTTTGAACATCCTGGTAAAAAATTAGAAGAAGTATCCGAAGAAAATTACTTTTTCAAGCTATCGTCATACAAAAATCAAATAAAAAATCTTATCGAATCCAATAAACTAAAAATTATTCCTGATAATCGAAAAAACGAAGCGCTTGCCTTTTTAAACCAGGAAGTAAAAGACATTAGCATTTCCCGTTCTAACAAGCGGGCAAAAGATTGGGGAGTACAGGTGCCAAACGATCCAACACAACGAATGTATGTTTGGTTTGACGCGTTAAATATTTATCAAAGTGGTATTGGATTTGGATGGAACGAAGAAAAATATAGCAAATGGTGGCCGGCAGATGTACAGGTAATCGGGAAAGGTATTCTTCGATTCCACGCAATTTATTGGCCAGCATTTTTGCTTTCTGCAAAATTACCTGTTGAAAAGTCCATTCTTGTACACGAATACATAACAATCAATGGACAAAAAATGTCAAAAACGTTAGGAAATGTGATTGATCCTTTAATGCTTATCGAAAAATATGGAACCGACCCATTGCGTTATTACTTTTTACATCATATTTCCCCTTTTATAGATGGAGATTTTTCCGAAGATAAATTTAAAGAAGTCTATAACGCCGATTTAGCAAATGGCCTGGGAAACCTGGTAGCACGAGTTGCAAAACTTTGCGAAATTAATGATTTTAAGATTAGCGAAAGAAAATTATGGTTTAATCCAGGAGTCAAAAAATTCTTGGAAGAATTTAAGTTTAATGATGCTTTAGCTAGTGTTTGGGAATTAATTGCAGAACTTAATAAAGAAATTAATGATAAAAAACTCTGGGAACTTTCTAAAGAAAAAGCTGAACCCATATTGAAAGAAGCAGTAGAAATAATTCAGCTCATTGGATATAATATTCAACCATTTCTTCCCGAAACTGCTAAAAAAATACAAGAACAATTCAAAGGGCCAAAAATAACCTCAAAAGAAGGACTGTTTCCCCGAATAGTTTGAGGTTGTCTTCAACTCTTATTTTTGCTACCATACAAGCATATGGAAAAACTAAAACTTAATTTTCTGCACTTGTGCGATGCTGCAAGCGTAGACAACTTAGGAAAAATTAGTATTTTAGGAATTTTTAGTAGAGTATTCTTGCCAAAGGTACCCAGTAAGTTTCTAAAATTTACAGTGGTAGGAAACGTGTCTTTTATAAAGACAGAAAAAAATCCTACGAAAATCCAGATCAAAATATTTGATGCAAATAAAAAGGAACTGCAACTTGCATCCCCTCTGTTTGTTGAATTCTCCATGCCTGCAAATGCGACAAAAAATGAAGGTGATGTTAACTTTATTTTTGATATAGGCAATTTGGACTTTAAGACTTTTGGTAAATATTCTTTAATTATTTATGTAGATGGAAAAGATATTGAGAGTAAATCATTTATAGTAGAAGAAAGGAAAACAAATTAGTATGACAGCATTATTAACCTATTCTCCTACTCCAGGAATTACAGGAGGCGAGCTTTGGGAAATAACAAAATTTTTGACTGTTTTTGGAACGGGAATTAAAGGCGTGGCAAAAAGTCTTACCGCAGGTAAGATAGACGAGGATTATCTTGCAATTAAAACTTCTGCTCAAATTGTCAACTTATCAGAAAAAGATGCGTATCGATTAATTGATAAAATCCGCACAGAATTGCAGGAAAGTAGAAAAGAATTAAACGCAGGAAAAGGTCAAATTTTAAAATCTCTTCGCGATCTCCGATAGGAAAATGAAAATATATTATTCGAGTAGATTTGTTAAAGCATATAAACAATTACCTAAGAAAATTAAAGACGAAGCAGAGAAAAAAGAAAAAATTTTCCGAAAAAACCCTCGTGATATAAGGCTAAAAACTCACAAATTGACAGGAAAATTAAAAGATTTCTGGGCTTTTTCTATTAATTATCAGTATAGAATTTTGTTTGAATTTAAAGAAAAAGATGTAATTTGGTTCCATACTGTAGGCACACATGAGATTTATTGAATCAAAATTACAAAATACCCTACCTTACTTTTAATCACTACCCGTATTTACGTTTGAGGAAAAGGATAAAAAGACTGAGAACCAAAAGAACGCTGTTTACAAGAATAACTGGATACGCTTTTAGCAAAACTCCATATATTAACCACAGCAATGAAGCGAGTGCGAAAAGAAAAAAGGTAAAAGTTGAAATGGCTTTGGTATCTTTAGTCTTCATACACTGCAATACTTGGGGTATAAACATAACAATACCAATTCCGGCTGCCGCATAACCAAACATATCTGCAATTTGAACTGTGTTCATTTTTGAATAATTACGAGTATAATAGAATCTATTATAATAGAATCTATGATTGATATCCATTGCCACCTTAATTTTCAAGCTTATGATAATGACTACGATGAGGTTGCAAAACGTGCTTTTGCGGCCGGTGTAACAACCATTATAAATGTTGGCACCAAGATTGATTCCAGCCAGAAGGCTGTCGAACTGGCAGAAAAATACGATTCGCCAGCTGGCGAAATGTATGCCATTGTGGGCGTTCACCCCCACCATGCAGACAAAATCGAACTTGGAACAGATTGGCTTACACAACTTAAAACCATAGCAAAATCGAGCAAAAAAGTAGTGGCTATTGGCGAAATTGGTATGGATAACTACCGATACCAATCAAACGGCATTACCGACCCAAAATTACAAGCAGAAATTTTTATACAGCAAATTGAACTTGCTCATAAGCTTAAATTACCTTTGCAAATCCACAACCGCCACGCCGGAAAAGAAATTTTAGATATTCTCATTAATCATAAATCATTAATCTTTAATCCTCCTGGAATGTTTCATTGTTTTTCAGGAAATATTGGATTCACCAAAAAAGTGCTTGATTTAGGCTTTTATGTAGGCTTTGACGGTAATATTACCTATAAAGGATTAGCTCCTGGTGAGGATACCGAACTTTCCGAACTTGTAAACTACGTACCTCTTGATCGAATTGTTATCGAGACAGATAGTCCCTACCTTACTCCAATACCCTATAGGGGCAAGAGAAACGAACCGCAATATGCTATACTAGTAGGGCAAGAAATAGCCAAAATTAAAGGTATTTCGCTTGAGGAAGTTGATACGCAAACAACCAAAAACGCCAAAGCAATTTTTAGACTATGACCCATTTTTTCGATAGAATTTTTACTCGCTATCCTGTCAAAACACGACGTGCTCTTGAGCTATTGCCAGGAGTAATTTCTTGGACGCTAATCTTTTTCCCAATCTGGGGATCGCTTTTTTTCCCTCTTGCCCTTGCTTATTTTATTCTTTTTTTTGATGTCTATTGGTTTTACAAATCATTCTCCTTGGCAATAACCGCCTTTATAGCTTCACGCCGCATTCGAAGGGCCGAAGCGCAAGATTGGGTAAAAGAAGTAAAAACGCTAAAAGAGTTTAAAAAAATAACCCACGTAATTGTTATTCCCAACTATAAAGAAAGTATTGAAAAGCTTCGCCAATCAATTGCTTCTATTGCAAATCAAACCATTACCACAAAAAAGCTCTTTGTCGTTTTGGGGATGGAAGAGAGAGAACAAGATGTCCAACAAAAAGCTAATACTCTTATCCAAGAATTTGGCTATAAATTTGGCGGAATGATTGCCACCTTCCATACAGATATGCCAGGAGAAGTAAAAGGAAAATCATCAAACCAAGCATTTGCCGCTAAAAAAGCCTATATAGTTTGGGTAGAAAAGGGCGTTATTAACGAGGACTTTGCCACCATCTCTTCCGTTGATGCCGACTCCATTTTTGATAGGCAGTATTTTGCGTATCTAACACACAAATTTCTCTCCAACAAAAATAAATACAACACATTTTGGCAATCTGCAAATGTTAATTATAATAATTTCTGGAAAGTTCCAGCTCCTATCCGCGTTTTATCCTTTTTTGGCAGTCTGTGGCGAACAGGTCTTTTGGTTCAGAAAGATCGCTTGGTTGCCAACTCCACCTACTCGCTCTCATTGCGGCTCTTGCGGCAAATTGATTTTTGGGATACAGATGTTATTCCAGAAGATTACCGCATCTTTTTTAAGGCATTTTATATACTCAAAGGCAACGCCTATGTAGAGCCAATTTTCTTAAAAACCTCCATGGATGCACCATTGTCTTCAACATACTTAAAAACCCTTAAAAATAAGTATGATCAAGAGAGACGATGGTCGTGGGGAGTATCAGACGACCCAGTATTTATTAAATGGTGGCTAACAGTTCCTGGTGTGCCATTTGTACAAAAAACCATGATGCTTTTCTACGTGCTTTTGGACCATTTTCTCTGGCCTGTTAATTGGTTCATTATTACCGTTGCGGCCAACATTATGCCCTTTATAAACCCTGCTTTCTCACGAACAACACTTGGGTACAATCTTCCACGACTGGCTGGCATTATTCTTACCTTTTGTCTTTTTGCCACACTTATTATGATAATAATTGATTATCGCCAACGACCAAAAGACACCCGTGTTTCTACAGCTAAACAATTTCTTTTTCCGCTTGAGTTTGTCCTTTTACCAATAGTTGGATTTTTTCTATCAACGCTTCCAGCTATTATTTCCCATACCCAACTGATGTTTGGGAAGCGACTTGAATATAAAGTTACCGAAAAGTTATAAATGAAATTACTGACAAAAATCGAGAAAACTAAAGACTGCTGGTTTTTAATTGGCGTAACTGTAGTATTTTTCTTATTGCGTCTTCCTTCGTTTATAGAACCATATTGGTATGGCGACGAAGGAATTTACCAAGTCATTGGCATTGCGTTAAATGAGAATAGATTGCTTTATAAAGATATTTGGGACAACAAGCCTCCGCTTCTCTATATTATCTATGCTCTTTTTTCCTCAGATCAATTTAGTTTACGAGTTTTATCTTTTGTATTTGGAATTCTGGCAGTTTTTACTTTTTATTTAATTTCGAAGAAACTATTAAAAGCTGAAAAAGCAGTTTTTTTATCCGTTGGTTTTTTTGCGCTTTTATTTGGACTTCCTCTTTTAGAAGGCAACATCGCCAATGCCGAAAACTTTATGCTCCTTCCAATTATTCTCGCAGGATTTTTAATTTACAACTATACGCTAAACGCTAAACCCTATACGCTTATTATTGCTGGCTTCTTCCTTTCTCTTGCTTTTCTTTTTAAAATTGTCGCCATTTTTGATTTTGCGGCATTTACCCTCTTTCTTATTTATATAGAAAAAAACAGCAGTAAATCTATAAACCAAATTATAAAACATCTTATGTTATTTTTTGCTGCATTTGCAGTTCCTCTTTTTCTTACAGCAGCGTTTTTCTTCTTTAAAGGCGCTTTCACGCCCTTTTTAGAAGCAACGCTTCGTCAAAATATTGGCTACGTAAGTTATGGCAATCGTCTCCTCATTCCACAAGGATTACTCTTGTTAAAACTTTTCTTCTTATTTTCTGGCTCTATTTTTCTTTTCAAAAAAAGAAATTTATTCTCTTCATCTGAACTTTTCATTTTCATTTGGTTTATATTTTCCCTTTTTAATACCTTTTTTTCTCAAAGACCATACACGCATTATCTGCTGATTTTACTCCCAAGTTTCTCTCTTATGCTAGGACTCTTTCTAACAGAAAACAAAACAAAAGCATATAAAAAAATTGTCGGTCTTATGCTTTTCTTTACAATAATTATTGTTGGATTAAACTTCACTTTTTATACAAAAATATTCTCTTATTACGAAAATTATTTATCTTTTGTTGCTAACAAAAAAAGTGTAGCTGCATACCAAAGTTTTTTTGACAAACATACACCAGCCGATTATGCAATTGCAAGCTATCTTAAAACACACATGGAAAAAAATGACACAGTATTTATTTGGGGAAATAATGGACAAGTGTATGCGCTTCTAAATGAACTTCCCCCCGGCCGATTTATCGTTGCATACCATATAACATCATCGCCGCAGACACTTGCAGAAACACAAATAGCAATAAATAAAATAAAACCAACTTTTATTGTTTCGTCCCACAATCAATCTATACCATTTTCTATAAAAGACTATCAGGAACAAATTATGATTTACGATGCTCAAGTTTATGAGAAAAAATTTTAAAGATCTCCTAGAAGACAAAATTATATTTGGCAGTATTGCGCTTTCGGCTTTTTTTTGCATATTACAACTCTTCTTTTTACTTTTTTATCTTCCTAAATTTCCTCCAGTTATTCCCCTTTATAATCAAATGCCTTGGGGAGAAGAAAGACTCGCCACAAAATCACAAATTTTTATTCCACTTTTGATGTCTGTTTTTATTGTAATTAGCAATTTTTTTTGCTCCTATTTTATTTATAATAAAATGCCGCTGGTGGCTAGATTTCTTTGCATGACAAGTTTTCTTGTTGCGTTTTTTTCATTCATTCTTATTATCAGAACAGTGTTTATTATTATTTAAATCATGGAATTTACTAGTATTTTTTTCTCCATTCTTGCTTCATTTATAGTCAGCGCCACTGCAACTGCTTTTTCCCTGCCGCTTATGCGGTCTTTAAAAATTCTTGACGATCCCAAAAAACACAAACATCCAGCTATAATTCACAAAAAACCAATTCCGAGAGGTGGCGGCATACCTCTTTTTATTGGCATGTTTATACCTGCAATGCTCTTTTTACCCTTTACACCAATGGTGATGGTGCTTTTTTTATCCGCATTTATCGCTCTTATCGTTGGCGTACTTGATGATAAATACGATATTTCACCATACCTAAGATTTGGAGTAAACATTTTTTGCGCCATACTTGTTGTTTGGGCAGGTACAAACATACCATTTATTACTAATCCTTTAGGAGGCATACTTCATCTTGACAAAGTTATACTGCCCTTTTTTACCTATACTTTTAATCTTACCTCTATTATTGCAATTATCTGGATTGTCTGGGTAACCAACATGATTAACTGGAGCACCGGAGTAGACGGTCAAATGCCAGGAATAGTTGCCATCTCGGCTATTGTTATTGGTATTTTAAGTCTACGATTTCCAATTTCGGATGAAAACACATTTATCGCCGCAACGCTTTCTTTTATTATTGCCGGAAGTTCTTTAGGATTTTTACTATTTAATTTTTATCCGGCCCGAATTTTTCCAGGCTATGGAGCAACTGCTATGTATATGCTACTAGCTGTTGTTTCTATTCTTTCAGGCGTAAAGCTTGCCACCGCCATTATGGTTATGGCTATCCCGATGATTGATGGAATTGTTACTATCACAAGACGCATTGCAACAGGACATTCTCCCTTCAAACATGACAATAAACATTTTCATCACCTGCTGCTTCGCCTTGGGTTGGATGCTCCGCGCATTGCATTGTTTTACTGGATTGTTTCTGCTATATTTGGTCTTGTTTCGTTAATGCTTCCAAGCCGCGGCAAACTATTCGCAATCCTTATGATTGCTATTGTTACAGGAGGCGCAATTCTTGCCTTGCAATTCCTTATGAAAGGAAGCAATGATAAAAAAAGCATTTAGCACACTAAAATTACTTCGACCTAGGCAATGGATTAAAAATTTGGCCGTTTTTGCTGCTATTACTTTTAACGGCGGACTTTTAAATACAGTCCTTCTCCAACAGGTTCTTGTTGCATTTTTCATATTTTGTGGTTTATCTTCAGCAATCTATATTATGAATGACATTTTTGATATCGAAAAAGACCGCCTTCATCCATTTAAAAAGTTTAGACCACTGGCCAATCGGTCGCTTTCTATTTCTTTCGCTCTAATTATTGCCTTTGTGTTAACTGCTCTATCTCTGTGGGCTGGCTCATCTATTGGAAAAGGATTTTTTATTTTAATGATCACTTATCTTTTTCTTCAAGTATATTATTCTATGGTATTAAAACACATTGCCATTATTGATATTTTGGCTCTGGCTGGAGGATATATATTAAGAGTCTATGCTGGTGAATTTGCCACAGGACTTCATATATCAGTATGGTTACTTCTAACTACAATTTCTATCTCGCTTTTTTTAGCTATTGGGAAAAGACGTTCGGAACTTACCCTTATTTCCAAATACTCAGATGCTCAAAAAAAACTAGTTCGCTCATCTCTTTCTCATTATTCAGAAAGGCTACTTGACGTATATGCCTCAATTTTTGCCACCTCGACATTTATTACCTATGCCCTGTTTACTTTTTTAGAGAATCAAACAGGATATAAACCATCATTTGGTTTTCTTATGCCTCAATTTTTGCCAGAGTTTTTACAAAAAAAGTGGCTGATGATCACTATTATCCCTGTGGTTTACGGCCTCATGCGCTATCTGCAAGACATCTACGAAAAACACGAAGGCGAAAGCCCAGACAAAGTGCTTCTATCCGATAGACCGCTTTTAATAACAGTTATTATTTGGGTAGTTCTAGTTATTTCCACCATTTACTTATTTGGAGGATAAAACTATTGTTTCTTTGCGTACTGGTTACTTACCCAGCCAACTTTTCCATCTTTAAGCTTAATCGAAAACCAACCTTCTTTTTCTTCCACCAAATCATAAGTTTCCCCAGGATTTACTCTGGCAATTTCCGAAGAAGACAAAGACCCGCTTTCTCTAACACGCAAAAAACCAGTTGGTGTATTCACAATGATAATTTTAGTAACAGAGGGTAACGCCGATTCAGTCGCTATTTGTGTTTCCGCAGAAGATGTAGCTGTTGTTAAATTAGGAAAAACACCCAAAGTTGCCGCAATAGTAACTCTATATCCCAAAACTGTACGAATTCGAATTGTTTTTTCTCTATATCCATCTCGCACTAATCTAAGTTCATGATCAGAAGCTGTTAACGATGTATTTTTGTATGGTGTTTTTCCAACTTCTACGTTATCAAGATATATACCTACCCCTTCCGGCAAAGAAACTACCAAAAGCTCTAATTTATCTTTGTCAGGAAGTTTCGTCAAGGTAATAACTTTTCCCTCTCCTAAATCCGAGCTTCCAAAAATCCGATCTACTACTGTTAAAACTGATGGGCCAATAGTAATTTTTTCCTCGTATGGAGAAAATCCTTCATCCTTTGGCACAAGACGAACTGTGTAACTACCAACTTTTAACATATCTTCACCTTCGCATTTGCAAAATGGTGTTTCGCCAACCAGTTTTCCATCTAAGTAAACTTTACTTTTTAGACTGGCGGTTACCTGAAGCGCTCCTTTAACAGATTCTTTATTTAGAAAAAATACGAGTAATAAAAAAGCAATAACAGCAATAAGAGGTGGAAGAAGAAACAAAAAAACCTTCTTCATAAAAGTCTCTCTACTATACCATAGAGAGGCTTCAGTAGTCCATGCCGCCCATTCCACCTGGTGGCATAGCTGGAACTTCCTTTTTTTCCGGGAGGTCGGTTACAAGCGCTTCTGTAGTTAAAACCATCATGCCAACTGAAACAGCATTTTGGACCGCAGAACGTGTTACCTTGGCCGGATCAACAATACCTGCTTTTACCATCGAGCTAAACTCTCCATCCATTACATTAAACCCAAAGTCATCAACTTTTCCACCTGTTTCTTCAATAGTTCTTACTACCCAACCCTCATCATATCCTGCATTTCTGGCAATTCCCTTCACTGGCTCCGACAATGCTTTCCATAAGATATCTGCGCCAGTTCTCTCATCATCAGAGGCAAAAGATTTTTTCATTCCTTCAATCACTTTTCGAGCTTTAAGTAGCGCTACTCCGCCTCCTGGCACAATACCTTCTTCCAAAGCAGCTTTAGTTGCAGCCACCGCATCGTTAACTCGCTCTTTCTTCTCTTTCAATTCTATCTCTGTTGCGGCGCCAACATTTATAACTGCCACTCCGCCAGAAAGCTTTGCGAGTCTCTCTTGCAATTTTTCTTTATCAAAATCAGATGTGGTCTCATCAATGGCACGTTTAATTTGAGTAATTCTAGCTGTAAGCGCCGATTTTACGCCTTTACCGCCAATAATTCGGGCATTTTCTTTATCTGCCCAAACTTTATCTGCCTGTCCACAATCATCAATAGTAACAGAGTCAAATTTTCGTCCTGTGTCTTCCGAAATAACAGTGCCTCCAGTTAAAATAGCAATGTCTTCCAACATCTCTTTTCTTCGATCGCCAAATCCAGGAGCCTTAATTGCCAAAGCATTAAATGTTCCACGAAGTTTATTAACAACTAATGTGGCAAGCGCTTCACCTTCTATATCATCGGCAATAATAACCAGGTTTTTGGATACCTTAATTAGGCTTTCTAAGAATGGAAGCAACTCCTGTAAATTCGAAATTTTCTTGTCGGTAATAAGAATATATGGATTTTCAATTTCAGCTTCCATTTTATCGGCATTGGTTACAAAATAAGGAGAAGCATACCCTTTATCAAATTCCATTCCCTCTTTGTAATCAATAGACATTTCAAGGCCTCTGCCTTCCTCAACAGTTACAACGCCATCTTTCCCAACCTTTGTTAGAGCTTCAGCAATAAGACTTCCGATTTTATCATCTTGCGCCGAAATGGTGGCCACTTTCGCAACGTCTGTATCTTTGACATTCTTTGCCATTTTTTTAATTTCCAAAACCACCGCCTCCACTGCTTTTTCCATACCACTCTTAAGCAGCATTGGGTTGGCGCCTGCAGTAACATTTTTAAATCCAATATTAATAATAGATTGAGCAAGAAGTGTTGCAGTAGTAGTTCCATCTCCTGCTACATCATTAGTTTTTGAAGCTGCTTCTTTAACAAGTTGCGCGCCCATATTTTCAAATGGTTCTGGGAGCTCTATCTCTTTAGCAACAGTTACGCCGTCGTGAACCACATTTGGCGCACCCCATTTTTTATCAATGGCTACGTTTCGGCCCTTTGGTCCTAAAGTGGTTACCACAGCATCTGCCAGCTTATTTACACCCAAAATTAATGATTGTCGTGCATCCGCACCGTATTTAATTTGCTTTGCCATACCTAATTTAGTATCGCTAGTATATCATCCTGACTAACTAACGTCCATTCCTCACGTTCTACTTTAACTTCATTTCCGCCCCATTTTTTATACATTACTTTATCTCCAACTTTCACCACAACTGGAATAAACTTTCCGTCTTTGTCTATTTTTCCTTTGCCTATAGCTTTAACAACACCAATTTGGGGTTTTTCTTTAGCAGTGTCCGGTAAAATAATACCGCTTTGGGTTTTACTTTCTGCGTCAACAGGTCTAATAAGTACGTTATCAAAAAGTGGTTGAATGTTTGTTTTACCTGCCATATATTAGTAAATTTGTCGAAAAAATATCACTAACAATTAGTGACTGCTAATTTATACAAAATCTTTTTCCCTTTGTCAAGACCCTATAGTAACTTACTCGGTTGATTCTACTTGACACGCATCTTTTAATTCCTATACGATGGATGTATCTATGACGTTTTTAAGTACCAAAAAACTGCTTATCTTTGGGTTTCTGGCAACGTTACTTACTGTCATCCCCATCACGGTCTTTTTTCTTCAGAATCAAACTCGCACCAAATCAGGCGCCGAACAAGCAACTATTCTTTGTTTTACCCTTCCTCAAACTAATGGCACTTGTCTTAACACCACAACACCTGTTCAAAAAAATATTGATGAAAATATTTCGCTTGATATTTATCTTGATCCAACTGGCGGCACAGGAGTGGAAAAAAACAAAATTGTTGTCGCCACAATTAACATAAATTACGACAATAGTAAATTAGAAGCAGATCCGTCAAAAGGTACCGGACTTGGCTTTACCTTTCCAGTATCAATCCCTGCCTCTCAAGGTTTTGGCAGCAACGCCCTTGTTCCACCAGCATATACATCTGGCAATGCATCTGTCACTCTTTCTGTTGGCACAGACGCGCTAAAAGCAATTTCCCAGAAAACAAAAATAGCAACTATCACGTTTAAAACACTTGCTGCAGCGCCAGAAGGAGTAAGTATTTCTTTTGATCAAACCAAATCAAATGCCACTTCAACTATTGATCCTGAAGTAAATGTACTATCCTCGGTGCTACCTGCTCTTGTAAAAATTGCAGCTGCCGCAGGTACAACACCAATCAATACTCCCATACCAGGACAACCTTCAGCAACGCCTATCCCCGCAACACAACCAGGCGCCTCAACACCAAATCAACTACCAATATGTACAGGGCTTAATATAGATCGCGCCACATCTGGCAACGCACCCTTCTCTATTACCTTTACGGCTAATGGCAATGATCCAGACGGCACAATAAGTAGTGTTACCTTTGATTTTGGAGATGGACCGGTTGAGACAGTAACCACAGGGGGAGGCATTGGTTCAAAAACAATCAGCGTAGCCAAAGCTCACACATATAATAATTCAACAACGTTTACAGCCAAAGCAACACTTACCGATAACAAAGGAGGACTTAGCGCAGAAAGCAGCACTTGCAAACAAACAATTACGGTAAATCCCGCGCCTACTGGAACAGGTGGAGGAACTGTAATATCAACGCTTTCCCCAACACCAATTGTTATTGCACAAGATACACCAACACCTCTACCAAAAAAAGAGTTTAAAGAACAACCAGGCCCTGGAGACACATTTTTGGGAATTGGCGGAGTTGGAGCAGCACTTATTATTGTAGGCACAATTCTCTTCTTCGCCCTCTAGGATTTTAAAATACTTAAAAAAGCTTCTTGGGGTATTTCGACCCGCCCTACCATCTTCATTTTTTTCTTGCCCTTTTTTTGCTTTTCCAAAAGTTTGTCTTTTCTGGTTCTGTCTCCGCCGGACATTTTCTTTAAAACATCTTTTCGATATGCAGACACTGTTTCTCTAGCAATAATTTTTCCACCAATTGCCGCTTGAACTGCAATCTCAAAGTTTTGCCGAGGCAGTACATCTTTTAGTTTCTCCACTAATTTCCGCCCAATTCCTTCTGCCTTATTCCTAACCACAATGGTTGACAAAGCATCCACTTTTTCTCCACCCACTAAAAAATCTATTCTAACCGCGTCAACAGGACGAAATTCCAAAAATTCCCAATCCAAAGAGGCAAAACCCGACGAAACAGACTTTAATTTATCATAAAAATCAGTAATCATCTCTGCCAACGGCATAAGGTATTGAAGCTCAACGGACGAACCAAAATATTTCTGATTTTGGAAAACGCCACGCTTTTTTGCCATTTCCTCCATAATACTACCGATGTAAATTTTTGGGCTAAAAATCTGTATAGATACCCATGGCTCCTTTAATTTTTCAGTTGACATTGGATCAATATCCGCAGGACTGGTAATTTTTTCGTCCCCATTAAGATATTCAACAGATGGGGTAGTTGCCAATAAATCCATCCCAAATTCTTCTGACAATCGCTGTTGGACAACTTCGGCATGTAAAAGCCCTAAAAACCCACACCGAAAACCAGCGCCCAGCGCCGCAGAATGTTCCAAGGCGTAAGAAAAAGCCGGATCCGTTAATCTAAATTTCCCTAATACATCTTTTAATTGGTGAAACTCCGATTGGTCTATCGGGTACAATCCAACATATACCATTGGCTTAACTTCTTTATAACCAGGCAATGGCGCAATATCACTCACAGCTATCGTATCACCAACATGCACCTTATCTGGTTCTTTAATACCTGTTGCAATATACCCAATTTCTCCCGAGATAAGTGTTTCGATAGGTTTAAGGCTTGGAGAAAAATACCCCTTTTCTAAAACCTCACCCATTGCTTTTGTTCCAAGAAATCTTATCTTTTGTCCGGGCGATGGAACTTCCCCATCAACAATTTTTACTTGCGCTATAACCCCTTTATAAGCGTCAAAAAAAGAATCAAAAATTAACGCCCGAAGTGGTTTTTCTGTGTCAACGGTAGGAGGTGGAATTCGATCAACAATGGCCTGAATAATTTCTATAACTCCAACTCCAGACTTACCTGACGCCAAAATAATTTCTTCTTCCGAAAAACCAAACGTCTCTATAAATTGTTTTTTGCAAGCTTCGATATTCGCATTGGCCAAATCAATTTTGTTAATAACAGGAATAAGCCGCAAATTTTGCGATAGGGCAGAAAGTCCATGCGAAAGCGTCTGGGCCTGAATTCCCTGTGTTGCATCAATCAGTAAAATCGCTCCCTCAACAGCAGCCAATGCCCTAGATACCTCGTAGGAAAAATCAACATGACCAGGCGTATCAATCAAGTTTAGCGTATAGTTTACAGCGTTTAGCGTATAGTGCATTTGCACTGGAGCTAGTTTTATAGTTATTCCTCTCTCTCGCTCAAGCGCCAAGGAATCTAACAATTGCGGCTTCATTTTTTCTTTAGATATCGTGTGGCAAATCTCTAAAAAACGATCCGACAAAGTTGATTTTCCATGATCAATGTGGGCAATAATGGCAAAATTACGAATCTGTTCACGTTTCATAGATTGAAAAGAGTATAAAGGGGATCAAAAGGAAAAGCAAATAGGTTAAGGGTTAAAACGGGTGCCGTCAATAACCTCATCAGATTTTCCCAAAATCTCTCTCCAGTTTCCAAGCTTTTTAAACAAAATTACAAAAGCAAGAGCTTCCTTCACATTTAAAAACCAGGTTAGAAAAAGATAAATAGCAAGACCTGCTACGCTTGAAATACCAGTTAAAAGAAGAAGATTAATTGTTCTTGTGGTATCAAATACCAGTTGATCTAAAAGTTTTATTGGTATATATATAGCTATTCCTGTAAATGCTGATGCAATAAAAATTTTTAATACCCTAACAAAAAGTGCCCTTTTATCGAAACCGCCAACTTTTCGATCCAAAATAATAAAAAGGGTAATTAAATTACAAATAACGGCAAAAGCATATGAAATAGCAATCCCTTCTATTCCTAGTTTATAAAAAATAACAAAAACTCCTCCAAGCATTACCATTAATACAGTTGTAATTGTTCCTACAATAAGAGGAACTTTTGTATTATGTAAAGCATAAAATCCGCGAGAAACAAGAGCAATAAGAGATTGCGCAAAAATAGATAAAGATAAAAGTGCTAACACTCTTCCCGTTAATACAGTTGCTTGCCAATCAAAAAGGCCTGCTCCAAACACAAGTCTAACAACAGGTATACGAAGCACCAGTAAAAGTATAGAAATAGGAAGAACTAAATAAAGAATCTGTGTAAAGCTGGTCAGAAATGTCGTCCTAAATTCAGCCAGTTTTTCCCGCTCTCGGGAAAGTACAGGAAACGCCGCTTGAGCAATTGTTTGCCCAACAAGCCCAACTGGAGCAAACGCCAATGTTTGAGCATAATCAAAAATTGTGTAATTTCGCCCAGGCTCTGACAAAAACGAAATCAATGCCGCTATTGCCAATGTGCCTATTTGAAAAACACCATTAGACAAAGTTCTTGGCCACATTAAGTGTATTACATCCATCACCCCTGATGTTTTAAACTCAAATGAGAAAGTAAATCGAAATCCAATTTTTTTTACCATAGGAATTTGAGCAAGAATAAAAAAAGAGGCGCCTAAAATACATCCATAAGCTGGAGCATAAATACCAAAAGATGAAGAAAGTGTTAGTATGCCAATAATTATTCCTAAATTATATGTTGCCGCGGCAATTCCCGGAATAAAAAAGTGGTTGTAAGATTGCAAAAGGGCCGAAAAAAATGTTGCTGCTATAAACAAAAACTGCGCCGCCAGGATAATGCGGGTTAAATTTGTCATCAGAATCATTTGTTCTAAAGAATACTTTCCGCCAATATTAAAAAAGCTCAGAAAAAATGGGGCGAAAATAAAAAGAAATAAGGAAAACAATAAAAAAATTACACAGCTTAACGCCAGAAATGTTGAAGCCATTTTGTGTGCGTCTTTTTCCCTGTTTTTTGCCATATAATCCGAAAATACAGGAATAAAGGCCGAATATAGCGCGCCAGCAATAATAATTTGAAACAACAAATCCGGAAATCTATTGGCAGTTAAATAAACACCCAAAGTATTTGAAGCGCCAAAAATAGATACCAGCAATCTCTGACGAATAAGACCTAAAACTTGGGACAAAAAAACAGTCCCCATAATCACAAATGCCGCGGAAAGAATGTTGGTTTGACGCTGTAATAAAAGATTCCAGCTTTTTTGTAAAAAATTTTTTGGCATTGTAATTTAGAGTATACCATGCTAAAATGCCTCCATGCCAGTAATAAAATCTGCTAAAAAGAAACTAAGAAAAGACAAAAAGAAAACTTTGCATAACCAAAAGATTAGGACAAATCTTAAAAATCTTATTAAAAAGGCCAAAAAAAACCTTGTAGAAAAAACTGTTAAAGAAGCTGCTACAGCTTTGGATAAAGCCGCCAAAAATCATATCATCCACAAAAATAAAGCTTCCCGCATCAAATCCGCTCTATCAAAACTTCTATCTTCTGATAAAAAACCTTCTAATTTTTAGCTTTGACAAACTTCTAAAATTCTCCTAGACTGGATATACCAGTATGATTTTAGTAAAACCCTCAATTAATCTTTTTAAAAGCAGAAAAGGAAGTTTTCTCGACCGCTTCATGAAATGGGCGCTTACCATTGGACGCATTGTAGTTATTCTCACAGAAGCTATTGCGCTTTCTGCTTTTTTATATCGTTTTGTTCTAGATCAACAACTGATAGATATACACGGAAAGATAAAACAGAAACAAGCACTTGTCAAATTACTCAAAAATAATGAAGATACATTTAGAAATCTGCAAGACAGATTATCTCTTATATCTGAAATAACAAATAGCGGCAAACAAACTATTACGCTTTTTTCGGATATTGTTAACTTCCCATCTTCAGATATTTCATTTAATAATGTATTTCTATCTGAAAATCAAATAAAAATTAATGCAAATGTACAATCAGTTTCAACGCTGACTAATTTTATAAAAACTCTAAAAGAAAATCCCAAAATCCAATCTGTAAGTTTGGATAAAATAGAAAACAGAACAAAAAGCGCAACGATTATTGTTAGTGTTACTGCTATAACAAAAATAAAAGGAGGAGAAAATAAATGAAACCAACAACAAATAGAGAACTAAAAGATATATATAAAACATTTGCGCCATTTATAAAAGAAAAAAAGGCGCAAAAATATTCAACTATTTTTTTTACGCTTACAGCGCTCTCTCTTTTTGGGGTATTTGCAATTAATCCAACTATATCAACAATCGCACACCTGCAAAAACAGTTGTCGGACAATAAATTTATTGAAGAAAAACTACAAGAAAAAATAGAAAGTCTTAACACATTGCAAAATAGATATGCTTTACTTGAAGATGTGCGTCCGACTATTTTAAATGCAATCCCAAAAAAACCAACTGTGCCGCTTTTTGCCGCTCAACTGCAAAGTGTTGCGCAAGCCAATAATATAAATATTGCTCGTTTGCAGATTTTTCAAGTTGAAATTTCTAACAATACAAACAATACAAACAGTCAAAAAAACTATGGCTCTTTTGGTTTTACTCTGGATTTAAAAGGGACGCAAAACAATCTTAACTCATTTCTTTCTTCTTTGGTTGACTTTGAACGGATAATCTCAATTGATACTATTTCTTTTGGAAGTGTTAAAGAAAAAGATAATTTGCAGATTAGCCTGCAAGGAAAAGCTTACTTTAAACCATGAATAGAAAAGATTTATTATTTCTCATGATATCTGGCTTTATTATTGCTGTTGTTTGGATTACTTTCAATATTTATCACAATGCGAAAACTTCAACAATTCCCGAAGCAACAAGCATTCAAATAGCGCCAATATCTCCATCATTCGACACAAAAACAATTGACGAGGTTAGAAAAAGAAAAAAAGTCTCGCCTGTTTTTGAAATTAATACAAATCCAACACCACCTATTGGAACATCGTCTGCTGTAAAACAGTCAACTGTATCTGCTTCACTAAAACCATGAAAAATACAATTTGGCAAATAAAAATACCTACCCTTCTTGGCATAATGTTAATTCTTGTTGGTATTGCATTAACATCTTTTTTTACCAAAAAAGGCATTCCTTTTATAAGTAAAGCATCTATATCCGAAACACCAGAAAATATACGAGTTACAAATATAACTGACACCTCATTCACCGTATCATATACTACCTCGTCTCCTTTCTTAGGATCAATAATGTACAGCCCAAATGACAAAATGGAAAATACTGCAATAGACGATGAAGATAGTAATACAAAAAGCGTCCAACCCCGACTTATTCATAATATAACTATTGCTAATTTACAACCATCAACAAATTATTACTTTTCTATACTAAGCGGAGAAACCACATTTCTTAACAACGGGAAGCCTTTTACCGTAACGACTGGCCCAACGCTTAATTTATCTTCAGCAACAGTAGAGATGCGCGGCTCAATTATTTTTTTAGATACCATGCAAAAGGACGCAATTATTTATATAACAAGTCCAAATTCTCAAGTTTTCTCAACGCATGTAAAACAAGACGGCGCCTACACATTTAATCTTAGTTCTTTACGAGGACAGGATTTAACTTCTTATATTTCTTTATCAAAAAATGATGTTATCACTATGCTTATTGTTGGAACTTCTGAAAAATCTAATGTAGCGCTTTTTGCAAGTCAGGCAAATTCTGTACCGTTAATTATTATTTCCAAAGATTACGACTTTACCATAAACGATAAACCTATTCATGTCCTCGATGAAACAATTGGTTTTCCATCTTTTACAGCAAGTCCTTCGGCCTCAAAGGCTACCAAAATTATTAGCCCTAAAAAGAATGAATCATTTACCGATACTCAACCCACCTTTAAAGGTGTTGCCTCACCAGGAACAGAAGTAAAAATAGAAATCAATTCAGAAGAAGAAATCAAAACGTCTGTTACATCCGATAAAAATGGATCATGGTCATTTAGACCAAAAAATCCGCTTTCTCCTGGAAAACACACAATTCTAATCACCACCAGAGATCAGTTTGGAATTCTAAAAACTATCAAACAAAGTTTTACAGTTTATGCGCAAGGGTCGCAAGTAAACCAATCTGCAACGCCTTCCGCAACGCTTACTCCAAAAGCAAGCATAACTTCTTCACCAACGCCAACAATTGCCAAACCTTCCCCAACAGAAACTCCGACACCAACACTCAAACCAACAGGTATCCCAACTCCAACAAAAACACAAATCTTTCCTCCTATCGAACCGCCAGGAAACTCTTCAATTTTTCCTATAGGCATCTCTGCTTTCAGTGCTATAATTACAGGACTTATTATCTTACGATTTCTTCGTAATAAATACGTCTCATGAAAATAGCTATTATCGGCGCAGGATTTACCGGTCTTTCTGCAGCTTATTATATTTCTCAAGAAAAACACAAAGTTTATGTTTTTGAGAAAGACCAAAATCCCGGCGGACTGGCAGTTGGCTATTTAGAAAAAAACTGGGAATGGACATTGGAAAAGCATTATCATCATTGGTTTACAAACGATAACTCTATTCTTTCGCTGGCAAGAAAAATTGATCATAAAATTATCATAAAACGGCCCAAAACATCTGTCTACGTTGATAGTGAAATCTATCAATTCGACTCTCCGCTCCATCTACTCCAATTTCCCAAACTAAAGATTTATGATCGTTTGCGGATGGCTGCAATTCTTGGAAGCTTAAAATACAATCCCTTTTGGCAACCACTCGAGAGTATAAAAACGAATGAATTTTTACAAAACGCCATGGGGAAAAATGCCTATCAAACAATTTGGGAGCCCCAACTTCATAATAAATTTGGGGATTATGCCGATGATATTTCGCTGGCCTGGTTTTGGGCAAGGATTAATAAACGAACAGCACAACTTGCCTATCCATCGGGCGGTTTCCTTACTTTCGCAAATGCATTGGTAAAAAAAATTGAAGAAAATGGGGGAAAATTTTTATTTAATACCGAAATTAGAGAAATAAAACAGTTGAAAAATTTTGATAAGATCATCGTCACTTTACCATCGTTTTATTTTGTCAAAATCGCTCCACAACTACCAAATGTTTATAAACAAAACCTGCTGCAATTAAAAGGATTAGGTGCAATAAACCTTATTCTTCGTCTCAAAAAACCATTTTTACCTGACAATACCTATTGGCTAAGTATTTGTGACAAAGAATCTCCCATCATGGCAATTGTCGAACACACTAATTTTATGGATTCTAAACATTATAATAATGAACATATCGTTTATCTTGGCAATTATGTTCCCCACGACCACCCCTACATGAAATTATCTGCTAATGAACTTCTAAAAATCTATGATCCTTATCTACGAAAAATAAATCCAAACTATACGCTAGACGCTATTAACTATACGCTGTTTAAAGCTCCTTTCGCCCAGCCGATTATTCCTACCTATTATTCAAAAATAATACCAACACTAGAAACACCATTAAAAAATGTTTTCCTTGCTAATATGCAACAGGTCTATCCTTGGGATCGCGGCACAAACTACGCGGTAGAACTTGGAGAAAAAATTGCACAAATTATCTAAAACAAGTAGAATCTAATTTCATGAAAATAATTAAGAGAACAAGTTTTGATGAATTTTACCTGGCAAATGAAGATGTCGCAAAAACCTCACCTATGAGAACGCATTATGATTCTCCAAATCCTCTAGAAAGAACCTTATGGACAAATAAGAAAAAAATAATAAAAAAAATTCTTGCTCCTCTCCCTATTACTAACATTCTCGATGCAGGATGTGGAGATGGAAGGCTTATTGATGAAATCGATAAACAAGTTGCCTATACTGGTATTGATATTTCTCCAACGCAAATTACAGAAGCAAAAAAATATATTAAAAAAATTAAAAGAAAAAATGTAACGCTTATTAAAGGAGATGTAACAAAAATGCCTTTTAAGGCTAATGCATTTGATGCGGCGCTAGCCTGCGATATAGTTGAACATGTATTATCCCCTCAGACGCTATTTAAAGAACTTAAACGAGTTGTGAAAAAAAATGGATATATTATTTTTGGTATTCCAAATGAAGACCTTTGGGAATTTGCTCGGCTCTTACAATTAAAATTTCCTCTCCATTCTCCAGACCATATCCATGCTATTTATCCTTCAGATATAGAACAGGTTTTCCCTGTTATTGAAAAAAAAATATCGTTACCTATTCCATTTTCGTCCCGGCTTTCTTTAATAAATGTTTTTTTAGTAAAAAATGTTTAAGCGTATTAAATCCCATATTACTCCTTTCAATTGGATCTTTTTACCCTGTATTATAATTTTCAGTTTTTGGTTAATGTTTCATACATTTTCATATTCAAATGGAACAATGCAGATAGCTACTAAGGCATGGAGTGATTTTGGTGGTCATATCCCCCTTATTCGCTCCTTTTCGTTTGGAAATAATATTCCTCCAGAGTACCCGCTCTTTCCAGGAGAGCCAATCCGATACCATTTTCTTTTCTACTTCTTTGTTGGATTACTAGAAAAACTAGGCTTGCAAATTGATTGGGCATTCAATATCCCAAGCAGCATATCTTTTTTTCTTCTTATTCTTACAATTTATTACTTGGCAACAACGCTTTTCCAAAGCAGAGCGGTTGGTTTTCTTTCGGTTTTTCTATTCCTTTTTAACGGCTCGCTCTCTTTTTTGGAGTTTTTTAAAATCCACCCAATATCTTTTACTATAATACATGATGTTTTTACAAACACAGCATTTCCTTCATTTGGACCGTATGATGGAAAAATTGTATCAGCATTTTGGAATTTAAATATTTACACCAATCAAAGACACTTGGCTCTTCCCCTCGGACTTTTCTTACTATTTGTTTTCTATATTGTAAAATATGACCAACAGAAAAAGGTCCTTCCCCTTTTTTTATCAACAGTCTTTGGTTTACTGTTAGGATTGCTCCCCTTTTTTCACTCAGGCGTCTTTATTATGTTTGGGTTAACACTTGTAACATTTTTTCTCCTTTTTCCTCGGCAAAGAAAAGCAGTTTTTATGATACTTGTTTTAGGAGGACTTCTTTCTCTTCCTCGTATCCTTTTCTTAAAAGAAACAGCAACATTTACACCATACATTAACCTTACTTACCTTATTCAAGAAAAGCTTACTTTCTTATCGTTTTTTAGGTATTGGTTTTTTAATCTTGGCCTCTCATTTTTTCTTATTCCTCTTGGAGTTATGCTTTCTCCAAAATTAGCAAAAAAAGTATTTATTCCATTTCTTCTTATCTTTTTTGTAGGGCACTCTGTGCAGCTAAGTTTAGAAATTGCAGCAAATCACAAATTTTTTAATGCATTCCTTATTGGAGGAAATATGTATAGTGCATTTTTACTTGTAAAGTTTTGGAAACTGCACCTTTTTACAAAACCGCTTGTGATTTTTGCTCTATTTTTCCTTATGCTTTCTGGAATTATTGATTTTTTTCCAATCAAAAATGATAGCTATATGGAACTTGCAGATTATCCTAAAAATCCCGACGTTGCATGGATTATGAAACATACACCCAAAAAAGCAGTGTTTCTTAATTCTTCGTATTTGTATCATCCTGCATCTTTAGCTGGGCGTAAGATATTTTTAGGTTGGCCCTACTTTTCTTGGTCTTTAGGATACAATACGCTTGAACGAGACTTACTAAGAAAGAAACTATTTAATGAGTCATCTTTACCTGACTTTTGTCAGTCTATAAAAAAACACAATCTCATGTATGTAAGTATAGAAAATGATCCCAGCAGAGATTTTATAATTAATAAAGACTTTTTTGATATAAATTTTGTAAAATCATATGAAAATCCAAATACTCAATTAATCATTTATGCACTACAAACGGGTTGTTAAAATTTTTACTATTTTACTAATTTCATTAGGTATCATAAGCCTATATATTATAAAACTTAATACAATACCCACGAGCGTGCATGGAGACGAGGGAGAAACTGCGCTTCAGGCTCTTAAAATTGTTACACGCTCTGTAAATATTTTTGGAGTTGGCTGGTTTGATTTACCTATATTATCATTTGCTCCTCACGCACTAGGGATGGCTATATTTGGCGAAAATGCAGTAGGGAATAGAATGGGTTCTGTGATTTTTGGCTTATTAACTCTTCCTGTATTTTATCTTCTTCTAAAACTTCTCTTCACTCCTCGAATTGCATTTTTTGCAACTATACTTCTTGGGACATCACATATGTGGCTTGCTTTAAGTAGAGTTGGAATAACATATGTACAAGCAACATTTTTAGCATTAATAACGCTGTACTTTCTCTTTAAGGCGATTAAAAAAGAACACATGATTTATTTTTTTGTTGCAGGCTGCTTTATGGGATTAAGCCTTTATTCATATTATGCAGTCCGAATAATCCCAATCATGATATTACCTATCTTCATTCACTATGTAAAAAAATTCTCTCTGAATAAGGTTCTTAACCTCTTTATTTTTACACTTGGGGTACTAGTTATCTTTGCTCCACAAGGAAAATTTTTTTTAGATCATCCAGAAACTTTCTTTAGTAGAACAAAAAGTGTCTATATTTTTTCTGACTCTGGTAGAAAATGGACAAACTATCAAAAATCAGAGAGTGAAATCATTTTTGAACAAACAAAAAAAACGTTTAATATTTTTGCTGGGGACAACAGTACACAATACGGTTTCAAAGGACAACTCATAGATTACACAACGCTGGTATTTTTATGTCTTGGCCTTTTCTATGGAGCGAAAAGATTTTTTTCGTTTCCATATTCATTTCTCTTTTTGTGGTTATTTCTTGCTATACTTGGGCAGATATTTACTACTGTACCAACCCCCATTTTTCTACCTCGTTTTGTAATAAGCCTACCTGTACTTTTTACTTTTGTTGCCCTAGGCATTGAGATGTTTATTCAACATATTAAGGGAAAGAACAACCACAGAATAATAGCAGCATCTTTAATTATTACAATGATTGGTAGTAACCTTTATACATACTTTTTCATTTACCCCAATCAGGTTGTAGGTGATTTAAATGCGCGCGCAGCAACTAAGATTTCTTATTACCTTCAATCTCTACCTCCATCAACACGAATAATTTTTGTAACTCCGTACGAAGGTTACTCGAACTTCGGTACACTCCGGTTTCTCGCTCCGGAATCAAATAGAACCGATCTTATTTTTAATAACTATTCCCAAAACAACACTGTCTTAGGTTCCTCTATAATAAGAAATAAAAGCAGTGTGTATATTCTGTACCCTCAGTATTATTTTAAAGTGGATGAATTAAAAAGTATTTTTCCTGATGGTAGAATTTTTGATATAAAAGATATTAATGGATCTACACAGTTTTTTATATTCAAAACACAAACTTTTTGAAAGTATAAGTGCATATGTCTTTATCTGATTTTTATTTTGTTATCCAGTGGTGGTTTGTATTTTTTTTAATAGGGATTATTTTCCTCCCGATAACCACCCTGATATTTTCAAACTTTTTTGATAAAGGATATATCTTCTCTAAAATACTGGGCATGGCTTTTGTAAGCTACGCTGTTTTTGTTTTAGGAACGTTAAAAATTCTTCCTTTTACATTCTCAACTATCTTCTTAATAGCAAGTTTATTTGTTGCAATAAACACATTTATTCTAAAAAAGAATACTAAGTCAACAATACGTATTTTTCTTTTTGAAGAACTGCTTTTCTTTGCAGGAATAGTATTTTGGTCATACATTCGTGGTTTTCAACCAGATATTCACGGACTGGAAAAATACATGGATTTTGGATTTATTAATTCAATTCTTCGAGCCGATTATTTCCCACCAAAAGATATGTGGTTTACTCCCTTCTCGATCAACTACTATTACTTTGGTCATTTGGTAACTGCTGTTTTGACAAAAGCATCAATGCTTCCATCAAACATGACCTACAATCTTATGCTGGCAACAATTTTTGCTTTTACTTTTACCTGCTCTTTTTCTATCGGTGCAAATCTCATCAATCAACTCAAAATTCAAAACTTAAAAGTTTTAATAATTGGAGGGGTACTGACAGCATTTCTAGTATCTATGGCTGGAAATTTACATACTATCTACACCTTTTTCAAACCTTATACCAACGAAAATCCCGTTCCTGTCTGGCAACTTGCTTTTTCTCCAAATACTCTCCCAAATAACTACTGGTACCCAAATGCTACCCGTTTTATTCACAACACTATTCACGAATTCCCCATGTACTCATTTGTTGTTTCCGATCTCCACGGTCATGTTATAGACATTCCGTTTGTGTTGATGACAATAGCAGTACTACTCTCTTTAATTTTCAATTTTCAATTTTCAATTTTCAATCAAATTAAAAATTATAAAAATAAAAATTCATTTCAAATTTCAAATTTCAAATTTCAAATTTTGCTAATAAGCTTCTTATTAGCAATCATGTATATGACCAATGCCTGGGATGGCATTATTTATGGACTACTAACATTGTTTATCTTTTTCTATCTTGCTCATCGCTCCAAAAACTATACGCTATACGCTATACGCTATACGCTAATCCTGGCTGGTTTTTTTCTTTTTTCCCTTCCATTTTCGTTACATTTCAAACCATTTGTTTCCGGCATAGGCGTCTTATGTGCGCCCAATTTTTTAACGGATATTGGAAAAATTGGACCTTTTTTATTTGAGAAAGACCACTGTCAACACTCGCCCTGGTGGCAGATGCTTATATTGTATGGTTTTTTTTGCTTCTGGGCAGTATCCTTTCTTATTTTTATCTGGAAAAAACTAAAAACTAAACACTATACGCTATACGCTAGTGATGTTTTCGTCTTACTCTTAATTCTCCTATCCGCTGTTTTGATCATCCTCCCCGAATTTATCTATGTAAAAGATATCTACCCTGCCCACTACAGAGCCAATACCATGTTTAAACTTGTCTATCAATCCTTTATGATGCTTTCTCTCTCCTCGGGATATATTATCCTTCGGATAGTATTAAGTATTAGGTATTATGTACGTACTACATGCTATATACTACTTGCTACAATTCTTGTATTGCTCGTATCTATTTACCCTTACTTTGCTATCAATTCTTACTATGGTAATTTGCAAACATATTATGGTCTTGACGGAACAGCATACCTTAAAAAACAATATCCGACTGACTACAATGCAATTGGGTGGTTAAATAAAAATATAAAAGGACAACCGGTAATCCTCGAGGCACAAGGGGATTCGTACACCGACTATGCACGAGTTTCCAGCAATACCGGTTTGCCAACGGTTTTGGGATGGACAGTCCATGAATGGCTGTGGCGGGGAACATACGATATTCCAGCACCCCGAATTAACGAAGTAAAAATGCTTTATGAAACAAGTGATCTTACCAGCACAAAACAACTCATGGATAAATACAAGATTTCCCTCATATTTATAGGCGACCTAGAACGCCAAAAATACCCAAATCTTAATATCAAAAAATTTGATCGTTTAGGAAAAATTATTTACCAAAATAATCAGACAAAAATCTACCAAGTCTATTGACATTATATACTCCCGATGCTACTGTAAAAATAATGTATCAAACAATAAAACAGCATATTGCTCGTTTCAAGTTTTTTCTGGAAGCAAACCCAGACAAAAAGCGTCTCTTTATTATCCTTGCCATTACCTTTATTCTTCCCGTCACCATCGGCGCAGCTCTCACAGTCCAAAACCTCACACAAAAAGCCTCAAGTAACGATGTTATTAAAATTGTTGATGCAACTGGAATTCCAATTTCTCAAACATCAGACCCTGTTGTGTATCTTCAAATAGCTCTCCCTTCTACCTGGCAACTTCCTACCCAAAGCAGAAACAACAATATTATCAAAAATGCCTATGCCCAAGAACCATTACCATCTGGTATCTGTGCTGCTCCAAACGGAAAAACCTGTACACAAGAACAATGTAATGGCGATGTAGGAAATTGCCAATCATGGTGTCCAGAAGGCTTTACTTGGTGCCGCGGCGGACTCTGTGTTGGCTCTTGTAATATACCCCCCCCCACAACAACCAACAGCAATTCCAACACCAAAACCTATATGTGAATCAAACAAGTTTTATCCAAACTTGTGTGCCCGTTGTGCGACAGATGGAAGTTTCTTAGGCACTCCAGGAACAGATTTTGGCCCTGATTCTGCAGGATCTCCTATATGGTGTGCTTGTGCAAAAACATACGAACCAAAACTCTACCGACAACACTGTATACAACCAACATCAACAAATATTCCCACACAACAACCACTACCGACACAATTACCTAAGCAACAGTTTATCGGTATTGGCAGTAGTAAACCAGATATTCCTGCAACACAACAACCAATTCAACCAGTATCATCAAAAGCGCCAACAACGCATATCTTAAAAAAGATACGCATTGAAAATATTGACAATGGCATAAAAGGAAACCAACCACTAGAAATTACAGATAACTTAATTCAAGCTCTCTCTCAATCTATTCCATGGAGGCTAAATGAGTTAAAAGATAATGAATCACAAGCACAAAGAATGGTACAAATAACATTATTTGATCAAATAACATACAAAACCTTAACAGCTACTGTATTTCTTATTGCTCCGACAACAAACACAAATCAATCTACACCACCACAAACAAAAATAGATACGTTATCGTATTTTCTCACACATCATCCTAACGAAAATCTAAATGGTAATCATCTTATAAGTCAAACAATTGATACCAACAAAAGAATTTCTTACTACGTCAAAGGCGATAGTCCACTCTTTTATGAACTCCACACATGGGATGACCAATATATCTATCTAAAAGAAGATCGAACTCTTCTTGCAGTTCCGTCAATGACTTTTTCCGACGGAAGATGGATGAAAAGACAGATGAACGTTGGAGAAACCATCGAAGTTGGAAATAGTAATCTGCTTCAGTTATACGACCAAAATCTATCTAATTTAAAATGCATCAAGAGATCAAGTAGTAAAGCAGTAAATACAAAAGGAGAAACACTAGACACAATTATAAACTCTGGACCTTTTTCCTATAAAATTACATTGGAAAAACATGATCCTGCATATAACCTTGGTGGAGATTTAGGAATTCAGGATATTATTGTTTTAAAATATGACTACGGAGATAATTTTGAAAATTTTTATTATAGCAAGGAATGGGGATGGGTTAAATGGGAGATGTATCAAAAAAATAATCCAAATCCTACAGACATAAAAGTTTTTAACCTTTTAAGCAAAACTGGCAACCAATTCCCTTTTATTAACGCTAATATAAAAGCATCGTGTTTAAATGCCGCCAATAACAGTGACTTAAAATCACAAAGTATATACCAAATATTTACTAACTGTTTCAAAGAAAAAGCAAATACATCATCGTGTTTGGATAAAAATGCTGTTGATTTTAATAAAGATGGATTAGTTAATGAACAAGATTACAAATTTTTCCTCCAAAACTCTCAATAAAAATACTACCTTATTGGACATGCATCTTTTAAGTCTTTTATAAGAACGCACGAAGCATAATTTTGTATCTCGGAAAAATTGCCATTTCCAGCTCTTGGAATAATTACCCACTGATTATTATATTCCTCGCTTGGTTTAGGATTTATCAAAAGCGTCTGTATTTCCTTTTCATTCTCTGTTGCATAGAAAAATACTATACTTTCTGTTTTTGCATACTGCATTTTACGAAACAGTCTTAAAAAATCATCATATTCACTTTTTTGAATATCGGTATCTATACTTGCCTGGAAAGTATCATAAAGACTAAGTACCTTCATAGGATTAAGCAGTGTTCCTGTAGAAAACACTTTTTCTTTAAATGCCGTAATTACTTTTTCCTGCCGTTTTGAGCGAGCCATATCTGTACCTTCGTCTCCTTTTGCATGCCGAGATCTAACAAAGAAAAGCGCAGTCTCCCCATCCATATGCTGTAAACCTTTTTCAAAACTTACATGCTGATATCTACATGGAAATGCCTCAAGCTGCGCTGATGCAGTTGCCCGCTTCTCAAACTCTTCCCCTTCAAAACCACATGTATCTACCTCTTTACCAACAATTGGGTATTCGTAGTCATCAAAACTTTGCTCTACATCCACATCAATTCCGCCAAGTAAATCTATAGCTTGAATAAAACCACGGAAATCAACTCTAATAACATAATTAACAGGCTGACCAAGTATTTTTTCCACCACTGCCTTGGCTAAAATTATTCCTCCGCCTTTTTGCTTATCTTCACCGTATGCATATGCTGTATTAATTTTAGCTTTAAGCTCTGGCGCCCAAAGATCTCTGGGCAAAGAAACAAGTGTTGTTTTTAGTTTTATTGGATCTACTGCCGCATAAATAATTGTATCTGTTAAAAGCGGTCCATCATGCCTTTCCCCCCCAATCCCTAAAATGAGTATATTTACTCTCTTATCAGTTTTTTTAAGCTCGATCTCTCGCTTGAAAAAGAAGTCAACAAATACCGGCGACCATCTTATCGCCTCAAAAAACAGTCTTCCAAAAACTGCGAAGAAAATAAGGATGAGAAAAACAATAAAAGCTTTTTTATGCTTTCTCAATAATGCTTGCAAATTCGTTAGCATCAAGACTTGCCTTTCCAGGCAATACGCCATCAATACTTGGCATTTGAGTAAAACTCTTTACATTTTGCGAGGTTACACTCCCTCCATAGATAACAGGAGCATCAATTATTTCTTTTATTTTCTTGGCCATCTCATTTGCATTCTCCGGCGTATCGGGGTTTCCCGAACCAATTGCAAACAACGGTTCATAAGCGATAATTAGCGTATAGCGCGTATAGTTTTCAGCTTGC
The DNA here is from genome assembly GCA_016432345.1 of Candidatus Levyibacteriota bacterium. Lineage (GTDB taxonomy): Bacteria > Patescibacteriota > Microgenomatia > Levybacterales > UBA12049. The sequence goes on along the minus strand of CP066685.1, from coordinate 145,521 downwards.
TTAATATCTGATACACAGACTATTGGAGTTAATTCGTATTTTTGCGCCATTTCTATTTTTTTAACAATTATATCTTCGCTTTCCCCAAAATACCGTCTTCGTTCTGAATGGCCGATAATCACATAGTCGGCAAACTCTTTAATTTGCTTCCCGTTTACCTCGCCCGTATAAGCACCTTCATCAAACGGCGAAATATCCTGCGCACCCAACTTAATAAAAGATTTATGATTTAAGATTGATGATTTAAGATTTGATAATAATGTAAACGGCGGACAAATGATGATTTCTTTATTCGTAAATCGTAAATCGTAAATCGTAAATCTCTGAAACCATTCATTGGTTTCAATCTCTGTCTTGTTTGATTTCCAATTTCCAACAATTAATATCTTCTTCATGGTATCATTATACGACATGCAGAAAGATTTTCTCAATGGACTAAATATAGAACAACAAAACGCTGTTCTACAAACAGATGGACCACTTATCGTCTTAGCTGGAGCTGGAAGCGGAAAAACACGGGTAATTACCTATAGAATTTTGCATCTTATCGAAAAAGGTATCGATCCACTTCATATAGTCGCTGTAACATTTACGAATAAAGCTGCAAACGAGATGAAGGAGCGAATTCGCAAAATGTTTCAAGAAAAAGACCAGCCACTTGTCACTACCTTCCATGCCTTATGTGCAAAAATCATGCGGATTGACGGCAAGCATATTGGCATTTCTTCTCAATTTATAATCTACGACAGCCAAGACCAGTTAGATGCAATCAAAGAGGTTATGAAAAAACTTAATCTTTCTCCAAAAGAGTATAAACCCGGCTCGATACTTGCAACAATTTCCCAGGCAAAAAACCAGCTAATTCGCGCAGATGAATACCCAAAATATGCCAGGGGCCACTTTCAAGAAGTTACAGCAAATGTATATCGAGAATACCAAAAAATATTAAAAGAAAATGACGCTCTTGATTTTGATGACCTACTGCTTTGTGTCCTTGAACTTTTTGAAAAAGCTCCAGAAGTTTTAGAAAAATATCAAAATCGCTTCCAGTATATTTTGGTTGACGAATATCAAGATACGAATTTTGCCCAATATCAACTAACTAAGCTACTCGCCAAAAAATGGAATAACATTTGTGTCGTAGGAGATTTTTCCCAAAGCATTTACTCGTGGCGTGGCGCAGATTTTCAAAATATTACCCGTTTTAAAAACGATTTTTCGAATGTTAAAACGTTTCCGCTTTCTCAAAATTACCGCTCTACCCAAAAAATCCTCGATGCAGCATCCTCTGTAATTAGTAAAAATAAAAGTCATCCCATACTAAAACTGTGGACCCAAAATCCAAACGGCGATGACATAAGTATTTATGAAGCGACAAACGGATACCAGGAAGCTGAATTTATTGTCAATCAAATATCTTTTATGAAAAGAGAGCTTACCGATATGGCCGTTTTATACCGCACTAATGCGCAATCCCGTACTATCGAGGAGGTTTTTCTCCACCAAGGAATTCCATATACACTCATTGGAGGAACCAGATTTTACGAAAGAAAAGAAATTAAAGATGTCCTCTCGTATTTACGAATACTAGCCAACCCAAAAGATACGGTATCGTACAAACGTATAGAAAAACTCGGTAAAGGCCGTTTAGAAAAATTCTTGTCTCTACAACAATCAATAACTAATATACAATCAGTTCCCACACTCGAACTACTCGATACAGTACTGCAAAAAACAGACTATCTTTCCTTGTATGATGAAAAGGACGAGGACGACCGCCAACGACTTGAAAACATTAAAGAATTAAGGAGTGTGGCTATTGAATATCCAGACCTGTCACAATTTTTAGAAAATGTTGCCCTTGTTGAACAAGAGTATATGCCGGACAAACCTATCGGAGACGAAAAACGAAATGCCGTAACACTTATGACTCTGCATGCGGCAAAAGGACTGGAATTCCCTGTTGTCTTTATGGTTGGAATGGAAGAAGGACTTTTTCCACATAGCAGAAGCCTCATGGATAGGAGCGAACTTGAGGAAGAACGAAGGCTGTGCTACGTTGGCATTACCAGAGCCAAACAAAAATTGTTTTTAACCTATGCAAGACACAGAATTTTCTTTGGACAAAAAACATCAAATTCCGTTTCCCGTTTTATTATGGATCTTCCCGAAAGAGTTATTAATCAACATGCGCATATTTTGGTAAAAAGTGATGACGTGCCGGAATTTCTATGAGAACTGTGTCTTTACATCCATTACAGTCGAAAGAATGGGGTGAATTTCGAAAAAAAACAGGCGTTAAAGTTGTCCAAAAAAATGGATTGCAAATAACTATTCATAGAATACCTCATACACCGTGGACTATTGGCTATCTGCCAAAAGGGCCATTGCCCGATAAAGAAATGGTTGACGAACTTACAAAAATAGGTAAAGAAGAACACTGCATTTTTATCCAATTAGAACCGAATGTTCCCGCAAACACCTCGGATGGTGGCAGCCCTGAGCCTATCGAAGGGCATGACTCCTCCGAGGTGAAGTTGAAAAATCTCGGCCTTCGTCCTTCTTTCCATCCTCTCTTCACCAAATATACTTTTATTCTTGATCTTACAAAAAATGAGGATGAACTCTTAAAAAACATGCATCCGAAAACCCGCTACAACATTAAAATCGCCCAAAAACATGGTGTGGAAATTGTTGAAGATAATTCAGATGAGGCTTTTGAGGAATATCTTAAACTTACTCACGAGACTACACAACGTCAAGGTTTTTACACCCACACCGAAAACTATCACCGACTCATGTGGCATACGTTACATCCTGATATTGCCCATCTTTTTCTGGCAAAATATAAAAACGAAGCTCTCGCTGCTTGGATTATATTTGTTTATGGTGATACACTTTACTATCCATATGGCGCATCAAGTAGTACCCATCGCGAAACTATGGCAAGTAATCTTCTAATGTGGGAAGTAATAAAATATGGAAAAAAAATGGGTTTAAAAAAGTTTGATATGTGGGGGGCGCTCGGCCCAAACCCCGACCCAAAAGACCCGTGGTTTGGGTTTCATAAGTTTAAACAAGGCTACGGACCACAACATGTAGAATTTATTGGAAGTTTTGATTTAGTAATTAATCTTATGTTGTATCAATTATACAAACTCGCCGACAAACTCCGGTGGATATATTTGAAAATAAAACGCCTCACATGAAACTTACAAAAGAACAACTCAAGACTCTCTCAGCTATCGTAGCAGATGCAGGTCAGGTTTTCTTTGCAGCAACGATGGTACCATTTCTTTTTGGCGGGATTGACAGAATAAGTCCTTGGGTGCTACCATCTGGATTAGGACTAACACTGTTTTGTTGGATAACAAGTATTTTGCTTGTTAAAGCAAACGGGAAAGGGAAAAAATGATTACACCAGAAACAGTTTCACAAGGACTCATGCAGTTTTTTCTTATTGGAGCAATACTTTTGCTTGCTCTTGCTATTCTCGTATATCCATCACTCAACAATCGCTCTAAAAAGTCACCAAAATAATATACATGTACTTATTTCTTTGGGTCGGGATGACAAAACAATAATGAAAAAATTAAATCCAAAAGCATCGTGGTTATTCTTATTTAATTCTTTGGGAGTAGTGAGTTTTCTTCTTATTATGGCTGTTTTTCTTGGAATAAGATTCTTTATATCTGATATCAGCTTATCTGAATTAAGTGAAGCAGCATCTAGATCAGATTTACCTTTAATAGCAAAAATATTTATTTTTGGAATGGCAAACTGGTTTTGGACACTAATAGTACCATTAGTAGTACTTAGTTTTATTCAGGCTCAACTTGCATACCGAAATTACAAATATAAATTAGATGAGGTAGGATTAAAAAAAGAATCTGGTGTCATTTGGAAAGAATATATCACAATACCATATAGTCGTATTCAAGATGTTACCATTCAACGAGGTCCATTCGAACGTATGTTAGGGTTATCTAGTCTATATGTAGAAACCGCAGGAACGGAAGGCACCGATTTAAATGGTGTATCCCCACAAGAAGCAGAAGAAATAAGAGAAGAGTTAATTAGTAAATCCCAAAAAGCAAGAAATACGGGACTATGAAAAGGAGGTAATAATTTAATATGCGTACAATCTTTTTTATTATTTTTATGATTATTGCAGCATCGGGTGCTTTCTTTAGTTTTACAGATGGGGACTATTTATATCTGGCTTTAAATGTCGCTGGATTAGTAGGCTTATGGTTTACTAATGATTCAATCAATAAAATTTTAAGAGGAAGTGGCAATAGTTCATCATTAACAGAAAGCGAAAAAACTCGAGTGATGATAACTGAAATTACTACACCAGTTATTGCGGGTGCTTTTTATTATTATAGTTTGAAGAATAAGTTTCCTAAAAAAGCCAGCGAAGCAAATAAGTACTCCTGGATAATTTTTGCGATTATGTCAGTAGGATATTTTGCCTATATGTTTCTTACTGGAGAAAAACTTTAAGAAATTTTGTAGAGTCGGAGGTTGTTTTTTTTGTCAAACTTTGTAAGTGGCAGACTAATTTCGTAATTTAGACTCACAAGTCTTGTTCCTTTTTTTAATTCTTTTAGTAACTTTGGCTTTAGTCTTTCCAGTGCTTTTGGCACCAGATACACATAAACTACTGTTGCTTTTGACAAATCCTCATCAAAGAAATTTTTTCGCTTTATCGTAATTTTGTCTGTCAATTCTTCTTGCCAAATTTTAATCTTTGATACCAAAACCCGCAAAGGGTCAATTTCTATTCCTATTCCCTTTGCTCCAAATTCTTTCGCAGCAACAATAAGTGTTGTACCATTTCCCGACCCAAGCTCGTACACAATGTCTTTCGAGGAGACGTTTGCCAACCTGCAAATAGCCCGCGACTTTTCTTTTGATGTCTTCCACCACGGCGCCCACGGGCTATCCGGCGGCCAAACCCAGGACAAGACGATAAGTAAAAAAATAATTACTATTAACAAAATTATATTTATTAAGATAATGTCCATAATAATTTTCCTAAAATATCATCTCTTCTAACCCAACCTAATTTTCTACTATCTAGACTATCACTTATGTTATCGCCTGCAAGAAAATATTGTTGTTTCTCTTTTTTTTTAATTCGTTTTACAAACGTCTTTCTAAGTCTCTTAAAAACAACGATATCTCCAACTTTTGGCTCTTTAAAGAAATATGGGATTGAACTAACTAAAAGTGTTGTACCTGCAAGTATAGTTGGCTCCATGCTATGACCAGAAACCACAAACTTGTTGAGGAAAATCATTTTGAGGATTTACTTTTTTGGAAGATATCGGCAATTTCATCAACTGCTTTTACCAAATCTTTTGCTGTTTGCATATCAACAGATTGCTTATTTTTACTGCACAACTTTGCCGCTTTCCAAAATATATCGTGGATACTCGGAAATTTTTCCAGGTGCTCGGGCTTAAAATAATCGGTCCATAAAATAAGCAGTTCTTCTTTACATTTTCTCGCATGCTCTTCTTTTGTCCATACTGCTCGCACGCGATTATTAAAATCATCCGGCGCATATTCTTGCAACTTTTGCACCATTTTTAAAACCGTTGCCGCTGCCACCTGCGCTGCTTTTGGATCGTAAATACCGCACGGTACATCACAATGGGCATAAACAGTTTGTGAAGGAAAAAGTTTATATAGCTTTTTGAAAAAAAATATCATACTAAAATTTAAAGATAGTAGATTTGTTATTGCTTGTCAATACATTACCATTGACTTTTATCTTATAGTATGGTATACTCCTGCTTCTGTTTTGAATACTTATGGAAAACATATTTAACACGATCACTTCTATCGCAACAGCTTCAGCAGTATTTCTTAACGTGGCTAGCCCCCCCCAAGCTCAACTACAGCAAGCCGTGCTTGCAAAACGCACTATGTCGCTTGAAAACCGCTATCCGGATGCCTGGGTAAACAAGGTATTTAAAGACAATATTTTACTTACTATTGCCTATATGAAAAATGAAGCTAAGCCAGGCTTAATTGATGAAAAAAAACCCTTCTCCTATGAATTTACTTTAAAGCCTCGGGAAATGTTTGCTTTCCACGACGATGTACTAACTGAATATAAGGGGAAAGTAGCAAAAACATCAAACGCTCACTTTAACTACCAAGAAGGGTTTAAATCTGATGGCTACCTGTTTGGCGATGGAGTCTGCCATTTAGCCTCACTTATGTACTGGGCGGCCAAAGAAGCTAAACTTGAGGCTGTAGCACCAACAAATCATGATTTCCGAGAAATTCCCGATGTGCCTCGTGAGTACGGCGTATCTATTTACAATGCCCCTGGAGAAACTGGAGCAAATTCGAAGCAAAATCTATATATTAAAAACAACCAAAACAAATCTGTTGTTTTTAGATTTGCCTATAATGAAGATGCTCTTAAACTTACTGTTTTCTCTGTTAATTAATTGCCAGACGCCATTTTGTAGGTAAAAATAGTCCGCTGTATTACTGTAATTACGTTTAAAAAACTCACCAGCAAAAATGCTGCTGCCACACTATTAAAACCAAATATGGAAATATTTGGAAAAACAAGAAAAAGAAGTAAAGATAATCCAATTAAAAATATACGGCCTGCTCTTTGCAATAATCCATTATTAAATTTTAACTTGCCTAAAAACGCAGCTTCCGCTCGAGCGCGTGTATAACTAACAAGCATTGTTGTAAAAAGGACAAAAACAACAATTTTCCATGCAGCGATTCCTGCATAACCAAATGCTGTGATATATAAAAAATCAGCAATTCTATCAGATGTGGCGTCAAAAAAACCGCCAAAACGCGACACCCTGCCAGTTTTTCGAGCCACATACCCATCAACTGCATCAAATATTGACGCAAAAATAGCAAAAAATGCTAATACATACATATGGAAAATCATGAGGACAAAAAATATAAAGCTAAAAAGTAGCCCAATTACTGTAATGATATTAGGATTAACTCCCAGAAATGGATAAGATATAATACGAAGGAGGTAATTCATGTCTTTTGCTTATTCTATCCCACAGGATATACTCTTTGCAATCTGGTTCTTTTTACCGGCTGGCCTTGCCAACTGCACGCCGATTTTTGTTGCCAAAATTCCCATCTTAAAAAACTGGTCATACCCATTAGACTGCTATCTTTTGTTTCGTGGAAAAAGACTATTTGACAACCACAAAACAATAAGAGGATTTATTACAGGAATTCTTGTTGCGATTGCAGTTATTTTTTTACAAAAATATCTCTATTCAAAATTTGTTTTTATTCACTCCTTTGTTTTTATTAATTATGAAACCATAAATTCATGGATTTTTGGGATATTAAGTGGACTTGGAGCACTCGGCGGAGACGCTACAAAAAGCTTTTTTAAAAGACAAAAGGGTATTCCATCTGGGCAATTATGGTTTCCTTTTGACCAGCTTGATTATATTATTGGAGGAATAATTACTACCGTATTTTATATTCCCTTACCTATCAACTTGTATATAACTTTAACTATTGTATGGTTTATCTTGCATCTTATCTCAACAAGAATTGGATATCTATTTAGATTAAAACAATCTCCTATGTGATATGCACATTTGCTAATATCGGTCTATGATCTGATCCAAATGTCTCTTGAAATACTTGTTTGCCGCGAACTTTTGCATTTTTTTGCGTTAATATAAAATCTAATTGCACTCCAAGCCAAGGATACGTTACTTCCCAATTAAATATATTAATAAGTTTATATCTTTTAAGCCTTTCATCAAGCAGTGTTTTTTCATCCATAAAAAATTCTTCCCAGGAATAATTATAAATCCACCCAACCACCACATTAAAATGCCAAAATCCAAATGTATTAAAATCGCCGCAAACAATATTATGTGTCGTATTATTAAACTGCTGAATTACACTTTCAAATTGTCTAAGTCTAATTTTTGGCCGAACATAGGATTGAAAATGAACGTTAAATATTCTGATCTTTTGGTCTTTATACATAACGTCTATGTATTGTCCTTCTATACATTCTTCAAGGCCAAAGATTTGCGCAATAATTGAGTCATATTGCACGGTTGGAATCTGAAACGCCTTATGTGTGTCAATTGAAATTTTGGATAGCATGACTAGAAAATAAGGAGTCTTTCTTTTTTTACTTTTTATGTAGTAAAAATCAATTGCGCAAACTAGCTGGTATTTAGGAAGTTTTTTTAATTTTTGCAAAAATTTTTTTGAAACTTCCTGCAAACAAATAATATCTGCTTTTTGTTTTTTTAGAAAGCGTATAGCTTTTGTTATCGATACATTCTCGCTCCACACATTCCAAGAGAGTATCTTCATAGTTTTGGTAGTATATCAGAAGTAAAAATCTATTTCAGCTTTATTTTATGAATTGGATCGAAAATGGGTAGCGGGTAATCTTCCCCTTTACAGAAATCTGGATAGAAAATTTCTATACTACTATAGAAGGCTATGGTGAATTAACAAACTCATCATGGTCTTTTAAATTAAATAACCCAACAACTATTACTGCCACTGAAAGAATAAATAATATACCAAACTCTACATACGCTAGTGAATCTGGACTTGATGTGCTTGTAACCGATGCTCCAAAAGAAGCAAGTCCAATAAGAAGCCTTGTTAAAATAGCTGTTAATACGCCTCCTAACAACAATCCTGTTGTAATTAACTTTGATTTCTTTATTAACCCAAGTCCAATAATCGCAAAAATCGCTCCAATAACAATGCCAAAAAAGATTGCTGTACGTGTATAACTTGAATTTTTTTCTTGATATATTTTATATTCATTATTGTACTGCTGTCGCTTTACTTCGTCTTCTTTTTGCTTAACCTGCTGCCCTTGTAATGCTTTTTGACAGTCAGGGGAGGATTGAGTTTCTGGTGTTGCATAACAACTTTGTGGAACTATACTTGCATAGGGCGATGAAGGATATGCAGGAGCTACAGGCTGTGGATAAAATGCCGCAACCCCAAATCCTGTTGTAATAGATAAAATAATACCTAAAAACAAAATATATAATCTATTGATCCATTTCATATCTCTACTCATTTAAACAGAATGATATACATTTGTCAAACAAAATTGGTCTAACAAATTTGTGGCTTCGTGTTATAATGTGTTATGGGAAACTTTAACATGAACAATAGATTTAGTCGAAGACGTAATGCAGGACAAGGAGGTCGGGACTTTAACAGACTACAATTACACAAAACAGTATGTAGTAGCTGCAAAAAAGACTGTGAAGTTCCTTTTAAACCAACAGGCAGCAAACCAATCTTTTGTAGAGACTGTTTCCAAAATAATAGAAGGTCCAATTTTGACAACAGAAACGATGACAAAAACAAAACTACCGAACAACCTTTATATAAAGAACAATTTGTAGCATTACATGCCAAACTTGATAAAATTTTAAAAATTTTAACACCTGTTACCGAAATTACTGAAATAACACCAAAAACTCATTTGCCTCAAATAATTCAAGAAGATAAACAATCAAAAGAAACTGTCGCTACCGCACCAAATAAAAAAAGAGTTTATAAAAAGAAAGCCGCAGTCTAAAAATAGAAAACAGGCTTCCTTTTACAACATACCAGCAAATATAACTCACATTGTCAACTGTAAAAATGAGGCTATTTCCGACAGTATAATAGCTGAAATAAAGCTATTAAGGCCACCCTTGAGGCTGAACTTGGTATATTAAATCCTACTGTCTTCTATTCCTAGTTTTAATCGAACTGACTATTTAACCAAAGCTAAGGCATTGGGAAATAGTATACGACAAGGAAAAATTATTGACCCATCATCTGCATCATACCGCTTCCTCTTTCAAGTGCACTGTTGCCTTTATTTTGCATCATAGAGCCATTCTCCTCCAGATCTTTACCTTGTTGCATCATTTCCGAATCTCCATATCCTTGACCCTTCTGTTGCATCATTTGACCACCGCTCATCATCATTTTTCCCATTTGCATCATAGTAGAACCGCTATCTTTCATCATTGAAGCAGTTTGATTCATATAGCTTCCGGAAAACGGCCTGTTATTTTGACCAATAAGATAACCAATTAAACCACCAATCAAAACAGCTATTACTAGATAAACAACGAGATTACTCCCACCATTATTTTTGTTTGCCATATTTTCACCTCCTTTTGAGAAAATTCATCAGATAATTATATTATTGCATTAATAACAAGATATGTAAAGAAAGAGATGTATTTACTATCTTGTACTTTGTGTATTTTCTGACACTTATTGTAATGTTCCCGGGCTATGTGGAGCAAGTTTAGAATCTAAAAGCAATTTCAGGTCTTCTTATTCTTGGTATACCCCTTGAAGAACTGCTTTTTGCCGCAAGCCTAGGTTTTCTTTGGTCTAGTGTTTATGAACACCTAAGCTGGAAGAAACTTAAAATGAATAGATTAACTATGCTCTAGAAAAGAAACAGAAAGCCAAACAACTGCTATTCCTAATACCAACAATATGCTTTCCCAAAAGGCAAAGCCTTTTCTTTTTTCGTAGTGTATTTCCGGAATCAAATCCGACAAAGCAATATACATAAAAAACCCGGCGGTTATAGACAAAAATATCGGGACATACATTTCCATTACGTCACCAATAACATAAGTTAATATTGCGCCGGCAAATGCCGCAGCAGCGCTAACAACATTTACCACTATAATTTTTTTCTTTTTCATACCTTTATGAAGTAACAAACCAAAATCGCCAATTTCTTGAGGTATCTCATGAGCAGCAACTGCAAACGTTGTTACTATCCCAAGTGGAATACTTACTAAAAATGTCGCGGCAATTACAACACCATCGATAAAATTATGCACCGTATCACTAATAACAATAAGGGGTATGGTTGTCTTTGCTTCTTTTTCGTGTTCGTGATGCTCTTCGTGATGATGGAACCAATGAATAAAACGTTCAAGAAGAAAGAAAAAGACAATACCAACAAGCGACCACAAAAATATATTTACCTCTGTAGTTTCTCCTTCGTGCATGGCCTCCGGCAGAAGATCGAAAAAAGCAGCGCCCAATAATGTGCCTGCTGCAAAACTTGCCAAAAAATGCGACACTTTAATAGCAAGTTTTTCCCAGGAAAGTAGTATCATACCGCCAACTAACGCACCAATACTACCTATAAATGTAAAAATAAGAATGTAGCCTAATGTAGACATAATTTTATACTACCATATCTTCTGGTTATCTGCTTTTTTTTGATTCTTTCTTTAATCGAAGCATGCTAATTCTTTTACCTTCGGTTTTTTCGACCTGAAAAATAATGGTGCCAATTTGTACCGTATCACCTTGTTCTGGCTGTCGCCCAAGCAATCCAAAAACCAATCCTCCAATTGTGGTATAACCCTGACCCTTCATTGATAGATTAAATTTACTTTGTACTTTTTCCACAGCAGTTAATCCATCAACAAGATAGCTTCCGTCTTTCTGTTTTTGCATGTCGCGTAGCGGCTGTTCAAACTCATCCTGTATTTCACCAACCAAACTCTCAAGAATATCCTCAAGCGTTACCATTCCCGCAGTCCCTCCATATTCGTCATTAACCACTGCAATATGCACTCGTTTCTTTCGCATATCCAAAAGCACCTCATCAATTCTTTTTGTTTCAGGCACACCCATGATTACTCGGACAAGTTTTGTTTCTGATAATCTCTTTTCTTTTTTTGATTTTAAAACCTCCTTGTATATATCTTTTATATGTACAAAACCAATTACTGTATCTATAGAATGTTCATAAACAGGAAAACGACTGTGAGGATGTAGCTTCACCTGTTTAATTATTTTTCTTAAAGATGTCGAAACATTAAACGCGACAATATCTGTTCGTGGAACCATAATCTGCTTTACTGGAATATCGCCAAGCCTAAAAACGCTGTACAACATCTCAACTTCTTTTTTGGGAATAGCTCCACTTTGGGCGCTTTGGGCAAGTATCATTCTAATTTCCTCTTCCGAGTGAACAAGTTGATGACCGGTTGGAGCGGTAAAACCAAAAAGCTTAAGCACTATGCTGCCCGCTCCATTAAGAATCCAAATAAAAGGACTAAAAATCTTGGTAAAAACAGTTAACGGGGCAATAATAAACAAAGACGTTATTTCTGCTCTTTGAAGAGCAATTGTCTTTGGGGCTAACTCGCCAAGCACTATATGAAGAAAAGTAATAATAGTAAAAGCAATAATTATTGATACTGCATGAGCAGTAAGAAATGAAGCATTGTTTGGTAAAAACGCAAAATAAGGTTCCAGAAAATGCGCGATTGCCGGCTCTCCAATCCATCCAAGACCCAAACTTGCCAGCGTTATGCCCAGTTGTGTCGCCGATATAAAACTATCAAGATCAATTAAGGCTTTTTGCACTAATTTTGCAGTTGCATTACCCTTTCTTACTAATTCATCTATCCGCGTCTTTCTAACAGCAACCAGGGCAAATTCAGAAGCCACAAAATATCCGTTAAGTAAAACTAACAAAATAACAGATAACAACTGAATAATAAATTCCATATTTGAAGTAATTATACCAGTATAAAAGGCATAAATAAACTATAGGGTTCTACTCCCTTTGGAGGGTGTTGTCTTACATTCCAACCCGAAGTGGTTTTGAGCAACACAGGGAATATATACAGCTCCAGACCTCGCCTAGCATTCTTTATAGAATGTTCCCTTCTGATTTAGTCGCAAGGTTTAAGGTTCTATATTAAGGACAAGAAAGTGGCAAAAGTCGTTGAAATTCCAATCTTTTCCACGCTTAAAAAGAAGCATCAACTTCTAATAAGACAATCTTGGCTCCGGCGAGAGGACTCGGACCTCTAACCTTGTCGTTAACAGCGACCTGCTCTACCATTGAGCTACACCGGAAAGTCTAACTTTCCAACCGAGTCAGACTCGGCGGAATGTGTGATTATTTTATCATCAATTTAACTACAAATCTACCTATATTAGTTTTTGACTCAATTCCCTATTGTAATTTTCTGAACAAAAAACTCTTGACTTTTATCAATTTTACTGCCACTATAAAAACAATGGAAGAAACTACAGAAAATAAAAGCTATGGTTACGGAAAACGACCACTTTGGCAATGGATACTTTTATATGTGGTTATTGGAGGTATTATCTATGCGCTTGTTTACTATTTTATCCTTGCAAGCAAAGGCGGCATACAATACTAAGCACAAAATAATAAATCCTATAGTCTATTGACTTTTACATCTTATTAGTGTATACTACCTGTTAATAGTAGATGGAAGCAATACATCTGCTTAATTTTAAATCTATTTTGATAAGCTAAGATTAAGATACCTCGCATAATCTTTAATTTGTATCTTTCTTCTCATCAACAAATAAATTTCTTATTTAGGCAGTTTTATTACTTTCATCTCTCAAATATTATGTTTCATAGATCACGCACAAATCGCCCTTTTTCCAGACCTTTTGGACAAAGACGTTTTTCTGGACCATCTCGAAAGAGATGGCAATTTGACATGTCCATGCTGGTAAAAAAGGCAGAAAACATTGTGGAAGATTCCTACCAACCAAAAAACACCTTTGACAACTTTCTGATAAACCAAACAATCAAACAAAACATTAAAACACTTGGCTATAGTAGGCCTACTCCTATTCAAGATCAAGCCATTCCAGAACTACTTAAAGGCCATGATGTTGTTGGTATCGCCAACACAGGAACTGGAAAAACCGCGGCGTTTTTAATACCGCTTCTTAATAAAATTATCTTGGATAATTCTCAAAAAGTATTAATTGTGGCGCCAACCAGAGAATTAGCCGTACAAATTGAAGACGATTTTAAAGCACTTGCCCGAAACACACAAATATTTTCTGTGCTGTGCATTGGCGGCGCCAGCATACATAAACAAATTTATGCTCTTCGCAGAAACCACAATGTGGTTATTGGCACACCAGGCAGACTAAAAGACCTTAATATGCAAAGAAAACTTAATTTTGCTTTATTTAACAACATTGTATTGGACGAAGTTGACCGCATGCTTGATATGGGTTTTATTAACGACGTTAAGCTTATTATTTCTCATTTACCAAATGCCCGCCAATCGTTATTTTTTTCAGCCACTATTTCTAAGGACGCGCAAGGAATTATCCATACATTTTTAAAAAATCCCCTTACTATATCTGTTAAGACACAAGATACTGCAGTTAATGTTGACCAAGATGTTGTCAAAACAAATGGAAGGCTAAAAATTGATGTATTGCACGATTTACTTATTCAAAAAGGATTTGACAAGGTACTGCTTTTTGGACGCACCAAATGGGGAATCGAAAAATTAGCAAAACAGCTTAGCTTTAAAGGATTTAAAGTAGCAGCCATTCATGGCAATAAGAGACAAAATCAAAGACAACGAGCACTTGATGCTTTTAAGCAAAATAAAGTTAATATCCTTTTGGCAACAGATATAGCATCACGTGGTTTGGATATTAATAACGTCACGCACGTTATTAATTACGACCTTCCAGAATCATACGAAGACTACATCCACAGAATTGGCCGAACAGGACGGGCAAATAAAAAGGGCGTTGCGTTAAGCCTTATTGATTAATTTCTTTTGGGTAAACATTTTTTGCCTGCGTTTCTCTTATTTTCAATTTAATTACGCGGTCGGCGACCACAATATCTTGCTTTGTTTGAGTATTACAGACTAATTTTGGTATTTGTTTAAAAGCAAACCATGAAAAATTAGAGTCTTTAGAAGTCTTAAAAGTTTGTTTCTCATCTACCTCGGCATAAAATACGTAGTGAAGCATATTATCCCCATTATGAAAATAATCGTAAACAGGATATATTAAATCACTCTTAAGTTTAATTTTTAAAACCTCGTATATTATCCTTTGAAAGGCGCTATGCGCACGTTCTTCTTTTTTGTTTATCCCGCAGACTATCGACCACGAGGAACTACCAGATAACTTATTGACTACTTGCTGCAAGAGAATTTGCGCAGACTTGGGGCGGTAAAGAAATCCACTTGCATAAAAGGTTTTATGCACAGAGATATTATATCACATTTCTTACTAAATTTAGTGTGTAAAATAACATTCTTATCCAAGGTAATCTTTGAGCTTGTTGCCGCGAGAGGGGTGGCGGAGTTTTCGAAGGGCTTTTGCCTCAATCTGTCGAATACGCTCGCGAGTTACCGCAAACATGCGTCCTACCTCTTCAAGTGTTTTTGACTTACCATCTTTTAACCCAAACCGCTCTTCCAAAACCCGACGCTCTCTATCCGAAAGTGTGGCCAATACTTGATCCACTTGTTCTTTTAGAAGCTCACGGGATGCGGCATCAAAAAGTGTTGGCGCATTGATGTCGTGAATAAAATCACCTAATCTACTGTCTTCCTCATCTCCAACTGGTGATTCAAGACTAGCTGGTTCCTGCGAAATTTTAATAATCTCCAGCGCTTTCTCTGGATCAATTCCTAAAACCTTTGCCACTTCCTCTGGCGCTGGTTCTCGACCAAGCTCTTGCATCAGTTTTCTTGAGGTCCGCAAAAATCTATTAATGTTTTCAACCATATGGACTGGGATACGAATTGTGCGAGCCTGATCTGCAATCGCGCGAGTGATAGATTGCCTAATCCACCACGTTGCATAGGTAGAAAACTTAAATCCGCGCCTCCAATCGTACTTCTCAACAGCCCGAATAAGCCCTTGGTTTCCTTCCTGAATTAAATCTAGAAGTGTTAAACCGCGTCCAACATACTTTTTGGCAATCGAAACAACTAATCTAAGATTAGAATTAATAAGGATTTTTTTGGCTTCTCGATCGTTTTTTTCCACCCGTTTGGCCAGCATAATCTCCTGATCAAATGTTAAAAGAGGAATTCGACCTATCTCTTTTAAGTACATCCTAACAGGATCGGAAACTGATCCTTCGGTCAAAACAGTCAAGGCCTCAAGCTCTTTTTCCAGTGCTTCGATTGGCTGCGCATCTGTAGTCTCTTGAACCACACTTTCAAAAACATCAACGTTAAAACGCATGAGTTTGTTATAAAGTTGATCAAGCTCAACAATGTGCTCCTCTGGTTTGGGAAAAAGATTTAATACCTCATCCTGGGTAATATACCCACGTTTTTTCGCAGATGTAACAATTTCAAACAACATTACCGATGACTTTTTCATAAGCCTTATTGTAGCACAAATTGTCTATTTTTGTGCGTCAGAAAGAAGAGATGTTAGACGAGAAAACTCTTGCTGGAGGGCTAAAAATTCTTCTGTTTCTTCTTTTTCATTTTTTTTAAGCTGATCACTTATTTTTTTTAAATTCTCGCGTAGCGAAACTAAATAAAGCTCTTTTTCAATCTTTAGAATTTCCTCTAAATGCGCTTTATCGTCTATAAATAAAGGGAGAGGCAATAAATAACAACGATCAAATGAATCAAATAACTCCGAGGGTAACCCTTTAAGAAACACTTGCATATCAATTGTTGAATGGGCTTTTGTGTAAGAAAAGAAATGTTCTGCTATTTTTTGGTATGATGGCACAGAAAAAGAAAAAAGAATATTGTCTTTTTGTATTTTTTCAACTATTTGTTGTGGAATTTTGTACTGCAGCAAAAGAGAAAGCAAATATTCTTCAATAATTTCTTTTCTAGACCTTGCATCCTTTGCTCTTTTTATAAACACGTCTTCTTTTGCCTGTTTTGCAAAATGCTGCGTTTGTTTAACAACACTTTCATATGTTGTATCTATTTCTTGTGCTAGTTTTTTTAAATAATGCTCTTTAACAACCTCATTTTCTATATTATTAAAAATCGGCAATAAGTCATCACTTGCCCTCTTTTTTCCCTCGGCAGATTTAACACTTACCTCAGATAACACTTTTTCTAACAAAAAATCATAAACTGGTATACTATGTTTTACTGCCTGTTTAAATGCAAAAGAATCTTTCTGCACTGCTTCATCTGGGTCTTTGGCATTTGGACAAACAACAACCGAACACAAAAGCCCTTTTTTTTCAATTGCCAGAAGACTTCTAACTATAGCTTCCTGACCAGCGCTGTCTGTATCAAAACACAAACTTACTTTTGGACAAAAACGGGCAATAAGATTAACTTGAGCTTCTGTTAAGGCGGTACCTTTTACCGCAACTGCATTGCCAACGCCTTCTTGAAAAGAAGACATAACATCGAATTCCCCCTCCATAATAATGGCTCTTTCTTCTTTTTTAATTTCATCTTTTGCCATATTTAGACCAAAAAATACCTTGCCTTTGTGATACACCAGAGTTTCACGCGTATTAACATATTTTGGTTGTAATTTGGGATCCATGACTCGTCCGGAAAAACCCTCCACATTCCCCCGATGATCTAAAAGTGGAAAAATAATTCTATTTACAAAAAAATCGACAATTCTGCCTGTTTTATTAAACGACAAACCAGCCTCAATTAAATCTTCTTTGACATGTTTCTTCTTTGTTAACAGATAAGATGCTAGAGCATTGCCATTAGCCGGAGCAAACCCCACCATAAAAGTCTCCAAAACCTTTGGATTAATATGTCTATCTTTAGATAGATACTCTAAAGCTTTTTTGCCTGCAGCATGTTTTGTTAAAACGTAATGATAAAACTCCATTGCTTGCCGATTTAAAATGTAAATTTTTTCTTTTTTAGAAGAAACGCCGCTTTGAAAAGGAGTTTGGCTTAATTCTACCCCGACTTTTTTGGCCAAAATTCGCAAAGCCTCGGGAAATTCCAAATTTTCATACTCCATGAGAAATGTAAAACAATCCCCGCCTTTTTGGCACCCAAAACAGTGCCAAATCTGCCGTTCTGGTGAAACAACAAACGAGGGCGTTTTTTCGGTATGGAAAGGGCACGGCGCTTTAAAATTACGCCCGGTTTTTTTAAGCGGCACGTACTCTGAAATAAACGAGACTAAATCTGTTTTTTCTCTAACTTGGGCCACCTGATCCATATTTACCCTTTCTTAAAAATGCAACTGCCTGCTTTAGTATTTGCTTATTATCATACTTTTGCAATGCTAATTTTTTTGATTTTTTTTGTTTTATTATCTCACCAACAAGCAAAGGTAATGCGCGAACAATATTATCAATAATAGTAATTGTGGCAGTTTTTGCTGTTCGCGATAAAGGATTTAAATCAATGGTAATAACTTTTTTGCCATTTTTGATAAGCGCTTCTGCCCTATCGCCATCTTCGAGTGGTACAAATACCACATCTGCCAAATAAATACCTTTCCCATTAACATATCTTCTATTTGACAGCAAACCATCTATCACATATTTTTTTTCTGCTAAAAAAACATCTTTTGCCCCTTTGTTTAATAAATGTTTTTTAATTTTTTGCTCTCGTTTTTTTGACGTGTGGAAAATATTAACCTCAAGTGGACATCTAAGAAGTTTTGATAAAATTATAAACTCTTTTGCAACTAGCGCTGCTGTATTACCATTAACCGAAATAACCGGGTGTTTTGCAGCAAGCAAAACATTTGCAGCCTCTGCTATTGCCTCTTTTGCAAACGTATGGGTTTTTTCACCTAACAAATAATCAAACGCCTCACCCCGACCATGAGCAATTAGACCATTCAACGACGTTATGCCAGTTTTTACTCCATGTTCTAACACATGTCTGGTAGTAAGAGAAATATATCGTGGGTGTGTTTTTGGAATTTTCATAATAGTTGTGCCCGTTTGTCCGAAATTTCGTATTGCGTTGCGCCAAAAAAGGGAATGGTACTCATAACAGCATTTCCCAAAATAATCATGCTGGCATTGCCCCCATTTTTTTCGATTTCTCCGATTGTTTTTTTTACTTCAGCATTTTTGAGCAGTCCACTTTCAACAACAAATGTTTTTGAAATAGCAAAAATATCCTGCAATATTATGTCGTTTTTTTTCTGTAAAACATTCTCTATTGCTTGCAAAGCTTCTGCTGCTACATTTTCGATTTTTGTAAGAAGCGCGGTATTACTTAAAACCTCTTTTGTTGAAATCGGACTAAATACCCGGCAGTAGACGTATTTTTCCTTTGTTTTAATTTTTACGACATCAAAATACGAACTTGGTTTTATCTTTAATAAAAATCCCCCAAAGAATTGATTTGTCACATCCCCCAGTCCTGTTTTATTTTCAACCTCTGCCGTATGAGCAATAACTGCCAACATTTTATTGGTTTTTTTTAGATTCAACAAGCTATTTACGGCATAGGCTGTGGCTAGTGCCGAGGCACCGCTTATACCAAACCCAGATCCCAAAAGAAATGTTGTATCTATAGATACTAACACTGATTTTTTAGTAAGCCTCTTCAAAACAGACATAACAGTTGGCATGTCTATTTGTTTTTTGTTAAAAAATACTTCTGTTTTTTGGGCGTTTGAAACATAAACAGTAACTCCATCAGATAACGTAAAACCTAAACCCAACGACCCAGACCACCTAGGCGATCTTTTGGGGTGGGGCTTAAAAATACAACTAATATTTGCCGGAGCAAAAGCTCGAACAGTTTTTTTCATACACTAAAAAAGAAGATATGACACAATTTCTTCTGCTACTTCTTGCTTTGAACGTAAAGAAATATGTTTTTTCTCAAGCCCTTTTTTAATGATCGTAACTTCATTCGTATCTACCCCAAAACCCCGATCAGGCTTACTAACATCGTTTACCACCACTGCATCTGCGCTACTTTCTCGCAATTTTTCTTGTCCCCACATTGCTTTAAATCCAACAAGTGTAATGTCTGGATTCCATATTTTAACCTGGTCTATTATTTTTTTCCTTGGAGTTAATTTCAATATGACTTCTTTGTTACTTGAGATTTTACCAACAGCACTATTATCTATTTTGAAATCAGACACCGCGGCTGTTTGAAACAACGTGCCATAGTTTTTAACTTCTTTTTGCAGAATTTTTTCTAATTCGCCTGCTGTTTCAAATGTTATTTGTGGAATATCGTAGCGTGTTAAAACCGATGTTTTTGATCTAACAAGTAAAACTTTTGCTCCTTGCAAAAAACAGCTTTCGGCAATCGCAACGCCCATTTTGCCAGAAGCATGATTAGTAATATAGCGGACACCATCTATTGGCTCTGTCGTCCCGCCTGCAGTAACAATAATTTTTTTGCCCGCAAGCCTTGTGGTTTTTTGTAAGATTTTTGAAACTTCTCTATAGATTTCTGTAGGTTCTGGCAATCGCCCTTTACCATGATACCCGCAGGCTAAATCTCCACTATCTGGATCAGTAATAATAAATCCTCGTGACTTAATCTTGGCGATATTTTCCTGGACAATCGGATTCCCCCACATATGCACATTCATGGAGGGAAATACCATAATCGGCGCTTGAGTTGCAAGCAGCATGGTAGTTAAGAAATCATCTGCCAATCCGTGTGCTATCTTGGCAATTACATTTGCCGTGGCTGGGGCAACAACCACTAAATCTGCCATATCGGCAATACGAATGTGATCGACCTCACGTGATTTGAGAACTTTTTTGTAATCAAAATCTTTTTCAAACAAATCTATATACACTTTATTCCCAGATACTTTTTCAAAATCTTTTGGGGAAATCATTTTTGCGGCACTTTTTGTCATCACAACAATGACATTTGCATCTTTTTTTAACAGTGTTATAAGATCCAACATCTTATACGCGGCAATGCCGCTAGTGATTCCCACAACTACAGTTTTCCGATTCATATAGGACAGCTATTGTACCACTCTATACTTTTCTAGTCGAATATAAAATGTGTTATAATATAATTGTGAAAAAAATAGATGCAAAAAAATTAATAAAATATGAAGATCAATATGTAGCCTTTAAAGGGGATAAATCATCTGTACTTGCATTTGGTATAACAATAAAGGAGCTTGAAAAAAAACTTGATAAATTAGAAATAACAAATGCTATTATTTCGTATATCCCTCCTATTGGGAAATCTTTATCTCCATTATGCCAACCCTAAATTTTGAATATCTTCCCCGTCCCTATATTGACAACAATGATAAGTTTCATGAGATATATAAATCAATTATTCCAATCCGTTTGAGCTCGCACCACAGGCTTTATCCCCACACGATTGAATGTCTTCTTGATTCAGGCGCAGATTTTAACTTACTTCCTGCTCATATTGGAGAAAAGTTACAGATAAAGATAAACAAAGGATTACCGACAACACACATGGGGATTGGAAATGTAGGAATAACTGCCTATCAACACAAAGTAAAAATGTTTATTGGCACATATAGTTTTGAGACTACTGTTGACTTTAGTTTTGATCATAGGATTCCTATTCTTGGAACCTACGGTTTTTTTCGTTTCTTCAAAACTATTATTTTCAACCAAAAAGAACTCCAAACAGAATTGACATATTAAACGATACTATCTTATTTCCCGCCGATGAGCTGCACGAGGTTATCATCTAAATCATAAAATGTTACAAAGTATTTATCAAACGTCGGGGCTTTAAATGGTTTGGCAAAAAACTTTACACCTTTCTTTTGTAATTCCTTATAACTTTTACTTACTGAATCCACAACAAAATTTATCATGTGCCTGTGTATATCTTTATTTTTCCCCTTTACTTTTGAATGCTGGCCAATCCATAAGTACACATTGCCAACCTGAAACCCAATGCCTGTATCGTTTGGATGTGTTATTTCCTCAACCTGCTCTAAACCAAGTATTTCCTTATACCACTTAGCAAGTTTTTTATAATCATCCGACCAAATAAGAACGGATGAGATATTGGTTATCATTTTTTATTATATCAGATATTGCTTTTATCACTTTGCTGCCTTACAATACAATACGGTTATGGCAGTAACGCTTGTAATTGGCGCGCAGTGGGGGGACGAGGGGAAAGGGAAAATTATTGACGTTCTCTCAAAAAATGCAGATATTGTTGTCCGCTACCACGGAGGCAATAACGCAGGTCATACTATTATTAACCAGTACGGTAAATTCGCTCTCCATCTTATTCCAGCCGGAGCTTTTCATAAACAAGCCAAAGTAATTATTGCCAATGGTGTGGTTGTTGATCCATCGGTGCTATGGGAAGAAATTACCATGCTAAAAAATGCCGGCGTTTCTTTTGCAAACCGACTGATGGTTTCTCCTAATTGCCACCTAATTATGCCCTATCATAAAATTTTAGACCGTTTGTTTGAAGAAGCCAAAGGCAAAGGTAAAACCGGCACGACCGGCCGCGGCATTGGACCAGTTCATGCCGATAAAGCAAGTTATAACGGCATACAGCTAGATGACCTTTTTGACAAAAAAAATTTTGGGGAAAAACTCAAAGTACAACTGCAATTAAAAAATAAAATCCTTAAATGTTTTGACGAGAAACCTCTTGATCAAAAAGAAATAGAAAAAACATATTTTGATCTTTTCGAGAAACTCAAACCCTTTATTAAAGAACCTTATACTTTAATTCAAAAAGCAATTAAAGACAAAAAAACCATCATGCTAGAAGGCGCGCAGGGAATTTTGCTAGACAATAATTGGGGCACCTATCCTTTTGTTACTGCCTCGTCAACGGTATCTGGAAATGTTACTGCTGGCGCTGGCATTGCTCCACGCCATCTAAACCATATTATTGGTGTGGCCAAAGCCTATACCACCAGAGTTGGCGAAGGGCCATTTCCAACCGAACTTCTGAATGAAACTGGTGAACTTTTGCGCCAAAAAGGAGGAGAATTTGGAGCAACAACAGGAAGGCCTCGACGTTGCGGCTGGTTTGATGCGGTACTTACTCGTTTTGCTGTTGAATTAAACGGCATAACCGATTTGGCTATCACCAAACTTGATATTTTAGATGATTTTGAAGAAATTAAAATCTGTACTGGATATACTTACCAAGGACAAAAAGTAGATTACGTTGGCGGCAATGCTAATTTTTTAGCTAAAGTTAAACCTGTATTTAAAACCATGAAAGGCTGGAAGAAATCCGCAACAGGCATTACTAATTACAAAGATTTACCAAAAGAAGCCAAGGATTATCTTAAAACACTGGAAAAATTAACCGGTGCCAAAATTTCCTACATTTCAACCGGCGCCAAACGCCACGAAATTATTAAAAAATAGCCCACAGAATGAAAAGAAAATATAAAGCGCTTATGCTTGATCTTGACGGCACGCTTATTCTTAATCAAAAAGGAGGATTACCTTCTATTGCAGTAACAAAAGCTATAACAAAGGCAAAAAAACATGTCCATATTTGCCTGGCCACTTCTCGACCATATATTTATGTCAAAAACATTCTTGATCATTTATCTCTAAACGGATACTCTACTATTAACGGAGGATCACAGATTATTAATAGCACAACACGTGATTTTGTATGGGAACAGCCAATGGATCAGGAAGATATTGCAATACTTTCCGAAATTTTAACAAAAGAGGGTATTTCTTTTTGGTTTACTAACGACAACGCCAATATCTACCCGCCGTTTCAATCTATTCCAAAGCGGGTTTTTCAAATCTATATTGGCCATGATTTTACAAACCCTCAAGCAGATAGTCTTATTGCAAAAATTTCGCATCTGCCAAACATCGCTGCTCACAAAGTGCCCTCCTGGAATAAAGGTTTTTTTTGCATTACTATTACCCATGCCAAAGCTACCAAACAGCATGGTGTTTTTGAAGTTGCCAAATTGCTAGGGTTTAAAACCCATGATATGATTGGTGTAGGAGATGGGTATAATGATTTCCCACTACTGATGAGTTGTGGACTAAAAATTGCCATGGGAAATGCGGTGCCAGAACTAAAAGAAATAGCCGACTATGTCGCCCCGACTGTGGAAAACGACGGCATAGTTGACATTATCAACAAATTTATCCTATAATACATATATGCCTGGTTTTGATTATTCTACATATTTATCCCCTTTTACCTGGCGCTACGGTTCGGAAGATTTGAGGCACATCTGGTCCGAAACAAACAAACGAAAAATCTGGAGGCAAATTTGGGTCGCTCTCGCGCGCGCGCAATCGAAAGAAGAATTGGTTTCAAAAGAAGAACTTGATGATCTTATTGCCCACCAAAATGATATTGATATCGATGCCTCCCACAAAATCGAAGCAGAAATTCACCACGACTTAATGGCAGAAATAAAAGTTTTTGCCTCTCAAGCCAAAATCGGCGGAGGAAAAATCCATCTCGGCGCAACCGCGATGGATATCGAAGACAATGCCGATGCCATCCGCATAAAAGAATCTCTACAAATTATTGAAAAAAAGCTAAAAAAACTCATCTTAATCTTTGCCAAAAAAATTAACGACCATAAAGATACTGTGTGTATGGCCTATACCCATTTGCAGCCTGCCGAGCCGACAACTCTTGGCTACCGCTTTGCCTTTTATGCACAAGACCTGCTACTCGACAAAAAACTTCTCGAATTTGCCAAAACTGAATTAAAAGGCAAAGGACTAAAGGGAGCTGTCGGCACAAGCGCCAGCTATAGTTCATTACTACATAGTACTGGAGTACAAAAGATGGAAAATGAGGTTATGAAACAACTTGGAATTGATGCCGTAGAAATTGCTTCTCAAACAGCTCCGCGAAAACTGGAATTTTTTGTGGCCTCTGCCCTTTCTTCCATTGCTCAATCGCTCTACAAATTCGCCTTCGATGTACGACTTATGCAGTCCCCGGGAATCGGTGAATGGCAAGAGCCATTTGGCACAAAACAAGTAGGATCATCGGCTATGCCATTTAAGAAAAATCCCATAAAGTCCGAGCAAATTTGTTCGCTTTCTAGATTAGTGTTTCATTTAGCAGATATAAGCCGAGACAATGCTTCCCATATGTTGCTTGAGAGAACATTGGATGATTCGGCCAACAGGCGCATTTATATTCCCGAGATGTTTTTGGCAGTTGATTCTATTCTTGAAAGCGCAACAAAAATAATAGATGGACTTGTTATTAACGACAAACGAATTGAAAAAAATCTCGAAACGTATGGCCCATTTGCCGCAACAGAAGCGATTATGATGGAGTCTGTAAAAAAAGGCGCCAATCGTCAAGACATGCACGAGGTTATTCGAGAACTTTCCATGAAAGCTTGGAAAGAGATACAGGAAAACGACACCAACCCATTGACTCAATTTATAATTCGTGATAAAAGAATTATGAATTTTCTATCCACAGATACTGTCAAAAAATTACTTGATGTCAAAACACATATCGGGTTGGCTTCTCAATCTTGTGCTAAAATAATTAAAGAACTAAAAAATCATGAGTAATAAACTTGTTGCCATTATTGCTGCTTCTGATTCAGATTTACCTATCATCAGTGAAGCAATAAAAGTACTTGAAGAATTTGCAGTCCCCTATGAAATAACTATCTCTTCTGCTCATAGATCTCCCCAAAAAACAGTCGAATATGTTGAAAAAGCCCACAAAAACGGTGTAAAAATTATTATTGCCGGCGCCTCCCTCGCTGCTCATTTAGCAGGCGTTGTTGCTTCGCATTTCCCCCTTCCTGTAATCGGCATACCACTCAAAAGTGGAGTGCTTGAGGGAATAGATGCGTTTTTGGCAACTGCACAGATGCCGCCAGGAGTTCCTGTGGCAACAGTTGGGATTGATAATGCCAAAAATGCCGGACTTTTAGCAGTGCAAATTTTGGCCACATCAGATAAAAATCTTGAAGAAAAACTTGTTGCATACAAAAAAAGCCTGGCTCAAGGAGTTGAAAAAAAAGCAGAGAAATTAGAACAAGTTGGCTATAAAAAATATCTTGATGAAAAACAAGTTTAAAGATTTTCACCACTACAAAGGGAGTGGCTTAACGCGGTTTGAAAAAGTAGAAAGAAAAGTCATACAACTAATCCTGTCCACAAATATACCAGATCAAAAAAGAGAAGATTCACAAATTTTTGAGTTTATGCATGCTGCAGGAGTTACTCAAATTGGACGAATTCTAGCCCAAAAAAGAAAACTCAATGTCGAACTTACCAGCACTGCTTGCGTGCTGCATGATATCTATGTAATTACTAAGGGCATATATAAAAATCACGCAAAATTGGGCGGGCCCATTGCCGAAAAAATCTTGAAAGAAATTGGTGGATTTTCTGACGAAGAAATACAAACAATCATAAACGCTGTTTCCAATCACAGCAAAAAAGAAATCTACACCGATGATCCGTATATCGAACTTGTCAAAGATGCCGATGTTTTTGATTGCTCACTCTATAAAAATGCAGAAGGATTTTATCAACTGCACAAACCGGAAAATATTTTTCAAGAATATGTAAATAGAATTAAAAAAGTTAGAGACGAACTAAAACTGCCCGCAGAGCCAGTTTTTCGTTAAATGTTTCGAGTTCCCACTTGACAAGTGGGAAGCTAAATATGAAAAAGGTGCTTGATTCTATTTTTTCAAAAGATTTAAAAAAAATATCATGGAAAAAAATCTATGAGCGGGAATATGGAGTGCAATACTCCGAAGCTGCTGTTTTAATTTTGGAAAAAAATTCATACCATTTTCCAAAAACATCAACCATTCAAGTTGTTATACCGGGAACAGGTAAAAATACCGCCTTTTATATTGACGAGACATCTTGGATTAACCTGGTTGAAGGATTAAATAAAAAATATACCAACAATCTAAGAAATCTTGAAAGCTATGAGAAGCAATTTTTTATGGATGGAGAAAATTATGTTTCTACCGCTAAAAAAATAGGCAGTCTTAATCTAAAAAAACTTTCAAATAAAGATCTTTCCTTATTGTATAAAGAATATCAAGATAAATTACTTCGTTATTCCAATTTTGCCTGGAGCGCCTTTATTTTAAACAATTATATTGCCGAAAAAGCAGCAAATATTATAGATTCATACATTACTAAATATAAAAAAGAAAATCTAAAACAAAATATACATGATGCACTTTTTAAACCGGAAAAACGCGCTGCAATTTTAGAACTTCAATATATTGTCGAAAAACATTCTGGAAAAATTTTGGGGAAAGATCTCAAAAAATTGTATGAACAATACAAATGGCTTTCGTGTTTAGATTTACATAATAGCCCGTGGACCAAAAAAGAATTTCAAGAACATATAAAATCATTTACAACGGTAACGCAGAAAAATGAGATTTCATTTGAAAAAATTGCCAAAGAATTACAAATTTCTAAAAAAGATTTTGATTATTTACTCATGGCAAAACGATTTGTTTACATAAAAGATGCCCGCGATGATTACCGAAGGCAGGGAGTTTTTTATGCTTTGCCCCTGTTTGCCGAAATAGCAAAAAGACTTAAGATAACTTCTTCCGATATAAGCTATCTTTTGGAGCAAGAAATAATAGATTTTTTATCAAAAGAAAATAAAAATAATAAAAACTTAATTTCGCAAAGAAAAAAAGGTTTTTTGATGTATTTGGACATAAACAAAAAAACAGTTTGTCTGGAAGGAGATTATGTTAGTAAAACTCTTATTCAATTTAAATTACAAAATGAAGAGACAAAACATCAAGAATTAATTGGCAGAGTCGCGTCCCTTGGACATGTAAAAGGCAAAGCAATTATTGTCAAAGGAGTAAAAGATTTAAAAAATGTTGAGACTGGGAATATTTTAATAGCAGTTACTACCCATCCGGATTATGTGCCGGCCATGAGACGGGCCTTGGCTATTGTTACCGATGAAGGCGGCATTACATCTCATGCTGCAATTGTTTCACGAGAATTTGGCATTCCCTGCATTGTCGGCACAAAACACGCCACAACTTTTGTTAAAAATGGTGATATGATAGATGTAGACGCGGTAAACGGAAGAATAACAATTCTATAATAATTTCCCCGTAGCTAAAAAGCTAACATTACTTTTGAGAATGTTTATGAGAAGAAGATTTCTTCCAAAATGCGATATACATAAGAATAACAATAACAAACAGGAGAAAATATTGGACAAAAACATTATTTGCAAGGGATGTAAAATCCATATTTTTTGCTATAATTATTTATGACTATGCTTACGACTAAAATACTTTTCCCTGTTCTTAAAGAGAGTAATATATACAAGGAGAAAAACAATCAGAAACAACGAATACCAAAACGCAATACTATTTGTAATACTTCGAAAATCTATCATAATTTCCTCTCTAATTCTCTGCAATATTTTGCAATAACCAACGACAGAATAGCAAGAAAAAATTTATATGTCAATGAAAATACATCTGAAAATGTACTTACAGGGCTAAAACGCGGTTCTATGAATACTAAACCAAACCAGACTGCAGATAAATTAATAAATAAATCAGATAATACACTAAACCAAACTGGCGAAATATATCGCATGTATCAATTGTATCATTTATGAACGTTTTAAAAACTGTTGATTTAACAGGATTTGGGAAAAAGTATAGCGGTAAAGTTCGCGATTGGTATATCGCAGACAACAAACGTATCCTTATCACAACAGATAGAATATCTGCATTCGATAGAATTTTAGGCCACATCCCCTACAAAGGCCAGGTATTAAATCTGCTTTCTGCATTTTGGTTTTCAAAAACCAACGACATTATCGACAACCACATGATTTCTGTCCCAGACCCCAATGTGATGATTGGAAAAAATGCTACCCCCGTACCTATTGAAGTTGTTGTCCGGGGATACATAAGCGGAGTTACCAATACTTCTATTTGGGGAAGTTATCAAAAAGGAGAAAGAACAATCTATGGCATACAACTTCCAGAAGGTTTACGAAAAAATCAAAAACTCCCAACACCCATTATTACTCCCACCACTAAAGCAGAAACAGGGCACGACGAAAGACTAACCAGAAAAGAAATAATTGAGAGAAATATTGTGGCCAAAGATGTCTGGGAACAAATAGAAGATGCTGCAATTAGAGTTTTCCAAAGGGGATCTGAAATAGCAGAAGAAAAAGGTCTTATTTTGGTTGATACAAAGTATGAATTTGGTATGCTTGATGGAAAAGTTTTAATTATTGATGAGATGCACACTCCAGATTCTTCCCGTTTCTGGAAAAAAGATACCTACGAACAACGCTTTTCCCAAGGACTTGAGCCAGAAAACTTTGATAAAGAATTCTTACGCATTTGGTTTAAAGATCATGGATATACAGGAGACGGAGAACCTCCAACCATGCCGGATGATTTTATTATGCAAGTTTCAAAAAGATACCAAGATGTCTACGAAATATTAACTGAAGAAAAATTACTAATAGATGAAAAGGAGAATATTGAAGAAAGAATCAAGAGAAACCTAACAAATTTTCAATTTTAAATTTTTAATTTTCATTCAATTTTTAATATTTAATTTTTAAACATTTGGATTTGATTAGAAATTAGAAATTAAGAATTAGAAATTATTTTTAAAAATGGAGAAACTGAACGAAAAGTGTGCGGTATTTGGTATTTATGGCCGTGGTCTTGACGCAGCAAGATTGACTTACTTTGGTCTCTATGCCCTCCAACACCGAGGTCAAGAAAGTTCTGGTATTTCTACGGGAGACGGAAAAACTATAAAAACTCATAAATCCACCGGTCTGGTTGCGCAGGTTTACACAGAAGATGATTTACACAAACTCCAAGGCTATATAGCAATTGGACATAACCGTTACTCCACTTCTGGCGGATCACTCTTCCAACACACCCAGCCGGTAACGGACAAAGACAACATTCTTATTACTGCGCACAACGGCAACCTTCCGCGCCTTGAAAAACTGAAAGGCTTTTTAGTAGAAAAGGGCATAGATACAGAAGGTTTTAACGATACCGAACACATCCATTCAACAGTTAGTTGGTATCTAAAACATGGGGAAACCCTGGAAAACGCAATCGCAAAAACCTTCCCTCTTATGACAGGGGCATTTTCTTTGCTTTTTATGACAAAAGACAAAGTTGCAGCGGTTCGAGACAGTTATGGCATTCGACCTCTTTCCATTGGAACTTTAAATGGCGGGTATATTTTTTCGTCAGAAACATGCGCGCTTGACACAGTCAGCGCAAAAAACTTAAGAGATGTTACGCCTGGAGAATTGGTAGTTATTAGTGAAAAAGGCCTTAAATCACAAATACTAGCAAAGCCTAATCAAAAGCTTGATATTTTTGAATTTGTCTACTTTTCCAGACCCGACAGCAAACTCCTTGGAAAACGTGTCTATAAAATGCGAGAAAACCTGGGAAAACTCCTGGCCAAAGAATATCCCATCAAAGCAGATGTGGTAATTCCTGTTCCTGAATCCTCAATCCCGGCAGCCACCGGCTATGCAAACGCGTTAAAAATTCCACTAGAATTTGGTCTAGTAAAAAATCGCTACATTGGTCGAACCTTTATTATGCCCGACCAAAAATTGCGCGACCGGGGAGTACAAATGAAATTAAATCCAATTGAAGAACTGATTATTGGGAAAAAAGTTGTGCTTATTGATGATTCGATTGTTCGAGGAACAACATCAAAAAAGATTGTTTCGATGGTCAGAAATGCCGGAGCCAAAGAGGTACATCTTCTAATCAGCTCTCCACCAGTAAAATATCCGGATTTTTATGGCATCAATACTCCATTTCAAAAGGATCTTATCGCTGCAAATATGACAGTTTCGGAAATTGAAAAGTTTGTTGGTGCAGATTCCCTTAATTTCTTGTCATACGAAGCTTTAATTAAAGCTACCGAACTACCCGAAAGCTTGTTTTGCACTTCCTGTTTTACAGGAAAATACCCAATTGATATTGGTGATAATGCAAAACATATTCGTTTTGGGGTATAACAAACAAAAATACATATTGACAAGACACCCCCCCATGCAATAATTTTATCAATGGCTTCTAAACAATCAAATACTGAAATCTCTGAGGATACAAAAACAATTATAACAGTTCTTCTTCTTTTATTTGTCTTTCCCGTAGGACTTTTTCTCATGTATAGATGGACAAATTGGTCAAGTCGGGTAAAAACTCTTATTTCTCTTTCACTTACTCTTCCGATATTGCTGGTCATTTCCCTCCCTCTAATCCAATATTTACTCGGTAATGCTGGAAAAACACCACAAACAAATAATCTACAACGGCAAGAAGATGTTGGAAAAATACTCACTGCAGTACGTCAATACATGGATGACAATCAGGGGAAGCTTCCTCCCGGTTCACCCGAAAGAGCTGGCTATGTAAAACAAATAGAAACATTATATACAGGAGAGGCATTTTGTGATGCGCTCGTACCTAAATATCTTCCAAAGCTACCAAAAGATCCAACAGTTGGAGATTCAACACTTGTAGATAATGTAGATCCGAAAGGCTGCAAAAGTTATCATACTGGCTATTCAATAATGATTTCTGATGACAATAAAGTAACTATACGAGCAACCGCAGAAAAAGCACCACCAATCACAGTAACAAAATGATATTAGTACCCTCTCGGTAATTTAGCTTTGCACCTTTCATTTTCCCTTCAAAACCTTCCTAAGTGATTTTCTCAAACTTACCTTGTTTTTAACACAAGATTGTACTACAATATATGTATGGAAAAGAAGGTTCTTAATTACAGAATAGTTGTAGAAAAAGAAAACGATGATAAAGGAAAAACCGTCTATAATGCTTATTGCAAAACACTTGGCATTGCCGACTATGGAAAAACAATTAATCAAGCCATCTCAAGAATTACCAGCTTAATAAAATTTCATATAGAATCACTCGCCCTAGAAGGACATAAAGTACCCGTAGAAAAAGAGCAAACGACTGTAATAACGTCTATAAAAATCCCAACACCTTCCCATGCTAGATTTTTGTATACATGATACTAAAGCAAGTAAAACCAAAAGAACTACTTCGCACCCTTCTTAAAGCTGGATTTATCGTTAAAAGGAAAAAAGGAAGTCATGTCTTTCTTGAATTAAATTCTCAAAAAGAAAAACGGGCTACATCAGTTTCTATGCATCCAGGAACCATACCTAAAGGCACACTAAAAGCTATTTTCAAACAAACAGGTTTATCCGAAAATGATATAAAAAAGCTACTTAAATGAAAAAGCTTGTTGTTTTAATATCGAATAAAGGAGCCGGAACAAATTTACAAGCAATTATAGATGGGGTTGAAAGCGAAAAAATCAAAGCAAACATTACTGCGGTAATCTCCGACGCTGAAGATGCCAAAGGCTTGGAACGTGCAAAAAAACACAACTTACCTATTGAAATTTGCCCCAAAAAAGAAGACCTTTTACCTCTTTTGCAAAAACTCAATCCTGACTATATTTGTTTGGCTGGCTGGAAACAGATTGTTACAAACCAAGTTATTGATGCATATCCAAATAGAATTTTAAATCTTCATCCAGGTCTTATTCCAAACAACATAAACGGAGTTGTTAAAAATCCCGATGGAACAGATGCTTTATGGAATAAAGGAAAACTAGCCGAAGTTGCAATTCAAAATTTTTTGGATCATAATACCTATGCTGGATCATCAATTCATCTCTTAACAAAAGAGTTTGATTTTGGTCCTGTACTTGCCCGCACTTTTGAAAAAATTCTACCTACTGACACGATTGAGTCGTTATATACAAGATTAAAAGAAAAAGAAAACCAAATGTACAAAGAAGTACTAACAAAACTTTGTAGATAAATATGAAAGTTTTAATTATCGGTTCCGGTGGCCGGGAACACGCCCTTGCCACTGCTTATGCCAAAAACGAACGGGTGAAAAAAGTATTGGTTGCGCCAGGCAATGGACTAATGGATTTTTTTAGCAAAAAAATCTTTATCTTCCCCTATATCCGTGTTAATGACTTTCAAAGCATTGCCGATTTAGTCAAAAAAGAAGCTGTTGATCTAGTTGATGTAGCAACTGACGAACAATTAGCACAAGGATATGTTGATAAATTTAGAAAACTTGGTATAAAAACATTTGGACCAACACAAAAACAGGCAGAAATAGAATGGAGCAAAGATTGGGCTAGAAGTTTTATGAATAAGTATAATCTTCCTTCTCCTCAATTTAAATCTTTTAATAATCAAAAAGAAGCATACGAATATATTGAAAAACTCGAAGAACAAACGCTCTACATAAAAGCATCTGGTCTTGCCTCTGGCAAAGGAGCAATTCGGGCAGAAACAAAAGCAGAGGCCAAAAAGGCCATTGATGGCATGACACAATTCGGAAAGGCAGGAGAAACATTTCTTATCGAGCAGGCTATGATTGGCGAAGAATTTTCTCTTTTTGCACTTTGCGACGGAGAAAATTACAGAATTATTAATGCCGCGCAAGATCATAAAACAGTCTTTGAAAAAGATATGGGACCCAACACCGGCGGTATGGGTTGTGTTGCCCGGGCAGGAGTAATAACCAACAAAATTATCCATGAAGCAGAAAGAGATATTCTTAAACCATTTATGAAAGGCATGAGGATTGAAGGCAGACCATACAGCGGCATATTGTATGTTGGCGGCATGCTAACAGAAAATGGCATAAAACTGGTTGAATTTAATGCCCGCTGGGGAGATCCGGAAGCAGAAGTTATTCTTCCAGGCATAACAAAAGATTACATAACTATTATCGAGACCGTGCTGGATAAAAAATTAAAACAAATAAAAATTTCACCAAGTAAAAAAGTGCGGATCAGCATTGCAGCTTGCGCTTCTGGATATCCTGATAACTACGATGAGGTAAAAGGAAAAGAAATTTTTGGGATTAACGAAGTAAGCAGATTAAAAAATGTCAAAATTTTTGGCGCAGGTATCAAACGGAATGGAAAACGATTTTTTGTCAATGGCGGCAGAATTTTCCACATAGTTGCAAAGGGTAAAAATATTATAGAGGCCAGACGTCGAGCATATCGAGCAATGTCGTTTATTCATATCGAGGGAAATAACCTCCATTACCGAATAGATATTGGATGGAGGGATGTTTCGCGATTTTATAACTAAAGTGAATCATGATACAAACAGTTCGAGTACAAACAATTATTGGTAAAGACCTACCAGGGGAAACAATTCTACACGACATCTTAAATATTCTAAAAAATAAACAAGTTGCTTCGGTCAAAACAGCACGCGTCTATAGACTTGAAGGCATAAGCGAAAAAGAAGCGACAGTTCTTGCAGAAAAATTATTTAGTGAACCAATCAACCAAACATATACTCTTAATAAATCAATATTAAAAAATGCCAGCCAAATTATTGAAATAGCTTATAAGCCAGGTGTCATGAACCCCGAAATTGCATCAATCACAAAGGCCGCAGATAATTTAGGAATAAAACTTAAAGCCGCTGATTCGTCTTGGGAGTATGGATTTTACGGTAATACCAATAGACAAAAAGCAATTGAAATTGCGGAAAAACTAAAACTTTTTAATCCACTTATTGAACACATTGTCGGAAAAAAACCAGACACACTTTTAATTAAAGGCGTTGTGGGTAAAACAACCATTATTCCTCTTCAAGATATGACCGACCAGGAAATGTTAAATCTTTCCCACGATAAGCTTTTTTTAAATTTAGAAGAAATGAAAATAATTCAAAAGTATTTTCAAAACATAAAACGAGACCCAACAGATTTGGAACTTGAAACCCTTGCCCAAACATGGAGCGAACACTCGGGACACAAAACATTTAAAGCCAAACTTATTGTTGACGGAACGGAAAAAGAACCACTTATAAAACGCTTACAAAATGAAGCCTTAAAACACAATAAACACATTGTCTCTGCTTTTGTTGATAATTCTGGAGTGATGGATTTTTATGATGGATATGCCATTTGCGGCAAAGGCGAAACACATAACAGTCCATCTGCCATTGAACCATATGGCGGGGCAATGACCGGAAGCGGCGGGGTTTTTCGCGACATTGTTGGTACAGGCAAGGGCGCTAAAACAATTGTTTCAACAGATATTTTCTGTCTTGCGCCGTGGGATATGGATAAAGGAAAATTACCCAAAGGTTCTCTGCCGCCTGCTTATATTTTAAAACGAGTTGTTGCTGCGATCAAAGATTACGGTAACCGCATGGGAATTCCCACTAACAACGGCTCGTTTCATTTCCACGATGACTTTCGCGCCAAACCAACTGTGTTAGTTGGCGCGTACGGCATAATGCCCAAGAAATACGCCAAAAAAGGACAACCAAAAGTTGGCGATGTAATTTTAAGTATTGGCGGCCGTGTTGGCCGAGACGGCATTCACGGCGCTACATTTTCAAGCGCAGAAATGACAGAACGGACAATAAATGTTAATGCCCAAGCAGTCCAAATTGGCAATGCTATCGAAGAAAAACGGATGTTTGATGCAATTTTGGAAGCGAGAGACAAAAATTGCATTCGAGCAATCCAAGATAGCGGCGGCGGAGGACTTTCCTCGGCAATTGGAGAAATGGGAGAACATACAGGTGTTTCTGTACACTTAGAAAATGAACGGCTTAAATATAAAGGCTTGTCTCCTTGGGAAATTTGGCTAGCAGAATCTCAAGAAAGAATGATTTTAGCTATTCCCAAAAATAAACTGCAAAAATTTTTAGAGATTTGCAAAAAGTACAATGTTGAATCATCGGTTTTGGGAAAATTTAACGGCAGTAAAAAACTTCAAGTTTACTTTGGCAAAGAAACTGTTTGTAGCCTGGATATGGAATTTCTCCACCACGGTCTGCCACAACGTGTTTTGTATGCAAAACGCGAACTTAAAACTAAAAACTTGAAACTTCCTCCAATTCGGCGGGCAGGCAAAACACAAAATGCTCCAAAAACAGAAAGAGGATGGATAGAGATTCTTAAAAAAGTCCTCTCTCATGGAAACATTTGCTCAAAAGAACCAATTGTCAGACGCTATGACCACACGGTGCAGGGCACCAACGCCATGCAACCATATAGCGGAGAATTGCTCGATGGCCCAAATGATGCTTCTATTGTTAGACCAATCCTTGAAAAACCATATGGAGTAATTGTTTCGCATGGATTAAACCCAATTCTTAATAATATCGACCCTTATTGGGGAAGCATCTGGGCTGCGGCAGAAGCTATTTCTAACTATGTAGCAGTTGGCGGAAATTACAAGGATGCGTCTCTTATCAACAATTATATTTGGCCATTTCCAGATAGTGAATCATTGTGGTCAATTGACAAATCTGTTGATGCAGTTTGCGATTTTATGAAGACTTTACAAATTCCTGTTATTTCTGGAAAAGACAGCCTTTCTTCAACTTACAAAGGGAGTGATGGAACTGTTATTAAAATACCACCGGTTTTATGCATCTCTGCATTTGGCAAAATTAAAGATGTGACAAAAACGGTGAGTACGGATTTCAAGAAAAATGGTAGCCTTATTTATCTTGTGGGCGCAATGGATTTTTTGGCAATGGCTGGCTCGACATATTTTGATGGAGATGGACGCATCCCACACGTTAATTTACAACAACTACCCAAAACGCTTGATGCAATTCACCATGCTATACAAAAAAATGCTCTCCTTTCTTGCCACGATATTAGCGAAGGCGGAACAATCACTAGCCTTTTTGAAATGTGCGTTGGGGGGAACATGGGCGCAGAAATAATTATAAATGGTCAAACAAAAATAGATAATTTTCTCTTTAACGAAACTGCTGGTTGTTTTGTTGTTGAAGTGGAAAATGAAAAAATCGCTAGCGCACTGTTTAAAAATGTTCCATATATAATTCTAGGGAGAACAAAAAAAGAAAAAATCATATCAACCAAACAAGATAAAACAACACTTTTTGCTGCAAATGTAGATAAACTAAAACAGGTCTGGCAAAAACCGATGAAGGAGATTTTTGGATGAAAATAAAACCAAAGGTTTTAGTGCTAAAAGCAGATGGGACAAACTGCGATGAAGAATTAGCCTTTGCATTTAATGTAAGCGGCGGCAATGCCGAAATTGTCCATGTTAATCAGTTACGAAACAAAGAAAAAAAGTTTCGTGACTTCAATATTCTCGCCCTCCCTGGCGGTTTTGCATACGGAGATGATATTGTATCTGGGAAAATTTTAGCAGTTGAGCTGATATCATTTTTTTCTGATGAACTTAAAAAATTTGTTGAACGTAAAGATACACTTGTTATAGGTATATGTAACGGCTTCCAGGTACTTATCCTCACAGGTCTTTTACCATTTGGAAACATAGGCACTATAAATGCGACCTTAACCAATAATGAATCTGGTCTATTTCAATGCAGGTGGGTAAAGATAAAACAGGAAAAAAGTGCTTGTGTCTTTCTGAAAAATGCGGAATTAATAACAGATGTTTCTGTCAATCATGGAGAAGGTAAATTCTTAGCAACACCCGATATGATACAAAAAATCGAGGATGAAAATTTGGTTGTCTTTCGCTATGTCGATGCGAACAGTAAACCAACCCAAAATTATCCAGAAAATCCAAATGGATCTATTAATGCCATTGCCGGCATTTGTGACCCAACTGGCAGAATTTTAGGTCTAATGCCCCATCCGGAAAAATTTAACCACATTACCAACCACCCCAACTGGCGCCGAATGTCCGCAAGCGAGCAGATAACAAAACCAGCTGGTCTCACCATCTTTGAAAACATGATAAACTATGTACAGAAAGCTTAACATATGAACTACGCGCAAGTTGGTGACAATTACGATACCAAAGACCCAATTAAAAAACTGGCGCAGACTGCTGCGGCACAAACTATTAGTCATCTTAAAAAAGCAGGTTATGAAGAAATATCTGATAGTTTGGGTGAATCCGCATTTGTATGGCAACTTCGTGATAAGTCTTTTATGGCTTCTGTAATTGAAGGCTTAGGAACAAAAAATCTTGTCGCGGATGAGATGAGAAAAATTAGCAATAAAACGTATTACGATATTATTGGGCATGATACAGTTGCAACAATAATTAACGATCTAATAACTGTAGGTGCAAAGCCTTTTGTAATTCACGCTTATTGGGCAATTGAAGATAATTCTTGGCTTCAAGACGAAGAAAGAATGAAAGATTTAATAAAGGGGTGGAAAGACGCTTGTGACATATCGGGTACTGCATGGGGCGGAGGAGAAACTCCAACACTTAAAGGAATTATTACTCCAGA
Source organism: Candidatus Levyibacteriota bacterium (assembly GCA_016432345.1). Lineage (GTDB taxonomy): Bacteria > Patescibacteriota > Microgenomatia > Levybacterales > UBA12049. Next base: position 107,464 of record CP066685.1, on the reverse strand, counting down.
CACTATTGATCTAGGCGGATCAGCGATAGGAGCAATAACAAACGACAACAAAAGACTAAGAGGAGAAAGGTTAAAAAGTGGAGACAGAATTCTCCTATTAAAAAGTAATGGCATAAACGCGAATGGATTATCACTGGCCAGAGCAGTTGCAAAAAAACTTCCCGAGGGATATGCTACAAAACTATCGAACGGAACACCCTACGGAGAAGCATTACTAACCAAAACAAATATCTATGCAAAACTTGTCCAAGATTTGCTTAATAGCGAAATAGACATCCATTATATAAGTAATATTACCGGCCATGGTGTACGAAAAGTTATGCGGGCTCGGGGAAATTTTACCTACACAATTGAAAATATTTTCCGTCCCCAAGAAGTATTTAATTTTATCCAACAACATGCCGAACTTTCTGATTTTGAAATGTACCAAACATACAACATGGGACAAGACTATGCCATATTTTTACCCGAGGCAGACATTGCAAAAGCACAAAGTATTGTCAAAGAAAATGGTTTTGAAAGTATCAATGGAGGATATATCACAGAAGGAGAACGACAAGTCATTATCAAACCCAAAAACTTTACCTACAAAAGCTCAACCCTCGATTTACGATAATCTTTATGTTATGATTAAACTTCCATGGATAAAAAAATCAGGATTGCTATTATTGGAGTAGGGAACTGCGCCTCATCGCTTGTTCAAGGACTTACATACTATAAAGATACAAAAGAAGATCAAAAAATAGTTGGGCTGATGCATACGGTTTTGGGGGGTTATAAAATTTCCGATATCGAAGTTGTGGCGGCATTTGATGTAAATAAAACCAAAGTTGGAAAAGATCTATCGGAGGCCATTTATGCCTATCCTAATAACACTGCCACGTTTGCAAAAGTAGAAAAAACTGGCATTATTGTTAGCCGCGGCATGACTCACGATGGCATTGGCGAGTACCTAAAAGATGTTGTTATAAAAGCCCCGGGCGAAACCGCAAACGTGGTAAAAATTCTTAAAGATACTAAGACCGACATTGTTATATCCTACCTGCCGGTTGGCAGCGAAGAGGCTACTAAATGGTATGTCGAACAAGTCATTGAAGCCGGCTGCGCTTTTATCAATTGTATCCCTGTTTTTATCGCCAGTGAGCCTTACTGGCAGAAACGCTTTGCAGAAAAGCATCTGCCAATTATTGGCGATGATATTAAATCCCAAGTTGGCGCAACTATACTGCACCGAACACTTGTGAATCTTTTCCTTGATCGAGGCATGCCGATTGATCACACATATCAACTTAATGTTGGGGGAAACACGGATTTTTTGAATATGCTGGAGCGAAGTCGATTAAAATCTAAAAAAATCTCCAAAACTCAATCTGTTACCTCACAGTTAAAGCTTAGAGATCTCGATATAGCGGATGATAATGTTCATATTGGTCCATCTGATTATGTACCATGGATGAAAGATAATAAAGTGGCGTTTATTCGAATTGAAAGCAGGCATTTTGGCGATGTGCCAATGAATGTAGAAGTACGGCTTTCGGTTGAAGATAGTCCAAACTCGGCAGGAGTGATAATAGATGCCATCCGCTGTGCCAAAATAGCGCTGGATAATAAATTAAGTGGCGCGCTGATTGAGCCGTCTGCGTACTTTATGAAATCTCCTCCCCAACAATTCACCGATACAAAAGCCCATAAAAACCTTGAGGAATGGATCCAAAAATATTCTAAATAAACTTTTATCTCCTCTTAAATATATATTGATCCTTGGATTGATATATTACCATATATTGCGGGTGTTTTTTTATTTTTTCCACAGTCTCTTTAGGATAAATTACACCAAAAAAATTATTTGGGTTTTGTCCCTGTCTAAGATCAATAAGTATAAAATCTGGTTTATAGAAAAATGGATCTCCCCGCAAAAGAAATACCTGTTGGTGTGTAAAATGGCCAGCCAGATTGTTTTGGGTCATTATCGAAACATTTTTAGGAATTTTTTTAATTAGTAAGTCAAGAAACAAAAAATCTTTTGTATGAGCATAAAATGCGGTGTTATAAAAAAGAGCAAATGGGCCATGCAGGACAAAACGATATAAAATAATCGAGATTATAATTAGAAATATGCAATAAAATTTTAACATCCGATTTGCCATTATATTCTGTAAAAGAGTAAGCGCATAAATAGCAGCAACTCCATTTATCGAAGCCAGTATCGCGCTATAGTGCAATCCTAAAGTCCATCTTGTTGACCACTGCGCAAAAAACCTGCTAAAAAAATCTTGAAAAATAAGCAGCCAAAATTGAGGAGCAAAAAAAGGCAAAAATCCAAAACTGGCAAAACTATAAAAAAGGGTGTTTCGCTTTAAAGTGTTATCAAAAAGAAAAGTTGCTAAGTAATCTTTTCTAGCCAAAATTGGCTCGCTATAATGATACCCGTCGCCAGAAAAATAGGGAATAATTACCTGTATGGTTAAAAAACCCCATAAAAGTGAGGTAACAAAAAGAATAAAAGCAAATTTTTGCCATTTTTTTTGAAGAAAAAATATTGCTATCGCTACACCCATTCCAATTAAAAAAGCGCTTTCTTTAAAAGAAAGCATCAGAATAAAAAATAAAAACGTACATAGCTTTTTCTTTTTTGCCGCTGCCCAAAAGACTAAAACAAACGGCAATGTCATAATAGTTGTTTCATGAAAATCACTAATAACTGCATTTTGCAGGCCGATAAAAAGATAGTAAGAAAAAAGTACGCTAGCCGCAAAAAATTTATTTTTAAGCACTATCTTACCAAGATCGTATAAAAAAAAGCCGCTTATCCCTACAACAACTGCTTGAGCAATCAACAACATCTCGCTTTTATCAGTTAACCAATACAAAGGGGAAAAAAGGAAAATACCAGGGCTAAAATGATCTGCAAAAATCCACTTTCCAGAAACTACCAAATGGTCAATAATTGGCTTTTGAAGATGCGCTACTTGCCAAATCGCCCTGTCAAATATACCAAAATCATAATAAAAAACATCATACTGCCAGAAACGATTAACAGAAACAATTGATCCAGCCAAAATAAAATATAAACAAAAAAGCAAAGCAAATACATCAAACAGCCTACTAGTTTTCATTTATCTATTCCCACTCCATGGTGGCTGGGGGTTTGGTGGAAATGTCGTAGACAACGCGGGAAATTCCCGAAACTTCATTAACAATACGAGAGGAAATTTTTTGCAAGACTTCGTAGGGGAGTCGGGCCCATGTGGCAGTCATTACATCTTGAGACTCAACCACTCGAAGAGCAATAACTTCGCCAAAAAACTGCCCGTCTCCCTTGACTGCTGTAGAAAAAGCATTGGTCATCACGGGAAATGAAATAAAAATACTAGCAAGCAACCCCGCTTTTTCTAATTCTTCAAGCACTATTACATCTGCCTTCTTCTCTTTCTCTAGTCGCTCTTTGGTAACTTCTCCTCTAATTCGTACGGCAAAACCTGGGCCGGGAAATGGTTGTTTATGCACAAATTCATCGGGGAGTCCCAAACTTTTTCCAAGAGTCCTGACTTCGTCTTTATATAACCCTCGGAGCGGTTCCAAAAGTTGTAACTTCATGCGCTCGGGTAAACCGCCAACATTATGATGGCTTTTTATCTTAGCCGCGTGCTTGCTGCCTTGAGACTCTATGACATCCGAATAAATAGTACCTTGCATAAGAAATTTGGTAGATTTACCAGATTTTGCCAATTTTTCCGCTTGATGCTCAAAAATTGTAATATATAAATTACCAATTACTTTTCTTTTTTCTTCCGGGTCGGCTATCCCCCGTAAATTCTCCAAAGTCTCCCCCACCGCGTCAATAACTATAGGATTTATTCCAGCTGTTTTTGTGAAAATTTTTTTCACATGTTCTGTTGTCCCCTGCCGCATCAATCCATTGTCAACATAGACTGGAATAAATTTGTCACCTATTGCGCTGGCTGCTAATACTCCAGCAACTGTGGAATCAACACCGCCCGAAACCGCACCAATCACATAATTATCCCCTACTTTTTCTTTTATTTCGGCAATAATCTGTTCTACATCAATTTTGTGTTCTTTGACGGAACTCCCACAAATGCGGATAAAATTAGCTAAAATATGCCTGCCATACTCTGTATGCTCGACCTCCGGGTGAAACAACAAGCCAAAAATTTTTCTCTCTTCATCTGTTGCTAAAGCAAACGACACATGTTCGGTACTACCAAAAACAATAAATCCACTTGGCAGAAAAACAATATCATCCCCATGACTCATCCAGACCGTAAACTTTTTTGGTAAGCTATTTGAGATTTGAGATTTAAGATTTAAGATTTCCAGCCTGGCTGGTCCATATTCTTTTCTGCCAAATAAGACTTTACCACCTAACAAATGTGCTGTTAACTGAAACCCGTAGCAAATTGCCAAAACGGGAATTTTAAGATCAAAAATTTTCTTATCTATGGTTGGACTGCCGCTTTCGTAAACTGATGAGGGACCCCCGGACAAAATAATACCCGATGGTTTCTCTTTTTGAATTGTTGATAAAACGGATTCGGGAGTAACAATTTGCACCGCAGCGCCTAACTCTTTTATTCGCCTGCCAATAAGATGGGTTGTTTGTGAACCAAAATCAACAATTAAAATCATGAGTAGCTTTTGCCTGGATTTGTAATTAAAATATCATGCGGATGAGACTCGGTAAGTGATGCTTGAGTAATTTGAATAAACTTAGCTTTTTCCCACAGCTCCGCAATCGTCTTTGCTCCCACATGATACATACCCGACCTAATCCCTCCCATTGCCTGTTCCACAATATCTTGTACTGTTCCTTTAATTGGAACTAATCCTTCAACTCCTTCTGCTATTAACACTCGATCTTTATAACTTTTTCCATGAAATTCCCCTTCTGATTTTACCTCTGCTCCTTTTTTCATTGCCCCCACCGAACCCATTCCCCGATACTCTTTAAACTCGTATTTTTCTATATCTTGATCCAGACTGCTCTGAAACCTATGCGGCACCTGGCTTCGTGTTAGAATTATTACTTTTCCTGGCGCTTCTTCTGAGGCAGCAAAAAATCCACCCATCATCACTGCAGATGCTCCGGCTGCTAACGCTTTTGCCATATCTCCAGAATATTTTATACCGCCATCAGCAATAATAGGTATGCCACTTTTTTTAGCAGCTTTAACAGTTTCTATAATTGCCGTTATTTGTGGGATACCCATACCGGAAATAATTCGTGTGGTGCAAATTGCCCCCGGCCCCATGCCAACCCGAATACTATCTGCTCCGGCAGCAATAAGTGCTTCTGCACCCTCTTCTGTTGCAACACTCCCCGAAATAACTTCGACATGTGGATACGTTTGCTTTATATATCTTGTGGTATCGAGCACCGGTTTTTTAAACCCATCGGCACTATCAACAAGTAACACATCAACGCCTACTGCCACTAATGCTTTAATGCGCTCTTCCGAACTTTTTCCTGCCCCAATTGCCGCTCCAACCAGCAAGTTTTGCTCTTTTACTTTTTTTACTTCTGCTGCTTGATCAGTAATTGAAAAATTGCGGTGAATAAAACCAATCCCTCCCATTCTAGCAAGTGCTATAGCCAACTTGCTTTCGGTAACAGTATCCATAGGAGAGGAAACAAATGGGATATTGATTTTTATTTTTTTGGTGATGTTGGTGGAAAGCGAAATATCCGAGCGGGAAAAATCTGCGTACCCAGGAAGGAGCAATACGTCATCAAATGTCAGTCCAAGAGGAAGTTTATTAAAATGGGTCACTTTATACGGCTCCTTAGTCTATTTTATACGCTTTCACCTTACCATGTCAAGCACCATTGTATCCTATAATATTAGTTTGCATCTTGATGATCTTCTTTATCTTTTTTATCTTTTTTTTCGTCTTAGTCCCACAAATAACTGCTCATAATTCTATTATGCACTATTGAGAAATGATGTGATGCCCGGGGGAGAGTTTGCGCGCTTGCGCAGTTTTGAGTTCAACCGCAACTTTAGCCTCAAGCAAAAAGAGAACAAAAAACTTAAAGAGGAGCTTGCAAAATTATGGAGTATAGAGTTCTAATTTTCCAACTTCCCTCTTAAACTGCTCGCCCCGGTCTTTGTAATTTTTAAACATATCAAAACTACTACAGGCAGGACTCAATACCACCACATCCCCCGGCTTTGCCACCTCGGCTGCCTTTCGTACAATCTCCTGCATATCCCCACATCCTTCAATATAACGCATAGCGTTTAGCGTATAGCGTATAGTTGATTTTATCCTGCTCCACTCAATGCCGATGCCGATAATGGCTTTGATATTTTTTGCTTCACTAATAACCCTGCCTAACTCGGTAAAATCGCTCCCCTTATGTGCGCCTCCCAGAATTAAAACCTCCGGCTCGGTAAAGGCCTGGATTGCCGCAATAGCAGTTTCGGGAGTAGTCGAAAACGAATCGTCATAATACTCAACTCCACTCACTTGGCCAATAAACTGCAGCCTATGTTCCAGTCCTCGAAAACTGGTTAAGACTGAAACTATATTTTTAGCCGTTACGCCGGAAAGCGTTGCCGCCATCACCACTGCACACACGTTTTCCAAATTATGTCCACCCCGAAGCAAGACGTCTTTTGCATCAATAATTTTTTGCTCTTTATCGTTAAACCGCAAGAATACTACATTATTTTTTACATATGCTCCCTGACTAACTCCCTGCTCGCGGCTGACATGAAATACTTTTCCCGCGGTTGTGATATCCGACTCGTTACTGGCAATATAGTCTCTATTGATTACTGCAAAATCTTTATTGCTCTGAAAACGAATAATGTTTCTTTTGGCATCAATATATTCATAAATATCGGTATGAAAATTCTGGTCTGGACTGTCTTTTTTATCAGGAGCTAAATGTTCTTGAGTAATCATTAAAACAACACCAATGTGCGGACTTACAGTCATGTCTTGCAGTTGAAAACTAGACATTTCTAAAACCACTTTTGACTGAATAGTAAGTTTATCCAAAAATGTAAATGGAGGATTACCAATATTGCCACCTAAATACACATCCTTACCAGATTCTTTTAACATTTCATAAATAAGCGCAGATGTTGTCCCCTTTCCTTTAGTACCGGTCACACCAATAATTGGACAGGGACACATATCAAAAAAAAGTTTGGTTTGGGAGGTAATAATTACTCCTTTTTTTTCTGCTTCAATAAGTTGAGGAAGATTTCTTTTAATTCCCGGACTTCTAACAATCATGTCAAACTTTTCCAGATACTCAAGATAATCTTTATCTATTTTCTGATCTAATTCTGCAACATTGGCACCGCGCTTACGAAGGAATTCTGCGCTTGATTCTCCCTCTATTCCCATTCCCAAAACCGCAATTTTTTTATCTTTAAAGTCGTACATATATAACATTTCCTCGTATTGTATCGCCAATTAATTTCTCTGCGACCTTCTCAAACTTATTTGCATTTCCCGTGGTAAAAAACTGGTGCTGTGCTTTATTTCGTGATGTCAACATATTATTCTTTGTTAGTACTCGTCCCACATGTCGCCCCACCGCTCTTGCCGAATCCAAGATCAATACGTTTTTCCCTAAAATCTCTTGCATTGGCTTTGCTAAAAACGGAAAGTGCGAACACCCAAGCGCAATCACATCAATGTTATTTTTTACAAACGGCTTAGTCACAATTTTGATAACCTTTTTAACCTCCTCCGAATCAATATCTCCTCTCTCGATAAATGGAACAAGCTTTTCTGTGCCAATATTTGTAACTTTACAACCGCTTGTGAATGTTTTAATAAGTTCCTTTTCGTATCCGCTTTTAGCTGTTGTTACTGTAGAAAAAATACCGATGTATTTGTTTTTTGTCTTGATTGCCGCAGTTTTTATAACCGGCACAATACCAACAATTGGCACAGTTTTATATTCACCGCGCAACTCTTTTAATGCACAAACAGAAATAGTATTGCAGGCAACAACAATTACTTTTACTTTTTTTTCAAGGAGAAATTGCACTATTCGCTTGGCGAGCGGGAAAATCTCGTGTGGTGCTCGACTGCCGTACGGACAGTTTTTGGAATCGGCAATATAGATTGTGGATTCGCGAGGCATCTGTTTAACAATTTCTTGCCAAATGGACAATCCTCCAACTCCAGAGTCTAAAACACCAATCGGCTGATTGTTCATAAAAGGCTATTATAGGTGATTTAGGCGAATTTTGCCAAAAAGAACTGGCAGAATAGGAAAAATCGCCAAAAATGCTAACGTTGCTAGGACATAGAAAACCGTTGTGATGCCTGCTTTATCGGCAACAATACCCATGACAACACCTGTAATGGTTGAGGCAGCAGTAATAGAAATTTCGCTTACTGCATAAACTTTGTTATAGTGAATTTGATCAGTAATACCAGCCAGCATTGTTAAAACAACTGGATTTGTTCCTCTGGTAAAAGCGCCTAAAAAAATGGCTAAAAAGAAAATAAAATAAATAACTGATGTATCAATAAGCAAAAAAAGTATAATTGACATACAAAGCTCGGATAATACAAAAACTTTGGCATTGCCAAACTTGTCTACTACCCGACCAAGAAGAGATTTACCTAACAGACTGCCCAAAAAATATATTCCCATTACAAATGCTAATTGTTGAGAAGTAATACCTTTTGATAAAAGTAAGAAAGGCAAAAACACAGCCATTGCCCCGCCAGCCAACGAATCTATAATAGCAGCAAAAAGAATTAACAGCAGTTTTTCAATGCGCAAAAGCAGCAATGTGATTTTGAAAAAGTCTCGATGATGCTCGACATTGCTTGACCTTCGGAATTTATATATATCTTTTGAAGGAGATAAAAAGCGGATAAAAACATATGTTGCAAAACCAACTGCAGCTAAAAAAAACATTGTCATTCGCCAGCCAATTAAAGAAGCAATAAAAAGAGCCAGCGGGGGCAAACCCAGTCTGCCAATATCTCCAACCGAGGTAAAATCTCCCATAAGCTTGCCAACAGATGATTTTTCAGCACTTTTGGCAACCACTGAATAACTGACTGTATGAAACATGCCAAACCCAATGGCGCCTAAAGCAAAAAATATGGTTAATAAAACTATGTTTGGTGAAAAACCTACTCCCAAAGCACCCAAACTATAGATAATTAACAAGCTGGCTAACAAATGAAGCCCGCCAATTCTAGCGGCAATAAAACCAGCCGGCAAAGCCAAAATAGTACCTGCCAGTGATTGAAATGATCCTAAAAACCCAACGTAGGTGTAAGGAAGCAGTAAATCTTTGGCAATAAATGGCAGTAAAACAACAAAGGTGGTACGAACACCATCGTTTAAAACATGCAGCAAAAAAAGCTCCCGAATAATCCTGTTCACTCTGCTAGTATAGCAAAAGGGGTCTGGAAGAAAAATGTGTTGCGGGGCTGGGAGTTGCGCCCAGCCTGTGAGATTATGCGATCTGTTTCTCCAATTGCTTGGAGTGTCGGACTATATCATCATCCCGATAGTATCGGGAGCTTAGCGTGTAGTCTCTACGGTGTTCCGCCAGTTTGCGGATTCCCTCGGTATTGTCCCTCCAAAACTTTATGCGAAGGGGGATTTTACCGATATAGCTAAGTTCTCTCTCATTATTACTAATAAAAGGGCCCATTTTGAGCCTCACGTGCACTCTACACTACCCCGCGCGTAATTTACATACTAACAAAATTTTCTCTATTAGTCAACATCATGTTGCATAGCTACTTATAATAAAGTTGTCTTATTGACATACAGCAATTTATTATTCATAATAAGTTTATGCGCTACAATCAAGCAACTAAAGAAAAAGTCATGAACCTTAGATCATCTGGATGGAGCTTAAATCAAATAAAAAAAGCTACAGGAATTCCAATAACTACCATTCGTACCTGGATTCCTCATATCAAACTTTCTGAAGCACAATTCTATAATTTGAAACAGAGAGCACAAAAAGCACTACAAGATGGTAGAAAAAAAGCACAAAACGAACTAAAAGAAGTTCGAAAGCGAAAGGAAAAAAATCTGCTAGAAGAGGGTAAAAATTATATCAATGATCTTTCTTTTAGAGATTTGTTTATTGCAGGCGTAGCTCTTTATTGGGCAGAAGGCTTTAAAAACATTCACGAAAGTCGTTTGGGATTCTGCAATTCTGACCCAGCAATGATTCAATTTTACATAAAATGGCTTAAAAGATGCTTAAAGATACGTAAAGATCGTATTGTAGCAAGACTAACTCTTAATATTTCTTATAAAAATAAAGTAGAAGAAATTCAAGTTTATTGGTCACGCCTAATAGAGATTCCCTTAAAACAGTTTACAAAACCATTTTATCAAAATTCAAAATGGAAAAAGCAGTATAATACTGATAATTATCACGGAGTCTTGCGAATTCATGTTAAAGATAGTTTAGACTCCTTATTGAAAATGAAAGGTTGGATTGAAGGACTAAAGTTTGATAGAATAAGCAGTAATTTGCCAGGGTAGCTCAATGGTGGAGCACAGCATTCATAACGCTACGGTTGTGGGTTCGATCCCCACCCCTGGTACATGTATTGTCTAACCCACATCCACTACACTTTTGACAGGGAAATTTCCAGTACGGTTTAGGGCATGGTTTTTAAGTTTCTCCATCAGATATTCTTTTGGTGTTTTTCCCTGTAATGCCATATGTGGTCTTTTTTTCATTGTACTCTTTTTCCCACTCTTTGAGAAGTTTAATGCAGTGGGTAATCGAAACAAAACGATTGATCTGATAGAACTCCTCATTATCAGTTCTGTGTGATCTTTCGACCTTCCCATTCTCTTCAGGTGATCGTACTTTTGTTTTTCTATGGTTGATGCCAAGGTCTTGTAAATACCAGCTAAATTCCTCTGAAAATTCAGAACCATTATCTGTTTGGATTTGTTGGATGGCAAAAGGGAGGATTTTTTTGATTTGACTAACAAAATCTGTTGCGTTTTTAACGGTATTATGGTCATAAATACGAAGGACTCGATACCGGGTGCAATCGTCAATTGCGGTAAATTGATAATACCGTTTACTCTCAAACTCCAAATTATCCAAAAACTTGACATCTATCTGTATCCTGTCCCCCCAGGAAGTGGTTTAGAATACTTTTGTGGGTATCTCTGCCATCTCCTTTTGTATTTTAATCTGTTTAATCCATGCTCTTTGTACATCCTCCAGATGGTTATTTTGGAGATATACCAGTTGTATTTCTCTTTAAGAGAATATAACATCCTCTTTGGCCCGTACTTGCGTTGATTTCGAAGAGTAATAACTGTTTGAACAATATCTGCTGGGATTTTGCTTGAGATCTTATGAGGACGGGTAGATCTATCCTTTAATCCTTCAACTCCAAAACTCAAGTATCACTGATACCAGACGTAAAAAGTGGAGCGGGAAACTCCAAAGTAACGGCAGACTGAAGATACCTTTTTAATCTGCTCATATGCTAAGACCCAACGCAATCTCGTACGAGAGCGTTGATCGAGTTTTCTTAGTATTTCTTGTTGCTCGCTTGTTATCATTACTTTCACTACTTTCTATCATAGCAAAAGTGTACGAGATGTCATGGGATTCTACAGAAACATTAGAAAAACAGCTCCCACCACTTTTGCCAACTGGGTTTTTGTTCTTCTTTTACTGCAGTTTTTTTGCCTAAAATTGCTTCTATAAGACGCTTATCAACAATCACTCTGCTCTCTCCTGGTTTTTGTAAAAATAGCTTGTTTCGCGCTTCTTGTTCTACAAACCCTTCGTCCTCAACAATCAAAAGTCTATTCTTAAGCTCTTGGTTTTCCCTTTTTTTTTGCCTTAATTCATTTTCAGCTTTCACAAGTAAATCATGCTTACTAAAAAGCGTATAAATTGAACGCGCTAAGCTTTGAATCACAAAAAAAGAAACAATAATAATGGTTAAAAAAATTATTTTTTTCATTTTTCACCCTTGACTTATATCTTTTTGAATGATATTATAGGCTTTTATGAACAGCAAGCAAGTTAAATTACGAGATGCCCACCAGGAATTTACTAATTTCCTCAAAGGTAAAAAACACTCCAATGCTACCATTGTAGCATACGGAAAAGATATTGATCAGCTGATCTCTTTTTTGGAGGAAATGAAAAAAAATCACGTTCACGAGGTAACCAAAAACGATCTTGAAGCATTCTTGGCAAAACTTACCGGCACTGGCTATACGCCAAAAACTATTTCCCGAAAACTCAACTCTACTCGAACATTCTACCGCTTTCTTAAAGTAAACGAATACATAACAGATGACCCATCTCTTTTAGTCTCTCATCCCCGCTACGAGCTTGCGCCACCCCGAATTCTAACACCCATGGAGTATCGAGCTCTTAGGGATGCCGCGCGAGATGATGCACGTATGTTTGCTGTTATTGAAATCCTTCTCCAAACAGGAATTCGTATCGGCGAACTTGCCAATCTTAGACTCGAAGATATTCAAAACGACACCCTTAAAATCCGCCCGTACGAAAAACACGAAGAACGCCTGGTACCGCTTAATCGGCCAGCTAAAGAAGCATTAAAGCGATATCTAACTATCAGACCCCAAACCAAAGAGGAACGTATCTTTGTGACCAAATCTGGAAAACCTTTCTTAATTCGTAATATTAGAACTGCTATCGAGCGCTACTTTAGATTGGCAGAGATTAAAAATGCCAAGGTCAATGACCTTCGCCATACCTTTGTTGCCCACCACATCAAACACGGTGTGTCTTTGGTGATGCTTTCCAAAATCCTCGGCCACAAACGCATCTCAACAACTGAAAGATACTTAGAATTTGTCAAAGACAAAGGCAAAGAAAACACTCAGCTAATCGAGCTGTAACCAAAATCCTCCAAACCTTCAAATTCACCAAGTAATATAGTACCTTCTTTTTATTGTATTATTCCTTCTGCTTTGGTATGATCAATTTATATGATAACGCATTCTTCTGACATCAAAAAAATTTTGCAAGATCCAAAATTGCAAGGAAAACATATTGTTTTAATTGCAGGGCATCTGTTTACCGCAAAAACAGGAAAAGAAGCAATAAAAATTTTTAATAAGGCAACCAGCAAGTATCCAAACGCAACGCCTACTGTTACCTATATCCCCAAAGCAGAAAGCCTTGTCCTTCTATGGAAATAAGTTTTGCTTTTGAGAAATCGTCTTCTTCGCTTTTTGGCACCGTGTACCGACCTGTTGCTTGGATCAAGTTTTGGTCAAAATCTAAAAATGACTGGGTGGGCATTTGGATGATTATTGATAGTGGCGCGGATTATTCACTTTTACCACATTACATGAGTTCATACCTTGGTATTGATCCTAAAAAAGACTGCAAATGTTTCTCAACAATTGGTATCGGCGGAAGCGAAAACGTCTATCTTTTAGAAAAAACAAAAATCAAACTTGGAACAAGGGAAATAATCGCGCCAGTTGGGTTTTTGGAGAGAGATTCTGTACCGCCACTTCTTGGACGACAAGAATTTATGGAAAAATTTGCAACGCTTTTTTATAATCACAAAACAACTTTCTCCGACAAACCCGCATGACACTACCGACTAAACCACTCATCTAAAATCTTTTTTGCAATTGGCGCTGCAATATTGGAACCTTCACCAGATGATTCTGCTAATACTGTAATTATAACTTGCGGCTCGTTTGCCGGCGCCCAAAGTGTTATCCAGGCGTGCGGCAAATCCTTTTCTGTCCCATGCTGGGCAGTGCCAGTTTTACAAGCAACGCTTATTTTAAACTCAAACAGCGGCCAAGCTACACCACCAGGACTACAACTTTGAATCATTCCTTCTCTTATTAAATCAACATTTTTTTTAGATAAGTTTGCATTATTTATGATTCTTGATTCATTGTTCTTGAATAAATGAGGTTTATATATTTTCCCCTCATTTACGATCGCTTGCGTGAAAGTATTTATCTGCAACGGCGTAGCAAGTAAATACCCCTGTCCAATTCCATAATGATACGTATCCCCAAGATACCACTGCTCACCTAAAGCTTTTTGTTTCCATGCTGGGTCCGGAACTAAACCTGCCGCTTCACCTTCTAAATCTATTCCCAGTTTTTGTCCCAAACCAAACATCTTTGCCCTTTTAGCAAGATCATCAACCCCCAGTTTTTCTGCTGTTTTATAGAAAAAAATATCGTTGGACCGCTTTAACGCACCTACCACATTTAGCTCTCCCTCCGTCCTGCCATACTGCAAAAAGTACCAACTGCCAAAAGAAAATGTCCCAACCTGTAACACTCCTGTATCCATAATAGAAAACTTCTCATCTATCTTTTTCTCTTCCAAAGCAGCAATAGCTGTAATAAGCTTAAATGTTGAACCAGGAGGATAGATTCCCGCAACTGCCCGATTTAAAAGCGGCTGATTATCATTATCGGTAAGTATTGCAGTAATATCCGAATAGGCACTATCTGACGCTTGATACGTTTTACCCATAGTAAATAAGTTTGGATCAAACGATGGCTTCGACACCATAGCTAATATTTCTCCTTTTGGTGTTGCGGCAATAACAGCGCCTTTTTTAATATCTTTTAAAGCATTAAATGCAGCTTCCTGTAATTTTTTATCTATAGTTAAAGCGACATCATGGCCTGACACCGACTCTTTTTGTCCAAGTGTGCGCACCAGCTTACCAAGCGCATCTACCTCTATTAATTGCTTTCCATCTACCCCCCGCAATTCCTGCTCGTATATTTGTTCAATGCCAGTTTTACCAACAATATCTCCTGGTTTGTAAACGGAGAATTGAGGCTTGTTAAGCTCCTCTTTGGTAATTTGCCCAATATATCCTAAAACATGAGCAAACGCATCTTTATATGGATATTGTCTAAGACTGTCTATTTCTATATTTTTTTCACCATTTGCAATTTTACTCGTTGCTTCCTCATGAGTTAAAATAATTGTCTTATCTCCAACCCTTTGCCGAAAACCTGGCATATTAAAAACTAAAGGAACGCCGTTTCGGTCATATATTATTCCTCTCGAAGCATAAATAGTTGTTGTTTTTACTCTGTTATTTTCCGCAAGCCTACTATAGTATTTACCTTGAAATATTACAATTGATAAAAGCCGCGCCACAAGCATACCAACCAAGAAAAAAAGCAAAAAAGGTAAAAGGAAGCCGCGCATCGCTCTTTTTCCTCCCAAAAAACCCTCCTCTACATGTTTATGCGAACCGTACCCTTTGTCAGTACTAATAAAATCTGGAAATGCCGCTCCAATTGTTTGCCGCGAGGAAAATCGAGGTTTCATGGGTGGGCGGAATAGGATTCGAACCTATAACCAGATGTGTATAAGACATCTGCTCTGCCGTTGAGCTATCCGCCCTAATTTCTGGATAGTATACTAAAGCCTAGCTCGTTGCGCAATCTCGGCTTCAACAACTGCCGCGTCGCGACCATACTTAAGACGCGAGAGTTCGCGAATCAACTCGGCCACCCGGGGATTAGCAGCGGCTTTTTCCTTAGTTAAATCACGAGTCAAATCCATGGAAAAAGGCGAAACAGGTTCTCCGCCCACAATTTTTTTAATGTAAGTATTAAAACGCTCCACATTAATAAGATCCGCTTCGGTAAAAGTGGGCTGGAATTCATGCTGTAAGTAATTTGCATCGGTTACTCCAACGCGGAAAGAAACAACTGATCCAACATTACCAAAAATGGCGTTTTTGACCTCCTCTTCCATTTGTCCAATAAATTGATTTGCCACCACCAGATTTAGTTTGTATTTTCTAGCTTCTGATAAAATCTGGGCAAAATCTGGCGTGGCAAAATTTTGAAACTCGTCAACATATAAAAAGAAGTCGCGTCTTTGATCTTTTGGCATATCTTGTCTGCTCATGGCTGCCACTAAAATTTTTGGCACCAAAATAAGACCTAAGAAGCTGGAGTTTTCCTCGCCTATTCTCCCTTTGGCTAAGTTAACCAGTAAAATTTTCCCCTCGTCCATAACTTTTCTAAAATTAAACGCACTATCCGATTGCCCAATAATGTTTCTAATCATTTTGTTGGTAACAAAACGGCCAAACTTTGACACAATATAATCCAAAACTTCTGATTTATGGAAATCTGATGTTTGGGCAATTTGATCTGTCCAGTAGCGCCGCACAATTGGGTCTTGCACTTTAGGCAACAGTTCCTGCACATACGCTGCATCAGTAAGTACTCGCACCACTTCAATAAAAGTACTTCCCTTCTCGTACATAACTGTTAACATGGCGTTTCTAATGGCGTGTTCAAAACGAGGACCAATAATACCTGTTTTATTAGGATCAAAAAGTTTGTACATAAGTCCAATGATTGATGACACAACATAATGCTTCTGCTCTTCGGTTTGGGCTTCAAGCATATTAAAACCCATTGGCCGACTAGCATCTGATGGATCAAACAAAATAACATCCTCTGCCCGACTAGGCGGAATCATGGGCAACATATCTTCAATTAAATCACCATGTGGGTCAATCACTGCCAAACCCTTGCCATCTCTAATATCCTGCATAATCATATCTTTTAAAAATTCCGACTTGCCAGTACCGGTTTTGCCAATAATATACATGTGCCTTCTTCTATCATCCTCCGACATAAAAACAGACTTGGAAAGACCCCTGTAAGTACTTCTGCCCAAATATAAACCGCTATCTGGAATGGTAGCCGGGGCTGGAGCTCTTTTGGCTGTCATCCAATAAATATTAGGCGTGGTAATGCTTTTGTTGGGAAAGTGAAAAATTGTGGCTAACTCTTCGCTGGACAAAACAGATGTCTGCCCGCGCATTGGCATGTAGCGATAAATAAAATCTGTTAAAAATAGGCTTTTAAATCTATGTTTGTTACTGGTAAAAGAATTAATCCCGTCAAACTGGGAAAACGCGCTTTTAATATTGGATAAATGCGCTTGCGCCACTTCTTTACTGCTTGATGACACAACAATTCGCACCACTACATCAAAACCTGGTTTACTGACTTTATTTTCAATTGCCTCAAGCTCTTTACTGTCTGCCGAATACTTGGCAGTTTCTGGATTAGCCTCTGTTTTTTTAATTTTAGACACATACGAACGGCCTTGCTTTTTCCAATCACTACTTGATGGTCTTACCATAATTTGAACTGCCGCACCTTCACCATCTGTCATTTTGGCCAAAACTGAGGTAATTGAAGAAAGCGGATCAACAGCTAAATCTTTATACACTTTTATTGGCTTGTAATCTACAGCTTTTAGTTTTAAAGAAGCAAAGGCAACCTTGCCGCCTTCTGAAAAAATATTATATTCATTTCCTAAAACATTTGCGTGCTTTTGCTTTGCCGCCATCTCATCAACCACCACTATTTCGGCATCTGGATACGCGCCGTTAATTTGTTTTTCTACCAAATCCCGTAAATTTTGCGACACATGCACGTAAAAACGAATATCTCCCGGCAACCCGACAATTTCAAAAGAAATATGCGGCTGTCTTTTAAAAAACATTAATCTTCCACTTTTTTTAATCGAGGCAAGCGAGGAAAACATTTGTTCTGCCGCGTCAATTTTAATTTCGTTATCCCGCGGCACGGCAATTTGCAATAACACCGAATCCAGTGCTTCTTGTTCTCGGTCTTTATTTCTAATCCAAAGCAAAAAGATATACAAAAATCCCCATGCCCCTAAAAGAAATCCCAAAGCTGCAATGAGAGCAAAAAAAATTAAGGTCAAAACCGAACTAATATTTTCTGGCGTAAATCCTTGTAATGGCATACTAATTTGTTATTCTTCTATGCATATTTCTTATATGTTCATAAACCTTTTCAATTAAAACAGCCATCCAATGTTTGGAATCGCTTATGCTTGTTGTTTTTATTGCTTGCAAAGCCTCTTCTTCTGTCATTGGGAGCTGAATTACCTGCTGCGGCTGTACAGCTACAGACACCGATTCTTTGGCGGGATGAATTCCAACTGCTTTATGATGATGAGTAAGCTGTGGTTTTTCCCGATCCGAAACCACCTCAACATGATTTTTAAGTTCCTCTGGTATAATAAGCTCTAATTCTGCTCCCGATGATTTAATGTATTCCTCAATCGGCCCATGTTCTTTTGCAACTGATCCAACAGGCTGCGGAACAACCTGAGACTGAACTTGGGTCGTCGCACTATCGTCTCCCTGCGTCTGGCTTTGAACTTTGAACTTTGAACTTTGAACTGAATTCTGGACAGTATCATCCATATTCTCATGATATCACAAAAAACCCATTTTTAGGCAAAACGCTTTATTACGCGGCTTGCAATCGTAAGTAGCTATCACACCCTTGACACAAATTACACGGACCAAGCATGCCTTCGTTTTTGCACCGCACACACGTACCGCTCTTATCAAAAGAATAAGATTCTTCATCAATACCAAACATCTCCTTCAAGTCTCCAAAAATTGCCTTCATTAAATCTTTAAAATTATCGGCAAACAGATCGTTACTTTTTGTTTCCTCTCCGGTTGGTCCACAGCTTCCCGCAACAATGGGGGGCATATATCCATAGACATTCAGTATATCTGCTAAATATCTATGATCACGATATTCGCTCATAAAAATAATGTTATCGTTTTCCCTTGCTTCGGCCTTATGCATAAGACGTTTTTTGAGTTCGAGCGCGTAATTTTCCAGCGCATGAAAAGCAGTAATCTTTTCTTCTCGCGTGCCTGTTTTTACTACCCCAACAAATTCATCAATCATCGAATCCATTTCTGCAATAACTTGTTTATTTATTAATGCTTCTTTCTGATCTACTGCAAACGAAAAATTTCTTTGCAAGATAAAATCTGCATCAACCATACTATTTCTAACAACTCTGGGGTTGGCTAAAAATCCCTCTGGATTTATATAGCCAACATTATCTCTTGTTAATTCAAAAAATGCTTTGTTGCACTGGGCAATAGTTGGTTTTTCTATTCGATTTGCAGTCATAAAAAGACGCTCACCCACAACTCTACCTTCAAAAACAAAGCCATAATTACCATATCCATCTTCTTTTGGTCCTGGCGGGCTCATCCAAAAAATACGGTCTCCTTCTTTGGCATATGCCAACTGCTCATCAAGACTTTCAATACCTGCATCTTCTGCTAATTCTCTGTGTATTGGCAATCCTTTTGCTCGTCGCTCTGCTAAAGTTCGTTTTGTCTTAACGCTCATTGGCTCGCCACTATATATATCCTTAACCTTATAACCAGAATATTGAAATTCAAAACCATGTTTTGATACTTGCAAACGATATTCGTCTAAATACGACACTAAATCATCACGAATTTGTTTATTTCCGTATACTCTTTCTTTTTCAACATCAAAAGCTTGCGAGCCTAATCTTACTTCTCTTTCCATAAAAAAAACGCTTCTGCTCGGAAGACTCATATCGGGGCTCTGGTTGTCACAGTAGCGGCACTACCCTTGAATTTCACAAGGTTTCACCCGTCTATTTATTTGTCCAAATAACTTCTTTTTTATTTTCTTTATAATTTACAAACCTAGCCATGGTAAACAGCAAATCAGAAAGACGATTAAAATACATTAAAATACTTTTGTCAACCTGCTCTTTTTGAGACAATACAACAATTCTTCGTTCTGCCCGCCTTGCAATCGAACGAGTAAGATGCAAATACGAACCTACAATACCTCCTCCTGGCAAAATAAAGTTTCGAAGCTCTGG
Organism: Candidatus Levyibacteriota bacterium; assembly: GCA_016432345.1. GTDB lineage: Bacteria > Patescibacteriota > Microgenomatia > Levybacterales > UBA12049. The sequence continues at coordinate 87,728 of CP066685.1, read as the reverse complement.
AAGTTCTTTTGTCATCTCATCAATCATCTTCTCCAAGCGTCTAGCGTCTAGCGTATAGCGTATAGTTGATGGACTCGCTAAGATTGAGCCAATTTCAAACAAATCATTTTGAATTTGTGTAAGTTCTTTTTTGAGATTTATTATTTGAGATTTATTTGAAAATTGCGCAATCGTAATACCTATTGCGCTGTTGAGTTCATCCACTGTCCCATAGGCTTCAACTCTTAGATCTGCTTTTGATACTCTTTTTCCGCCATATAGCGATGTCTCCCCTTTATCCCCTGTTTTTGTGTAGATTTTGACCATAGCTTTTTATAAACCTCAACACTGCTTCGTAACCAAAAAAAAATAAACCTACATAAAACAAATCTCCAAGTAATGTATTTCTAAAAAACGGGATTGCTACAACATAACATTCTATTAGTCCTGCAGCAGTTTTTGGATAGATATTACTAACCAACCATACTCCAAAGTTGGTAATAAGGAAAAAAAGTATTGAGGAAACAAACGCAGCACCTATCACATTTCTAACATTTTTGTGCCTTCTTAACCACAAACCAAGAATGCCAATAAGTAAAAAGCTTGCATACACAAAACCCATGGTATTATGAAAACCAATAAAAAAATCCGATACCAACATTGCTAGTAGTGGTACTGCTAATGCATATTTCTTGTTAAGATATGCTCCTCCAAACAACGCCATAGCCCCAATCGGCGCAAAATTTGCAGGATGCGGCACAAGCCGCAAAGCAACAGCAATACCAATAATTAATAATGGATTCGTTATCTCCCTTAATACTTGATACATAATACTTAATACTTATCTATTTTCCACTCAATCATATCTTCATCCTTTGTTTGATAATCAGACGAGCCAACAGTTGCCAGTTTGCCGTTCACATAAAATGCCCAATACTCACGTTTTGCATTATCTGCTCTTCTTCCATTAATAGCAATAATAAGTCCTGATGTTGCAGTCTCAACTGAAGATTTTTCTTGCAAAAGCTGCATAGCATTCTTTCCTGTTTTTCCTTGATACTTCACATAATCAACAAGGACGATAGTTGGAGTTGGTTTATTCTGTGTTGTTAATTCTGCGCTTTTTTTTGCAGCATCTTGAGAAGCAATATATCCATAACCAAAATATCCAATGATTAAAAGGATCAAAATACCAATAAAAATATTGGCAAATCTTCTATTGTTTTGTTCTTCCATTTCAACACGCCGAGTATCCGCATGAATAGCATTTTTTACAACCTTCTTCGTAGGCAAAAGTTCCTGCTCCGCAGTCTGGGCATAGATCAAACAAGCTTGTCGAAGACGACCCATCAATAGCCAATTGCTGAACCATACTCATACCTGTTGCCTCGGCAACATGCCCATTACTTACAGTGCCCTCTTCTTTATCTTCTACTTTTCCATTTACCCGAAATCCATAATGTTTAGCTAGCACTTTGGCCACTGCATCAGGCAAAGATCGCACCCTATCTTTCCCAAAACCCACACTCCCTGCGCCTCCAATACCTGCTAGTTGCGCAATCACCTGGCGAATTCTTTCCCGCGCCGGCAAACCACCGTTTAAGCGTAAAGAAAGGGAAATAGTTCTGCCCAAGGCCTCGGCCATAGCTGCGATATCAGACCCGGATTTACCGATAGTAATAAAGACTTCGAATGGTTCGTGTTTTTCGTTATGATTGATAGTAACAAATGCTTCACCAACAGGAGTATTAGTTTGGTATGTAACGCCCTGGACCATAATCGGGCGCTTCATAATTGCTGGCTGGGAAACGCTTGGCTCCTCTACCCGCTGTAAAACACCTAATCTACTCCCATCCCGCATATAGGTAATCCCTTTGCAGCCTGCGTCGTATGCCATCATATAGAGTTTCTTCACATCCTCAACTGTATGGGCATTTGGAGCATTCACAGTTTTAGAGATGGAGGCGTCGACATATTTCTGGACTGTGGCCTGAATTTTGACATGGTCTTCTGGCGTTAAATCGTTGGCACCAACAAAGTAGTCTGGTCTTTTTGCATCTGGGTGAGCCTTTTTCCATTCGCCGTAGAGCGAATGAAAAACGGTTTGTTTGCCCAAACGACCATTATGGGTGTATTCAAATTCATAAACAGGTTCAACACCAGATGATGCCCCAGAAAGTAAACTTGTTGTGCCGGTTGGCGCAGCCTGAAGCAACATGGAATTTCTTACCCCGTACTTTTGCATTTTCTTCTTTACTCCCTCTGGCAACTGTTTTATAAAATACCCCAGAAGATGCTTTTTAACATTAATCTTGGGGAATGCTCCTTTTTCTTTGGCAATGTTAATTGATTCATCATATGCTGCATCGCGGATGGTCTGGTAGATTTTATCAACCACTTTTTGGGCCTCGGCACTCCCATAACGAAGATGCATTTTAATTAAAGCGTCTGCCAAACCTAGTGTTCCAAGCCCAATGCGTCGTTCGCCATTAAGCTGCATCTCTTTAATCTGCGGGTACACATACTGGTCGGCATCCACCACATCATCTTGAAACCTTACGCCAATTCGGGCATGCTCTGCCAAACTTTCATAATCAAACGTCCCCGGTTTATCAAGTGTATACCCCTTAACAAACGCTGATAAATTAAGAGAGGCAAGGTTGCAAACGCCCCACGCCGGTAATCCCTCTTCACCGCAATTAGAAACAACAAGACCATTTGCAGAAAATCTATGGATATCTGAAACAGTTATATCAAACACCTCTTCAACACCCCCTGCCTTGAGAGAGGAGAACGTTGCCACAAAAGGCTGTTTATATGGACCTTCTTTATACAAAGATAATAGTGTTCGAAGTTTCTCTTGTTTTTCCTCTTGTAAAAAACCGACCAGTGCTGCATAGGCAATAAGACTATCTTTGGCAACAACCAACTCATGATAGGCTTTACACATATACTCTTTGCTGCCTCCTTTACCGTCTGGCAAAAATCTAGATTGCGCGACTCGTCTATTTTCATACAATTTACTGACAATACCAAAATTAAGAAGCAGTTTTTGTGCGCCAACAAGAAGTTCTCTACTAATAGATGTCAATCTAACACTTACACCCTTTTGCACTGTCCCCTGCACGCTCCCATCGCTTGAAAAAAGACCCTGCAAAAATCCTCGCTGAAATTCCTCGGCTCCTTCAAAGATTTTTTCCGGGACAACATATTTATTTGCATGTGTTATACCATACCTATTTGCTATTCTCCACAATCTTACCGACTCGACAACTGCCTTATCTTCTTTCTCAACATATTGAGGAGCTACTGGATATGACCTTGCAACTACTTGTTCCCCCTCAACCATTTTTTCAACCATCAAAGCAAATTGTGGGGCGAGCTCTTGCTTTTCTTTTCTATAGAAAAAGAGCGTTGCCACATCTTCTTTCATTGATCCATCTCCCACCAACCATCCTAACACTCGTCCTTCATCTAATGTACCAACCGTTCCAAAAGCGCCACCTGCAGATAAAAGAATTTTTTCTCCTGCTACCAGCTTTCCTGCTTCCTTTTTACCATTCGTAGTAAAGACTTTATGATCTTCTGTCAACCGCAGCTCGTATCCTTCGCGGGTTTTAAGCTTATATACAGGCTTTACGCCGGTTAACTTAACATGAGTAGACAAATAATGTTTTCCATCAACTACCACTCTAAATGGCATACCACCATCGTAGAGTTTTCTCATGGACTGCAAACCATTGGTTGTGGAAACCAACGTATCTCCAGTTACGCATGGATTAACACAATTAATGGTATTCCAGTACCAGTTGTTATACCATTTGTTGTAACGCTCCATAAAAACCAGTCCTGGCTCGGCACTTGTCCAGGCAGCTTTACAAATAAGATCCCACAAGTGTCTGGCTTTGACTGTTTTATAAACTTTAACTTTCTTACCCATCTTTTTCCAATTAGCCATAATACCATCCCACTTTTCGTCGTACTCTGGATCCGTTGTATCGGGGAAAATCAAATCCCAATCTGCATCTTTTTTGACTGCCTCCATAAATTCATCCGAGGCGCAAACCGACAAATTTGCACCATTAATGCGGGTTAAATCCTGCTTGACAGTAATAAATTCCTCGATATCTGGATGCCAATCCCACAGCATTAGCATTAAAGCCCCGCGCCGGCTCCCCCCTTGCTGGATAATATCTTTGGTGGCAACCGAAAAAAGCTCTGCCCAGTTGCAAGGACCAGAAGAAAAACCATTGACTTTTTTGACTCTAAATCCTCGGGGCCTAAGAGACGACAAATTAATACCCACTCCACCGCCGTGTGCCATAATCTCCACCATTTGTTTTAAAGTGTCTAAAATGCCACCCCTGGAGTCTTTGGGAGAAGGGATAACGAAACAATTATAGAATGTTACTGCATACCCAGTGCCCGCGCCTGCCAAAACCCTGCCCCCTGGAACAAATTTAAAATATTCCATGGCTTTATAAAACTTGTCTTCCCACACTTTACGAAGTTTTGGCTTTTCAACTTTTGCAACTCCCTTTGCAACACGACGCCACATTTCCTCTGGAGTTTTTTCTACTGGTTTACCTTCCTTATCTTTTAAGGAATACCTATCTAAAAATACTTTTTCTCTAATTCCTTCTAATTTCATATTATTTAATCAGTTTCTGGACTTCTTTTTCAAAATCCTCAACATCGACAAATCTTTTAAATACACTGGCAAACCTAATATACGCCACCTTATCTATTTTTTTCAGTTTATCGGCTATCATTTGTCCAATTTTTTTGCTTTCTATTTCTATTGCTTCCCCTGTCCTTAACTCCCGCTCAACTTCCGTAACAATTTTATCTATCTCCTCAATTGGTACTGTTGTTTTCTCACATGCCCGTATAATACCGTTTCGCAATTTATCTCTACCAAACTGTTCCCTTTTTCCATCTTTTTTAATGACAATAAGATGGAAATTTTCTACCCGCTCGTATGTGGTAAATCGCTTTTCGCAAGCAACACACGCCCGTCTTCGGCGAATTATCTCCAAATCTTCGCTGTCTCTGGTTTCAACCACCTCTGTCTCTCGACTGCCGCAATATGGACACCTCATACGTTAGCGTTTAGTTATTAGAGTCTAGCGCTTAGTTATTATTTTAGTTATTATTATAGTATAACTAGACGCTGAACGCTAGTTTCTAAACGCTATATATAGTGCAAAATCAAGAATATGACACTACATCTGCAGTGTCAACTAGAAATAACTAGATCAAAATTATGCAACCCTTTTACTTAGCCTCAATTTCTTTATTTTTCCTGGAAAATCAAAACTGCCTTGCTTTTGGTGATTAAGAAAAGAATACAATTGTAATAATTTATGCTTTTAATTAGACCCAAATTGATTAACCTTTTTTTCAAACTCCGCAACTCTCTTCTTTGTATCCTGCAATTTTTTCTTAATATCTCCTGTTGTCTCTTTTTCAAGACCAGATATAATTTCTTTGTGCACTCTTACAGATATTGAAAATTTTCTCTCAAGATGTTTTGTATCAAATCTTTGTTTTTTGGCATCAATTAATTTTTCTATGCCGCTTTCAAAGTAATTTTCTCCTTTGGAAATTGTGGATTCAGCAAGATCTTTTTTCCCCTTCCCAAAAAGCGCCTGTCCAGAAGACAAACGCTTATCTGCCTGCAACAACTGAAGTTCTGCCTTTTTTAGAGGGTCTGATACTAAAAAATCAATCAGTCTATCTCTAAATACCTTTAAAAAATACAATGGGCTGTCTGGCAAAAGGCCGGGATATGGTAATTGGTACTCAACAGGAGTTGGCGTAATTGCCGCTGTTGCGGCATTTGTTGATATTATCTCCTGGGCAAAGGCTGCTTGCACTGTAACAATAAAAAAGAAAAGAAAAAAAATAAGTATCCTTTTCATATTGCCAAATATCTCCCTTTAAACTATTTTTGTCAATCTATATAACCTATTGCTTTAAGAGCTATTGCTAGTGACTGCTGCGGATTATTAATATAGGTATTTATTACCAAATCATAATACTTTTTATCCCAATTTATCCAATTTTTATCACTATTGGCATATAAACGCCGCCATTTTGTAAGATTTTCTTCTTCTCTAAGCCGTACCTCTTCTTTTGCCTCTTCAACCGAAATCTTTCTTCTATTGACCAAGCGATCTATTCTAATATCTATTTTATCATTTCCTTTATCATCTTCGCACAAAACAAGAATCTTAAACACACCATCTATTCCCTGCGCGTCAAATCCGCTAAGATGACTTTGAATAACTTGATGTTTCTTATCTTTTAACATTTCTTTTATCTTTTCTTCGTATTCAACATCAAAACTATCAGGCCTGCCGCTTACCTCAAGTTCGCTTAGTTTTAAACTCTGGTGAATTTGAGCAAAAATTTCTCCTCCTTCAAAAACCTCCCATCCAAGCGCATCGGCAAGACCTTTGGCAAGGGTTGTAGTTCCGGCGCCAATCCTTCCAGAAACGGTAATATTTCGGATGTTTGCTAAATCAATAGGAATCATTTTCCAACCATGATTGCTTCTTCAACCAACCTATTTGCGTATCCCCATTCATTGTCATACCAAGCAATTACTTTAATCATATTTCCTCCAACTACTTGAGTTAGCGATAAATCTACAATTGATGAGTAGCTACTACCAATAATATCGCTTGACACAATTGGATCTTCTGTTACATCTAATATACCTTTATATTTGGCATCTTTAGCTGCTTTTTTAAGAACCTCATTAATTTCTTCTTTGGTAGTATTTTTGGAAACTAAAAAAGTAAAATCAGACAACGAACCAACCGCAACAGGCACGCGAATGGCCAGGCCGGTGAATTTATCTTTAAGCTCTGGTATGGTTTTGGCTGCAGCTTTGGTGGCGCCTGTTGAGGTTGGAATAATGTTTAGGGCTGCTGCTCTTGCCCGACGGTAATCCTTGTGTCCTCCATCGTGCAAACGCTGGTCAGATGTGTACCCGTGAATGGTGGTCATCATGGCTTTTTCGATCCCAAAATTATCTAAAATTACTTTTGCAACAGAAGCGATGCAGTTTGTAGTACAAGAAGCATTGCTAATTAAATTTTCGTTTTTATAATCATTGGCATTAACAGACAAAACATAGGTACTAATGTCGCCTTCTTTGACTGGAGCCGATAACACCACTGCTTTTGCTCCAGCAGTAATATGGCTTTTAAGTTTTTCTTCTGTTGTTAGTTTCCCTGTGCATTCCAAAACCACATCAACTTGTAAATCTTTCCAGGGTAAAAGACTTGGATCTTTCTGTGAGAAAACAGGAATTTCCTTACCATTAATCACAAACGTGCCAATACTATCTTTTAATTCTGAATTCTGAATTCTGAATTCTGAATTTTTGAGTGATCCGTATACGGAATCGTACTTGAGTAAATACATCCACCCTTTAATATCAGTAGACGACCCGGCATTTATAGCCACTACTTCAATTTCGGATGAGTGCTTCTCCAAAATCACCCGATGCGCCACCCGCCCAATCCGTCCATACCCATTTATTACCACCCTGATCATATATGTTGAGTATAGCATATGAAAAACGCTTACAACAAGTTACTCTTGTTGCGTTTTGTTTTTTAGTATAAAATACAATCACTAATATATGAAGTTTCATCAGAAAAAAGGGAAAAACGAGATTAAATTTTCACTCAATGAAGATTATTTTGAATACTTCATAAAGGATGAATCATCAAAAGGTGAATTCATACTACCCTATGAAACAATATCTTCAAATAAATATCAGGTTTTTGAAAAAAATTAGATGAACCTGAGGCGACACTTGAAAGGTGTACAGGTATTGACACCTTACTTATCAATCCCAATCCGTTTATATCCATTCTTCCGAAATGCTTCGTCAAAACCAAAAATTTCTTTTGTCTCATAAAAATTCGCACATGCCATAACAAGACAGTCAGTAAAGCTTATTGATTCTGAAATTTTTTCAAATTGATCTAGCGCGCTTCTTCTAATTTCATGCGTAGTATCCACAATTAAAAAAAATGGCGAGCGCTCTATCTTTCTAGCTGCTCTTATTGCTGATGCATGATTAATTTTCTTGCCAAGAACATTCATAGTCTCAGCAAAAATCTCTGTTGGGATATAAATTCTTCCTTCTACTTTTGAGAGGCTTTTACCAATTGAAATTGCTTCTTTATAATTACTATCATCTTTCGAAACAAGAGAAATTAGACCACTTGTGTCTGCAATAACTGCTTTATTAGTCTTCATATAGATACTTATCATGATTTGTAGATAAATCAGGAGGACCGCCTTTTACGGCCACGCTAGCTAGATCAAGAAAAGCCTCTCCAATCGTTACTTTTTTCTTACGCCTTATTAATCCCTCGCTCAATAAATCGCGCACTACTTGAGCAGATTTTTTGCTCTCTTTCTTGGCTACTAACTGCACTTCTTGATAGAGCTCTTTAGGTAAATACACTTGTGTTCGTATCATATGTCTAATGTATACCATACATATAATTTACTGTCAAGGACTTCCTTGCCATAAATCTTACTTGCGTGCTATCATAGGATGGTGAAAAAAATCCGCCAGTTTGCTTCAAAAATTCCAAAAACTACGGCAAAATCAGTTAAATTTTGCGCGCTTGGCATTTTACTTGCTTTGTTTTGCGGAGCCTTTTATATATTTATATTAAAAGATCTTCCATCCCCAACATGGTTAAGCAGCAATCAAATTCCTCAATCAACTCAAATTTTTGACAGAAACGACAAATTGCTTTTTACTATTTATGCGCAAAAAAACCAAACATTTGTCCCGATTTCCGATATTCCAGTGTTTTTACAACAAGCAACAATTGCCACAGAAGACAAAGATTTCTACAAACACGGCGCAATTGATATAAAAGGTATTCTCCGCGCAGTATACGCAAATCTTTTAAGAAAACAGGTCATTCAAGGCGGGTCAACCATCACCCAACAGCTTGTTAAAAATAGCCTTCTTACCCAAGAACGAACTATCATCAGAAAAATTAAAGAGATTATTTTAGCATTTGCCACAGAAATTTTGTATCCCAAAAACAAGATTTTAGAAATGTATCTTAATCAATCTCCTTATGGAGGCACTGCCTGGGGAGCTGAAGCGGCCTCTGAAAATTACTTTGGTAAACATGTCAGAGAGTTAAATCTTTCCGAAAGCGCTTTGTTGGCAGGACTTCCAGAATCACCAACCACATTTTCTCCTCAAGGCGCACATCCCGAACTTGCCAAGCAAAAACAAGAAGATGTCCTGCAAAAAATGTTTGAACAAAAATACATTACAAAAAAACAAATGGAAGATGCCATTATAGAACCTCTAAATATACAAAAAGTCGCCAATAGCATAAAAGCTCCCCACTTTGTTTTATATACTAAAGAGTTGCTTAGTAAAAAATACGGCCAAAGACTTACCGAACAAGGAGGTCTTAAAGTAAAAACAAGCCTTGATCTTAATATCCAAATCTTTACCGAAGACGCTGTGGCAACAGAGGTTGCAAAACTTAAAAACCAGCATGTTGGTAATGGCGCCGCTATGGTTACAAATCCAGCAACTGGCGAAATTTTAGCTATGGTTGGAAGTAAAGATTACTTTGATACCGAAATAGACGGCAATGTCAATGTAACACTTTCCAACAGACAACCAGGATCTGCAATTAAACCAATTAACTACGCAACAGGGCTTGTTAAAGGACTTACCGCTGCCACTCCTTTTGTTGATCAAAAAGTGTGTTTTCCAAACCCAGGACAAAAAGAATACTGCCCGCTAAATTATGACGGCAAATGGCATGGCATTGTTCAATTCCGACAGGCACTTGGAAGCTCTATTAATATCCCTGCTATTAAAGTGCTTAAATATAACGGCATTGAAACTATGATGGCCACCTCCTCGGCCATGGGCATTACCACCTTTACCAATGCCAGCCGCTATGGATTATCACTAACATTAGGCGGAGGAGAAGTAACAATGCTGCAAATGTTGCAGGCTTATGGAGTTTTTGCCAATCAAGGATATCTTATTCCTCTTCGTTCAATTTTAAAAGTAACTGACAAAGACGGAAAAATTTTGGAAGAATATAAGCCTCCCAAAAGCCCAATTTTTGGCAAAAAAGTGTTTAATCCTGGCATTCCATTTATAATCTCGCAAATTCTGTCAGATAACGGCGCCAGGGAGCTGGCCTTTGGTACAAATTCACAACTTCGAATTCCCAATGCCACAGTAGCTGTTAAAACAGGAACCACCAATGACTTTAGAGATAACTGGACATTTGGCTATACCCCAAACTTTGTGGTTGGTGTGTGGGTAGGCAATAACGACAATACTCCTATGGGCAACTTGGTGTCTGGCGTTACCGGCGCTGCTCCCATTTGGCATGCTATTATGGTTGAGCTGTTAAAAAATACCAAGTCTGCCTGGCCTGATCGGCCAAGCGATATTGTGGGAAAAATTGTTTGTGCCACATCTGGTCTTATTCCCCCACCCGATGGAACAGCAGATCGCTGCCCAACTAGATACGAATATTTTATCAAAGGCACCGAGCCGACAAAGGTAGATCCTGGCAAACAAAAAGTTTTTATCGATAAAACAACAAATGATCTTACTAAACCAAGACAAACAGACAATGTTGAAGAACGAGACGAAATTGTGATTACCGATCCCTTAGGTGATCGTTATTGTTTGTCCTGCCCTCACCCCGAACCCGAAAAACCTTCGAACCCTTGACAGAGAGAAAAAAATATACTAAGGTTATTATATGCACCAAAAACGGCTGATTGTTTTTTCTGCAATAGTTTTTCTTTCTTTTATTTTTGTACCTTCTACTATTGCTCAAACAGAAAGCGCCGCGCAAAAAGAAAAGCGGCAAAATGCACTTGAAAAACAACTTGAAATTAAAAAACAAACCCAAGAACGCATGACTGCAATACGCGAAACCCGCCAAGCAACACGGGCGGCAATTTTGGAGCAAAAAAAAGAGCTTCGAGAAACAATCATGCAAAAAAGAGAAGAAGCAAAAGAATTATTTAAAGCCAAAAGGGAAACTCTTAAACTTAAGATAGCCCAAATTAAAGATGAAAGAAAAAAAGTTGTACTAGAACGTATTGATAATAAGCTTTCCGCGGTTAATACCAATCGGATAGATGCTATGACAGCTAACCTGGAGAAACTCTCCTCTATTCTGACAAAAATTACCGAACAAGCAAATACAGCAAAAGCAAATGAAAAAAATACAGCAATCTTAGATGCGGCTATAATAACAGCGCAAAGCAGCATCACAAGCGCCAAAAGCATTGTGGCCACCCAAGCTGGTAAAGAATATGTCATAACAATTACTACAGAACAAGCCCTAAAAAGCGCTGTTGGAAAAACAACCTCTCAGTTACAAGCAGATTTACAAATAGCCCATAAAACAGTTGTTGATGCCAAACAGGCTGTCCAAAAAGCAGCCGCCGAGCTTGCAAAAATAACAAAAGTTGAAAAACCAACAGTCAGTACAAACTCGACAATACAAGAATAATATGGATTCAAATCAAACAGAACTTACTCAACCAGTTCAACAACCTGTGGTTGAAACAACAAATGGTAGAAGCCGAAAAGGACTTATACTCTTTTTAATTATGCTTCTTATTATATTTTTAGGAGCAGGAACAATATATATTGCTGCAAATAGAACCGCCACTACATCAACGCTTCCCACGACTAAACCAGTAATCCAACAGCCAACAATTACAAAGCCTTCTCCAACAATTGTTCAAACACCAGAAGAAGAACTGGGACAAATAAATGTAGAAAATCCCGACACAGACGTCCAAGATATCCAAGCAGATATACAACAACTATAATCTTCCCTCTTTTTTTTATTCTGGTCTCATAGTATAATTCCCAAACCCTTATGACTTCTATACGGACACTTATTGTCTTTATTCTTCTTTTTTTCATTGCTGTTGGAGATGGTGTTATTTTTTTTGCCCAGAAAATTTTTATGCTTTGCAATTTTATACTTCTTGGTAGTGGCACTATCCCCAAAAAGAAGGAAAAAAAGACAAAACAAATTACTATATTCCCATTTCCGTTTTTTTTTAAATTTAAATATTTTTCCTTAGGAATTATTTTTTCTTTCTTTTTTATATTCGCGCCTCTTCTTATACTTATTTTTATCCAAGACCTCCCCAGTCCCAAAACATTAGTTTTAGGACAAATACCACAAACCACCAAAATCTACGACAGAAATAACACTCTTCTTTACCAAATATATGCAGATCAAAATAGAACTGTTGTTTCACTTGCTGATATTCCAAAACAATTGCAGGAAGCAACCATTGCCATTGAAGATAAAGACTTTTACAAGCATCTTGGATTTGATATCTCGGCAATCATCCGCTCCATTGTCGCCAATTTTTCCGGGAAAGAACTCCAGGGAGGATCAACTATTACCCAACAGCTTATTAAATCAGCGCTTCTTACTCCTGAAACAAGCTTAACTCGTAAATTAAAAGAGATTATTTTGGCTTTCTGGGCAGAACGGATGTTTAGCAAAGCTCAAATTTTAGAAATGTATTTTAATCAAGTTCCCTACGGTGGAACCGCCTGGGGTGCTGAGGCAGCGGCAGAAAATTACTTTGGCAAACATGTTAAAGATTTAAACCTTGCCGAAAGTTCATTTTTAGCAGGCATCCCTCGGGCGCCAAGTATTTATTCCCCTTTTGGACAAAACCCAAACTTATGGAAAAAACGACAACTTGAAGTTATCAATCGCATGAAAGAGCTTGGGTATATTACACAAGAAGAAGCAAGTAAAGCAATCGAAGAAGAACTATTTTTTAAACATCCACAAATGCCGCTCTATGCTCCTCATTTTGTAATGTACGTCAAAGACCTGCTTATTAAAAAATATGGTCTCCCCTTTGTTGAACATGGAGGATTAACTGTAATCACAAGCCTTGATCTACCTTTACAAGAAAAAGCGCAAAAAATTGTGGCCGATGAGGTGGCAAAAAATGCGCATCTTAATCTTTCCAATGGCGCGGCCATGGTTACAAATCCTCAAAATGGCGATGTCTTAGCCATGGTGGGAAGCCGTAATTTTGAAGACGAAAAAGATGGAAATGTTAATGTAACAACATCTCCTCGCCAACCGGGATCTTCCATAAAAGTTATTACCTACGCAGCAGCCCTAAAAAAAGGGTACACGGCAGCAACTATTCTTGATGACTCACCCGTTACCTACACCAGTCCCGGCGCCCCCTCCTACTCTCCGGTCAATTACGATGGGAAGTTTCATGGCAGGCCGTCTTTACGGATTGCTTTAGCAAATTCTTTCAACATTACAGCAGTTCGGACCCTTAACTATATTGGCATACCGGCATTTGTCGACATGGGCAAAAAAATGGGCATAACTACCTGGGGAGATCCCAAAAATTATGGATTATCTATAACGCTAGGGGCAGCCGAAGTTACTATGCTAGATATGACCACTGTCTATGGAGTTTTAGCAAATGGTGGTATACGGGTTGATGTAAATCCTGTTCTTAAAATTACCGACAGCAAAGACAACATTCTTGAAGAAAAAAATGGCAATATGGGACTGCGGGTCCTAGATGAAAACATTACATTTGTACTCTCCAATATTTTAGCCGACAATAACGCTAGATCAATAGAATTTGGCACTAATTCTCCTCTTAACATTCCTGGATATACTGTATCTGTCAAAACCGGCACCACTGATAACAAACGAGACAATTGGACATTTGGATATACCAAAGACCGACTTGCCGGAGTTTGGGTAGGCAATAACGACAATTCGCCAATGAGCCAACAACTAGCTTCGGGTATCACCGGCGCTGCGCCGATTTGGCACAAAATTATGGTTACACTCCTTGAAGGAAAGGCAGATAACAAACCAATTCTACCCACAAGAATTATCACCAAACCCTGCCTTGGCCGAATCGAATACTTTGTTAGAGGTACAGAAAATACAGTCAACTGTAACTACCGTTATTCCGCCACCCCCAGCGCTTTGCTCTCTCCAAACCAATAATCTTATACAGCAATACGGTGAGATAAAGCCTGAAATTGTTTTTGGGGATTTTCTTGACCAAACAGAAAACTGGTGGCGACAAACCTGTTTGCCCCTGCATTTTTTGCCTGGACAATTGTCAGGTCGTTTACGCCCCCGTCAACCTCTATGGGAAAAAACTGATTTTGGATTTTTGACCGCAGAGCTTTTACCTTCTCCAAATGTTTTGGCATAAATTGTTGTCCGGAAAATCCGGCATTGATAGTCATTACTAACAAACAATCCAAATCATCATATGGCACTTTTATATCATCAATTGTGGTTTTTCCATCAATTGCCAAACCCACCTCTCCTAATAATTGTCCTTGTGCTACAAATTCTGCCTGGTCAGACATTTTTTCCACATGTCCTAAAAATCTTCTAAATCCAGCGTCGGCAAATGGCTTAAGATATTGCACCGGCTCCTCGACCATCATGTGAAGTTCAAAAAAAATGTCTTTGGAATATTTTTTAAATGGTTTTGGATCTAAAAATGTGGTATTAGGAGCAAACTTACCATCAAGCAGATCAATATGCATTACTTTTGCAAACGGAGAAAGCATTTCTATCTTCTTCTCCGCTTCTTCCCAAGTTTTTTCTAAAATACCAGGAATAATTTCTAACATTCTATTTTATTTATCTTTTCAATCCTTCTCATGTGTCTTTCTTCGTTGGAAAATGGTGTTTCTAGCCACTGCTTTACCACTTCTAACACTTCTTTTTCATCAACAAACCGCGCGCCAATCGAAAGCACATTGGCGTTATTATGCTCTCGAGAAAGAGAAATAATCTTTGTTTCTCCGCCATAATACACAACAGCCCTCACATTTTTATATTTATTCGCAACCATTGCTTCTCCCTGGCCAGAGCCGCCAAAAACTACTCCTCGATTATTTTTTGGATCTTTAGAAACTTCACTTGCCGCTTTTACAATAAAATCTGGGTAATCATCATTTTTGTCGTACGCATATGCCCCGCAATCTATTACTTCGCATCCCTCTGTCTGCAGAAACTCTTTGACTTTTTCTTTAAGTGTAAAACCGGCATGGTCGGTAGCAAGATAGATTTTTATTAGCATCTTTTTCTTATCAACCTCTTACATTTAATTTCCTTCTCTTTTGCTAAGTATAACAAGTATCAATAAACAACGTCAATCCGCGAAAAAGAGACCCAACCCCATAGTACTTGACAAGAAGATTTTTTTATGTTATTATCTATCGTTATCTATGAAAATAGCCTCAAAAAAGTCTATCTTTTTGGTCATAATGGTTGTTTTATCTGCTTTATTTGAAGCAATTATAATGCCGCTTAGTTTTGCTGTTTATGCCACAGATAATCCTCCTGTCTCTTCTCCAATTAGTATTCCGCTTCCAATACCAACTTCCGGCATTTCAGTTGACACTAATTCTGTAAATGTTAATTTAGCCAGAGTTAACGCTCAGGACGGTTTAATATACGGCCCGGGGTTTACTATCACCAGCAGCGGGGCAACAGGATGGCAGATTAAATACAATCAGCCCACCCAGGGCCAGGGTTTCTATGAGTCCTCAGGAGGAATCAATTCTGGTTCTTCAGCCACAATTAGAACCTATATTAATACCAACAAACCAAACGGTATCTATACAGGATCAGCTATAATTCAATACTACCAGTATAGTAGTTGGCATGACGGACCAACAGTCCAGTACACAATTACTTTAACAGATACTGGTATAATAGTGTTGCCTACTCCAACTTCCACCCCCTCTGCAACCCCATCTCCTGTTGCCAAACCTGACCTTATTGTTACCCAAGTTATGCCTGCCAATATCAATACCCCGCCGGCTGTCGGCTTAACAAACGACTTCAACATCACCATTAAAAACATCGGCAATGCTGATGCCAGGGTTAATAACCCCGTCTGGGACAACAAAATTTATATAAGCGTCGATGTCCAGGGATTAAGAACTTGTACAACCTCTGTTAACGAGGTCAAAGCAGGCCAGAGCGTAACAGTCAAATTAAGATATTGCGCTATCTACAAGCAGGCAGGAACAAAGCGGGTAATCGTTAAAGCCGATAGCTTCAATTTAGTCAAGGAAAACAACGAAGCAAACAATATTTACAAAACTTCTGTTACTGTAACCATGCCTAACCCAAGCATTTCTTCTTTGTCCATTACTCCAACAACTATGGGAAGATATTTTATTATTAAAGGACAAAACTTTGGCGGCAAAGGCAAAATTAATTTGTACAACATGAGTTCGTCCTATCCTTTTACCCAGGCCAGTATTATTTATACCTGGTCAAACAACTGGATTTATGGAGTCCTCCCTGCTTATCTTGCAGGAGGTAAAACCTATGGCATCCAGCTGGTAAATTCAGATGGCAAATCCAGCTATCCAGTCTGGCAATATCTTGCTAAATAATCTGCTTTCTTAAGCTTTTCTTCTATTTTCTCTCTGGAAAGAAGTCCTTGCTGCGCTCCAATGCGCTCGATAACCGCTGCCGAATTAGCCGCACCCCAGCACATTGCTTGCTGTACTGATTCTCCTGCTAAAATAGCCGACATAAAACCCGAGGCAAAAGCATCTCCTGCTCCGGTTTTTTCAACAACCGTGGCTGGAAACACATCTAGAAACCATATCTTCCCCTCCTCATCAATGGCATAAGAACCATTTTCCCCATCGGTAATCACCACTACTTTCGGCCCCGCCTGCTGAAGTTTTTTAAGAAGGTTTTTTATTGCTTCTTTTCCGTTTTCATTGAAAATTGAAAATTGAAAATTGAAAATTTTAGCACCTTCTTCTTTATTAAGAAACAAAATATCTGCTGTCTGCATGGCGTTTTTTATTTCTTCATATCTCGCCTGTACCTGCAGAGTTCCTGGATTAAATGCCAGTCTTGCTCCTGTTTTTTTAACATACCTAACAACACGCTCATACGGAACCTTCCATTCATTGCCCAAGCTTGTTAAATACACCCATTTTGTATCAAAATTATCAAAATTAAAATGATGTTCCCTTTTTACATGCTCTACAAATAATGTTCGTTCATTTTGAAAATTAATGCCAACAGTCATGGATGATGCAGCATTTTCTGTTTTTTTAAGAAGTGTCGTATCAACCGTTTCTTGTTGCAAGATATGCTCAATTTTTTGGGCAAATTCATCATCGCCAATCTCTGCCGCAAGACCAACAATAAAACCATTTCTTGCCAACCCAACCGCAGCATTTGCGGCATTGCCTCCAAGCATTACATCACATCTGTCTACCTCAATCTTTTCTCCTGCCTTGACACATAATTCATTTAATTCCTTATCAACCCGCATCGAAGCATTTGCATCGTGAATCACCAAAAAAAGGTCAACAACCGCATTACCTATGGTAATAACATCAAATGTTTTCATTAGATACAATCGTATCATAAAGGAAAAGCTATTTTCCAATAATCACAACAGCGTCGGCTGAAGAAGAAGCAGATAAAACAGCAGAGGTTGAGCTTACTGTATACTGAGAAGATAAATCAGTTTTTAGAAGAGATAAGTACTTTGAAAAATCAGACTTTACTAAAATTGCAACGCCTTCATAATTATAATTATCCGCGTTGCCAATGCCTGCTACTTTATAACCTAGGCTTTTTAGAAAATCCGATCCTTTGTTTGCCACGCCAGCTTGCCCGCTGCCATTTTGTACCTCAACAGATAGCTTGCTTCTGTCTAAACCTGTTGTTTTGTCTACTGGATTGGCTGTTGGTTTTGATGTTGGGGTTTTACTTATCTCTGGTGTTGGCGATTCTTCTGGAGTAGGAGATACTTCTTCTGTGGGGGTTGGCTCTTGCGTTGGAGTTATTGACTCGGCCTTTTTCTCTTCCGGTGTATTAAAAAAACTGACTGCGCCAAAATAAATACCGCCGCCAATCAGTAAAAGAACAAGCAAAAAAATAATAAAACGCTTCCAGTTTCGCTTTTTTACTTCCATAATCTAGAATCTAGGCGGAGTATAACATGAGATTTGTTATAATACAACTATTGTATGAAGCGGTTGATTTTTTTATTGTTTTTGTTCGTCTTTCTCTTTTCTTTTATCACACTTTTTGCCCCCAAAATTTTATCTGATGAGCTTGATGACATCAACAAGCAAATTAATGATTTAACATCTGCATTAAATATGTCAATTAAAGCAACACGCCCGCTTGAATCCGAACTCAACAGTCTGCAAAAAAGAATCAATGATATCAAAAACAGAGTTTTGGAAATCGAATCAGATGTCGCAGAAAAACGAAAAAATATCGATAAAGGTTATAAAGATTTAACCAAACAGGAAGAAATTTTAAACCGGACAATTCGTGATTATTACATACGTAGCCACTACGATTCGCCGCTTGCTACTTTTTTTTCTTTCCAATCGGCATCCGAAATCACCCAGATTTTAGCCTACCAAAAAGCCGCCGCAGATCAAGATAAAGCCATTATCACCAACATTGCCATTACAATTTCTGATCTTGAGGAAAAAAAGAAAACGCTTGAGATCGAACAAACCCGACTGGCGCAACTTAAAACAACTCTGGACGAACAAAGTAAAAAATTAGACGAGGTTGTGTCTGGTGCCAAAGCCTATCAACAAAAACTATCCAGTCAAATCGCCCAACTTTCGGCAAAACAACAAGATATTATCTCTCAAAGATTAGCAAGTCTTGGCATCCCCCGCTCTGCTGGCGCAGGCGTCCCTGCCTGCATTGATGACAGGGAAAAAGATCCTGGATTTTCTCCCCGTCTGGCTTTTTTTACCTACGGCGTTCCCAACCGAGTCGGTCTTTCGCAATACGGCGCATTTGGAAGATCAAGGGCAGGGCAAAACGCCGAGGACATTTTACGAACATATTACACAAATTATGAATTGAAAAAAGATTACAGCCAAGATATTTCCATCAACGTCGATGGCTTTGGTTCATTTAAGATTGAAGATTACTTAAAACATTTAGGAGAGATGCCAGAATCTTGGGGCAACGAAGGAGGATTTGAAGCGCAAAAAGCGCAAGCTATCGCTGCCCGTTCGTACGCATTAGCCTATACCAATAATGGAAGTGGAACAATTTGCCCGACTGACCGTTGCCAAGTATTTTTAGCAAACGAAAAAGGAGGGAAATGGAACGAAGCAGTTGAGATAACTAAGGGTTGGGTGATGATTGAAGGAGGAAATCCTATCAAAGCATGGTATTCCTCAACTCACGGAGGTTATATAAAATCATCAGGCGACATTGGCTGGAATGGAACTTCTTTTACTAAAAACGCTAAAGACACAACATCTGATTCCATAAACAGTTTTGACGATCTTAGAAATAATGCTTATGATGGTCCTTCGCATGCCAATTCTCCCTGGTTTTACTGCGACTGGGGATCAAGAAACCAATACAACAAAACTGCCTGGTTAAAACCTGATGAAGTGGCTGATATTGTTAACATTATTCTCTTGGCACGGGTAGATTCTTCGGCTAAAGACCATTTATACCAAACAGACAAACCCCATCCTTACGGAGGAGAAGTTTGGGATGCAAATAGAGTAAAACAAGAACTTTTGTCAAGAAATATTACTCCTTATAATAATGTTTCTGATGTTTCGGTAAGTCCTGATTTTGGCAGTGGTAAAATAAGTACAATCAATCTTTCTGGAGATGCTGGTTCGACAAGTTTTAACGGATCAGAATTTAAAGACTGGTTTAATTTACGCGCACCTGCAAATATTCAAATTGTCGGCCCGTTGTATAATGTAGAAAGACGATGACAGCGTCTAGTTTGTTAGCGTCTAGCGTTTAGTTAAACTATACGCTATTATCTATACGCTAAACGCTGATATTATGCCAGATATTTTTACTACAGAAAAAAATACTTCTACAGCATCCAAAACGCAAACAGATACTGTACTTAAAAAGTCTGCTCACGTTCATCATTTCGCATCATTTTGCGATCATCCAAGAGAAGTATCGTTTCAAAACCAAGAAGCAAACGAAATAATTTTGCTTCTTTTGCGCCGCCACTTTATAACCAATGTTCCCTGGATTACGCTGGTATTTCTCCTTTTTATTATCCCTCCTCTACTGCCGCTTCTTTCCTCTGAACTTTCTGCATTTCTTTTTTTCTCTCTCCCTAGCGCCTTTACGCAAATCTTTCTGATCTTTTATTACCTTGTTGTTTTAACATTTGCATTAGTTGAATTTATCACTTGGTATTTTAATATATCGTTTGTTACTCAAAAAAGGGTGGTTGATATTGATTTTTCAGACCTTTTGTATCACGATGTCGCCGTAACCAAACTTAGCCTTATCGAAGACGTAAACTATACGCAAACAGGGTTTATTCGATCGTTATTTAACTATGGCGATGTTTTTGTGCAAACCGCCGGCGAAAAACTTCATTTTGATTTTCTTGCAGTTCCTAACCCAACAAAAGTAGTTAACATAATTCAAGACCTGATTGGGAAAGGAAGTCATGCCTGATCTAAATACGATTCTTTTACCGCAGTTTCTTTTAAAATCTTTTTTTCTTATTATTCTATTTTTATATGCGGTTTTTACCTTTGTTGTATTTCACCAGACAAGAGTAATGAATAAAGTGATACAAGAAACACACTCTTCAACATTTCTTGCATTTATTACAGGCTTTAATCTTATAGCGGCAATTTCGCTTTTTATTTACGCTCTTGTTATACTGTAACACACATGGAAAACAAGCGACTACATGCCGCAACCGTTGTTGCTTCTCCAACTGCCTCGTCTTGGTCTCAAAGCTATACTGCTGGAAATCTTTTTGCTGTTGTTTCTATTTCGTATTCATCCGAACCAAAAGTAAACGAAGATTTATCCCTTGGCACAATTGGCAAAGAAATTTTAAATACGCTGGAGGCCGAGTATTTCACCATAGAGAATAAAACTTTGTCTGCCATAAAAACAGCCACAGAAATTGCTATAAAACAAGCGCTGGAAAAAGAAAATATCAGCTTATCTTTGGCGCTGTGCTCGGTACTGGACAATGTTTTGTATGTCATTGCCGTGGGAGACTCAAAAATATATCTAAAACGAGCAAATAAACTAGGACTTCTTCTAACCTCTCAAAAAGCAATAGTCGCATCTGCATCAGGGTTTTTGGAGGATAACGACATTATTATTTTACAAACAGAGCAGTTTGGGAAAATAATTTCCAAAACACAACTTGCCAGCGCAATCGACCACAACAGTCTTTCGGAAATTGCCGAAAACCTTTCTCCTATATTGCACGAAAAAGAAGAAGGCGGCGCCTCTGCCATAGTTATTACCTATAAAGAAACACTCACAGAAACCACAGAAGAACAAACGATAATGGAAGAAAAACAAGAGATAAATGTCAAAAAGAAAATTATGACATTGTCAATTCAAACCTGGACCTGGATTAGAAACTTAATATCTAATCGCTTTTATTATTTGAATTTTAGTTTTTCGCGCAAACAAAAAACATTTCTTGTTATAACAACAGCTTTAATTCTATTGCTTTTGGGAAGCAGCATATTTGTATTGCGGCAAAAAGAGGCGGCAAAAAATGATGCTTTGTTTGAAGAAGTATTTTCCAAAGCCCAGAAAAAATATGATGAAGGACAAAGTCTTTTCTCGCTTAACAAAAACTTGAGCCGAGACGACTTTTTAGAAGCGAAAAAGCTTGTAAATGAAGGCAAAAATAAATTTAAAAAAGGATCAAAATATGAAAAAAAACTTTCCGAGTTATCTGCAAAAATAGACTCCGCTTTGCAATCTGCCTCGGGCATTAGCATAGTGGAGGCAAAACCTGCTGACGCAAAAGACAGTCTTCTTCTTACCGCTGCAAAAGAAAATAATGCCCTCTACTCTACTCAAGATGAAAAAAATATCTTTGTTTTAACCGAGAGCGCCATTTTTTCTATAGATAAAAAAACGAAAAATAAAAAAACGCTTATTCCAAATAAAGACCATTGGACAAATGCTTCGGGGCTTGGGGCATACAACGGAAACATTTATGTGCTTGATAAAAATAGGGGTCAGATTTTAAAATTTGTGCCAAGCGAGGATGAATATATCAAGACAAATTACCTTGCTGGAAAAACACAAGACTTCTCAAAAGTAACTTCGTTAGCAATTGATGCTTCGATTTTTGTCCTTTTTGAAAACGGGGAAGTTAAAAAATTTACTCGCGGCAAACAGGAAGATTTTAAGGTTTCCGAACTTGACAAACCCTTATCAAAACCGCAAAGAATTTTTACCGATACAGAAATAGACAGCCTGTATATTTTAGACAACGGCAACAGCCGAATTGTGGTTTTAAATAAAACAGGTGTCTACCAAACACAATATCAAGCAAATATATTTAAAGATGCTCAAGAGTTTGAAGTTTTGGAAAAAGATAAAAAGATTTTTGTCTTAAGCAGTGATAAAATATGGGAAATTGATTTCTGATGTATGAAAATTAACAATAGACGGGCATTTTATGATTATCAAATTTTTGAGCGGTTTGAGGCAGGCATTAACCTGTTAGGATCCGAAGTAAAAGCAGTGCGAGGCGGCCATGCTGATTTAACAGGCTCGCATGTTCGCATTACTGGCTCTGAAGCCTATCTTATCAATGCCAAAATTTTCCCCTACAAGTATGCCCGACCGGAGAATTATGACGAAAGAAGAACGCGAAAGCTCCTGCTCCATAAGAAAGAAATTATTGCCCTCAAATCAAAAATAGAAGGGCAAAACCTAACTATTGTTCCTCTTTCTTTATATACCAACGACCACTTTATCAAGCTCGAATTAGCCTTAGGAAAGGGTAAAAAGAAGTACGAGAAAAAAGAGGCAA
Organism: Candidatus Levyibacteriota bacterium; assembly: GCA_016432345.1. GTDB lineage: Bacteria > Patescibacteriota > Microgenomatia > Levybacterales > UBA12049. The sequence goes on along the minus strand of CP066685.1, from coordinate 64,823 downwards.
AAAAGCAGAAAGATATTGAAAGAGAAATAGCCTCGGAAATCACTTGACTTTTGCCACAGTTTTGGGATATAATACTTTTACTTGGGGATGCATTGCATCGACAAGAATGTACGTTAAAAAACTGCAAGCCGACTTTGATAACAGTCGTAAAAAAGATCAAATAATAACTGCTATTAAAACCAGCAGACGAGCACTCTTTGCAGAGGCATACGCAATTATGTCCGAGCTTGGAATGCTTAACCAAAGAGAACTCGCGTTAGCGAGAGCTTAAGGTTTGTTTATATCATCTTTCTCAATGGGACGGTATAGGCAGAAACACAGTTGAGAAATGGTAAGGAAGATTGGTTTTTGTCCTTATTTTATTTATTAAACCTTGATTTTATTCATGTTTGTTGATTGACAAAGAATAAAATGACTCTTAAAAATCAACTATGCTTGTAGATGTTTTTTATTGTCGCTCTTGGACTCCGAGTCACTCTCGGACATCTCCACACTAATCTCTCGCAAGGGCGAGTCCCCACACGTTTTTGGCCCCAGCTTTTTGGAGAACCAGCGTAGCTTCGTTTATAGTTGCGCCGGTAGTTAAAATATCGTCAACTAAAAAAACATACCTATCTCTTATTACTTGTTGCTTATCATTTATAAAAACAAAAGCGCCAGCAACGTTTTTTCTGCGCTCATCTTTTTTAAGACCATACTGCGACAATGTTTTCTTTACCCGCTTGAGTAAATCAACGTAAGACAAACCAAATCTCTTCGCTAGGTCTTCTGCCAAAATTTGAGCATGATTATATCCTCTCTTTTGTAATCTTGATTTATGAAGCGGAATAGAAACTAAAATAGGATTTGTCTCTAAAATCTGCATAAATTTCTCTTGCTGAATTAAACTTTCATAAAAAAGGTCTGACAACACACTGCGAAGATCCGACAAGTATGGTTTATACTTAAACTGGAAAATAAGTTTCCTAACCACACCTTTGTAAGCAATAGCAGAAAAATATCTACTATTAGTATTTTGTTCGCTGAATGAAATGTAAGAAAAGCAATCGGAGCAAAGATACGATCCCAGCTTTTTACAATTAACGCAGTATTTGGGAAACAAAAAATCAAGTATACCCACAAAATTAGAAGTAAACATTTTTGTAATGAGTTAAAGACAGTATCTTGTTATCTGGAGAAAAAACGATTGCTACCACATCAATTCTGCAAGGCAAATTTTTACCTTTCATGTAGATGGTGGCCATATTTTGGACTCGTTTTAATTTATAAGCAGTTATCATTTCTTCGGGTGTGCCAAATTCTATTCCCCTCTTTGCTTTTACCTCCACAAAAATTAACATTTCTTTATCTTTGGCAATAATATCTATTTCACCATAGCGATTGCTAAAGTTTCGCTCTAAAATAGAGTAGCCTTTTTTAGCCAGCTCCTCTGCAGCTAAATTTTCTGCCAAAATTCCTGTTTGTCTGTTATGCGCTTTCATATCATCTGCTTATATTGCAAAGCTTCAGCCATGTGTAAAGGCTTTATACTGCTTGAGTCCTCTAAATCAGCAATAGTCCTTGCCACTTTTATTAAACGAAAATAGCTTCTGGCGGAAAAATCAAACTTATCGGAAGCAAGTTTTAGCAGATTTTCTGCTTCTTTTTCTAAATTAGCGTACTTTTTCACATCGCTATTTTTCATCTGGGAATTAGTGTAGATATTTCTCTTTTCATATTTGAATCTTTGTTTTTGCAGTTTACGGGCACTGATTACTTTTTCTCTTGCCTCTTTTGACGACAATCGGTATGCCTTATTTTGTGATGTTACAGATAGTTTTTCTGTTTCTACTACACCTACCTGGACAAATAAATCAACCCGATCTAAAATAGGCCCTGAAATTCGCTGTTTATATTTAATAATCTGTTTTTCAGAGCATTTACATTCCTTTTTAGGATGCCCTAAATACCCGCAAGGACAAGGATTAATAGCCGCAATCAGAGTAAAACTGGCAGGGTACTTCACATGCCCCAAAACTCTCACAATCTCCACTGTTCCATCCTCCATCGGCTGTCGTAAACTTTCAATTAAACCCCTTTGAAATTCCGGCATTTCATCCAAAAACAACACCCCCAAATGGGCCAAACTTACCTCTCCTGGCAAAGGGTTGCTGCCGCCTCCTACCATTCCTGCTGTTGAGATGCCATGATGAGGCGATCGAAATGGCCTTTTGGAAATAAGCGGTTGATCCGAAGACATCAAACCAGAAACAGAGTAAATTCTGGTTACTTCTAAACTCTCTTCCAGAGTTAACGGAGGCAAAATGCCTGGAAGGGAGCGGGACAACATGGTCTTTCCTGTTCCAGGAGGACCCCACATTAACAGATTATGTCCGCCGGAAGCAGCAATAATTAGTGCCCTTTTGGCTTGTTCTTGCCCGGCAATTTCTGATAAATCAAACTCTCCATGCTCGGAATCTAGCTTCTTTTTTGCTTTAGAGTGCGTTAAAGGATTAATTACTTTGGCACCCGACAAATGTAAAATTAGCTCTGACAATGAATTTAGCCCCACGACGGCAATATCCTTAACTACACTAGCTTCGTATGCAGATTGGGCTGGTACAAAAATTGAGGAGGCGCGAATTTTTTGGGCAAAAAGGCCCAGCAGTAAAATTCCACGTGTTGGCCGCAGCGTCCCGTCTAATGATAATTCGCCATAAAAAAATGATTTTGAAAGATTGAATTCTTTTGGCAGATGTAACTGTCCGCTGGCCAAAAGTACCCCTATGGCAATTGGCAAATCATAAGCCGCTCCATCTTTAGGCAAATCTGCTGGAGCAAGATTAACGGTAATTTTTCTGCCTGGAAAATCCAACTTCGAGTTAATAATAGCTGTTTTAACTCTCTCCCTTGCCTCCTCCACAGCTTTACTAGCCAGCCCGACAATAGTAAATCCGGGAAACCCGGCCGACGCCACATCCACCTCCACATCTATAGGCACAGTTTCTAAACCAATATTGGCAATGGAGGGAATTTTAACTAACATAGTTTATGTAATATTTTCCTCCTTTTTCATTAAGTTGACCAGACAACAAAAACATGGAAAGTTTAGCTCCAATTTTAGAAATTGGAACATTCAGTTTCAAAGCCAACTCATCAGCGCTTAATGCTTCGTTATCTAAAATTTGCAGCATTGGATCATCAATGACAGACTGCAAAATGTTTATTGCATCCTGCCCCAACCACACTTTGGCTTTTCCATCCGCTATTAATTTATTGGTGCCAAAAGAGGTGCGAGAAGTAATTGGTCCGGGAACTGCGAAGAGCTCTTTTTTAAGTTTTAGAGCCAGTCTTGCAGTAATTAAAGAACCACTGTGCAACGCTGCTTCCACCACATACACAGCATCAGATAAAGCGGCTACAATTCTGTTTCTAACAGGAAATGTCCAATGAGATGCTTTTTGTTCTTCCCATTCAGACAGTAATAATCCTCCGCTTGCGATAATATCTTTGGCCAGTTTCAAATCATTACCTGTTAATTTAGTGTTTATTCCCCAACCAAAAACTGCAATTGTTTTACCCCCGCTCTCAACGCAAACTCTGTGAGCATATTGATCTACCCCATACATAAACCCAGAAACTATGGTGATATTTTGGGAAATAAGCCGAGGTGCCATTTTCTCAACAACTGTTTGTCCATAAGAAGTCATTTTTCTCGACCCCACAATTGCCGCACAATGCTTAAAAATTTGAGGATCGAGGTTGCCTATGTAATAGAGATGTTTTGGCTTTGTTGATAAATCTAAAAGTTTTTTAAGTTCTGATACTTTTTCCCAATTATCAATTTCCTGATACTCCACATATTTATCATAACACTTTTGCGAAGCCACGTTTTACGTAGCGGAGAGGGTGGGATTCGAACCCACGGTAACATTGCTGTCACGGCAGTTTTCAAAACTGCTGCACTAGTCCGCTATGCGACCTCTCCTTGGCGGCGAACCATTGACGCTGTTAGAACCTATTTTATCAATAATTATTCTATGGTTCCCGTTTATTCTGCCCTGTAATTATAGCAGAATCTTCTTACTGAAGTTAAAAAATCCAGGTCAAAGGATTGTCTTTAAGTTTATTTTGATCCTTGTATATTCTGCAGAGGCAATTATTTTATTTGAAGTTTTGCCAAACTGGCTTCATAGCTAGGTAAAGAATTCCTACTCCAATCAGAGAAAAAAGACTTGCAAAAACTCCTGCAACCCCTAATAGCATACCATTCAACGAAGCTACAACGATTGCTAAACCAATTAGGATATAAAAACCCATTTTCTTCCACATCCATAACATTACAACAGCAAATAAATTTACTACTGCTCCTACTGCAAATACAGTTATTGCCCAGGAAGGCATATTGGGTAGCGTCTTTGCTATGTTATCAGAACCTAAAGTATAGGAATAAAGAGAGAATACATTTCCAATAATCATAAAAATTAGCCAACCTGTTAAAAATTTTGGTCTATTCATATAATATTATTTAGGTATACCAGCCATAGCTTTTTTTGCTTCTAAAACCTGGCTGTCATACTTTCCGTCTTTATTCTCATTAGTGAATATATCTATAGCCTTTTGGCAGCTTTCTCTGGCAGAATCATAAACCTTTGCACCTTTGTAAGCATTACATAAGCTCAAATTAGCATAGCCAGAATTAGGAGTAAGCCTTAAAGTCTTTTGAAATTGCAAAATAGCCTCATCGTATCTCTGCATGCTTATTAGTTGGTCACCCACAGCATTTATATAGACAGTGTTATTTGAGTCTAATTCTTCTGCCTTTTTATAAGCTGCTAATCCTAAGTCTAACTGAGCTTTGGGATCTAAACTGCTTACCCAGGTATATGCATTCCCAAGCTCATCCCAAACTCTAGCATTATTCGGCATCTCATCAAGTACAGCTTTTAACTCCTGTATGGCCTGGTCATTTAGTTTTTTTATCTTTTCCGTGTCTGTCTCTTTTTTCATTTGGGAAAATAAATCTTGTGATTTATCCCAGTGAGCATTGCCTTTTGGAATATCTTGGCTAGTATTTTGAAGGGATTTTTGTAACTCAACCTGTTTTTGGACTGCTGGATTTTTTGAAACTGAGTATATAAATACTCCGCCTAGAAGCACAACAAAAGCTATTACAACAATGATTATTGGGGAAAATCCTTTTTGAAAAGAATATTTAGAGGAAGCCTTTTTCTTAATTTTCATATAATTCTCAAATTTATTATCCTATACATTAATTATCTCAAATCCTTATTAAAAAATCAATAGGTATTTTAGCAAGCTCTTTTCTTAATTTCCTCTCTAATCATAGATAACGCTACACTCTTATCTTCTTCAGGTAACGCAATAACCTCTTGAGCAAGCTCAAAAGTCTGAATTTCAACAGGTTTCTCGATTGGTATAGGCAAGGAATCAATCCCAAGTAGTTTTTGTAGCCTCTCAATGCCCATGAGAGCAGTGCGAAGGCTTCCAACGGCTTCTAGGGTGTTTCTAGCGTGATTTTTAAGTGTCCACGCCTCTTTTATCACTTCTTCTGTTTTTCGAATTAATTCTTGTCGTTTAGCTTGTAATTCTTCAGTGTTTGAATAGTTTGACCATCTTTGTTTAATGATGGTTACATAGCTTCTTGCGGTATTAAAAGAAACATTTAAGGATTCTGATATATCAGTTGGACTGTCGACCCCTTGGAGCATTAAACTCTCACACTTATTTAAAAGTTTATCCCTTTTTGTGTTTGAAATTAATTTGTCTGCCATAAGATTTCATCAAGTTTTTAATGGTTGTTTTTATTGGTCTTACTCTATACCTGAAAGACTCTCTGTTTTTACTCTAAAATCTAGTTTTGAAAATTAGACCCGATTATAAGAGGCATCAAAGAACATTGTAACAAAAATAATTTCTAAAGCTAACCACCCCCATCCCTAGTTTGTGTAAAATATATACAGGATACTATGAAACAAAAAGACAACTCTGATTTATTAAAACTAAAGATAAAAATAAACTGCAAAAATGATATTGCATATATGGATTGTGCCTATCTTCTTGATAAACCTGAATTTTTAAGACTCTTGCCCTTACTAAGGCAAAAATTCTCAATAGATAAGTTAATATCTTACGAAGACTTCGATGCATGGCGTTCACAGAAAATGCTTGAGAGTGTCGAGTGGCAAGCTGAAAGATATAAATCGGGCAAAATCGAGGCTGAACTTGAAGATATTAAGAAACACCCCAAAGATATAGAAAGACGCCTTCAATATGTTGCCTATTACAAGCGGTTTGAATGGGAAACACAAAATCTAAGCAGGGATTTTAAAAGACCTGAATATTTTACCTCTATAATCCAACGTGCTATTGTCTGCGGTGAAGTTGACGACAGTAGCTATCGAACAACTAGCATAGAAGTATTTCCGCCTGAACTGCATCTTGAAGAAATCCCATATCCTGAAGTTATTATCCGTATTTCTCCCATGACAACTAAAGATGATTTGATAAAAATCTTTGAGGATAATGTACCTAAAATCTTTGAAGAAAATGAGCAACTACTTAAACACTTTTACAGGATGAAAAAAGACCCTGCAAACAATATTCGAAGGGATAGGGATTGGTATTGGCGAAATTTAGCAGGTGAAAGTTATACAAAAATTGCATTGTCTATAGCCTCTGATAAAGTCAAAAAACAATATCAAACCAACAAAAACAGATATTTGATACCTGAGCTAACCAACGTCAAGCAAGCGATATATAGATATAAACAGCTTCTAGCGGTCTACATGTAATTTAGTTTTTCCCGTAACTCTTTTATCTTCTCCATTCTTGGAATAATGGTTTTATGCAGTTAAGTCATAAAGCTATTAGTGATTTTAAGCGAATATATCTTGAGAAATTTAACCAACAGTTAAGCAATGAAGAAGCAAATAAGTTGGGTGTTGAGCTATTGGAATATTTCAAGCTGATATATAAGCCAATTCCAAAGAAGGAATATGAACATATTAAGAAGGCTGAATAATACTTACCAAAAGGTTTATCGTAATCGTCATCATGTAGCAAAACGGTTAAACCTTAAAGATTCTGAGTATCGGTTGTGGGATTTATACTTAGCTGTTTACGATTGGGATAAAAAACATGAGGAAACATATCAAACTGTTGAAACAACAGATAAAGTACTTGCTGATATTTTAGGTTGGTCAGCATCTAAAGTATGTCGGGTAAGAAATGGACTTATTCAAAAAGGAACAATAAAAGAAAAGGCAAGAAGTTTTTATGAAATAGTTTTGTTACCAAATTCAAAAAATGATATTGCTAAATTGCAAGATGAAAATGCAAATTTGCATGACCGAATTGCAGAAACGCAAGAAAATATTGCAGAATTGCAGTCAAATCAAGATGAAACAGATGAAAATACTATAGTTTCTTATAAGGGTAAGTATCGTATTAGTACAGTAGATGAATATAATGATATTAAGAATAAAGTAGATGAGTTAAGTAAAAATATTGATGAAAAGAATGGTTGGTTAAGTGATAAACCTGAAGAAAGAATATTAGTTGACGAACAACAACGACTTGCAGGACTTATGCTTAATTACGAAATAGAAAATGACCTTTTACCTATATGAAAACACTTGAATTTAAGTTCAAAATCTGTAACAATTTAATTGTGCTCAGGAGAAAGGTGGAGTTTTTTAATGCCCTCATTGGGACAGGACTTCACCGTTCTGAGCACAACCCAGTGGGGGCATTTAAGTTATGAAACAAATTGATATTAAACAGCTAAGATTTATCACCTACTTGAGAAAAAGTAGCGATAGTGAAGATAAGCAAGTTGCTTCAATTCCCCAACAAAGAAAAGAGCTGTCTGAATTTGCTAAACGTGAGGGTTTAAAAGTAGTTGAAATAATTGAAGAAACTCATACAGCTTTTGAACCAGGCAGACCACAATTTAATAGAATGATGCAAATGATAGACGATGGCAAGGCTGATGCTGTATTAGCATGGAACGCTACAAGAATATCCCGAAATTCTCTTGATGGTGGGCTATTCATTTACAAAATTGACCAAGGGAAAATAAAAGCATTTAAAACAAGAGGCAACACTTACTACAACACCCCTGAAGATAAGTTCGCATTAAATATTGATTTTACTGTTGCTAAAAAATCGTCTGATGATTTGAGTGAGGCAGTACTTAGGGGAAACAGATATAAATTCAACGAAAAAAGAGAATGGGGTGGGGTTGCTAAACCAGGCTATTTAAATAAACTTAATCCTTTAACAAAAGAGGCATATATTGACACTGACCCTGAGCGATTCCCATTAATCCAAAAGGCTTTTGAACTTATCATCAAGAAAATGTATACACCTATGCAAGCCTTGGTTGACCTTAATAACAGGTGCAAATACAAAACAAGACGGACTAAAAAATTAGGTGGTAGGCCAATGAGCAAAGCCTCTTTTTATCGAATGTTAAGCGATTCATATTATTGTGGAATTATGAAAAGAAAAGTTGACGGTGAATACCAAGAAATAAAAGGTTCTCATAAAGCCATGATGAACGAAAAGGAATTTGAACAACTGCAAATACGGCTAGGCAAAAAAGGCAAGCCTAGATATTCCAAGAAAGAGTTTGCTTATAAAGAAGTCTTAAAATGTGCAGAGTGTGAAGGCTCTATAACTGCTGAAGAAAAATGGCAAATAATTTGCCCTAATTGTAAAACAAAATTCCATAAGGGATTAAAAGCTAACGAATGTCCTGATTGTCATACGCTAATTGAAAACATGCAGAACCCTAAAATTTTGCATTATGTTTTTTATCACTGCACCAAACGAGTTCATCCTAACTGTTCACAAGGAAGTATTACTCTCGATGACTTGGAAACTGAAATCACTAATAAATTGGGAAAGTTCGAAATAGATGAAGGCTTTAGGGATTGGGCTATTAACTACTTAAACGAATTGAATGACCATGAAGAAACGAGCCAAACAGCTATTAAAAGTAACTTGTTGACTCAGGTTAAAGATGTTGATTCACAGCTTAGAAACCTCCTACGGCTTCGTATATCGCCTCAAAACGTTAATAGCGACCCTGAACAGCAAAAATACTACTCTGACGAAGAAAAGAGGTTGTTAAGTGAAAAGAAAGCTATTAACAAAGAGGTTGAAAAGGTTGATAAACGCTTAGAAGAATGGTTTGTGCAATCAAAAGAAACTTTTGACTTTGCTTGTTCTGCACGTTATCAATTTGCTACGGGTGATGCAAAAGTCAAAACCTATGTGCTTTCAAAACTTGGTTCGAACCTAACCATAAAGGGTAAAAAATTGTGTATTTCAGGAGATAAACCCTACTTCTTAATTGAAAAAGGAAAGAAAGAGATTGCTGATATTGTAGCTTCGTTAGAACCTGCCAAACAGCTTGAGATAGCAAGCCATTTGCTTGGTTTTGAACCCATTAGTTCTGCTTGGCGGAGAGGGTGGGATTCGAACCCACGGTAACATTGCTGTCACGGCAGTTTTCAAAACTGCTGCACTAGTCCGCTATGCGACCTCTCCTTGGCGGAGGAGGTGAGATTCGAACTCACGCGAGCCTTTTATAGCTCAAGGGGTTAGCAACCCCTCGCAATGGGCCTCTATGCGACTCCTCCAACTGATTCATATTATAACCATGTTGACTCAAATAGTAAAATGCTATACAGTAATAAAGCTATGGCTGCTCAAAACCAAACAGAACAATTTCTGCCAAAAGAACCGCTTGATTTACCTAGCGAACCATTAGATTTACCAAATGATATGCACGAATTAAAAACACTTCTTTCCTGGAAAGCACCTGGCAGACCATTTAGAAAAAGAGGCAAAGAGTACTACTTAACTTCTCTGCTTTTGACACTATTTATCGAAATTATCCTTTTTCTTTTTTCTCAATATATGCTAATGGTGGTAGTGTTATCTTTTGTTTTTGCCGCCTTTGCGCTTGTTACTGTCCCACCGCATGATTTTAAATACCGCCTAAGCACCGAGGGCATTACTATTGAAGATCATTTTTATCTATGGCAAGAACTCTATGATTTTTATTTCAAAAAAAGAGAAGGCATTGAAACACTACATGTTAGAACCAAAACATTTTTACCAGGAGAGCTTATTATTATGCTTGGGGATTTAGATAAAAAGCAATTAACATCGCTCCTATTACAATATCTCCCCTACCGGGAAATTATCAAACCAACCTTTATGGAAAAATCAGCCGACTGGCTGGCCCGCACATTTCCTCTGGAACGGAAAACCACCTAAACCCCGATTTAATCGGGGTAAACTTGTAGTATAATAGCTATGCTATAAGCACCTATAGTTTAACGGATAGAACAGCGGCTTGCGGAGCCGCTAATCCCAGTTCGATTCTGGGTGGGTGCACCACATTAACGTCTAGTGAATAGCGTCTAGCGTTTAGTTAAAACTATACCCTAATTTCTATACGCTATACGCTGAGTTTTGGAGGGTTCGCATAGTGGACAATTGCACGAGTTTCGAAAACTCGAGGGAGTAATCCCTACACAGGTTCGAATCCTGTACCCTCCGCCTATAATCCCCAAAATGCTTTTATTCTATCAAAAAAAGTTTTAAACGCTTGTTTTATTTTCCCAATAATAGACAGTTTTTTTTCTGCTTTTTGTTCTTTTGATTCAGACTCGGCAGGAACGCTCGATTTCGAAGCCTTTGCCGCTTCTGTCTGCAGCTCGTTTTTTACCTGTTCTGCTGCTGTTTTCGGTACCTCTTGTTCTTTCTCAACTAATCCCATCTCTTCTAAATATGGCGCAACTCCCTTTACAAATTCTTTCGTTACTTCCCAATTCATACTCGCAAACGCCCTGCCGCCCTCTTGCACCCGAATTGCGCCCGAAATCAACATTCCGGGACGCCTTTGGGCAAAGACCGATTTTTGATCAATCTGAATACCTGGCCGCTTCCCATTCCCCAATGCATAAGTATCGCCATCTCTTAGCAAAATCTTGTCCGCAAATCCTGCCACAATACATGCTTTGATGGCGTCGGCCTGGCCGGCAATATCAATTTCCAAATTACCTAAGCCTCCACCAAATGCACCCTTAAAAAAATCCTCCTGGAGAATTTCGTTTTTGGTTGTATTAACATCCTTTAATACGCTTATGCTAAACCCATGTTTTAGCGCCCAGTCCTCCCCCGACATTTGTCTTTCGTTTTCTTCCCGCAGTTCTGGATGATTATATTCATTCCAAACTTTTAATAGTGTTAGGTAATCGGAATCTGGTGGTTTATTAGGTTCAGTATAAATATACCTGGCATATTTTTTGTCAAACTGCTCGCTTCGAGGATTGTAGGCAAAAACAGATCTATTACTATTTAAAAAGGCCACAAGTACACTGGCTGCTTCCACACACCCCCGCTTTTTGACCTCCACCAAAATACGAGCTAAATGAGAATCCAAAGGCAGTTCAACCATAGCTTTTCCCTCATCTGTCAGTGTGCCATCTGGTTTTAGTGCCCCCAGCACATTGAGAGTTCCGACCGCCATGTCTAATTTTTCTTTTCCCGGATGATCCATGTAATCAACAGCATACACATCGGTAATACCCATGGCTTTTAAGCTTAATACTAATGGGGTAAGGTCTTCCATTAAGATTGAGGGAGGTGCATCTTTGGGATGAATTCCCGGATTGTTAAGTTCTTCCTCTGAATACATGGCATAAAAATCGCCATCTGAAATTCTTCCAAGTCTTCCCTTTCGTTGAATATACTGACTTACCGCATGATGTCTGGTTTGCAGGGACTCAAGACCCGACTCTTTGTCGTAAACCATAGTCCGTATAAGCCCGCCGTCAAAAGCGTCGCTAATTGCAAACGTTGCCCCCGCATCTGCCACATCGGTAGCAAAAGCCATAATTGGGTTTATATTTGGATCATCATCTTGTAATTTTTTCTGCAAAGCCTTATTTTCTTCGCCGCCACCACCGGTAAGAGAGGCCGATTTATATTTATCCGCCAAACCCTCTTCCCTCATAATGCGGTCAAACTCTTTTTGGGCAATTTGGATTTCCCGTCTTCCCGGTAAAAACCCTAAAAGATGTCCTGGTCGCCTTTTTTCTTTGATAACTTTTGCTGCCAATCTCGCCATTTCTATGGGAATATTTTCTACGTCAGGAGCTTTATCTAAAAAATGTTCTTTAACATCATAACGAGGTTTTTGCCCTTCTATCTCCATCATTACCCCATTATCATAGTAATCTGCCTGTTTTTGCTCGGCGTTGGCGGAAGTAATAAGAATTTTAAAAGGTTTTAGCCCTCGTTTTTTGCGTTCTTTTTGCACTTCTTTTAATCCAATAAGAATTGCCTCCTGGTCTCTGTCGCGTAAGTGTATTTCGTCCAAACAGACGGCATCGTATTTTGAAAGAGCTTTATCCTCTTCTATTCTTTTTCGAAGCGACCCATTAACTGTATAGACAATTTGCGTTTGGTCCGAATACTTATGGTCATCCCCATGATAAAAACCAATTAAATCTCCACCCAATGGCACGCCGTTTGTTTTTGCCACATGATCAGAAATACCCTCTGCCAACATTTGCCGTGGCTCGGCCACCAGTATTTTTACTTTTTTACCGGGGTTTTCCCTCTGGAGAGCTTCGAGTAAAATAAGAGGGCCAGTGGTGGATTTTCCTGTTCCTGTCCCTGCTTTTAAGACAACCGTATTATGTGTTCTAAAATAGCCAATGAGCTCTTCTTTTCTCCCTTCTATTAAAGACAACTCTCTTGGCTGGACAGATTGAGATCGTACTTCTGACCGTGTTGCTTCTGAAGAACGATTGGCTGTTGGTGCTTCTGCTGGTGCTGGCATATACACTTGATTATACAAGCATTGCCTGGAAAAAACGAATCTAGTACAATACAAGCGTTTAGCGGCGAGTTTATTAGCGTTTAGTTGAAAAATGGATAACTATACGCTAGACGCTGATTAACTAAACACTGAGACCTGTCTCCGTAGTTTAGATGGACAAAACATTAGGTTCCGAACCTAAAAATCGGGAGTTCGACTCTCCCCGGAGATACCCAATAAAATATCATGCGCTGTTTCTCCTTCAGCAAGTTTTTGTCTGCCAAATTTAGCTTCTACCCAATTTCTTGCTGTTTGCAAAGGATTATCTAGTCTTTTTTCCACTGCGGGTGGTTGTTTAGGAGCTTCTGGTTTTGGTAATTGTGGACCTTCCATATTTAGTTATTTTGCTGCAGCGATTTTGCCGCAGTTATTGCATGTTCGATATTTCCTTTTTGAATCGCATCCCGCATTTGAGTTAATGTTAAATCTCGCTGCTCGTTGCTGACTTTTGTAAGTTCATCAACATACAATTCTTTTGCCTCTTCGTAAATGTTGCTTAAATTCTGTAACTTTTGGAGTAAATCTTTTTGGTCTGCCACAGGAAGAATTGCCAAAAAATCTTTTGCCAAACTTTGGGCTTTATCCGCGTCAATTTTGTTATTTTCCAAATGTTGAAGAATAAGTTCTAATAATTCTTTCTCTATAAGATTTACTTCCTGACTAATATCCATGCTATAATCGTTACACAAAAGATAACAAGTGTCAATAATTTATGAAGTTTGAGTTTTCGGCTGGAGGAATAGTTTATAAAAAAACGGGAAAGGGTCTTGAGATTTTAGTTGCACAACACTCTCAACATCATGGTTGGGTGTTTCCAAAAGGATTGATTGGTGATTACAAAGAAAACGAAACCAAAAAAGAAACTGCCATTCGGGAAGTTAAAGAAGAAACAGGAGTATTGGGGAAAATTTTACAACCTTTAACGCCAATTACCTACTGGTATGTTTTTGAAGGACAAAAAATTAAAAAAACAGTATATTATTTTTTAATGGAGTATATATCTGGCGATATAAAAGATCACGACTGGGAAATGGAAAACGTAGAATGGTTACTAATTGATAAAGTCGAAAAAAGATTAACATATCCATCAGACAAGCAAGTTTGGAAAGAGGCTAAGCAGCGTATAGTTAATAGCGTCTAGTTTAAGATTAACTGAACGCTAATATCTAGACGCTAAACGCTGAATTTTGGAGAGGTCGCATAGTGGCCTAGTGCGCAGCTTTGGAAAAGCTGTATATCCGCAAGGATATCGAGGGTTCAAATCCCTCCCTCTCCGCTTGCATTTCCTCCCTCTTTTGCTCTACGATGTAAATGTGAAAAAAGTTTTATGAAGATTTCTTCTTAAGAAAATCAAGGATATAACGACAATACTTGGTGTAATCGTGATTACAATCTCTGATTGAATTATAAAACTTATTTTCGTCAAGCTTCACATAATCATGCACTAAAATATTACGCAATCCTGCCGATTCACAAATTTGTTCCGCAAATTCTTTTGGATAAACATCCAAATCTACAAGAAAAAGAAAACTCTTCTTAAAATCAAATGGCAAATCACCTTTTCCGCCTTCAACAAGAATATGCTGATTAATATCTATTGCAAAACCAACAATGCGTTCGATAATCCGTTCCACAATTGTATGCGTATCATAATTTTTTGCCACCTCGTCAAACGTAAATACTTCAAATCTTTCAAGATTAAGCAACTCTATCTGAATTCTTCTAATTTTTTCAACGACCATTTTTTCATCAATCATAGTATTTTTCTTTCCAGTTCTTCCTGCTGCTTAAAAACAAGTCTATCAAGCATAGGGAAATATATTTCTCCATCATCAACGTAACGCCGAACTATTAAACGCTTATATGTCTTATATTCCTCATGATTCCCAAAAAGCAAAATGCCATCACGCACTACATTATGTTGAAATAATAAATCAGTATCATTAAGCAACCGCACGTCTGCGTTTTGCCCCGAAAAAAGATCGGCAATCATGCTATGCACATTCATGTATTGCTTATACGATAAATCCTTTTTTGCCAGCACGGCAATATCCAAATCGCTCTCGGCATTTGGTTTTTCTCCCCGGGCTTTTGATCCAAAAAGCACCACAAATACAAGACCATGCTTTTTGGCAATTGCTGCCATTTTTTCTTTATCAAATTGTATCTTCTTTTTCATATCACCATAATACCATACACTCTACGCTCTTGCAAAAACCCTGCAGCTGTTCTACGATGGAAGAGTGAAAAAAATTCTTTTTTAGCGGCGGTGCTTCTTGACAAGATTAAATATATCCCTTAAAATGTGTACATACTAAAGATGTATTAGATATGCCAAAAATTAAGAGGCGTTTTGAGTGGGACTTTGGAAATACAACTCATCTATGGGAAAGGCATCAAGTACGACCATTCGAGGCAGAAGAGGCTATAAAAGATCCTCATGCAATAGGAGGAACAGATGAACTTCACTCTCAAAACGAAATACGCTTTGCAATCATTGGCAAAACTCGAAAAGGAAGAACACTCTTTTTGGCATTTACTGTAAGAAATAACCACATCCGTGTCCTTCACGCGCGAGATGCAAAAAGGAAGGAGGTAAAACTTTATGAAGAAAAAATTAGTACTGCCTAAGTTTAAAAATGAAGATGAGGAGCATGATTTTTGGGAAAAGATTGATCTTTCAAAGTATTACGAAGCAAAAGATTTTAAACATTTTGATGTAACAGAATTTCTTAAAAAGCACGCTGAGCCAAAAATAACCAGAATAACTATACGTATTCCCACAGATATTGTTAGAAGTTATAAGCAAAAAGCATCAAAAATTGATGTTCCGTACCAAAGTTTAATGAAGCAGCAATTGGCAAAAGGAGCATAACTCGGGTAATCTTGTATCTTCACATACTTGCAAAACCCCTCCCCCTTGCTCTACGATGGAAGGGAGAAAAAACCATTTCGTTAGTTAATACGTCAAATATACTTGACAAGAATGACCATTTATTGTAAAATATATTATATATGAACCTTACAGAAATAGAATTATTGTTAAAAAAATGGAATCCACATTTTGAGAATCCTGAAAAAGGAGAATGGGTTGGAACTGTCCCACGAGAGAAATACCTTAAACGATTATGGAAAGCCATGGATATACGCCATATTCTCATACTCACTGGTGTTAGAAGATCTGGCAAGTCCACTCTGATGCGCCAACTAATGGGCAAGTTGATAGAAACAGGTACAAACCCAAAAAATGTCTTGTATTTATATTTTGAAGATTTGTTAGTACAACCATATTTATCATCAGGAGCCAAGATTTTGGAACAATTTTACACTTTTTACCTTGAGAAACATAATCCCCAGGGAAAGGTATATATTTTTCTTGATGAACTACAAGGAATAAGGGAATTTAATCATTGGCTGCATACCCATTATGAATTTAATAAAAACGTCAAGTTTATTATTTCCGGATCAAGAAGATCTTTAATAGATTCCGAGACAGCAACAGTATTAACAGGCAGGAATGTGCAATTTGATATTTACCCTTTTAATTTTTACGAATACCTTCAAGTAAAAAATATAGAGGTTCGGGGAGAAAATACTGTACAAAGTATTATAGATGACAATTTTTCTCAAACAAATAGTATTTTGCATCATTTGGGTAATTTCTTCTTGGAAGGTGGCTATCCAGAGATAGTTTTAGCAAGAGACAAAGAGAATAAAACGTCTATAGCCAATGCTTATTATCGAGATATTTTAGCCCGTGACGTTACAGGACCAAACAACATACGAAATAGTAGAGAAATAGAAGTACTGGGGCTTCAAATATTATCTGATTTCACCAAAACCCATACATATCGAAGTTTAGGTAAACCACAAGGATTATCTGTAGATACAATAAAAACTTACCTAGACTATTTTTATAACTCCTACCTTTTTTTTGAGAGTAAACATTTTTCGTATAAGACGAAAGAGACACAGGACATACGAAGACCAATAAAGATTTATGTTGTTGATAATGGGTTGCGCAACTTTAATACACTCAATGTAAGACCAGATTGGGGTCAATGCGCAGAAAACATGACGTACATGGAACTTAAAAAAAACAATGTTTCAGTATCATACTGGCAAGGAAAAAAAGAAATAGATTTTGTGATACTAAATCCTACTATTTCGCTCCTTAATGTTTCCTATACTGATGATATGCATCATAGGGAAATAGAAGGCTTGGTTGAGGGATTAAAAGAGTTTAAGATAGAAGAAGGAACAATACTAACAAAAAATTATTCGAGCACAAAAGAAATGGAAGGAAAAAAATTATTATTTGTACCGCTATGGGCGTGGTTGATATTAAATGGTAAGGTATTTTTTAAAGAAACCTAACTTATAAACACTCCTCATACTTCGCGTAGTTGCAAAAAGTCTACAACTAACTTACGATGGAAGAGTGAAAAAAATTCCCTTTCATATATTTACTTTCTTTTCTATTCTAATTTTTGTTTTCTCTATACAAGCAGTATTGCCCCAAAAAGCTTTTGCAGATGAAAAACTTGAAGGACCTTCCACTGTAGATGCTTATACACCATTCATTATTAATATGTCAGACTTAGTAATAGGCAATTGTTATGCTATCTCAATAACCACTAAAACAGAAATTATTCTTCCATCTTCTACGCAAAGTTTCGGTAGGTTCTGTTACCAAGGACATGATAAGCGTGAAATATACTATTCAAGAGTTGCCGAGTTTACAAAAAATGTTTTAAGCATTGAGCCACAAAAAGCTGATAAATACTATATCGCCATCGGCGGACAACAATCTTCAACGTCCAAATTTTCACCAATAAAAACTATTGTTGTTAACGTGCTTGTACCTCCAATCCCCACATCTGCTCCAACGCCAACACCTGGAGGGCCAACTCTTACACCAACACCACCAACAGCATGTAATCCGTCCGGGACAGATCCAAATACAGGAAAATGTCTTGACAATAAATGTGAAAAAGATATTTCTGGAACATGCGTTCCAATTCTTGTATTTCCCACAAGTCCCTTAGCGCCCACCTTTACTCCTACCTCAACTACTCCTGTTCCCCCTGCTCTTCTTCCTTGTCTAGCAGGAGAAGATATAAACGGCGTTCCTATTACCGAAAAACAAATTAAAGATAATCCTGACAGGAAAAGAGATATTGTCAAATGTACAAAAATAGACAGTGCGATTGGGGAAATAGATACCGATCCGGCTGCTTTTATTAAAAAAATCTTTACTGTACTTTTAAGTATGGCTGGCGGTTGGGCAGTGTACCTTATTATTACCGCCGGCTACCAGCTAATGTTTTCCCAAGGCGATGCCGAAGGTGTTAAAGAAGCGCAGGAAAAAATTACCTCGGCAGTTGTTGGCATTATTTTTATGATATTATCACTAATAATACTTAGGGTAATCGGGGTAGATATTTTTCAATTACCCACGTTTGTTAAACCATGAAGCTACTTGCAGAAAAACCACAGCCTCCACAAATACTACAGCCAGAATCGCAGTCTCTCAAAATAGACGGCACGCCTTTCCCTATTCCTCAAAGCATCCAGCCAATTATGGATAAAGCAGGGCCTTTTGGTATAAATATTCTTACCTTTGGCGTAAGCGTGCTTTTAACTGTTGCAATTCTTATTGGTTTATTTTCCCTTATATGGGGCGGGGTCGAGTGGATTATATCTGGCGGAGAAAAAACAAAACTGCAATCAGCCAGAAACAGAATTATTTACTCTGTTTTTGGACTTATTATAAGCCTTCTAGCATTTGCTATTGTACTTTTAATTACCAACTTCTTTGGCGTCCCGCTTATTAAGTAATGCTTGACAAACTAAAAAAACCTGCTTATTATTAAACTAATGAAGAAAATTTTTGCATTTTTCTCTACCATCATAGCGCTTCTTGCATCCCCTCCATTTGCTTACGCCGAAACTATTATCGATTGTACCAAAACTCAACAATTTAAATCTCTTTGTGATTTATCGGCAGGCAAACTTGGGCAAACCATCAGCCAGCTTATTACTTTTGCTTTTGTTCTTGCTATTATTATAGCTCTGGCCTTTCTTATTTGGGGCGGCATTAAATGGATTACATCTGGAGGAGATAAAACCGGGGTTGAGGAAGCACGCAATCACGTTATTGCCGCAGTGGTGGGACTGATTATTGTCTTTTTATCTTACTTTATTCTTAATCTTATTGTCTTTTTCTTCACAGGTCAAAGCCTATTTCAGATAGAAATACCAACCATTGGGCCAAAAACATAAATCTTTTTATTGCTATTCTTCCCCTTTTTTGCTACGTTTAATGTATGACTTGGGATGATTGTGTTGTTTCTGGCAAAGATAAAATCGCAACTCTTGATTGTTTCCCTCTTATTTTTCAGCGTTTTGTGATATCCGCATTTACTCTGGCTGGCATCACAGCCATTATTCTAATTGCCTATGCCGGCATCAAACTTATATTAGCAGGAGGAGACGCCAAAAAAATGGAAGGAGCGCGGCACACCTTAACTTACGCCATTATTGGCCTCTTTGTTATCTTTACCGCCGCTCTTGTGGTAAGCATCATAGCCTATATCACCGGTGTTGCCTGTATTGGTGTGTTCCCCGGTTTTGAAAACTGCAAATAATTTTGCATAATACATACTACTTGCTACTCACTACTTTTGTTATTCCCCACACTCCCAGGTCTATAACAATAGGAAAAGATAAAAGCATGACTGCCTTTTGCAGGATGCCTTCCTGACTCACCAGAATGCCCTGCAGCAAAGAATAATCAACACGAACACCAACCGCATATAACGCCACCGCAATTCCTAAAACAACCAGTAAAACTTCTGCTGTTCCTTCCATATCTTTAGAACTGGAAAACATGGTATTGCTAATTACAAAAAGAAAATAAAAAGCCATAATATAAAAAACTACTTGTAGTGGCTGGGAAGTAATGTTTTTGGCAATCACATCTTTTTGGATAATTGCGTAAAGAATGCTAAAAAGCATTGCTATACCAACAAAAACTGGCGCAAAACCAATCATCATTCTTCTTATTGGATCGGTTTTAATAATTTCAACACTGCCAAGTTTTACACCATGCTTGTTAATTTGCGGCACAAATTCGATGTGGCCTGTTTTTACCAAAAGTAAATTTGCAACAAGCAAATGCGCCAATTCGTGAACTACAATGCCGGGAAGAAAAACAAGCGCGATCAGACGAATAGAGAACATCTGCAATAACAATCGGGCAACTATGCGAGAGAGGAAAAAAAGAACAATAATTTCAGCAAATAACAGTATCAGAAACCCCATTCACTTAGTTTTTATTTTTTACTTTCTTGAATTTCTTTAACAATCAGCTCCATGGCCTTTCGCGCCGCAGTCAAATCTACCCTCTCCGTTGCTTCAACTGCCTGATTTTCCATCTCTTTCTCTGTTTGCGCTTCCACACGTTTATAGAAATCTTTATCTAGTGTCTCTTCGTTGTTTTTGGCACGCTCCAAAGCCAGTTTAAGATTTGTATCCATCTTAAGATCATACAAAGAAAAGTACGCATCCCAAAGAATCTGCTCGATGGTAAATTTTTGATCAGCAGATAAAGAATCAAGCTTATTTATTAAATCTAATCTAAATTGCTCTTCAAAGGGAAGCGCTTTAATAATACTTTTTGTTGTAATTTTCATATTTTATGCCGCTATTGCTTCTTCTCCCAATCTGTTTATTATATTTCTAAAACCAGCGTAAAGTCCGGAATACGAAATGTCATTACTGTCAATTCCAGCACGCAATTGATTAAGGGCATTGTTAATATTAACGCGCGCGGCAGCCGGACCGCCAGAAACAAGACCAAGATCAAAAGCATAATTTAATAATTCTGCTAATTTTTGCGGTGGGATAAAATTGCTAATCTCTTGAAAGTATGCTCCTCGATCTCCGCTCTCCCTTTTTTGAAAATCAAAAAGTACATCCATAATTTCGTAATACCCTTTTGGCTGGTTTGCCCCTCTTTCCGCTTGAGAATATGTTGTATCGGCGGCGCCTATTCTTGCCAAATCTATATATTTAGCTGTTTCTGTTTTTATCTCGGAAGATTTGGTAAATACTTCTGCTTGACGGTCTAACAATGCAGCTGTTAATCTAAAAGGCTTAAGCTGTTCTTCTGTTGTTTCAGCATCTATTTCTAAAGAAGCCTCATCGAGCGCTTTTATTTGCGCATCGAAATCAGCTGTCTTTTCGGCAACAACAGCAATGTATCTAACCAAAAGCCTGTTTCTTGATTCAGCAACTGCGTTTCTGAGTCGTGTTATATTGGCAGGATCAGTATTATCTGCAGGCTGCCAACCCTCTGTTCCACCTGTTGCCGCCCAACGATCATTGATAAGACTATTCAATGCGTTTTCTGATAATATCCGTAACTGATCCTCTGTAATTGTCCATCCTGTCACCTGTGTGTAGTCAGGACCGCGGACGCTTGTTTGTGGATCTTCTGCTTCCAACCTCCGAGCTTTTATTTCGGCAATGGCGAAAATTACCCGTTCTCTATTTGACGCGACATTGTTTTGATCTACTGGCCATCCTCGGCGGTTAACCGCCGCAACTCCAGCAGCAAGGTCTTTTGCGTAAAAACCATTGAGCGTTACCATTAATTCCTGGGGATTTTGACTTAAAAGTATTACTTCAGAAATATTCCATCCTGCCGGTGGCGCAGCAGTAAACTTACTGTATGCTTTGTATGCTGCTTCCATTATGCCCAAATCTTCTTTTGCATCCGCTAACAGCTCGTCATCATTTGCTCTCACATTCTGTCTGTATTCCTGATCCTGTTGTTGCAGAGTAAGAAGCCTCTCTACCTGCGTCTGTCTACTATTAAGCTGCGCTGTTAAAAGTGTTGTTTGCTCCTCGTAATTCTTTCGTATCTCTCTACCAATGCTAGTTTCTCGTTCTTCCCTTCTTCGTTGCATTGGCTGATCTTCTTTAGGATTACCTGTTAAGGCAACGGGGGGCAACTTCCCTATTTCTACTGTAATTGCCGCATTAATATTTGCATCATTATTGTCTTTTCGATCACGGATTGTTATTTCATACGCATCTATTTCTCCATCAATTCTTGTTATCGTCCCTTCTATATCCCGGCCAGCTGCGACATCCGAACGAAACTCTCTTTTAAAATCCCGATCTCCAGTATTAACAACTGCTGCTTTTTCTTTGTATGCGTCTATTTTAGACTGTTGCGGGGTAAGTCTATCTTTTTCTCTTTGCAGTTCTGCTTTTTGCTTGGTTAGTTCTGCCTTTCTTTTTTCTTTGTCTCCTCCATCTTCTATGGCTTTAATTTTCCCCTTCAATGCTGTTTTTGTACGATTAATAGCCTGTCCATTAAGTGTTTGTCCTACGTGCTCCATGGTTATTCGCATCATAACTTCCTGACGAGCTCGGTTAAATCTCTCTATGTTTCCCGCTGTATCAAGATTATTGACATAATCCGGCGATGATCCAATAATAGTTGTGTCTCTGCAAAAATCAGGGTCTTCTTCGTTTCTTTTCCATTTATCCAAAACTCCACCACTATCTGGTTTAAATGCTTTTATCATTTCCTCTTCCCATACTGTGGCAACCCGTTCAAACCCTTCTGTTACAACAGTATTTCTCCATATTGTTTCTTCCGGAAGTGTATCTGCGCGTTTTGCCGAGATGCCAATATCCTTAAAAAAATCTCTCCTGGCATAAATTAATCTTAATGCCTCATCGCGTATATCGTCTGCATCGCGGTTGGTTACAGGTGTCATTTCTGGAATCTGTCGAAGCCTTCCAGGCATTGCAGGATCCTCTTCTAAATGATCTATGTCAACACCTAAAAGCGCCTGCACATATGCTTTTTCCGCAGGATTATTTTTTATATTGTTAAAAACACCAATGTTTGTGCTAAGCACAATTTCTGTACCGCTGTTTTTAAAAGACCTTACAGCTCCTGCGCCAACCATACCCAACCCTTCTGCGCCGGCAATAGCCGCTGCGCCTCCAATAACTACTTCAGGAGGCGCACCAAATCCTGCTGCGGCTCCAATACCCAATACCCCACTAATGTTATACCCTGCAAATACCTGTAAAACAGGATTTGCCCTAATCTTCATAAAACCAGGAACAATTCTATCGCGCCAAAGTTTGTTTAAGAATCTCGCGTCTCCCATACGCACCCTCAAACCTTCTGTTGTCGCAGTTCTTCTTCCCTGTGGACTGATTTCTGATACGAGCCCAGAAACTCTTTTTGCCTGACTGGCAAAACGGGTGATTACTTCTGTGGCAAGTATCCATCCTTTTGCGTCATCAAAAAATTCATCTATTTTTTTCAGGTCTGCTTTACCGTCTGTTGTTAGCGCTTCGACAAGAGGAATATCCAACTGAAAAAGCGGATTATCCCGCAAAGACGGATTTCTCTGTAAGGCAGTATATACATGAGGAAGATAATCCATTAAAAAGTTTGTGTATTTTGCTTCTGTTTCGGGACTAATATATACACTTTTTCCTTCTATTTTTCCAGGCACTTCGACTTTTCCTTTATTTAAGGTTGTTCCTGTGCTGAATTCCTTGACAAATTCACTTTTTAGAAATTCCCGTCCTTTTGATGACTCCGGCGCAACCGCCGTAGCACCTGCGGGTTTTACCGCTCCTTCCGCAGGAACCAAATGCTCCGGCGCAACATTAAGATCGGCCATATAGAAAAATAGTAATTGATTGACAAATAAATATCAAGTGCTATGATCGTATTATGCCAGAAGCAACAGAAATAAGACCTCCAGAACCACCTCCGTCTGTGCCATCGCCAGAAGCAGCGCCAGAATCAAACCCTATGCCAGAAAAAACCAGACAAGACGTGCAGCAAACAGAACTACGACAAGTTACCAATGCAACCATAAGAAGAAAAGCAAACGAATTGGCTGCTGACACTGGAAATAGTCAGCAAACCCCAGAAACAATCCGCGCAAGAAACCAAATTAAAAATTTAGACGCTATCAGAAGCATAGCATCGGGAAATCACAAAACAAATAATGATCCAAACGGCATTGATTTTACCGACGGCAATCCAGCAATGCTAACAATAAACGGCGAACAAAGAAAACTGCTCTATATCGAAAGCGCTGACGACGAAACTTTTACGTGTCGTGTTGAAGGGGTGGATGATGTACAAACCGTTGCTAGATCTGCTGTTTTTGATGCTCAACTACTATCGGAAGCAGATGCTATTTTAAGTCAGTTTCCAAAAGATTCCCCCGAAAGAGCAGTTTTGGAAATGCAAATTAACATTCTCAAAGACCCAGACCATGCCATACCTGCTTTAGGAACTGCGGAAAGCGCAGCAATGGACGCAGTCATTATAAAAGGAGCAGAAAGTAATGGCATGCTCACCATAAACGATCTTTTAGAACTTCACAAATCTATTGCTCCTCAAGACATAGAACAACAAACAGCCTTTATGGAAGTAATAACCCGTGCGGCCGAACAAGGAAATCTTCTTAATTTCGAAACTGTCGTTGAAGCATTCAGCAAAGCAGGAGTAAGTGGAGAAACTATCCAACAAACCGCAAACGAAATGGTAGAGCAAGCAAAAGAAGCAGTTAAAAGAAATCCAACCAAAGAGACAACTGACGCATTAGCGCAGGCGGAAACCCAAGCAAAAATATTATCATACGCAGCGCAAGCGCTGGCAAAAGATGGTCCGCTCCAAAAGTTTATGGAACAAACAAAACAAGGCGCTGGAGACCTAGAAACAGCAAAAACGCTTATCAGGGCTGTGAGAAGCGGCAATGTTGAATCTGTAATTGCCGCAATTCCGGGCACAGAGTCAATGTCTGAAGAAGACAGGAGAAAAATTGCCGAGAGTGTTAATGCGCTAAGAAAGAAAGGTGGCAGCGGGGGTCTTTTAATAATGCTTTTTATGCTTGGTATTTCTGCTATTGGAAATGTTGACGCAATATATAAATAGGATTTTCGCAAAAATTCCCAATTTTGTACCCCGTTTTACTACCTTTTTTTTCTGGCGTGGGTTTTAAGCCATTTGGCAATTTCTACGATAGTTAAATGTTTATTCTCAACACGAAGCGGAAAATCGATAAGCTCCTTTTTATCTACTTTGAATTCATATCCATTTATGTAAAGAAATCGAGCGGTAGTCGTGATAGACGTACGCTTGTTTCCATCTGTAAAAGCATGATTGAAAATAAGTGAATGAAAAAGAGCGGCAGCCTTATCAAGAATTGTTGGATAAAGATCTTCTCCACCAAATGACGCCTGTGGTCGAGCAAGCGCTGACTGAATCAACCCTAAATCTTTTATGCCATGGCTCCCTCCATATCGTTCTACCATATCATCATGAATGGCTAAAACAACATCTAAAGTGATATAAGTAATCCCTTTCATTTTTTTGCTAACTCTTTTAACGCATCTTTATATCGCGCGTTAAATCCTTTGAGCCATTTTAAGAATTCCGGCGTAAGATAACCTTTTGCTGCTTGAGATTTTACTGGCTGCACTGTAAATGTTTCGGTATCAAAATCTTCATCTATTCTAACTTTTTGTCCTGGTTTTATTCCTATCTCGTCTGCAAATCTTCGCGGTATAGTTATAGCATACGAATTACCAACTTGAATTATTTTTTGTAACATAACTATCACCCCCCCCTCCTTGTTATTTTGGTTATAACTATATTATAACAAAGCTGTTGTTCTGTCAATATCGACTTTTCACAAAAATTCCCAATTTTGTACCCCTTTTGACCTACTTTGATAATCTTGAAATCAGATTTTTCACATTATATAAACATAGGGTATAGAGAATAGCGTTTAGCGTATAGTTTTTATTACAAGCGTATAGTCCATAACGTATAGTATTTAGTTAATTGAGATTATGAAAATAACATCATACAAAGATTTAATCGTTTGGCAAAAATCTATTGAATTAGTTAAGTGCATATATCAACTAACTGCTCTTTTTCCAAAAGAGGAAATATATGGAATCATTTCTCAAATTCGGAGATCTTCTATATCTATCCCATCAAACATTGCAGAAGGATACAGAAGGAGATCGCACAAGGAATATCTACAGTTCTACGCAATAGCATATGGATCAGCATTAGAACTCGAAACACAATTAATTATCTCCAAAAAGCTTCATTTTACAGTTGAAGAAAAATTTAAAAACGCTGAGTCATTATTAAATGAAGCTATAAAAATGCTATATGTTATGGTTTATAAAAGAAAGGAGGTAACAACGTCTAGCATTTAGTTCTAACTATACGCTATTTTCTTTACGCTATACGCTTAAGTATATGGAAAATCATCCTATTCCACAAGATGTTACCGGCTTTCAGTTTAAACTGATTGGCAACATGACTGTTAAGCAATTTTCCTATTTAATTAGCGGGGTTGTTATGGCCTGGGTTGTATATATTTCTCCCATGCCTGGAATTATTAAGTTGCCGATTTCTTTTATTTTTGGTTTTTTCGGCTTTGGTTTAGCTTTTTTACCAATTGAGGGACGACCAATGGATGTTATGATTATTAACTTTATTAAAGCGCTGTTTACTCCAAACCAATATATATATCAGCTATCTAACTCTCCACAATTACAAACAAAAGCCATGCTAAAACCCATTGCAACAACTGCGTCCCCAGCAAACTCAACACCAAAACCTCCTGTTCTTCAAATTTCTAAAAAACAGCCGGAAGAATCAAAAAAAGCCGATGTTATCTCTCAGCCTACCCAACAAATTATCCAGCAGCAGCCACAAAAAGAACAAACAAACTATCAGTCTATTCTACAAGAATTGCAAACTACCCGCTTGGAAAAAGAACGTATCGAAAAAGAGCTTCTTGCGCTTAAGCAAATGCTTGCGCAGCAAAAAACTGCGCCGCCGCAAATCCAACAACCATCTGTTAAAACAGAACCTCTGCCTGCTCCGCCAATACAAGTTACGCAAGCTATTGTTAAAAAAGTGCCGGCAAAAAGCCTAACAAATGCGGTGGGACTGCCTGTTTCTGATTCGCCTAATGTATTAATTGGAATTGTTAAAAATGCCAGGGGCAATATTTTGTCGAATATTCTAGTTGAAGTAAAAGACAAAGACAACAATCCTGTTAGGGCGTTTAAAACAAATCAGCTCGGCCAATTTGCCTCGGCTACTCCTCTTTTAAACGGCGTATATACCATTGAATTTGATGATCCAAGCGGAAAGCAAAAATTTGACGCCCTAGAACTCACCATGACTGGCGAAATTATTGGGCCAATTGAAGCAACAAGCATTGATGCCCGAGAAGAACTGCGTAAAGCTTTGTTTAGTTAAATTTTATGGCTGCCCAAAAAATTCGCGCGTCCACTCAAAAGTTTACTGAAATAAAAGATATTCAAGAGGATATCGTACTTTTAACAAACGGCAATGCTTGTTTGCTTATAGAAGTACAGGCCACAAATTTTTCACTTCTCTCCCCCGAGGAAAAACAAGCAAAAATTTTTGCTTTTGCCTCGTTTCTTAATTCGCTTTCTTTTCCGGTCCAAATTGTTATTCGCAACAAACGCGTTGATGTCTCATCTTACATAAAACGTCTTGATGCAGAAAAACAAACTGATTATCTTAAAAAATACCGCTTATTTGTTCAAGACCTTATTAAGATAAATACAGTACTTGATAAAACATTTTACATTGTCTTGTCTTACTCATCTCTGGAGAAAAGTGTTGTCGGAACTACTCTTAAAAAAGAGGATTTTTTTCTTTCTGCCAAGGCGGCTTTGCATACCAAAGCAGAATCTGTGCTGTCGCAGTTTGGACGCTTGGGGCTTCGAAGTAAAATTGCCGAAAAAGAAAGCCTTATGAAAATTTTCTACAGCATTTACAACGATGAGCATAGCACAGCCTTAAACACTCAAAATCCTAAAAACTCTGTTGTTGACCTTATTGCTCCTTCTTCTATTGAAGTTGATTTTAAATCTATTAAGATTGGCACAAAAATTGCCAGAACTTTTTTTATTGTCGGCTATCCACGCTATGTTTCTTCTAATTGGCTCTCGCCTTTAATTGATTTTGATCATGAACTTGATATTGCGATGTTTATTTACCCTGCCTCATCTCCCGATATTCTTTCCGATCTTCGGCGTAAAATCGCCGAAATGGAAGTAACCATCTCCAGCCAAGCAGAAAAAGGTAAAGTTGTTGATCCCACAGTAACAGCAGCTCTGGAAGACGCGCTGGGACTGCAGGAAGAATTGGCCAAAGGACTGGAGCGATTTTTTCTTTTTAGTCTTTATGTTACTCTAACTTCCGAAAACGAACAGGACTTAGATAGCGCTGTCAAACGCCTTCTATCCACTCTAGCCAGCTTGCTTGTTCTTGCCAAGCCGACTACACTGCAAACAGAAGAAGGGCTTAAAACAACTATCCCCCTAGGTCAGGATAAACTTTTTATGACCCGCAATATGGACACAACATCTCTTGCCTCCATGTTTCCTTTTACCTCGGCCATGCTTACCCAAGATAAAGGAATATTATATGGTGTTAATTTACAAAACAGCTCTTTAGTTGTTTTTGACAGATTTTCTCTGGAAAATGCCAACGAGGTGGTTTTTGGAAAATCAGGATCTGGAAAATCGTACTTTATTAAACTTGAGGTGTTGCGACAATTTATGTTGGGAACAGAAGTAATAATTCTTGACCCAGAAGGAGAATACGAAAATTTAACTAAAGCCTTACAAGGTGAATATTTAAGTTTTACTCCCTCTTCTCCAATAAAAATAAATCCGTTTGATTTGTCTGGACTTTACACAGAGGGCGAAAATGAACTGGGGCTTAAAATTCTCTCCTTACACGCGCTTTTAAAAATTGTTATGGGCAACCTTGACGCTTCACACGATGCAATTTTAGATAGGGCTTTAGTACAAACATATCAACAAAAAGGTATTACCCAAGACCCTAAAACTCAAAATAAAGAGCCGCCTTTGATGGAAGATTTGTATAAAGTGCTTTTGGGTATGGAAGATGAAAACGCTAAAGAACTAGCGCTAAGACTGGAAAAATTTATTAAAGGAAGTCTGGCTGGCATATTTAACCAACAATCAAATATAGATATCACAAATCCGTTAACCGTGTTTTCTCTTAAAACACTTGAAGACCAGCTTCGACCAATTACCATGCATATTATTTTGGATTTCGTCTGGACGCGCATTCGAAAAAATCTTAAAAAACGCCTGCTTATTTTGGACGAGGCCTGGTACATGATGAAATACGAAGACAGCGCCTCCTTTGTCTATGGCATTGCCAAAAGGGCTCGAAAATACTATTTAGGTTTAACAACAGCCACACAAGATGTGGAAGATTTCTTATCCACCGATTATGGAAAAGCTGTTTTGTCTAATTCTTCATTACAAATTCTTCTTAAACAAGGCGCATCGGAAATTGATATTGTTAGTAAAACCTTTTTTCTTTCCCAAGGAGAAAGACAATTGCTTTTGGCCTCAAATATTGGAGAGGGGCTTTTTTTTGCCGGGCAAAATCATGTGGCCATAAAAATTGTCGCCGCCCCTTTTGAGCATGAACTTATTACCTCTAACCCACAAGAAATTCTACAAAAACAGGAAGAAAAAGTAGTTAGTAGCAAGTAGTATGTATTAAGGGAGAAGATGAACATTGAAAATTATATTAAAACACAATCGCAGGAGGCTGATAAATTAGCAAAAAGGTGGTTTGTGTTTGTAAGTCAACATCCAGATGTTTCGCATTTCGTACTTAAACAAGAATTCGTCGCCTGGGCAAACACGCATGGAAATATTAATACCGATATTTGGGTTGGCAAAGAAATCCAAGATGCGTATTTTTATCTCCGACAACAACATGAAGAAAAACAAATAAAACAAACAGGGCATGTTGACAACCATAATGTTCCAGATGTTCTTGCTGCGCTGGGATTTTTAGGAGGACTTTTTTCTCGAGAACATCCAAAAATCTTAGAAGAAGACCCTCACTTTAAACGCATCCTTAATGAAAAAGCTAATGCCTGGCTTAAAGATCATCCTGAAAAAGACACAAGCAGCAAAGAGTGGATTGATTACCGCTACGGCTCTTTAGAAAACCCCAGCGCCCCGACATTGTTTAGCAATACCGAAGAAGAATTTAAAACAAAACATGAAACGTTATGGAAGCAATATAGTGAAGAAAGAAAAAAAGTCTATGATGATCCTCGTCAGGACCCGACATTTATTTGGCACCAGGAGGAAATTGAATTACACACACAAGTACGCCATGAATTACTCACAAAACAAAATCCAGGAATCACCGTTGAACAAATTAAAAAGCAGGTAGAAACTGCTCATTGGGAACGATTTGCAGAACAACATCCAGAAAAAGCAACAGCATATACTACAAAACACGAAGAAATAAAAGTAGCGGTTGCACGGGTTGAAGAAAGAGTCGTACTACAACCATCCCCAAAACCACCACAACCAATTTTACAACAGCAATCACTAATTATCTCACCTCCCATTCCCCGCATATCTTCTCCGACAAATTCCAGAGGCATACCCCCTAACCCACTATCAATAAGAAGGCCTCCAATACCAGGAGGAGGTATTGGAAATGCCATACGAAATGGATTAAGCGGTAATCCGCTTACTAACCTTGCTAAAAATGCCGCAATACAATCTGCTGCTGCAGTCATTATACCGATTCTTATTATTTCTGTTATTACATTTGCTATTGTCTTTGGAGTGATTGGAGGAGAAGCAACAACTCTCGAAGCCTCCCCAAATGAAGCAGGCGGATCATCAAATGTAACAAGCTGTCAATTTACTAAATCTAATTCATTAAGACCAATTAAAAGCTCTATTTTGCAAGGATGGATTACTGATGCCGCAAACAAAGCAGGAATTCCTTCATCTGTCCTTGCCAGCGTTGCTATGCATGAAAATCAAAGCTTCGCCGCTAATAAAACTGATACTGATATTGAAATTAAAGACAATTCTTTTTGTAATCGTGGCGAAACCTTCTGTGTAATAAATGCTAATAGAGTGGAAAGGAAAAATGGTGAAGATCCAAAATGTACCGATGACGAGAAAAAAATTGGTGGCAAAGATGCTACAGCAATTGGACTTATGCAACTATTAGACATTTACCATGAAGGAGAAAATCTATGTAGTATCACTGAAAATTTAGATATCGCAGCCCAAAAACTCAAAACTGACGGATTAACTCAATCACCAACAAAAGACGAGATTACTAATGTTATTACCAGCTATTTTACCAGATGTGAGTATGGATCTTTTAATTATTGTGATGAGGTATGGAAAGATTTTCAAAACTGCCAGCAAAAACAGCCAGCTTTAACAGCGCAGCTACCTGTAACTGGAGATGCGAAAAACATACTTGACTGGACAAGCAAAATAAATGATGTTTTAGAAGAAGGACCAATTGGTGATTTTAATAAGATGACCGCAAATATTACTAATGGCTCCTATACTGCTACAACACGAACAGGAGAATTTATAAATACTAGTCCACGTGGCCTTTATTGGTGTACAAATCTTGTTATTGATGCCTTTAATCTAGCTGGTAAAACTGGTCTTGGATTAGATCACCAAGCAGTAATTTCCATGAGGAATTTTTGGAAAAGCACTCCCGGATATACACATCTTGATTATCTTAATGATGATCACAAAAATATCTTGTCAACTATTACCCCTGGTTTTACAATTTTTTCTGAATCACAACCAGGTATTTTTACAGGTAATGAGCATGTTGCTATAATTAAATTTAAAAGCATTGACCCTAGAGGAAACGGTTTTTTAGAAACATACGACGCTAATACTAATGCAAAAATACAACTTTACCCAATTGTCGATTGGGAGGTTAAAAATCAACGTTATACTTTAGTTGGTTTTGGAACAATAAAATAAAAATAATATGTTTAAAAAAATAACCATTATCACTGTTTTGATCATTGTCCCTTTTTCTATATACCTAATTTCAATATATTTTATAAAATTACCAACTAGTCAACCATCATCTCCCGTACCAAACCCAACTCCTACATTTTTTGTTCCTATAAGTAAAACTCCCCCTATCGACTACCAATTAAAACTTCAAACAGAGGGCGACAAAAAGTTTTCTGATTGGCAAAAAGATATAAATAAAAATTATCCATGGTACAACAATTTTCCTCTTCAAGAGGATAATTATTTTGTTTATTTTGATCTAGACGAAAAAAAATTTGTTGGAAAAATCTATCCTAAAAAGGATACCGCTACATCTATAAACCAACAAGTAGATGCTTACAAAAAAGTTATTTTATTCCAATTAAAAAAATTAGGAATAGATACAACCATTTATCAATTTAATTGGGTTGTTACTCCCGAGTGAAAAATTATACCTCTGTCTGCACTCGAATTGGCATTATGAGGTGGAGAAATGTGGGGTCTCCTTTAATTTTAAACACTCCTGGACTGGTTGGATTGGTCATCTCAACTACCATTTCCTCTTCTTCGATAGTTCCTAAAAGTTCCAAAAGATAGCGGGCGTTAAAGGCAATTTCATTATCATCTCCCGTAACTTTTGCCTCGACAGTAACTGTGTTTTCTCCAGTTTGAGGAGCATTGGCAGACACAATAATTGCGTCTTGAGTTACAGAAAACTTAACAATATTGGCCGATTCCCTAGCAAAAATAGAACACATCTTAACAGCTTTTACCAAATCAACTCTGTCAAATGTGGCTTTTGTTAAAACCTCCTGGGGAATAATTTTTTCGTAAACAGGAAATTGTGCTTCAATAAGTCTTCCAACAATAATTGTATCCCCGTCTTCAAATAATACCTGGTTTGATTTTTCTATCATAAATATTTTTATATTCTCATCTTCCCCATTTTTTAACATCATCACTTCTTTTAAGACTCTGGCCGAAATAAGTAGTGGTTTTTCTATACGAAATGGGATAGTGTTATATTTTAAAGATAACCTATATCCGTCTGTGGTAACGAAAAAAAACTTCTTCTCATCTTCCTCGTCTTTTTTAACATAAATTCCAGAAAGCGCTGCTCTTGTAGTATCTATACTTGCCGCAAACAAAACATAAGATAAGGCTTTTTGCAAATCTTTTTTGTTAAGTTTTGCTACTTCTTGCCCTTTTTCTTCGTAGAGTTTTGGGAACTCATCAGCGGTTATTGTCTGAAATACACTTTTTGTATTTTTAGTTACAATAATAAGTGTTTGATCTTTTGTTTCAAGTGTTACTTTTTCCAGCGGTAATGTATTAACAAGCTCTAAAAATGATTTTGCTGGAATAGTTACTTCCCCTTCTTCCTCTATATTTGCTGTTATATAAACAGTAATTCCTATTTCTAAATCTGTACCGCTTATTTGTAATTTTCCATTTCTTGCCTGAAGCAACATGTTTTGCAATACTGGTAGTTGTGTACGAGATGATATTGCTTTAAAAACAAAAGGAAGTTTTTTTTGTAGATATTCAGATAAAACTTGCAGTTTCATACAACAATATATTTCTTTGTAGTTTTAGTAGTGTAATAGGAAAAGTGGAAAAAAGCAAGAACGAATGCCTAAAAAAATGTAGATAACCTGTTAATAAAAATGGGTATTTCTTGTTTATATCTTGTTTCTTACTAAAATTACCCAAGAGATATTTGTTTTATCCCCATAATATCCATAGAAAGCGGTGATTGGCTTACATCTTTGGTGGATAACAGCTTCTCAAGTTTTTCCACACCATACATAATTGTAGTGTGATCTCTCCCGCCTAAGATATTACCTATTTCTGAAAATGTTAATCTAAGCTCTTGTTTTAAAAGTAGCATGGCAATTTGTCGTGCTCTAACTAAACCAGCATCTCTTTTGGGGCCTTTTATTTGGGTTGGTTTTAGATTGTAATAAGCGCACACTTTGTTAATAATGTCGTTTGGGTGCAGATGGAGGTGTTCTTCTTTTTTGTGGGCGTTCAAAACTCGTGAGATAAGATTTTCTGAAATTAATTCCCCGTTTGTTTTGGCTTCGGTAATAATCCGAAGCAGTACTCCTTCTAAACTTCTGGCATCAAGTGTCTTCTCCGCAATAAGTTTGGCTTCGTTAATTGGTAAAACCACATTATATTTTTTGGCTTTAATTAGTAAAATAGCGGTTCTAAGTTCAAAATCAGGTGTTTCAATATCAACAGTCAGTCCTGCGGCAAATCGTGAAGAAAGCCGAGTTTCTAATTTTTTAATTTCATGTGGCGGCCGATCGGAAGATAAAACAACCTGGGCTGTTTTATCAATAAGAATATTAAAGGTATGAAAAAGCTCCTCTTGTACCCTATCCTTGCCTGCAATAAACTGGACATCATCAATAATTAAAAGATCTGCGCTTCGAAAACGTTTTTTCATCCGAGAGGTATCGTTGCCTCGTATTGCCTCAACAACTTCGTTGGTAAATTCTTCACTTGTTATATAAATAATTTTTTTTTCAGAGTCTTTTTCATAGACCTCGTTGGCAATGGCTTGCATCAGATGGGTTTTGCCTACCCCCACAGGCCCATAGATAAAAAGCGGGTTATATGAGTGGCCTAAATTTTTAGCCACAGTTTGAGCAGAGACAAAAGCCAGTTGATTACTTGATGAAACAGCCATAGTGGCAAAGCTAAATTCACTTCTAACACGAAAGAGAGGCTTAGAAAGAGGTTTTGGAGCAATAATAGGAGAAGTTTCTTCTTGAGAAAACAATGGCGCGTCTGTGTTGATTTTGGTATCTGGAATTGTTTTTGCGACAAAGGCGAGTATGTAGTCTTTGCTTGTATGTTTTGATAATGTTTTTTTAATAATGCCTGAAAATCTTTTTTTTAAAAGATCAATGCCAATCGAAGATTGTATTGCTATAGTTGCAATTTTGTCATCTAGTGATACTAGTAAGCTTTTTTTAAAAAAAGTTAAGAACTGAGCACGAGATGCTTCTGTTTCTATCTCGCCAAGTACAATTTTCCAAAGCTCCGGTAAATTTTTATCCATAAGTTTTATGTATATGGAATATAATAATGTGGATAACTTTTTGTCAAGAAGCATAAAGTAGATAGGAATGTATCAATTTTCCAGGATGACAAGTAAGGATTTTTTTGGTATACTCCAAATATGGAGAAAATGACAGCCAAGATTAAAAAGGTCAAACGAAAAAGAAAGCATGGTTTTCGAAACAGAATGAAAACCCATGATGGAAAAAAGGTTTTAAAAAGACGTCGAGAGAAAAAACGAAAAAGACTAACAATATAGAATGTTAAAACGGAAATACCGTCTGAGCGCAAGAAGTAGGTTGCAAAATCCCTCTGTTGTTCATACGCCATTTTTTACCATGCGTTATATTAAAAATAATCTTCTCTATAGCAGATTTGGGTTTATTGTTTCCAAAAAAGTCGATAAAAGAGCGGTGGTAAGAAATACTGTTAAAAGGAAGGTGCGATTGTTTGTAGAAAACATGCGCGAAAAAATAGTGTCAGGGTACGACCTGCTTTTTAGTCTAAAAAAAAGCGCCATTAACGAAGATTTTACATCTCTATCTAATTATATGGAAAATATTTTTAGAAAAGAAAAGTTGTTGACATGAAGCACATTTTTATTTTTGGAATAGTTTTGTATCAACGCGTGATTTCATATCCAGCGCGTTTGATTTTGGGAACACCTGTTGTATGTCGGTACTCCCCTACTTGTTCTGAATATGCTAAAATCGTAGTCTCGCGTTATGGTATGATAAAAGGAGGATATTTATCTTTGCTGCGGATTTTATCCTGCCAACCCTTTTCAAAGCGTTATGTTTGATCAATTACTTGTTTATCCATTGCTTAATATTCTTGTTGCTATTTATCACGCGCTGATTTTTTTGCATATTCCTTATGCTCTTGGTTTTTCTATTGTTATTCTGACTGCTCTTTTAAGACTTGTTATGTATCCAATGATTTCTTCTCAACTTAGGGCCTCAAAGAAAATGCAAGAGCTTAATCCTCATATTTCAAATCTTAAAGAGAAACACAAGGGAGATAATACCCGAATTCATCAAGAAACAATGAAACTTTATAAAGAGCATGGGGTGAACCCAGCATCAGGGTGTGTGTCTGCAATAGTGCAGATGGGTATTGTTATTTGGGGATTATATCCTGCATTTACCAAAGTTATCAATCTTGATCCAACAAGAGCCATGGCGGAGTTAAATAGCAAAATTATTTATACAGATTTTTTGAAACTTACTCATCCTTGGGATGCTACATTTTTTGGTATTCCTTTAGGACAAAATCCATCGCATCTTTTTTCTACATTGCCGCTTATTGCTCTTTTTATCCCATTAAGCACAGGAGCATTGCAGTTTATCCAGTCTAAAATGATGTTTAGTAAACCTCAAGAAAACAAACCCACCTCCGCCAAGGCTACGGCGGGCAAGGATGATTTTGCATCAATGTTTCAGTCGCAATCAATGTACATATTTCCAGTGATGATTGGATTTTTTTCCTACACGTTTCCGATTGGTTTATCTCTCTACTGGAATACGTTTTCGATTTTTGGTATACTGCAGCAATATCATATTACGGGTTTAGGCGGACTTGAAGATTGGAGGAAATTATGGCAAAACAAGACCAGCCTGTCGGCAGGCAAGGAAAGACAATAGAAAAAGTAATATCTGATATTTTAAAAGCGCTGGAAATAGAGGGAGAATTTTCTATTTTGGTTAAAGAAGATGTTATTGAAGTATCGCTTGAAACAAAAGATAGCGGCATGGTGATTGGATATCATGGGGAAATTTTGGAAAGCTTACAATTGATTCTTTCTTTAGCGGTTTCAAAAAAGATTGGAGAATTTATTCGGGTATCTATTGAAGTTGGAGATTACAAAAAAAATAGAACTGATTGGTTGGAGAATTTAGCTATACAAACAAAGCAGCAAGTACTTTTAGAAAGAAAAAAAATTGCTATTCCAAATTTAAGGTCTTGGGAGCGGCGGATTGTCCATGTTTATCTTCAGGAGGATCCAGATGTTCTTTCGGAATCAGTAGGCGTTGGTAGAGACAGAACGCTCGTTGTTAGGCCGAGGGAATAGTTATTGATTCCTTGAAAACACTTCAAAAGTTTATTTTTTATACAATTATTCTTTTTCTTCCCGTTCAACTTGGTAAACATTTTTGGCCGTCTTGGTCTTATGTTTCGGGATTAAGAATTGATTATCTTTCCCCCACCCTGTATTTTACTGATGTTTTAATTATTATTTTATTGGTTTTGTGGGTCTTTGACATTTTTATTCAAGTTTCTAAATTTTCAATTTTCAATTTTCAATTTTCAATCAAACAAAAAAAATTTAAAAATTTAAATATTAAAAATTCATTTCAAATTTCAAATTTCAAATTGCAAATTGTTTTATTTTTATTAGTTCTTCTGTTTGGTATACTTTTTTCCAAAAACCCAATGGCAGGATTTTATGGATTGCTCAAATTATTAGAATTTGTTTTTTTGGGATTTGTTGCCGCAAAAACAATAAAGACTGCTCAGGATTTCAAAATACTTGCATTTATATTTTGTATGGGAGTTTTGTTTGAGTCGGGTTTGGCAATTTTGCAGTTTGTTAAACAAGGGTCAATTGGAGGAATATTTTATTTTTTTGGAGAAAGAACATTTACATCACAAACTTCAGGAATTGCCAATGCCTCGTTAGATGGAAAACTTGTTTTGCGGCCATACGCTACATTTCCTCACCCAAATGTTTTGGCTGGATATTTAATCATCGCGATGACAACAATAATTTTCAATTTCCAGTCAAGTATCAAAATTAAAAAAATTTATTTTTTTACTTCTTTATTGATTGGTTCTATTGCTCTTTTGTTTACAATGAGTCGCGTTGCTATTATTTTATGGTTTCTGATGGTGGCACTTTTTATTAAAAATTATGTCATTAAAAATTCATTTCAAATTATAAGCGCGGCAATATTGGTATTTATTGGTAGCATTTTTATGTTTTTTTTGTCTTCTCGTTTTTTCAATATTTCAACAATGGACGAAGCGATTGTTAGAAGAATTGAACTTGCAAATACTGCAATAACAATGGTAAAAGATCATCCTGTTTTTGGAGTTGGCCTGTATAATTTTTTACCGACACTTCCCTATTATCAAAAAAACAATACAGGTTCTCTTTTTACATTGCTTCAACCGGTACACAATATCTTTTTTCTTATTGTAGCAGAAACAGGCCTGCTGGGGTTAGGAATGTTTTTGTGGTTTCTTCTAAGGGCAGTATTAAGTATCAAGACGAGAAATAATTTACCCCTTAATACATGCTACATACTACTTACTACTATTCTAATTCTGGGTTTGTTTGATCATTACTTTTTAACATTGCAACAAGGACAAATATTATTTGCTGTTGTTTTGAGTCTCTGTTTTAGCAGGAATAACAAAGACCTGGTATAATGTTTTTAAACTCCGCTTTATCAATTTTAGTCAAAAGGTATAAAGGGAAGTAAAATTGTAATCGGCGAGTTCGAGTATAATTCAACAAATAGATTGTTGTATAGACTAAAACCAACAATTTTGTCAAATCGGAAAAATAAAAGTATGATTTACGTATATACAGACGGAGGGGCTAGAGGTAATCCCGGGCCGGCGGCAATTGGTGTTTTTATTTGCGACGAAAATGGGAAACAAATACATGGATTTGGTAAAACAATAGGCGAGACGACAAATAATATCGCTGAATATACTGCAGTAAATGAAGCTTTAGAATGGTTGTTAAATAACAAACATATTTTAAAAAGTCATGCAAAAATACATTTTTTTTTGGACTCCCTTCTTCTTGTTTCGCAGATAAACAGAATATATAAGATCAAAAATCCTAAATTGCAAGAACTTCTTTTTAGTGTTCGGGAAAAAGAATCACAATTATTATGTCCCGTTAGCTATACACATATACCACGGGAAAAAAATAAAAAAGCAGATGCGCTGGTAAATTTGGCATTGGATAATAAGTTACAATAATTGTATGGGAAAAGCTGCTAAGTCCATGCTTTTGTTTTTGGATAAAAAAGGATATATTGGGCAAACTGTTGTTGCGCTTCTTCAAAAACACAAAAGTAATATACCAACAGTTTTTGTTACAGGAGCCTCTTTTGATACAGAGGTGAAAGATGTTTTGATTGTTTCCTTCAAAAGAAAAATACCTTTGCTGCCAGATGCTTTGTATTCCCATATAGTTGTTGTTTATAACGGAGAGCAAGAGATATTTGACGTATTAGATTTATTGGCCAAAAAAGCCCATGAAACAAAAGGAAAGTTAATTGTTGTTGTTCCTCATAATTTTGAAACAAGTAAGATTACTAATCTTATTAAAGAATTATATAAAGAGACAATTATAGTATATGTCGGGGACATATTTTATGAAAAAGCATTGCCAGAAAATTCAGACATTCAACGTTTTTTCCATCAAGCAAAAAAAGAAGGCAGTATAACAGTTTTGGGCATGGGGCTTACAAAAACTTATCCAGTGCATCTTAACGATGTTGGACTGGGAATTTTGGAAATTCTTTTTGAAAACACAAATAAGGATCAGACGTTTTTTTTCTTTCCCAAACATCCACCAACAAAATTAAGTTTGGCAAGGATGTTTCAAAAAATAGATCCGATTTTACGAGTTGATTTTGTAGGTGAGGAAAAACAAGAAGTTGAATATACAAATAAAGAGGGAAACTTTTTTTTACCAGCGTCTTACCCGCTAGAAAAAAGAATAGGTGATGTCTATGGAGTTATGGAAGTAAAAGATATAGACGTGGTGAAAGAAAGTGAAGATGAAGAAAAAAAGAAGAGGGGAGGAAAGTTTGTTTTTTTTACTATTTATGCATTACTTGTTTTTCTTTTATTGCCGCTTATTGCAACATTTTCTTTTTCTTTTTTTGGACACAGACAACTTAATTTAGTAAAAGAGGCATTTAAAAAAGGAAATATTTTGGAGGCGCAAAAAAAAGGAGAAAGCGCTTACATCTTTTTTAAAGGCGCAGAAAATATAAGTAGAGTACTTATTATTCAGGCAGATATACTTTATTTATCTTCTTTTGGAAATAGTATGCAAAGTAAAATTAATGCAGGACAGAAGGCCTCTTTAATAGCCTCATCCTTTGCCGCCAGCATAAATAATTTTTTACAAGGCAAAATAGGGATATCTTCTCTTCGGCAGGCAATTTTTTTAAGTCAGGAAATTAAAACCCAAAACCAAAAACTACCAAGTGATTTTTTTGAAACAGGCGCAATCACAGGGGTTGTTGATGTTATTCCTAAAGCCTTAGGTTTTTATGATGAAAAAACATATCTTATTCTTTTTCAAAACAATATGGAACTTCGTCCTGGAGGGGGGTTTATTGGCTCCTACGGCATTGTTAAATTAAAGGCAGGCAGAATTACTGATTTTTCTATTCATGATGTCTATGACGCAGATGGACAGCTAAAAGGCCATGTAGAACCGCCATTTGCCATTAGGCGTTATCTTAAATCCGCTCATTGGTATTTAAGAGACAGTAATTTTGACATTGATTTTAGAAAAAGCGCCTCTGCCTCTGCATTTTTTCTACAAAAAGAAACAGGCGCAAGCGTAGATGGGGTTGTTGCAGTTGATGTTTCATTTGCCAAAAGCATTCTTAAAGTAATAGGTGATGTGGAGGTTTTGGAATATAAGGAGACAATAACTCCAGATAATTTATATCAACTTACGCAAAAGCACGCAGAAGAAGATAGCTTTGCAGGAAGCAGTCAGAAAAAAGACTTTTTAATATCTCTTTTTAAAGCAATACAAGCAAAGATTATCGATGGTAAAATTACCCATCTAGCGCTTTTTCAGTTAATAGAAAAGGCGGTAAGAGAAAAACATCTTCTTTTTGCTTTTGCAGATTCAAAATTACAAGATGTATTTACGGCTAATAATATGTCTTCGGCGATTTGGCCTGTTAAGACCACAGATTTTGTTGGGATAATCGAGGCAAATCTGGGAGTCAATAAAGTAAATGTTCTTGTTACAAGAAAAGTGGATCAGCAAGTAAATATTGGAAAAGAAGGAGAAGTTTTGGAAAAAGTAACAATTACATATGATAATAAATCAAAAAGTCTTGATTATAAAAATTACTTACGTATTATTCTTCCTTTTGGGACAAAGTTATCCTCAATTGCCATCGACGGAAAAGAGCAGACAGTTGCTCCTGCTATCGCAGACCCAAGCGTATACGAAAAAAAAGGATTTAATCCCCCAAAGGGGATAGAGGTACAGCAAGAAACAGAAGGAGAGAAAGCAGTATTTGGCGTTTTGCTAATCGTGCCGTCGAATGCAGAAAAAGAGATATCTTTTTCCTATGAATTGCCGCAAAAAATGGAAGAAAATGCGGGGTACGACCTTTGGTTATTTAAACAGCCGGGGATAGATGAGTATCCATATACATTGATTGTTTCATATCCAGATACAATACGTTTATTAAGTTCGTCGCATGGATTGGAAGCGAAAACAGGGAAAATAGTTTTAGAAAAACAAGTATCAGAGGATGAACATATACAAATTAAGTTCGCCAAAAAGTAATTATTTTAAGCTTGCGGTTGATATACCAAAGTCCTCCTGCAATAAATATCCCCGCAATAACATATTCAAACTTTCGATAATAAGGTTCTAAGCTATGCCAGTTTTCCCCTAAGTAAAATCCTACAAAAGTAAGAAAGGTTGACCAAATAAGAGAGCCTGTAAAAGTATAAAAAGAAAATTTCCAAATGTTCATTTGCGAAAGGCCAGCTGGAAGAGAAATAAATGTTCGGACCGCTGGAAGCACGCGGCTGAAAAATGCAATGCTATTTCCATATTTGTTAAACCAATGTCGAGATTGTTGATATTCGTGTTCGGTTATTAAAATAAATTTGCCGTAGCGTTTGATTAAAGAAACAATAACTGTTTCTTCCAGAAAATAACCAAGTCCATAGGCAATCCATGAGCCGACTAGATTGCCAATTGCGCCGATAAAAATAACAATCCACAAAGACATGTCGCCTTTACTTGCTAAAAACCCGGCAAAGGGCATGGTAACTTCGGATGGAATAGGAATTAGCGCAGACTCGAGCGTCATTAGTAAAAATATCCCAAAGTAGCCGGTGGTGTGAATAAATTGGGTAATGAGTGTTGAAAGTGTCTCTAGCATAGAAAATAGTATATACTATTTTTTCTGTTTTAGTGCTTCTATTCCTGGGAGGGTGCCTTTTTCGATTAACTCCAGCATGGCTCCACCGCCTGTTGAAACATGGGTGATTTTATCAATGTCTTTATTTCCCGAAACAGACGCCAGGGTATCTCCACCGCCAACCAGAGAAAAAGCATGATCGTTTTGGGTAATGGCTGTAAAAATGCTTTGGGTGCCTTTGGTAAATCGTTTATCTTCAATAAGCCCTACAGGCCCATTCCAGATAATAGTATTGGCTTTTTTTATTGTTTCACTAAACAGCTTTTCTGTTTTTGGGCCGATGTCAAGAATTTTGTCTTCAATACCAACTTTATCTATGGGTAATAGAAGTAAAACATTTTTTTCCTTGGCAAGATTTAATATCTTTTGAGTTATTTCTGGTTGTTGGTTTTGAAGAAATGTATTGGCAATACCGCCGCCCAAGAGAAGGTAGTCAACAATATCAAGTAATTTCTCAAGCAAAACAATTTTGGTCGAAATTTTAGCGCCGCCAATAATGGCCACAAGCGGTCGTTTTGGATTGTCCATAATTTTTGTTACTGCGGTAATTTCTTTTTCCAGAAGCAGGCCGCAATAAGAGGGGAGAAATTTGGTGATTCCCACAATAGAAGCTGCATTTCTATGTGATACGCCAAAAGCATCGTTAATATAAACGTCAGCAATGCTTGCTAGTTGCTTGGCAAAAGCATCATCGTTTTTATCTTCACCTTCATAATACCGAATATTTTCTAAAAGAGTGATATCGTTTGGTGTTTGTGATTGCGTAAGAAAGTCAGTAACAAGTGTTATGGAATTTTGTGTAAAGGTCTTTTTTAGATAATCGGCAACAGGTTTTAGAGATAATTTTTCATCCCGGCCTTGTGGTCTTCCAAGATGAGAAACAAGAATAATCTTGTTGTTATTTTTGAGGAGTAATTGCATGGTTTGGATTGATTTAACAATCCGAACATCATCGGTAATCTGTAAATCATCGGTGAGAGGAACATTAAAATCAACACGTAAGAGGACTCTCTTGTTTTCAATTTTGTTTTGACTAAGTAGCTTGATGTTTTTGAGAAGATTAGTCATTGGTAATTTTGAGAAACTCTTCCACATTTTCTTTACTGCCTATTGCAATTGGGACTTTGTGATTGACTGCAATTGGTAAAATATCCAGGGGATTTTTTCCATTGCTAACAGCCATGCCGCCGGCTTTTTCAATTAAAAAAGCCATGGGATTCACTTCAAATAATAATCGTAGTTTGCCTTCTTTATTTTTACTATCACTGGGGTAGAGGAATATGCCGCCTTTTAACAATGTTCGGTGCATATCGGCCACCATAGAACCAATGTAACGGGCTTTATATGACTTAGTTGTTTTTAGGTGAGCAAGATACTTTTTTGTGTGCTCGTCAAATAGCTCGTAGTTGCCTTCGTTGATGGAATAAATGTTTCCTTTTTTGGGGATTTTAATATTGGGAAAAGAAAGTAAAAAACTGCCGATTGACGGGTCAAGAGTAAAACCGTTAATAGAATATTGTGACGCATACACAAATATCGTACTTGGGCCGTATAAAATATAGCCTGCTGCTATTTGTTTATTTCCTTTTTGTAAAACTGTATCGTTTTTGTGATAGATAGAAAAGATTGTGCCAATGGGGCCGTTAGTGTCTATGTTAGACGACC
This sequence comes from Candidatus Levyibacteriota bacterium, assembly GCA_016432345.1. Taxonomy (GTDB): domain Bacteria; phylum Patescibacteriota; class Microgenomatia; order Levybacterales; family UBA12049. The sequence continues at coordinate 21,002 of CP066685.1, read as the reverse complement.
CGTCAAGCGGATCGAAAAAGACGATATAATCACCTGTTTTTGTTGGGGAATAAAGAATGTCGGGAAGTTCTTCGGAAGCAACTGCATACACTTGATTACTTTCAAAAAGCGTTTTGACAAGCAAATTATTGCTAAACTCATCGAGTTTTTGGACTTCTTCGTCGTAGGCATTTTTATTGCCGGTTTTGCCTAAAATATCAACCAATCCCGTGCGGTTGGCATGGCTGGCAATAATTTTTGCCGCGTCGACTATCTGGGTTAAAATAAGGGTTAGATTCCCTTTAGCGTTTGGAGCTTTTTGTTGTTCTTGTAAAATGATATCAGTAAGCGTTGGGATGTGCATAGTTTATAGATGGTTGTGTTAGATTGGGAAAATATTTTGGTAATTCTTTTTTGGTGGATTTTTCCATTAAAAACAAGTATTCATGATATTTCCCGTCGCTATTTATCCATTCATTTGTCCAGCGCATATTTCCCATTACATTCTTTTTGTAATCAATTTCAACTGCTTTTAATAATTTACCAGACTCATTGATTATATCATTCAGTTCCTGTTTTGTGGCCCTACCACCAGAACTATATGATAATAAAATATAGCGCGCTTTTGTTTGTTTCACCAGCCTGCGTAATGCCTGCATAGCGATAAAAGAACCATTTTCATCTTTTCTAAATTCTTCAAAAACCGAACTTGCTACTAAATCCCTGCTATCTTCCCGACGATTTACTTTTCCAAAAACAACTGGCTTATCATGTTTTATAATAGTTGTCCAAATATGATAATAGGACGCGTAGCGTACCCTGCTTGGAGGCATCTTTTCGTTATTAGAACCATAAGGTGGATCAAAATATGCTAAATCATATTCACTGTCAACGATTGTTTTAAAAATATCACCTTGAATTGTTGTATGCGTGCCATCACTTTTGAATCTTTTTGGTAGTTTTAAGAATAAATTATTGTTTGATCGTGGCGACCATGCTGAAAGATATGCGACATAATGACCAAGCGTGCTGTCAACAGAATCTAATGCATAAATTAAACTGGTCAAAATTACACATTTATCAACCCATTCCAAATTCAATTTTTCAATCTCATCTCTTATTGAATCTAGTTTACGTGTATTCTTTGCTTGAAATGGTCTTTTATTACTACTTGCTAATTCACCTCCATAATGCTTTGTATACCAACCATCATAACCCTGTAGACTGTTTAGGTGATTAATAATATCCTGATAAAATTTATCTGGCTTACTCGATTTTAGATAACAGTTGGCAAAAACTTCAGACCAAGCAGAAATATCACTCGCGGTTACATCATATCCAAGCTGTGCCAAAGCTTGCGCCACACGGGTTGTCCCCGTAAAACCATCCAAGACTTTTTTAACATCGCTTAAGTCAGCCAGTATCTCAACAATATACGGTAGAATTTTTAGCTTTGACCCCGCGTATTTTATCCCTTCTGTTTTAGGTGTTGTTAAAACTGATTTGCCAAATATATTTATTTGTTGATTGATCATAAGTTTTTTAATCTATCAATATCTTTTTGCAAAATTTCATTTGCTTGTTTATGGCTTTCTTCGGTGCTATTTAATGCAAGACTAAATAATCTGACTAACGTTAGATTATGTGAATAATCAATCCAGCCATTGGTGATACTGTCAAAATAAAAAATGGCATTTTTTGTATTTGTCCAAAGTCCTCTTTGAAGCGCATTTGCCGATGCGCCACCATAACGAACTTCACAAATATAATTATTCTTATCATCTAAAAACATATAAATTGGGTGTGCCCGTCTTTTTATTTCCGTAGTTTTCTCCCTTTCCTATATATAAAATGCGCGCTGTATTTTTAATTGCTTTTGCATGGTCAAAAACCATTATGTTACATTGTTTATTTTTTTCATTGTAAATAAGCGGCATAACGTTTATATTATTAAAGTCCGCGAATTCATGTGTTGCAAATATGACCGCAATCTGGTCTTTATTGGTAATTTCTTTACCTTGGGATTCAAGATAGGGGAACATCTTTTGATCGGAGTCTGTAGAGAGTTGTAAAGGACCATCCCCATAAGCCTTTAGGCTCAACGGAAATTGCGATTTAGTAACCTCGTTAATAATCACGATATCTTCTTCTCGTTCCTTAGCCCGAAAAAAATCTTTTCCAACATGAATACTTTTAAAATCATACATAAATTGGTTAATAAACTCGGCCATGCCTATTTCAGCTAAGTCTTCGTGGGTTTTATTACCAATTAATCTCATGGTAAATATATTGGATAAAGTATTTACAATCAAATCTCTGCGTTTACTTACTAGTATTTTTAATCGTTTGTTGAAATTTTTATATTCTTCCATACTATTTTAGTATAGCATACAGCAGTAAGTAGGTCTGACTGACGTGGGGGTATAGTTAGTATAGTTTCTCAATAAATTTTTTTGTATCTATCACATTGAGTTTTTGGAAGAGAAAAGACAGTTGTTTTTCGAGTCCCGCCAGGATTTTTTGTTTATCTTTTCCTCCTAGTTCAAAAAGCTGTTTTTTAAATGGCCCCAGGGCTTTTTTACGGGTTTTGTAAATAAATTGTTCTTCGTTCCAGTCTTCTTCCCATTCTTTCTTACAGTTATTTTTAATCCATTCGTACATTTTTTCACGTAGAGCAACTGGTATATTGTCATAGACAATGTTTTGGAAACCGGTTGCTAAGTGTATTTCGAGGGTTTTGTTTTTGGGAAACTCTCCAAAAAGTTCATTCGGTAAAGTTGATGCCCCATGTTGGACAACGCCGCCAAGATGATAGGTGTTTCGCGCAGCAGCTCCGGTTTCTTTTATCACGTTAAAATCCAGTTTGACGTCTGCCATGCCGCCATCTGGTAGGAGAATACCGCCATGAGATGTACCTGTTTGGACGCTAATTTTACTAATGCCTTTGAGTGATTGGATTTTTGGAAGATAGCCTTCCATGAATGCCTTAAGTTCGTCCGGTGTAGAATTTTTTCCTCCAATATGGCCTATTTCAGCGCCTATGGAGATAGTAGTATTTTTGGGCTCAAGATTCCTTATGTATTCGGTAAGTTCGGCTGTAACATTGTAGTTATCTTGTTGTTGTTCGCTTTGCGTAGGTTTTTCGAGATCTACTAAGGTAGATGCATCAATGTCGATATTCAAAAAGTCTGCCTCTATTGATTCTTTAATTAAATCTTTTATCTTTTGTACTTCTGCAGCCGGATTTTCTGTATATTTTTTCTTACTTAATTGGTAATGGTCGCCTTGAATAAAAACAGGGCCTTTGTAGTTAGCTTTTATTGCCCCAGCAAGGATGGCAATAGCGTATTCATCCGGCCGTTGGTCAGTGTAGTCGATTTCTGACCGGGCGATTTCAAATACCACCGGGCCAATATGATGTTTTTGCATAAGGAAAAAAATAATCGTTGCTGTTTGGTAGGTTAATGTACGAATATTTATTGCCGGTACGGTAAAGGATGTTGGTGCTTCATCCTGTCCTAGTGCCATATAAAAGGGATAGATAGAGGAGGAGATAATGCCCTTTTCCTTTGCAAGAGAACGAATACGATTACGTGCAGTTTTTTTCTCCTCTTCAAAGTCAGAAAATAGAGCAGTGTGGATTAGTTGATCAATGTTCATGTTTCCATGCGTTTTGTATTCTTTGGAGCGCTACTATATATGCTGCGTCGCGAAGTGATACCCCTTTTTCTTTACTTATTGTCCATACATCGTTAGTTGCTTCTTCCATCTGTTTTTTGAGTTTTTTAAATACATCTTCTTTTGTCCATTTTTCGTTATGCATATTTTGATACCATTCGTAGTAAGAAACACATACCCCGCCGGAATTGGCAAGGATGTCGGGAATTACCATAGTATCTTTTTGTGCAAGAATTGTATCGGCCTCGATTGTTATTGGTCCGTTGGCAAGTTCCAGAATAATTTTTGCTTTTGTATTAGCTGCATTTTCTGCTGTGATCACATTTTCAAGGGCGGCCGGCACTAAAATATCGACCGGAAGTTCAAGCAAGTCTTTATTGGTAATTTGTTTGCCATTTTTTACATCACAGACTGATCCAATACAATAGCAGCCTGAAAGCATACCTTTTTCTTTTTTGCACGCTAAGGTTTTATCTGGATTAAGTCCTTCTTTTACATAGATACCCTCTTTGGAATCAGATACTGCGACAACTTTTATACCCTCTTTATAGAAAAACTCTGCGGCATAGTAGCCAACATTGCCAAATCCCTGGACAGCCACAGTCATATCTTTTGGATTTAACCCAAGCTTTTTTAAGACATGCATTAGGGCGTAGAATCCGCCAAGTCCTGTTGCTTCGGTTCGGCCTAGTGATCCGCCTTGGTCGACCTGTTTGCCGGTAACAACAGCTTTTAATTGATTATCTGTTAAAGAAGTTTTGACTTTTGACTTTTGACTTTTGACTTGTTTTTCGTATTCTTCAACAAGCCAGCCCATAATTGTTGGATTGGTATTAACATCTGGCGCCGGAACGTCTATTTCTGGCCCAATGGCACGCGCTAGCTTTCTGGAAAATACATAAGTTAGTTCTCGTAATTCATTTTCAGACAGCGACTTTGGATCAACCGTAATACCGCCCTTGCTACCGCCAAACGGCACGTTAATAACAGCACATTTTACAGTCATCCAAAAGGCCAATGCCTTTACTTCGTCCATCGAAACCTGTGGGTGGTAACGGATGCCGCCTTTGTATGGGCCAAGGACGTTGTTGTGTTGGACGCGGTAGCCGGTAAATGTTTGGATGTTGCCGTTATCGAGGCGAATAGGAAGAGAAGTGGTGATGATTCTGTCTGGCTCTTCAAGCTCGGCTAAAAGCAGTGGGTCAAGATGTATTTTTTTGGCAATAGCCCGCAGCTTTTCTTGAGACCTTTTCCATGGATTATTGTCTTCTGTTGCCATAAAAATGATTATACATAAAGGGTACTTTATAATGCAAGTCTTATTTGCTAGACTAAAAGAATGAAAATACTGGTGACTGGGGGAGCAGGCTATATTGGCAGTTTTGCCGTTAATGGATTGTTAGATAAAGGTTACGAGGTTGTTATTTTGGATAGTTTTGAAAGAGGACATAAAGAAACAGTTGATAAACGAGCAGAGGTTATTAAACTAGATATTTTAGATAAAAGTTTAAGTGAAGTATTTAGCAAGTATAATTTTGATGGTGTCATGCATTTTGCAGGCTATATTTCTATGGAGGAGTCCATGCAAAACCCGGGCCTCTATTTTTATAAAAATACCACTGCCTCTCAGCTTTTAATAGAACAAGTAGTAAAGCACCAGGTAAAACATTTTATTTTTTCCTCAACTGCCGGAGTATATGGAAATCCAATTAAGGTGCCGATTCCAGAAGACCATCCACAACATCCAACCAATCCGTATGGAGAAAGTAAGCTAATGGTTGAGAAAATCCTGTCCTGGTACCAAAAAATTTATGGATTGTCTTTTGTCTCTCTTCGTTACTTTAACGCCGCAGGAGCATCGCTTGATGGCAGTTTTGGCGAAGATCACAGTCCCGAAACACATATTATTCCGCTTGCTATTAAAGCGGCCATAGACAACAAAGAATTTGTTTTATATGGCACAGATTACAACACTAAAGACGGCAGCTGCATTAGGGATTATATTCATGTTGTAGATTTGGTGGAAGCGCATCTTTTAGCTCTTGAAAAACTGCAAAAAGAGAATGGTGGGTATTTTTATAATGTCGGAGCAGGAAATGGTTATTCCAACAAAGAAGTAATTGAGATGGTAAAAAAAGTCAGTGGGATTGATTTTTTAGTTAAAGAAGCACAGAGGCGACCGGGAGATGCACAAACGCTTATTGCTGATCCCACAAACATAAAAAAAGAGCTTGGGTTTTCTCCAAAATATTCAGATTTGCAAACAATTATTGAGTCTGTCTGGCAGTGGCATAAAAACAAAAAGGGAAATTAGCATTTAGTTAAAATCTATCTCTTCAATTTTTCCTTCTTTTATTATTAATAGCATTCCTGTTTTTGGATAATCATATAACTGAAATATGGTAAATTTGTTTTTTAAAATAAGATTTTTCAAAGCCGCAATTACAGCGCCATGGGTACAAATAAGAATATCTTTATAGTTTGATTTTTCAATATTTTCCAAAAAGTCCTTTGTCCGATCTCGCAAGTTGTCAAAGGTTTCATCGTTATATTCATTAAGCCTTTTGTCGTTAATAAATTTTTTATTAGTAGCTTTTGCGATAATATCTGAAGTTTGCTGGCATCTAATAAATTCCGAGCGGACACAGAAATCTGTAGAAACATTTTTTAAATATTTACCCATTTTTTTAATCGGCGGTTTGCCTTCGGGAAGAAGTTCTGCAGTAACTATTTTGTCGCCATATCCAAACAGGCTTTTTGTGGATAGGCCATGGCGAAAGATATAAAATGTCTTATTCATAAGAATTTTTTATACACTCTTGATATTTTCTGCGAGATTTGTTGCCAGGAAAGATCCCGCACCTGTTTTTGGATCTGTGTACTTATTTTTTTGTATTCTTCTTCATTTGTAAGAAGTTTAATAATTTGCGAGGCGAGAAGAAGAGGATTATTGACAGCAGTAATTAACTGCTGGTGCCGTTTATCCAAAATATCTGTAACGCCCGAAACATTGGTGGTAATAACTGGCACACCGCAACTCATTGCTTCAATTGCCGCCATACCAAAAGATTCGTAGTGCGATGGCATTACTACCAGTTCTGCCGCATTATAGTAATAGGGAAGTTCGTGCTGGTGTTTTTGTCCCACAAAATAGACCATAGTTTCTATATTGAGCAGTTGCCGTAATTTTTCTAGTCTTTGGAGTTCGTTTGACCAAAGATGTTTTTTTTGCGACACATCGCCGCCAATTATCCATAGGCAAACTTTAATGTTTGGATGTTGTTCAAGTATAATTTTTAGGGCATAAATCAGCATATCAATGCCTTTAAGCGGTTCGATTCGGCCTACATACAAAACAAGTTTGTGGTTAAAGTCTGCGCCAACATGTTTTTTGGCTTTTTGTTTATCCATTGGTAAAAAAAGGTGTGCGTCCACGCCTGGATAAACAACTGTAATTTTATCTTTATCACAGCTATATAGGTATTGCAGGTATTGGGCATCCGTTTGACTTGATGCGATGATATAATTTGCTTCTTTGGCAAGGGTAATTTCGGCATCAATACGTTCTTTTCCTTCACGTTCAAGCTCGTCTCTTGCAACAAGGTTTTTCATTAACGCCAGGGTATGAAATGTCATAATAAAAGGTATATTTAGTCCAATTGCTCGTAATTTTTGACAGACCTTTCCCGAAAGGTAATAGTGTGCATGGAAAAGGTTAAATTCAAGATTTTCTTTTTGTGTAAAAGCAAGAAAACTATTTGTAAATTCGTCAATATATTGTAGAAGCTGCTGTTTAGGAAGAGGTTTTTCTTTTCCTGCCACAAGATGGACAACGCGAAGACGGGGAGAAACATTAACAATTTTTTTATGCTTTTGGCTTTGTGAGCGGGTAAAGATGTCAACAATGTAGCCGATTTTTACCAGTTCTTGAGCAAGAGCCATAACGTATACATTCATGCCGCCGGTTTCTTTACCTTCCTCAAATGCCAGAGGGCAGGTATGAACCGAAAACATAGCAATCCGTTTGTGCATAAACGTATTATATCAGTAAGTAATGAAGTAATGATCGGGAATAGATCGGGAAATACTCGGGAAAAGAGATGTTTTTAATTCTTGTTAAGCGTCTTGTCGTAAAGTTGTTCATGGGTTCCAATAAGGAAAAAATAGGTAATAAATTTACCGTCTTCGTTTATTTCCTCATATATTGCTCGATAGTCAGCAGTAATATCAATACTTCGGTATCCTTGATATTCATCTTTTAGTTCGTGATTATTCAGCTCGGAATCATAAGGATTTTTTAAAAAGACTGTGATTCTTTTTCTAAAGCTTTTGCGGATTTTTACGTCTAGTTTTTTAAGATTTTTAAGGAAAGCAGGGTGGTATTGAATTTTCATATACCCTGCTCATCGAGGTATTTAAGATTATCTTCAACATTATCAAAAACAGGAGATGCTTTTCCAGCAAGCCTGTCTTTTCGTGCCCGTTTCATTGCAGAAAGTAAATATTTACTAGGCTGCTCATTATTCTCCTCTACTTTTAAGCGAAACTCTTTTTTAGAAAGCTTGGTTAAAAGCACACGGATTGCTTCTTGTATAGAAGAGAATCCTAAATCAGAAGATACAATCTCTGCTTTTTCTTTTAATTCACGGCTCATAGGAACTTGCACAACGATTCTTTGCATAGTAATACAATTATACAGTTTTTGTATGATTTGTCAAGAGGATAAGGTAAATGTTAAAATAACTGTATGGATAAAGTTTATAATCACAAAGACGTTGAGGAAAAAATTTATAAAGAGTGGGAAGAGAAAGGTTATTTTAAGCCCGAAGTCAACCCAAACGGCAAACCATATACCATAATTTTGCCACCGCCAAATGCCAATGGCGCGCTTCATTTTGGCCACGCCATGTTTACAGTAGAGGATATTTTAATCCGTTATCATAGGATGCTTGGTGATGCTGCTTTGTGGTTTCCTGGAACTGACCACGCAGGTATAGAAACGCAGTTTGTGTTTGAAAAAAAGTTAAAGCTCGAAGGTAAGTCGAGACTCGATTACGACCAGGAAACGCTTTATAAAATGATTTGGGAATATGTGGAAGATCATCGGGGAGGAATTCAAAATCAATTGCGAAAACTTGGGTTTTCTCTGGATTGGAGTCGGGAAAAATATACTCTTGACAAAGATATTACCAAATTGGTTTATAAAACATTTAAAAAAATGTTTGACGAAGGTCTTATTTACCGCGATTATCGTTTGGTAAATTACTGCACTGTTGATGGCACATCTTTTTCTGATTTGGAAGTGGCGCATGAAGAACGTCAAGCGCCTTTGTATTACATAAAATATGGCTCGTTGGTTTTAGCCACCACCAGACCCGAGACAAAATTTGGTGATACTGCGGTAGCAGTTAATCCAGATGACAAGCGGTATAAACAGTATATTGGACAAGAGATAGATATAGAAACAGTTTTAGGAAAAGCAAAAATAAAAGTAATTGCCGATGAATCGGTTGATCCAAATTTTGGGACAGGAGTAGTAAAAATTACACCAGCCCATGATTTTGCCGATTTCGAAACAGGAAAAAGGCATCATTTGTCCATGAAGCAGGTGATTGATTTTGATGGCAAGCTAAATCAGCATGCTGGAAAATTTGCGGGCCTCTTTGTTAAACAGGCGCGGAAAGCTATTGTGGAGGAAATGCAGCAAAAAGAGTTGATTGAGAAAATTGATGAAAACTACGTGACGCGCCTAAACCTTTGTTACAAATGTAAATCAGTGCTTGAGCCATTACCCAAAGAGCAATGGTTTATGAGGGTAGATAAGTTAAAAAAAGAAGCAATAGAAGTTGTAAAAGAAGGTAAAATTCGCATTTTCCCCAAAAATTTTGAAAACATCTATTTTCAATGGCTGGAGAATTTGCGCGATTGGAATATTTCTCGCCAAATTGTGTGGGGGATTAGAATTCCTGCTTGGAAAAATAAAAAAACAGGAGAATGGGTGGTAACAGAAGGGGAGGCGCCAAAAGGAGAAGAATGGGAGCAGGATACAGACACATTTGATACTTGGTTTTCATCGAGTCAATGGCCATACGTAACATTACAGACGACAAAACCAGGTGATTTTGAAAAGTTTTATCCAACAAGCGTTATGGAAACTGCTTATGATATTTTAAAAGCTTGGGTATCAAGAATGGTTATGATGAGTATGTATAGAACAGGGAAAATACCATTTAAAAATGTGCTATTTCATGGGATTGTTAACGATCCATATGGTAAGAAGATGAGTAAATCTAAGGGGAATGTAGTAAATCCATTGGAACTGGTTGAGCAATATGGCGCGGACGCAGTAAGATTTGCTTTGGTGTATGGAAACGCAACGGGAAATGATCAGAGTCTTTCTTATCCAAAACTTGATGCTGCGAGAAAGTTTACTAATAAATTATGGAATATAGGACGATTTATTGAAATGAAACGGCAGGTGAATAATGGGGAATTATTAAAACATGAAAAGCATGAGAATGATAAAAAGATGATTCAAGAAATTGAAAAACTAATAGGGGATATAACAAAATATATTGATAACTATCAGTTTAATTTTGCCGCAGAGAGGCTCTACGAATTTATCTGGCACGAGTTTGCCGATGTTTATATCGAAGACGTCAAAAACCGCCTCGACGAAAATTCTTATACTATTCTCTATACGCTATACGCTATTCTTTTGCAGTTGCTTCATCCTTTTATGCCATTTGTGACAGAGGAGATATATAAGCGCCTTGGGGCTAAAGAGTCTATAATGGTATCTGCATGGCCAAAATAAAACCGCTTAAATTTTTTAAACGAAAAAAGAAAGAGGTTGAGCCTGAAAAAAAGAAAAACCAGGTTAATTTCCCGAGTATTTACCGATTTATTCCCGCAAAATCTTTTTTTGATAAAACTTTCTGGAAATGGATTATAGGAGGATTTATAGCTTTATTGTTGGTTATAATGTTTGTGATTTCGAGCATACAGACATATAAGCATTTTCAGGACAAGAAATTAGAAGAGGTCAAGCGGAAAGAGTTAATTTTAAAGGTTGAATATTGGGAAAAGGTGATAAATAAATACAAAAATTATCGGGATGGGTATTTTCAGTTAGCGGTTTTAGAGTATCAATTAGGTAATAAAGAAAAAGCAAAAATGTATTTAGATAAGGTGTTTTTGCTTGATCCGAATTTTGAAGAGGGACAAAGGCTTAAAAAACTATTTTGATTCTTCTTTTGGTGCTTCTGCGGGTTTTTCTCCTTTTGGCTCGCCAGAGCTTTTAGCGGGGGCGGCACCTTCGGCTGGCGCTCCTTCTTCGGCAGGAGCAAGCTCGGCCTTGGCAGCTTCTGCAGCAGCAGCTTCTGCTTTTGCTTCTGCCTCTGCTTCTTTAGTAACAAGTTCTACAATTTTTACAATAACTTGTCCTGGATCGGTTAAAATAGTAACACCAGTTGGTGTTTTAATGTCAGCAATAGTAATTTGATCATTAACATTTGCCAAATGCTCGATGTTGATTTCGATTTTTTCTGGTAAATCGGCAGGAAGAGCTTCAACTTCGATTTCATGAAGGGTTTGCATTAAAAGTCCAAGTTTATCGGTAACTGCTTTTGGTTCGCCAATAGTGGCAACAGCAACCATGGTTTTTACTTTTTCTTTCAAGTTTACTTGGTAAAAATCTGCATGTAGGGGAGTTTTTGTAAGATGGTCTTTTTGGACGTTATGAATAAGGACTGGGCGAATTTGTCCGTCTACTTGCAGATCAACAAGACCTGTTTCACCTGTGTCTTTGTACACGGCTTCAAAATCTTTGTAGGGAACTTGGACAGCAAGAGATTTAATGTCTTTGCCGTAGATGTTGGCGGGGAAAATCCCAGTCTTTCGGAGTTTTTTAACGTTTTCGCCTAAAACAGTTCGTTTTTCTACCTTGAGTGTTGGTCTCTTTGACATAAAGAGTAGTATACCATAATTGAATGGTATAATCTACCTGCTATGGTTATTTTAGGAATTGATCCGGGAATAGGAAGAATGGGATGGGGGATCGTAAAAGTTCACAGTTCACAGTTCACAGTTCACAGTTATGGTTGTATCGAGACGGATGCAAAGCAAAAAAACGAAGAAAGATTGCTGCAGATTTATAAAGAAATTACTAGCATTATAAAAAAATACAAACCTGATGTTTTGGCAATCGAAGAATTATTTTTTGGCACCAATAGTAAAACAGCCTTGGTTGTTGGCCAGGCGCGGGGAGTGGTACTGCTTTGCGCAGGGCAGCATAATTTACCAGTTTCGGTATATACGCCGCTGCAAGTAAAAATGGCTTTAACCGGTTATGGCAGGGCAGAAAAAAATCAGATTGGACAGATGGTAAAGATATTACTCAAATTAGATAGTGTGCCAAAACTTGATGATACTGCAGATGCGCTCGCCGTTGCCATAACGCATGCCCTTTCTGCAAAAATGAGTATGTTATAATCACAGTACTTTTTATGATTGCTGCCTTAAAGGGAATTTTAGATACCATTGATACCCCTTATATAATTTTAGATGTTAATGGTGTTGGATATAGGGTGCTTGTTTCAAATAATTTACTTTCCTCATTAACTTTGGGACAAACAATAAAGATTTTTACTTATACACATGTGCGGGAGGATCTTTTGGAGCTCTATGGATTTTCCAATTTATCCGACTTAAAACTTTTTGAAAAATTAATTAGCGTTTCGGGCATTGGGCCTAAAACTGCTGTGGGAATTTTTGCCATTGGGACAGGTAGTGAAATTATTGATGCGATTTATCGAGGAGATGTAGATTTTTTTACAGGTGTCCCACGACTTGGTAAAAAAAATGCTCAAAAAATAATAATAGAGCTTAAAGGTAAGCTAGATTTAAACGCAGAAATAGGAGATTCTGATGGGTTTGGCAAAAAAAATAATGAGGTGATTACGGCACTGCAGCATTTTGGATTTACTGCAAAAGAAGCGCAGGAAGCCATTAGAAATATTCAAAAAGACGGACAAACAGCAGAAGAGAAAATAAAGTTGGCGCTTAAATATTTGGGGAAGTAAATTTTATGACTAAACAAAAAGTAGAGCGCGAGGTTGAAGCAGTTACTCCGGAAGAAGAAGTTATTTTTACCTCTCTTCGGGCAAAAGGGTGGGAGGAGTTTATTGGTCAAAAAGGAGTTAAGGAGTCTTTGCAAATTGCCATTACTGCTGCCAAAAAGAGACAAGAGGCAGTTGAGCACGTGCTACTATACGGCCCGCCAGGACTTGGAAAAACAACTCTTTCTCATTTAATTGCCAAGGAAATGGGTAGTAACATTCGTGTTACCTCTGGTCCGGCCATTGAGCGGGCTGGTGATTTGGCAGCAATTTTAACTAATTTGGAAAAGGGAGACATTTTATTTATTGACGAGATTCATAGATTAAATAAGGTGGTTGAAGAAACGCTGTATCCTGCCATGGAGGATTATGCCTTGGATGTAGTTTTAGGGAAAGGCCCGTCTGCCAGGACTTTGCGTCTTGATTTGCCGCAATTTACTATTATTGGCGCCACAACTAGAGCTGGTCTTTTATCAGCTCCCTTGCGGGATAGGTTTGGTGTTGTTCACCGTTTGAGTTTTTATGAACCTTTGGATTTAGAGCATATTATTGTTAATGCGGCTAAAAAGCTAATAATACAAATTGATAAAGAAAGTTTGCATGAGCTGGCCAAGCGGGCGCGCGGCACACCCAGAATTGCTTTAAAATTGTTAAAACGCAGCCGAGATTTTGCTCAAGTAAAAGGAGGAGGACATATTACCAAAGAGCTTGTTGATGAGTCTTTGCGGCTTTTGGAAGTTGATTCGGTCGGACTTGATAGCGGAGACAGACGGCTTCTTTTGTCAATTATAGAAAAGCACGGAGGAGGGCCAGTGGGTATAGAAACTATTGCTTCAATAATAACAGAGGATGTGGGGACAATAGAAGAAGTGGTTGAGCCGTATTTATTACAGCTTGGGTTTATCAAGCGGACACCTCGTGGCAGAGTTGTCACCAAAGCCGCATACGAACATCTAAAAATTCTATTTCCTCACGAAACAAAAAATCAGCAAAAACTCATTTAAAATCCCAGATGGAAGATGTTTTGGAAAAAGGGAATGGTGGTAATTATTAGCTGTAGCAGAAGTGTTAAGATAAAGGTAATAACCAAAAGTCTATTTGGCCGAAAAAATGACCCTTTTCTTACCACCAGCGCGATGAAAAGATGGAAAATAATAAGAGCATTAAAGGTAATAGTTCGGGCAAAGGTTTCCGAAAAACTACCCAAGAGTATTTTGTAAAGCAGTAAGAGAGAAAAAGAAAGTCCAAATCCAACAACAGCAATAAAAATTATCCTATTTTTGGTCAGGATAACGCTTTTTGGATCCCTGGGTTTTCGATTTAGTAGATCTTTGTCTTTTGTGTCTCCTGCTAGAGCAAGCGCCGGAAGCCCGTCGGTAACTAAGTTAATCCATAAGATTTGGGTTGGCAAAAGCGGCTGGGGAAGTCCAAAGAGTATCGCAAAAAATACCAGGGAAAGTTCGGCTAAATTGCCGGAGAGAAGGTAGGTAATAGCCTTTAAGATATTGTCGTAAATTTTTCTTCCCTCTTCGATTGCCTTAACAAGTGTATAAAAATTATCATCGGTAAGTACAATATCTGCAGCTTCTTTGGCTACATCTGTGCCTGTTTCTCCCATGGCAATGCCAACATCCGCCCGTTTTAATGCGAGGGCATCATTAACTCCATCCCCGGTTACCCCAACCACAAATCCCTGTTTTTTGTAAAGCTCGACCAGTCGAAGTTTGTCTTCGGGTTTGACTCTGGCAAAAATACGAATGTTTGGCAATAGCTTTATAAGCTTATCATCAGATAATTTTTGCATAGTATCACCCGTCATAATTTCTTCTTTTTCTTCGATAAGTCCGACCTCTTTGGCAATTGCCAGGGCGGTAAGATCGTTGTCTCCGGTAACCATAATTGGTTGTACTCCTGCTTGTTTTGCGGTGAGTATTGCAGTTTGCGCTTCCTCTCGAGGCGGGTCGTAAATGCCAATAAAACCAAGGAATGTAAGGTTTTGCTCTAACTCTTTTCGTTTTTTGGTGTGAGTAGTTATGGTTTTTGCGGCAAATCCAATAACCCTCAACCCCTCTGTCGCATAGTGGTTAAATGCGCGGGTTGTTGCGTCTTTTTTTTCTGGGCTAATGCGGCAATTTGCTAACACAAATTCTGGAGCGCCTCGGACAAAAACGGTTAGATCTTTTGCAGACTTCGTTTGCTTAAAAACAGTAGTTACTGTTTTTGTGATTGGATCAAAGACATACTCATCAACAACTATTCCAGCAGTAAGAGAAGATGTATTTTCTTTTTGTTCTTTTGTCCATAGCAGGAGCGCTCCATCGGTTTTATCTCCAACCACTTCCCAACTGACGCTTCCATCGGTTTTTTCAATTAGTGAGGCAGTGTTGCCAAAAAGACACGCTTTGAGCATATCTTCTTTTTTGGCGCCAGTTTCTAAAAAGCACTTTTTTACTATCATGGCGTTTTGAGTCAGCGTGCCTGTTTTATCGGTTAGGATAATTTGGACACTGCCAAGTGTTTCCACAGCCGGCATGTGTCTGACAATGGCGTGCTTTTTTGCCATGCGGTTAGTGCCAATGCCTAGGGCAATGGTAATAATTGCCGGCAGGCTTTCCGGGATTGCGGCAATAGCAATGCTGGCGGCAAGAAGAATAAGAGGAAACAGCATTTTTCCCTGGGATAAGCCAATAGGAATAAGCAGTAGTGAAATGCCAATTGCTATAAACGAGAGCGTTTTTCCTAAAGTGTCAAGTCTTATTTGCAGGGGTGTTTTATCTGTTTCTATAGAAGAAAGTGTCTGGGCAATTTTGCCCAAACTTGTTTGCATGCCTGTTTTGGTTACCAGCGTGTTTCCCCGACCTTTGATAACAAGTGATCCTGTTAACACGTCGTCGTTGTGTTTTTTTTCAACAGGAAGTGATTCTCCTGTTAAAATAGATTCATCAACTTCGATATATTTTTCGCTTACCAGTATGCCATCGGCTGGGATGCGCTCGCCTTCGAAAAGTTTGATAATGTCACCCGGAACAATATCAAATGTTGCAATTTGCACTTCTTTCCCATCTCGAATAACGCGGGCTGTGGGAGTAAGAAAATCTTTTAATTTTTGCAGTGATTTTTCGGCATTATATTCTTGAATAAATCCAACAATGCCATTAACAAGTAGAATGGTAAAAATAAATACGCCATCAAGAATATCGTGAATAATAATAGATAAAACTCCTGCCGTTGCTAAAATAGCGTTTAAGAGGGTGGGAAATTGCGAAAGAAAAATGCCAATGGCCGAAATTTTTTCCTCTGTTTGGATTTCATTTTTGCCAAACTGCTGCAGTTTTTCTTCTGCCTCTTTTGTGGTAAGTCCTTGTTCCATAGATATTTATTATTGTTTTCTTGTTTTTGGGGCTTTTACTCAGAAATTTTCTGTAACGCTTTTTTTAATTGTGGTAAATCAATAATAATTGTGTCCCAAACCACGTTCAAATTGATGCCAAAATAATCATGTACGGTTCTGTCTCTAAAACCGATTATTTTTTTCCAAGGCAAATCTATTTTTGATTTTGTTTCTTCTGAAATCTTCTTTGATATTTCTCCGATAAGTGTCAACTGCATGATAACGGCGCTTTGAGCCATTTGATTGGCTAAAAATTTATTCTTATCAAATTTATTCACAAAAGATTCGATTTTTCCTATGGAATCAAATATTTGACGTATGTAAAAATTATCATCCTTCATATATATTTTTTAAATCTGGAGTAATATAAGGTTCTAAAAATTTATTAACGCTGCCTTCTGTTAATAAATCAACTTTTTTCCCCAATTTTTCTTCTATTTCTTCTATCAAGCCCATATATTTAAACATTCCCATTGGTTGATCTCCAAGTTTTACAAGTAAATCCACATCACTATTCGGACGGTCTTCCCCACGAGACACCGATCCAAACACAGCGGCTTGCTTGATTCCATAATTACGAAATATTGGGGATAATTTATTTTTTAAATCTGTTATATTCATATACTTATCATAGCATATAACAGTAGGTTTTTACTATAGTGTTCTGTCCTTGACAGGGAAAGAATTTTTCCCATTCTCCTCCATGTTTCTATGGCCTTTTGGGCATGGGTTTTTGTCCCCAGTAGTGTTTTGATTTGACATCCTATCCTAAATTTTAGATACTGACAATGTGCAAGATATCTCTTCAAAAATAAAACATTACTTTTATCGTCTCCATTTTTTCCTCAACAAGAACCCAAACATCAAACATTTTTTTGGCATACTTGCTTTTATCTTGATTCTTCCACTTACCATCGGTGCAGTCCTTACCGTCCAGAACCTTCGTCAGCAAGCAAGTGGCAATGATAACTTACAAATTCTCGATGCGCCAAACGGGAGCCCTATCTCTCAAACTTCAAACACAGATGTTTACCTCCAGATTAAGCTTCCTGCTGATTGGGTACTCCCAACACCTCAGTCAAGAAACAAAGATGGGTTTATCAAGAAAGCCTATGCTTCCCATATACTTTATCCCCTAACTTCTGCCAGATTCTATCTTAGCTTACTGTCCTAATTCTGGGGTAAACTATATTAGTTGGTGTTGATTGGGCTCTTCTTCACGAAATGAGTCACGCAAGGTATCTTGTCGATGAATATACGGTTGACGTACAAGTTGAGCGTGACAAGATAGAAGTAAAAGATCCACAGGGAAATTTAGTAGTAGGAAAATACTTGAAGATGATAAAAGAGGATGGATGGTGGGACGTTTGGTACAATAATAAATCCCAAGATCTTATGGTAGGCAATAGTCCATTTTATGCACCTCATCAAGCAGGAGCATTGAATCGTATTCTTCATCAGCATAATGCACAGGAATTTGGTAATTTTAATGCTCCATATAATATTGGAATTTATTTAGATGATATCCCAGAAAATAACATTCTCAAAATTTTAGATAAAAACGGAAAACCAATAGAAGGTGCAAAAGTGAAAATATTTCAATCAATTCCTGCAAATGGGGAAAAAACAAAATATGGCGAAAAGCTTATCGATAATATTCCAGACTTCGAAGGAACTACAGATTTTCTTGGAATAATTCCTGTAGGGCCAAATCCATTTGGAAATACCACTCTATCATTAGGTGCGCCATGGAATAAAAAAATTTATCCGAGTGGAAATAATAGCGTATTTATCTTAGAAGTTTTTTATAATGATATTATTTTCTATAAATTTATGGAGGTAAGTGATTTTAATATAGCGTATTGGTCTGGCTTCACCAACGAAGCGGTCTATGAAGTTCAAACAGATATACCCATTATCATACAGAGTAGTCAACGAAATATTCAACAATCAACGCAAGTAACCAACATTCTCAATGACACACAAAATCAAAACAATCCTATCTATCAAATGATTGCCAAGTGCTTCAAAGAAAAGGCGAATACGCCATCTTGTCCAGATAAAAATGCTGTGGATTATGACAAGGATGGCGATGTGGACGAGCAGGATTATAAGCTGTTTCTCCAAAGCCTCGGACAATAGCTTGGCTCTGTATCAATAGAATAATATAGTACTTGACATTTTCATATCAGTATGGTAATTTAGTAATCAGTATGGACGCACAAACTCATGAAAAAATAGTCTCTTATGTCAGAAATCAGCTTGCTCAAGCAAAGGAGCGTTTATCTGCATATACCATGGATGATAAAACTGGTAAACCATATCTAAAAAGGGAGGAGACCAAAACAGTTGAAAAACATTTACTCTTTTACCAATCACAAAAGAGCGAACCCAGATGGGTAGGTGTTGCGGGACTCCGAGGGGTGGGGAAAACTACCCTTTTAGCCCAGATCTTTACCAGCCTTACTGTTAAGTCAACACATAAGCTGTACATTTCTGTTGATGAGGTTGTTAAAGTACTTGGAGCAAGTATACACGATGTACTTTCTGCGTATGAAGAGGTAATCGGGGTAGTTTTTGAGAAACTAGACACTCCTGTCTACCTCTTTTTCGATGAAATCCATAATCAGGATTCATGGGCAGCAACCCTTAAAAGTATCTATGACCGCAGCCAAAATGTGTTTATGATTTGTACAGGATCGGCTGCTTTACTTCTGCAAAAAGATGCTGATATCTCCCGCCGGATGGCTCTGGAAAAGCTCTACCCCCTGTCATTTCAAGAATTTATGCTAATTTCCGAGGGGAAACAACTTAATCAAGATATCAGTATACAACTCAAAACCATACTTTTTAACTCACAAAACGCTTTAGAGGTTTATCAAAAACTGCAAAAATTAACACCGGTAGTATCTGCGTATTGGACTACCATTGACAGACTTGCTATAGATACGTATCTTCGCTATGGCACGCTCCCTTTTACGCTACGGTTTAATAACGAATCATCAATCTATGAGGCAATCCAAAAGACGTTAACCAATATAGTTACAACAGATATTGCAAAGTTGAAAAAATTTGATACCGCAACTATTAACAAAATCTCCAACATTTTATATGCAATAGCCAGTGCTGATGTCGTTTCTTTAAAAAAACTTTCTGAAATGTTTGATCTTTCAATTAATACGTTGATTGAAATATTAGACACGTGCGCCAAAGCTGAATTACTAGTTCGTGTCTACCCTTTTGGCGCGCATTATGCTCAAGTAAGGAAATCATCGAAATATCTCTTTTTATCTTCTGCCTACAGAAGCATGTTTTTTAACCTTATTGGTAGTCAGGTACAGTATGAAAGCTACAAAGGATCCTTGCTCGTTGATGTCGTAGGACTATATTTATATCGTCTCCTCTCTCCACAAATTGGTTTATCACTAACGTATGATAGCGCTTCAGCCAGCGCTGACTTTGTTATTCAAGCAGGAAGAAAGAGGATTCCAATGGAGATAGGATATAGACAAAAAGGATTTGAGCAGCTAATCCAAACAATGAAAAGGACACCAACAGATTACAGTATTCTTATTTCCACATCTTCCTTGAAGTTGTCTGAAGATGAGAAAATCGTTTCAGTTCCACTTGAATATTTTTTATTAATGTAAAGCAGGCTGCTCTGTAGAATCCCACGACATTCCATACACTTTTGCTATGCTGGGCATGTCGCCCAATTAGCCTTGTAGCCTCATAGTTTTTATGATATAGTTTGTATATGTCCACTGTCCAGGGCGCCCTTGATCCATTAGTTGAAGAACAGATATTTGCCTCGGTGATTAAACCAGACCACGCATATCGAAAGTTGAATCGGTTAATCAACTTTGATGAAATTGCAGGAGATCTTAAGAAAACATATAGTCATTTAGAACAACCAGGTATCCCAGCAGTTCGAGGACTCAAAGCAATGCTTTTACAGTTCTGGGAAGATTATTCAGATCGGCAAATGGAGGCAGCAGTGTGTGAGAATTTTGCAATTCGATGGTTCTGTGGGTTTGGGTTAACAGAGAAAACTCCGGATCACTCATATTTTGGTAAATTCAGAAAAAGAATTGGCACAAAACATTTGGCGGATATATTTAACTCCATTAATGACAGACTTCAAAAAGAAGGACTGTTTGGTAACATCTTTTACTTTATGGATGCCTCAACCATCATTACCAAAACTGCATTATGGGAAGAACGGGATCGTGCAATAAAAGATGGTCATGACAAACTGAACAATTTGGTAATCAAAGAATATGCTTTTGATAAAGAGGTCAGGTGGAGAGCAAAATCAAAGAAGAATATCTGGTTTGGATACAAAAGACACACGGCTGTTGATATGAGATATGGGTTGATTAGTAAAACAACGGTTACTCCTGCAAACGTGTTGGACTACCAAGTAGTCGAACAAATCTGTCCCAAACAAGGATATATTTTCATGGATAAACTCTATGATACCAAAAAGACAGATCAGAAGATCAAAGCCAGTGGCTGTTCTCCCGGAACTATCAGAAAAAACAATAATCCCAACAAAAATTACGATTTAGACAGGTGGCGGTCTCACATGAGGATGCCTTATGAGGCTACTTTCTCGAATAACTACCGTTTTTTAATCAAGATTGTCTGCTAATTATATTCGTCGACAGTCCCATGATAAAGATGGGGATGTTGATGAGCAGGATTATAAACTTTTCCTCCAGAGTTTGGAAAAATAATTTTTATTCGTTTGTATATTTATGCAGAATAGAGGAGACAAGGGTT
This sequence comes from Candidatus Levyibacteriota bacterium, assembly GCA_016432345.1. Classification (GTDB taxonomy): domain Bacteria; phylum Patescibacteriota; class Microgenomatia; order Levybacterales; family UBA12049. The sequence goes on along the minus strand of CP066685.1, from coordinate 50 downwards.
TGGTATGGCAATCCCTCTTTTACAGCTCTGGCTTTTAATTTAAACAAATC